>NZ_MCZK01000158.1 GCF_002875945.1 Vibrio lentus
AGGGCGCACCACTATTTAGGGTTTTCATTAATCCTGATGTTGAATGTTTAGTTTGGCTTTATTATCTCAAGCTTATGCTCAATATCGAAACCGTTGCGCCCTTAGCTCAGCTGGATAGAGTACCTGGCTACGAACCAGGCGGTCGGAGGTTCGAATCCTCCAGGGCGCACCACATTATTAGAGAAAGCCTCGTTTTTACGAGGCTTTTTTTATGCCTGCTGTAAATTTGTTGCAACAATGTTAAATTTAAGTTTTTTTAACTTGTTGTATTTAAAGTAATTCTTGATTGCTTCTTTGTTATTCTACCTTTCTCATATCATTTCTCCGAAAAGCCCCGTTTAAGTCACAGTTTAAATATCTAAAAATGACTCATTTGACAGATTTATGTGATCTGATAGGCGAATAATTAACCTTATGTGTGCGTTATCCGTAACAGAACCTTAAACAAAATTGACAAACTTTTACCAATCGAGATAATCCATGGGTCGGGATCACTATTCGCTGAAATCCTGCACCTATGTCAGGATGACGAAGAAAGGAAGCAACATGACTAATATTGGAAGCCTGCTAGGAGATGCAGCAACTCTAATGATAACGGGAATGTCCGTTGTCTTTATTTTCCTAACTATTCTAGTTTACCTCGTTCGGTTGATGTCAAAACTGGTACCAGAAGAAGTACCTGAACCGATCGCAGCACCTAAAAAAATTAAAAAATCACAATCAAACCCTTCTGCTGTTAGTCCACAGGTAGTGGCAGCAATTTCGGCCGCGGTTCACCAATACCGTGCGTCTACTGCTAAGTAGCATTTAAAGGATTAAAAAGGAGTTTATGAGCATGTCTAAACCACTAGCTATCACTGATGTGGTACTTCGTGACGCGCACCAGTCACTATTTGCTACACGTATGCGTATCGAAGATATGCTGCCTATTGCGGCAGAACTGGATAAAGTCGGTTACTGGTCTTTAGAGACTTGGGGTGGAGCGACGTTTGATTCGTGTATCCGTTTTCTTGGAGAAGATCCGTGGGAGCGTTTGCGTGAGCTAAAAAAAGCGATGCCAAACACACCAATGCAGATGCTACTGCGTGGTCAAAATTTATTAGGTTACCGTCACTACGCGGATGACGTAGTTGAAAAGTTTGTTGAACGTGCCCATAAGAACGGCATGGACGTATTCCGTATTTTTGATGCGATGAATGATGTTCGTAACTTTGAAACGGCAGTGAAAGCAACGATTGATGTTGGCGGCCACGCTCAAGGTACGTTGTCTTACACAACCAGCCCAGTTCACAACTCAGATACATGGGTTGATCTCGCTAAGCGCTTGGAAGACCTAGGCTGTCATTCACTATGTATCAAAGATATGTCAGGTTTATTAAAGCCTTATGAAGCGGAAGAGCTAATCACTCGTATCAAAGCGTCTTGTGATGTACCTCTAGCGCTGCATAGCCACGCGACAACGGGTCTATCAACCGCTACAGCCGTTAAAGCGGTTGAGGCTGGCATTGATATTCTAGACACCGCAATCTCTTCTATGAGCTGTACTTACGGCCATACGCCAACCGAAACGGTTGTTGCTATGCTAGAAGGCACAGAGCGCGACACCAATCTTAAGCTTGATCAGATCGAACCTATCGCGGCTTACTTCCGCGACGTACGTAAAAAGTACGCGAAATGGGAAGGTCAGCTAAAAGGTGTGGATTCTCGCATCTTGATTGCTCAAGTTCCTGGCGGCATGTTAACCAACATGGAAGGTCAGCTTAAAGAGCAAGGCGCAGCCGATCGTATGGACGAAGTGCTTGAAGAGATCCCGCGCGTACGTAAAGAGTTGGGTTACATTCCTTTGGTAACACCGACTTCTCAAATCGTCGGTACTCAAGCGGTAATCAACGTCTTAACTGGTGAGCGCTATAAGAGCATAACTAAAGAGACTGCGGGTTTGCTGAAAGGCGAATACGGTCAAGCTCCTGCTGAGGTTGATGCTGAACTGCAAGCGAAAGTGCTAGATGGTGCTGAGCCAATCACGTGTCGTCCTGCTGATTTACTTAAGCCTGAAATGGATACGTTAACGACGGACCTTTTAGAAAAAGCGAAATCAGATGGCATTTCTTTAGCTGAAGATACTGTCGATGATGTCCTTACATACGCACTCTTCCCACAAGTCGGTCTTAAGTTCCTTAAGAATCGCCGTAACCCTGAAGCATTTGAGCCTGCACCAACGTTAGAAACAGCGGCTCCAGTTGCGACAGCTCCGGTACAAGCTTCTGGTAGCATTGAAAGCTACAGCGTGAAGGTTGACGGGCAGGTTTATGATGTTGAAGTTGGCCCTCAAGGTGAACTGACATCGGTATCTCCATCAGCGAAACCAGCACAAGCGGCTCAAGCAGCACCAGCTGCGGCTTCTGATGCAGAAGCCGTTCCAGCTCCGTTAGCGGGCAACATCTTCAAAGTTATCGTTCAGCCGGGCGCTGAAGTGGCTGAAGGTGATGTGCTACTGATCTTGGAAGCGATGAAGATGGAAACCGAAGTTCGTGCTGCTCGTGGTGGTATCGTTCAAGAGTTGAATGTTAAAGAAGGCGATGCAGTTACTGTAGGCGCTCCACTACTAAGCTTAGCGTAAGGGAGTCCCATGGAAGGATTGATGACCTTATGGTCTGAAACAGGTATTGCTAACTTTGAGTTCGGCCAGATCTGTATGATGTTGGTCGGTTGCTTACTGTTGTTTTTGGCAATTCGTAAAGGATTTGAACCGTTACTTCTACTGCCAATTGGTTTTGGTGCCGTATTAGCAAACATTCCAAATGCTGGGTTTACTGATCCAGGTGGTTTGCTTTACTACGTTTACTACATTGGTATTGAAACGGGTATTTTCCCACTGCTGATCTTTATGGGTGTTGGTGCAATGACGGACTTCGGTGCGTTGATTGCTAATCCTAAAACGTTATGGCTAGGGGCTGCGGCTCAGTTTGGTATCTTCGCAACGCTATTTGGTGCGATCTTGCTGAACTATGTTCCAGGAATGGAATTTTCAATGGCTGATGCTTCGTCAATTGCGATCATTGGTGGTGCCGATGGCCCAACCGCGATCTTCTTGGCGAGTAAGTTATCTCCTGATTTATTAGGTGCCATTGCGGTAGCGGCTTATAGCTACATGGCGTTGGTTCCTATTATTCAGCCGCCAATCATGAAAGCGTTAACGACGCCTGAAGAACGTAAGATTAAAATGGCGCAGTTACGTCACGTTGGTAAAGCTGAGAAGATCCTTTTCCCGCTTGCTGTACTACTGATGACGATTCTGTTCCTACCTTCAGCAACACCTCTAGTGGGTATGTTCTGTTTAGGTAACTTAATGCGTGAAGCGGGTGTGGTTGATCGTCTTTCAAAAACAGCTCAAAACGAACTGATTAACGTCGTGACTATTTTCCTAGGTCTAGGTGTTGGTTCTAAACTTCAAGCGGATACGTTCTTAAACTTAGAGACACTGGGTATTTTAGGTTTAGGTGCGGTGGCGTTCAGTATAGGTACGGCGGGTGGCGTATTAATGGCTAAGCTACTTAATCGCTTCTCTAAAGAAGATATTAACCCATTGATTGGCGCAGCCGGTGTATCAGCGGTTCCTATGGCAGCTCGTGTTGTAAACAAGGTCGGTCTTGAGGCAAACCCTCAGAATTTCTTGTTGATGCATGCGATGGGGCCGAACGTGGCAGGTGTACTTGGTAGTGCGGTTGCCGCCGGTATTCTATTAGCACTAGTTGGCTAATGGACTGCTGGGTCATGTATCGTTACGTTAATTGGTCGTCAATTTACGAATGAGCGGTTAACTTCGCCTTATTAAATGGTTTATAGTCAAAGGGATGCTTTCGCATCCCTTTCTTTTTATCAATTAGGGTGTTTGCTCACTAGGGCTTTTATCAATCAAGGAAATGTGGAAATGGAAAACAAACAGATTGCGATTACTCAATTCGGCGGCGTCGAAAACCTAAGTATTCAAACCAGTGCTATTCCTGAGCCTAAAGCCGGGGAGGTCGTGGTTAAAGTTTCTTTTTCAGGCATTAATCCGATTGATGTCAAAACCCGTGCTGGCCTTGGTTGGGCTGCAGCACAGAACAAAGATAACCTTCCTTGGGTGCTTGGTTACGATATTTCAGGGCAAATTGTCACGCTAGGCGAACAGGCAGAGCGTTTTACTGTTGGTGATAACGTAGCCGGCTTTATTGGCTTCCCATTGCAAGGCGGCGGTTACAGCCAATATGTGTGTGTCCCAGAAGCGGCATTAAGCATGGTTCCTGATTCAGTGACTCTAGAAGCGGCAGCTGCATTACCACTAGCCAGCCAAACGGCAGCACAGGCACTCAACAAAGCTGAAGTGAAAGAGGGCGATCGCGTACTCATCTTAGCGGGCGCAGGCGGTGTTGGTCATCTAGCGGTTCAAATCGCAGTGGCAGCTAAAGCTGAGGTTTATACAACTTGTAGTGAAGCGAACCTTGATTACTTAGCAACGCTAGGCGCTCATGCGATTAACTATAAGTTTGCGCCAGCATCAGAAAGAGTATCTGATGTTGATGTGCTGATTGATTTGGTTGGTGGCGACACCGCTCTCGATGCATTGAAGTGTCTAAAAGATGGCGCGAGAGTCGTGACAGTCCCAACTTTATCTGCTGAATTGATCTGTGAAAAAGCAACATTATTAGGCTTTACTGCGTCAGGTATGCTGGTTGAGCCAAACCCAGAGCAAATGGACACCATGCTGTACATGGTCAGTGTCGGATTGCTCAAAACAGAAATTCAAGGGATCTACCAGTTAGACGAAGCGCAGTCAGCTCATCTACAGGTTGAAACCGGACATACCAGAGGCAAGGTACTACTTAAAATGCAAGAAGGTTGATAGGCAGTGCTAGAGTTTTTTAATTCTCTGTTTGAAAACATAGCGCTGTGGTTCTCTGACTCAGCGCTGTGGGTACTCTTCATTAGTGGCTTCTTGAGTGCCACGTTATTGCCCGGCGGTTCAGAGGCAAGCCTGGTTGCGGCATTGAGCTTGGATCAGTTTTCAACATCATCGATCATTTTGCTAGCGACACTTGGTAATACCTTAGGCGGCCTGACCAACTATTGGATTGGTTTGTGGTTGCCTAATCGAACTCAATCTGAAAAGCATGGTCATAAGGCTATGGCTTGGCTGAGCCGTTATGGTTACTGGACACTGTTATTTAGTTGGTTACCCATCATTGGTGATCCTTTGTGTCTGGCTGCGGGCTGGCTGAGAATGAAATTTATCCCTAGCGTTATTTTGATAGCGATTGGCAAAGCCGCTCGCTACACCTTACTTGCTGCTATCTACTTCGGTTTTTTCTAAGGAGAACCTATGAAAAAGGTTTTACTTGGTACATTTTCTCTTATCGCCATCGCTGGCTGTTCTTACAATGTACCTAGCTCAACCCCCTTCTTTTCTTCGCTACCTGAAGGTGTCACCTTATTAGAAGAAGTTAAGCCTTCTAAAGATAAAGTCGTGATTCCGTATGCGAAATATCAGCTTGAAAATGGCCTGACCGTGATTCTTTCTCCAGATGATTCAGACCCACTGGTGCATGTTGATGTTACTTATCACGTAGGTTCTGCACGTGAGCAGATTGGTAAGTCAGGCTTTGCTCATTTCTTTGAGCACATGATGTTCCAAGGTTCTGAGAACGTTGGTGACCAACAGCACTTTAAGATCATTACCGAGGCGGGTGGCTCGTTAAACGGCACCACCAACCGTGACCGTACCAACTACTTTGAAACCGTTCCTTCTAATCAACTTGAGAAAATGTTGTGGTTGGAATCGGATCGTATGGGCTTCTTGTTGGATGCGGTTTCTCAGAAGAAATTTGAAGTTCAAAGAGGCACGGTTAAGAACGAGCGAGCTCAAAGCTACGAAAATCGCCCTTACGGCTTGATGTGGGAACGAATGGGAGAAGCGCTTTACCCTGAAGGACACCCGTATTCGTGGCAACCAATCGGTTATGTTGAAGACTTAGACCGTGTGGATGTGAATGATCTTAAAGCCTTCTTCCTACGCTGGTATGGCCCAAATAATGCGGTGTTGACTATCGGTGGTGATATCGATGTTGATGACACGCTAGAGTGGGTTAACAAGTACTTTGGTCCTATCCCTCAAGGCCCTGAAGTTAAGGCTGCTGAGAAACAACCTGCAGTGCTGACTGAAGATAAGTACATCACCTTAAAAGATAATATTCGTCAGCCGATGGTACTGGTCGGTTGGCCAACGACGTATCGTGGTGAAGAAACACAAGCTTCGCTAAATGCACTGTCTAATGTTTTAGGTTCGGGTACCAACAGTTACCTATATCAAAACTTGGTTAAGACGCAAAAAGCGGTGAGTGCAGGTTCATTCCATGACTGTGCTGAATTGGCTTGTACCATGTATGTTTATGCGATGGGTGACTCTGGTAAAAAAGGTGATTTGACGGTTCTTAACAAAGAGTTGATGGATACCTTAGAACAGTTCTCGAAAGAGGGTGTTGAACAAGAGCGCTTAGACCAAATTACCGGTATGGCTGAAGCGGATGCGGTTTTCGCTCTGCAAAGTGTCAAAGGGAAAGTGTCACAGCTGGCGTCGAATCAGACCTTCTATGGTCAACCGGATCGTATTGAATCGCAACTCGATCAAATTCGAGCGGTAACACCCGAAAGCGTCAGTAAAGCCTACCAAGAATTTATTGAGGGTAAGCATAAGGTTACCTTGAGTGTTGTTCCTAAGAAGCAGCTCGATCTCGCGGTTCGTGAAGCTACATTCACCACTCCAGATCGTACGTTACCTGAATACGCTAAGGTCACTGAGGATCAGCTTGATTTCAGAAAAGCACCCAACACATTTGATCGCAGTGTGATGCCAGAAGTTAACTTTGGTGTTGAAGCGACCATGCCTGAGCTGTATCGCATGCACTTTGCGAATGGCACTGACTTGATTGGTACCGTGACCAGTGAAACGCCGACAGTACAGCTACAAATTCAACTGCCTGCAGGCGAACGCTATGTTCGTAAAGGGCAAGAAGGCCTAGCGAACTTAACGGCTTCTATGATGGAAGAAGGTTCGACGAAACGCACGGTTGAAGAGCTACAGGCGACCTTAGATAAGCTAGGTAGCAGTGTCAGCATTAGCGCTGGAAGTTATACCACGGATATCTCGGTTTCAACGCTAGAGAAAAACCTGCCTCAAACCTTAGCGATCGTACAAGAGGTTCTGTTTGAGCCTAAGTTTGATGAGCAAGACTTTGAACGCGTGAAGAAGCAGATGCTTGAAGGTGTTGTCTATCAGCATCAACAACCAAGCTGGATGGCTTCTCAAGCAACCCGTGAAGTGCTATTTGGTGACAGTATTTTTGCTCGAGCAAGCGATGGTACGAAAGCGTCTCTATCGCAACTTACCTTAGATGACGTGAAAAAATTCTATGGCCAACATTACACACCAGAAGGTGCCAATATTGTTGTTGTGGGAGACATCTCGAAGAAAGAGGTGGGGAAACAGCTACAATTCTTTGAACAGTGGCAAGGCGATGCGGCACCACTAACGCGTCCGCAGATCATCAAAGAGCTTTCAGGACAACATCTGTACTTAGTAGATAAACCAGGTGCGCCACAAAGTATTGTTCGTTTGGTGCGTAAAGGTTTACCTTTTGATGCGACGGGTGAGTTGTATTTGAGCCAGTTGGCTAACTTCAATTTAGCCGGTAACTTCAATAGCCGTATCAACCAGAATCTACGTGAGGATAAAGCCTACACTTACGGTGCGAGCGGTTACTTCGCGAGTACACGTGAAACTGGTGCGGTAGTATTTAGTGCTCAAGTGAGAGCCAATGCGACGGTTCCATCGATTCAAGAGTTTATCTCAGAGCTAAATGAATTTAGTCAGAGTGGATTAACTGACGAAGAGGTGAAATTTATGCGCCTTGCCGTCGGTCAACAAGATGCGCTTAAATACGAAACACCAAGTCAAAAGGCCGGGTTGTTGAGTAATATTGTTGCGCTGAGCCTTGACGAAGATTACCTGCAACAACGTAATCAGATAGTTGAAACGGTCTCAAAAGAGACGTTAAACGAGCTATCTAAGAAATGGTTTGACCCGAATGATTATCAAATAATTGTTGTTGGTGACGCGGCTTCGCTTCGTCCTCAACTAGAAAAGTTAGATATTCCAATAGAAGAGCTTGAAATCATTCGTTAGAGTACACATTAAAGGGGGAGGGAAAAGACTCTATTTTTCTCCTCCGACCTAATTTATGATAGTTCTAATCAGAACGATATAAGATAAGTGAACTAAATTTTGACTGATTTTGCTGCGCGACTAAAGCAAGTTGCAACCAACCCTAAGACCTTCTCTCAATTTGGTCGTGGTGTTGAAAGGGAAACGTTACGCTACACGGAAGATGGGCATCTTGCGACTGGGCCGCACCCAAAGGCTTTGGGATCTGCGTTGATGAACGGATGGGTAACGACCGATTTTTCTGAGTCGCTACTGGAGTTTATTACGCCTGTTTCTAACGACGTCCCGACGCTTTTGAATCAGTTGTCTGATATCCATCACTTCACACAAACCAAGTTAGATGGCGAAAAGATGTGGCCTCTTTCTATGCCTTGTTATGTAGGCAGTGAAGATTACATTCAGTTAGCGCAATACGGCACCTCTAACAACGGCAAGATGAAGACGCTATATCGTGAAGGCCTAAAACGTCGTTACGGTAGCCTGATGCAGATTATTTCAGGTGTTCACTTCAACTTCTCTTTCCCGGATAGTTTTTGGGATAGCCTGTTTGGAGAGCAAACCGAAGAAGCGCGTTGTGAATCTAAGTCCGATGCTTACTTTGGTTTGATTCGTAATTATTACCGTTTTGGCTGGTTAATTCCTTATTTCTTCGGTGCTTCACCTGCACTATGTCCTTCTTTCATCAAAGGAAGAGAGACAAAGCTACCTTTTGAAAAGATTGGCGAGACGCTGTATCTGCCAAAAGCAACGGCGCTACGTCTGAGCGATCTTGGCTACACCAACAGTGCTCAAAGTGTATTGAAAATTGGCTTTAATAGCCTAGACCAGTACCTAGAGGGATTGAACCAAGCGATTCGCACACCATCGGAAGAATTTGCTGAAATCGGTACTAAAGTTGATGGTGAATACCGTCAGTTGAATAGCAATGTTCTTCAAATCGAGAACGAGCTTTATGCGCCAATTCGTCCTAAGCGTGTTGCTAAAAGTGGTGAGAAGCCATCTGAAGCACTAGCTCGTGCTGGTGTCGAGTACATCGAGGTTCGCTCTTTAGACGTAAACCCATTCAGCTCAATTGGTATCAATGAGCAACAAGTTCGCTTCTTAGATTTATTCCTAACTTGGAGTGTGTTAACTGACTCTGCTGAGATGGATAACTGCGAACTTGAATGCTGGCGTGATAACTGGAACAAGGTGATCTTAGAAGGTCGTCAAGTTGGTTTAGAGCTGAAAATCGGTTGTGATGGCGAAAGACTGTCTCTGCAAGACTGGGCGAAGCGTGTCTTCAAAGACCTACGCTCTATTGCCGAAATGATGGACGCAGAGCAAGGTGGCCGTGCATACCAAGAAACATGCGATACGCTTGAAACTTGGATCGATAACCCAGAATTAACGATTTCTGGTCAGCTACTTGAAGAGACTAAAAGATTAGGTGGTTTGGGTAAAGTCGGTTGTGCGCTAGGAAAAACCTACGCTCAACAACACAAAGCACACCAATATAAAGTTTACTCAGCCGAGTTGATGGAAGCGGAAGTTCAACGCTCAATGATTGCTCAGCAACAAAGTGAAGAAGCAAGCGCGCAAGATTTTGATAGCTTCTTAACGGATTATTTTTCGTATTTAAAAGCATAGCGAGACTTCGGTGGAAAGGAAGCAAGCCTTATTAGGCCCGTCCACTCGTGTAAGTGGAAAGTGGCTGCCCGTAGTGACTGTTGGTGTTGTCTCTAGCCTATTGGTTGGCTGTGCAACACCACCGCCTAAAGAGCAAAGTAACATCTGTAGTATCTTTAGAGAGCACCCTTCGTGGTACGAAGATGCGTTAGATATGCAAGAAGAGTGGGGAACGCCCATCAACGTAGCGATGGCTTTTGTTAAACAAGAGAGTAGCTTTCGTCATGATGCGCGCCCACCAAAAGACTACATTTTGGGTTTCATTCCATGGGGTCGTGTGAGCAGTGCTTATGGTTATGCACAAGCTCAAGATCCTGCTTGGGAAGATTTCCAGAAGGCAACCAACAATGGTGGTTCAAGAACCAACTTTGACGATGCACTGATGTTTATTGGCTGGTACACCAGCGAGACGCGTCGTCAGCTAGGGGTTTCACTTTGGGACCCATATAACCAGTACTTGGCTTATCATGAAGGTCGCGGTGGTTTTAAGCGTAAATCGTATAACAGCAAACCATCTTTGATTAAGGTGGCCCGCAAAGTCGAGCAGCAAGCAAAAGATTATGGCTGGCAACTTAAACAGTGCCGCAAAGAACTAGAAGACAATCGAAGTTGGTTTTTCTAAAGCCAACCGTCATGGAGAATAGCAATGCCTTTATTAGATAGTTTTACTGTTGATCATACACGCATGAACGCCCCGGCAGTTCGTGTTGCGAAAACAATGCAAACCCCAAAAGGGGATACCATCACGGTATTTGACCTGCGTTTTACTGCACCAAACAAAGATATCCTATCTGAAAAAGGTATCCATACTCTAGAGCATCTATATGCTGGATTCATGCGTAATCAATTGAACGGTTCAGATGTAGAGATCATCGATATTTCACCGATGGGTTGTCGCACTGGTTTCTACATGAGCTTGATTGGTACGCCTTCAGAGCAACAAGTCGCAGACGGTTGGTTAGCAGCAATGCAAGATGTGCTGAAAGTTGAGAATCAAAATAAGATCCCTGAGCTGAACGAATACCAATGTGGTACTGCGGCAATGCACTCTTTGGATGAAGCGAAAGATATCGCCAACGCGATCATCGCTGCTGGTATCTCTGTAAACAAAAATGATGAACTGGCACTGCCAGAGTCGATGCTTCAAGAGCTTAAAATCGACTAGTCATTGTTAGTTCACTTTGAATACGCTTCACTCTAGATACATCCTACTTTAGAGAAAGAGCGAGTTAGATACTAAAAGGCCCGGTTCAATGAACCGGGCCTTTTGTTTTTTTTTCGAGTCGCGATTACCCGTTAGCTACCTGTGGAAACACGCGTACTAGCTTGATGCGGTTTTCTTCGAGTTCAACGATTTCCATCGGATGACTGGCAACCTCAACACTGAGGTGACTTTCTGGGATATCTTCTAGATGTTCTAATATCAGGCCATTGAGTGTTCTTGGGCCGTCAGTTGGCAATTTCCACTGCAAGCCTTTGTTTATATCTCGGATATTGGCGCTGCCTTCAATCAAAAAGCTACCATCACTCTGTGGAGTGATCTCTTCAGATAAGCTCGGTGCAATAGAAGTCGTAAATTCGCCCACGATCTCTTCAAGAATATCTTCTAGCGTGACCAAGCCGTTGATATCGCCATACTCATCGACGATCAAGCCAATGCGCTGTTTGTTGCGTTGGAATTTAAGCAGTTGAATGTTGAGTGGCGTCGCTTCAGGAATAAAGTAGATTTCATCTGCGGCACGCAGCAGTGTCTCTTTATTGAACTCGTTCTTTTCAAGCATCAAGCGATAAGCTTCACGCAGCCTCAGCATACCAACCACTTCATCTATCTGATCGCGGTATAGCACGACACGACCATGAGGAGAGTGAGTGAGCTGACGGACGATCGATTTCCAATCATCATTGATGTCGATGCCGGTGATCTCATTACGCGGCACCATGATGTCATTCACGGTGACGTGCTCTAAATCTAGAATAGACACCAACATATCTTGGTGACGCTGAGGTATCAGGGTTCCCGCTTCATTTACTACGGTTCTAAGCTCTTCAGAACTCAAATGGTCGGTCGCATCATGACTGGCTTTGACACCTAGGATACGTATGAAACCGTTAGTAATAAAGTTAACCAAGATAACCAGTGGCGACAGCACCTTCATCAGTATCATTAATAGAATACTGCTGGCGTAAGACACTCGTTCTGGGAAAAGTGAGGCGATGGTTTTTGGGGTAACCTCAGCAAATACGAGGATCACTAGGGTTAGGGCTCCGGTTGCGATTGCAACACCGATATCCCCATAGATACGCATACCAAGAATCGTAGCGATCGCAGATGCAAGAATGTTGACGAGATTGTTGCCGATGAGAATGAGGCCGATCAATCTGTCTGGGCGACTCAGAAGTTTTTCTACGCGTTTGGCACCTTTATGGCCCGTACTGGCTAAGTGCTTTAAACGGTAGCGGTTCAGGGACATCATGCCCGTTTCAGAACCAGAGAAATAACCAGAAATTACGATGAGACACGCGAGTAGCGCAAATAAGATACCCGTTGATATGTCGTCCAAAACTATTCTTTTCCTATTTGTGTATCTTGATTAATTTATGACCGAACATGGTCGAGATGTCAATTGAATCTAACGGACTCAATATTTTAAAGGCAAGGTGTGTGAGACCTTGCCTTTATTTTACAGACTAATTCAGGATGATTTCCTGAACGAAGCGGCTACCGAAGTAGGCTAATGTGAGCATGCTGGCGCCAGCAAGGGCGAACCAAGTGACTTTCTGTCCACGCCAACCTTTTTGATAATGACCCCAAAGAAGGATGGAGTAGATAACCCAAGCAATAAAAGACAACACGGCTTTGTGCGCCTTTCCTTGAGCAAACATATCTTGTACGAAGATAAGGCCAGTCAGCAAGGTACCAGTTAATAAACCATTACCGATAAGAATGATCTTGAAAAGTTGTCTTTCCACCATCATTAATGGAGGTAGGTTAGGGTTTATTACTAACGCTTTTTTCTTTTTAAGTTTGTGATCGAGCCACGCGAGTTGCAGAGCATATAGCGCGCCGATAGTCAGTGTCGCGTATGAGAAGAGCGCCAAAGAGATGTGCACAAGCAGTTTTGGGTCATTCTCTAGATGTTTGATGAAGGTGCTCGGAAGAAAAGTGGCAGCCATCAAATTAAGCGCAGCGAAGCTATAAACGACGGGCAAGATGAACCACAATCGGGTTTTGAGCATAGCACCGCTCATCACCAAAGAGATGATTAAACTGATCAATGAAGCAACGTTCAAGATACTGAGGTTTTGGCCACTGGCATTAAAGATTAAATCGCCAAGCAACCAAGCATGGAAAGCTAAAGCAAGTAATGCGCTGATAAACACCGTTTTTACACGGATTCCTGTTTGGTGCACGAGACCTGGAATGATCGTGGAAATCGCTATTGTATAAAGAAAGGCTGCTGCGATCGCAATAAGACTGTCCATGGTATCCATTTAAATGATTACTAATTGACGAATTATACCTTGCATCGCTCTTTGGGGCTATGGTGAACCTCACTCAATTCCAAGGGAACAATGTCTCACATCACAAGCGTGGATGATTAACGCTCTACAACGGGTATGACTCTAATCCACGCTAATGTATACTCACAGTAATAGTCGCAGGATTGAGCGAAGAGAAAACTATGTTTGATAATTTAACGGATCGTCTATCCAAAACGCTGAAGAATATCAGCGGTAAAGGTCGTCTGACCGAAGACAATATTAAAGAGACGCTGCGTGAAGTACGTATGGCGCTACTTGAAGCCGACGTTGCACTGCCAGTTGTCCGTGATTTTGTTAAGCGCGTAAAAGAAGGCGCTGTGGGTGTTGAGGTATCTAAATCTCTAACACCTGGCCAAGAATTCATTAAGATCGTTCAAGCTGAACTTGAAGCTGTGATGGGCGAGTCCAACGAGGCTCTTGACCTAGCAGCACAACCGCCAGCAGTTATCTTAATGGCGGGTCTACAAGGTGCGGGTAAAACCACATCGGTAGGTAAACTATCTAAGCTCCTGACTGAGCGTGACAAGAAGAAAGTTTTGGTTGTGTCTGCCGACGTTTACCGTCCAGCGGCGATCAAACAGCTTGAAACCTTAGCAAGCGATGTTGGTGTCGACTTCTTCCCATCTTCAGCTGACCAAAAGCCTCTTGATATTGCAAACGCTGCAATCGACCACGCGAAGAAGAAATTCTACGACGTTCTAATTGTCGATACTGCTGGTCGTTTGGCTATCGATGAAGAGATGATGGGCGAGATCAAAGAGCTTCATACTGCAATTAACCCAGTAGAGACACTGTTCGTTGTTGATGCAATGACAGGTCAAGATGCTGCTAATACTGCAAAAGCCTTTGGCGATACGCTACCACTTACCGGTGTTATCTTAACGAAAGTGGATGGTGATGCGCGTGGTGGTGCTGCACTGTCTGTTCGTCATATCACGGGTAAACCAATTAAATTCTTGGGTGTCGGTGAAAAAACTGACGCACTAGAACCGTTCCACCCAGATCGTGTTGCTTCTCGTATCCTTGGTATGGGCGACGTACTGTCTCTTATTGAAGACCTACAGAAAAACGTTGATACCGAGAAAGCAGAGAAACTGGCTAAGAAGTTCAAAGAGAAGAAAGGTTTTGACCTTGAAGACTTCCGTGAACAGCTAGGACAAATGCAGAACATGGGCGGCATGATGGGCATGATGGATAAGCTTCCAGGCATGTCTCAGTTACCGGACAACGTAAAAGACAAAGTTGATGACAAGATGTTTAAGCAAATGGAAGCGATCATCAACTCTATGACAATGAAAGAGCGCCAGCGTCCTGACCTAATCAAAGGCTCACGCAAGAAGCGTATTGCTGCAGGTTCTGGTACTCAAGTACAAGATGTAAACCGTATGCTGAAACAGTTCACTCAAATGCAGAAGATGATGAAGAAAATGCAGAAGGGTGGAATGAAAGGCATGATGCGCAACATGCAAGGCATGATGGGCGGCGGTGGAGGTATGGGCGGAATGGGTGGTGGTTTTAACCCGTTTGGCCGATAATCTACAAATGTAAGCTTTAGCTACGTTACTTTTCATAGTGTTAGCCGTGTCACAGAAAGTGTACGGTGGCTATGTTGGTGAAAAAATAGCTAAAGCCCTTGCATTGCACCGGAATAAGAGTAAAATTCCGGGGCTTTAATTTGGCACGAGACCCCAAGCTATTTACTTATACTTGGGGTTAATTATTTTATTAAGAAAGCAAAGAGGACGACATGGTAACCATTCGTTTGGCACGTCACGGTGCAAAGAAGCGCCCATTTTATCAAATCGTAGTTGCGGATAGCCGTAACTCTGTAACTGGCCGTTTCATCGAGAAAGTAGGTTTCTTTAACCCTACTGCTCAAGGTCAAGAAGAAGGTCTACGTCTAGACCTAGATCGTGTTAACCACTGGGTTGGTCAAGGCGCATCTCTATCTGACCGCGTAGCTAAGCTAGTTAAAGACGCTCAAAAAGCGGCTTAATTCTTTTTTAAAAAGAGAAATAGCTTATGTCGATGAAGGGTAAAGAAACGATGAGCGAGCAAAACGAAAGAATTGTTATGGGTAAACTTGGGTCTACCTATGGTATTCGTGGCTGGCTTAAAGTGTTCTCCTACACAGACAATGCTGAAAGCATATTTGATTACAGTCCTTGGTATTTAAAGCTAAAGGGCGAGTGGGTTGAGTATAAAGTTGAAAGCTGGAAACGTCATGGCCAAGGCTATGTATGTAAGCTAGCGGGATTAGATGTACGTGAAGACGCGCAACTGATGACCAACTTTGAAATTGCTATTGACCCTGCTTCATTACCTGAATTGTCAGAAGATGAATTCTACTGGCGCGAATTGTTCGGTATGCAAGTTTTTACCACTAAAGGTTACAACCTTGGTGAGGTCACTGACCTATTAGAAACTGGCTCGAACGATGTTCTAGTAATCAAAGCAAATCTTAAAGATGCTTTTGGCCAAAAGGAACGGTTAATTCCGTACCTTGAAGAGCAAGTGATCAAGAAAGTTGATCGCGAAGCTCGCCGGATCGAAGTTGACTGGGATCCTGGATTCTAACTCCAAATTACAGAGCGAGAGAACACATGTGGGTTGGCGTAATTAGCCTGTTTCCTGAAATGTTCCGTTCTGTTACTGATTTCGGAGTAACAGGTCAAGCGGTTAAAAAAGGTCTTTTATCTATTGAGACATGGAATCCTCGTGATTTCACTCATGATAAACATCGCACTGTTGATGACAGACCTTACGGTGGTGGTCCTGGCATGTTAATGATGGTTCAGCCTTTGCGCGACGCTATCCAAACAGCCAAACAGGCAGCACCGGGAAAGACGAAGGTTATCTACCTTTCACCTCAAGGTCGTAAACTCGACCAACAAGGTGTTGAAGAGCTGGCAACGAACGAGAACTTGCTTCTTATTTGTGGTCGCTATGAAGGGGTAGATGAGCGCATCATTCAATCTGAAGTCGACGAAGAATGGTCGATTGGAGATTTTGTGATGACGGGTGGTGAACTGCCAGCCATGACGTTGATTGATTCAGTCTCTCGGTTTGTTCCGGGTGTACTTGGAGATTTCGCTTCAGCAGAAGAAGATTCTTTTGCAAATGGTTTGCTAGATTGTCCCCATTATACGCGCCCTGAGGTGCTAGACGATAAAGATGTGCCCTCGGTACTCAAGTCTGGAAACCATAAGGACATTCGTCGCTGGCGATTGAAACAATCGTTGGGCCGAACTTGGCTAAGAAGACCAGAACTCCTGGAAAACCTAGCTCTGACTGACGAACAGGAACAATTACTGGCTGAATTCATTAAAGAGCAACGCTCTTAACGAAAAGCAAGCAGTAACCTATTAAATTTAGTATCAGTTTATTCTAGGAATTTATACAAATGAGCAACATCATCAAGGCTCTTGAAGAAGAGCAACTAAAATCAGACCTTCCTAAATTCGCACCAGGTGACACTGTTGTAGTTAAGGTTAAGGTAAAAGAAGGTGACCGTGAGCGTCTACAGGCTTTCGAAGGCGTTGTAATCGCTATTCGTAACCGTGGTCTTCACTCTGCATTCACAGTTCGTAAGATTTCGAACGGTGAAGGTGTAGAGCGTGCGTTCCAAACTCACTCTCCAATGGTTGATAGCATCGAAGTTAAACGCCGTGGTGCAGTACGTCGTGCCAAGTTGTACTACCTACGTGAGCGTTCTGGTAAGTCAGCTCGTATTAAAGAGAAGCTTACTAAGAAGTAATTCTTTTTGCATTCTATCGATAAAAGCGGAGCCATTTGGCTCCGCTTTTTTGTACCTGCTATTTAGAGTTTCGCAGATAAGAGGTCCCCAACTCGCTCGTTTCTCGCTCTTGGGGGGGGACGAATGACAAGCCTTGATAGGCTGTCGAATCGCTGAGGGAGTTTTGAATCAACCAGTGCTGTCATTCCCTAGACTGACGAAGGAAGGAGTAGGGAATCTCTATTTATACCATTTAGCGGCAATAAAAAAGGATTGACGTAAAACGTCAACCCTTCAAAATTTACTCGTTACTCGTTACTCGTTACTCGTTACTCGTTACTCGTTACTCGTTACTCGTTACTCGTTACTCGTTACTCGCTTAATGCGGGTCTTCCGACCAACCATCGCTATCTGACATGTCTGGTGCGCCAGCGATGCTGTTCTCTTCATCTGCCCATTCACCGAAATCAATCATCTGACATTGCTTGCTGCAAAACGGGCGATGTGGGCTTTGCTCGCCCCATTCAACGTCGGTATTACATTGAGGGCATTTTACGATGGTGATTTTTTTCGACATATTGATTCTTAATTAGAGGGTATTGTAAGAAAGAGTTTAGGCTCGAGTGAGGACTCAAGCCAAACTATAAAAGGAAATTAATTAGGTGCAGATAGCCAGTTTAAATTCGATATCTTGAGTACAGGCTTGGCCTGTTTCAAAACTCATGAACTTAACGGCAAAACGGTTTTTATGACCCGAGATCATCGGGTAGGCGCCGTATTGCATTGGAATAGAAAGGCGAAGGATATTCGCTTCATCAGCATCGCTCTGAAAGAAGCCTGCACGAGCGATTTGCTCTTTAAAGTGACCAGTCTCTCTGGTGAGCTTTAACCACAGTGTCAGCGCTTCATATAGCGGTTGTAGGCTGTCCATCCATGCTTTGGCATCTCTCATTTTTTTATCGAGAGGCAGGTGCAGCCAATAATGCAGTGCGGGTAAATCAAAGCAGCACGAACCACCGGGTAAATTAAAGCGTTGGCGTATCGCACTCAGGAAGCGGTCTTCTTTTAGGGATTGCCCAAAACGCTCGGCCTGCATCAGTTCGCGATAGATGTTGCCAATATCATTAAGTAACGACGTTAGCATCTCTTGATCGACACCTTCAACATCTAACCAACTCTTGTAGGTTACACGTTGTTTCTCAATGTCTTTCGCCAGTTCACTCTTAAGTTGGATCTGTTCGAATATTTCAATCAGATCAAAGATTGAACGGAAAAAGAGTTGATACTGTTGAGCATCCGAAAATGTAGAAGACAGGTGGAGCTGCCTCAAGAGTGATTCAACTCTTAAGTAGATTCTTGTTTTCTCATTTAGAGGATGTTCAAATTTATGGGTGATCATCAAGCAAACCTTCATTCAACATAGTTCTATTCTGACCCATCTACTGTACTGATTGCCAGATACTTTTGATGTAAATCTGTGATTTGAGGCAAAAGTTCTTGGTTTTTAGTATGGTTTTTAATCACGTCATCTGCAACCGCTAAGCGCTGTTCTCTTGAAGCTTGTGATTTTAAAATTGCGGCAACCTGTTCCTTAGAAACATTGTCACGACTCATTGTTCGTTCTATTTGCACTTCTGTAGGCACATCAACGATTAAAACGCGATCGGCCATGCCTTGCATTTGGTTTTCAACCAATAGTGGTGCGACTAATAAAGCATAAGGGGATGTGACTTTAGACAGGTCACTGTCAATTTTGTCGCGGATCATTGGATGAAGAAGATCATTGAGCCATTGTTTTTCGGTGGGATCAGTGAAGATCACTTCGCGCAGTTTAGCTCGGTTTAGCATGCCATCTTCAAGCAATATGTTTTCACCAAAATGAGCGGCGATCTGTTTTAGGCCTTCGCTGCCCAATGCCACTACTTCGCGTGCCACGATATCAGCATCGACAATATCAATATTGAAATGCTGATTGAATAGGTTGGCTACCGTGGTTTTGCCACTGGCGATACCACCACTTAATCCGATAATGATTGCCATGATTAAATCCCTAGCACAGAAGTGAAATACCAACCCATGATGTCATTGCCCCATAATAGGTTTACCCAACCAGCAATCGCGAGGTAAGGACCAAATGGGAAGGCTTTATCTATGCCTTGTTGTTTCAAGCGAAGTTGAATCAAGCCGAAAACCAAACCGACCAGCGACGACAAAAGAATGATCATTGGTAGGTGCTGCCAGCCAAGCCATGCGCCAAGCGCAGCCAGAAGTTTGAAGTCACCGTAACCTATGCCTTCTTTGCCTGTCAGTAGCTTGAACAGCCAATAAACCGACCAAAGCGCTAGGTAGCCTGCCATTGCACCAATCACTGAATCTTGAAGCGATATTGGGCTGATATTAAACAGAGCGAGAGCAATACCAGACCAAACTAAAGGTAAGGTGATTTGATCAGGCAGCAGCATGGTATCGAGATCGATAAAGGTTGCGGTAATCAAGGCAAACGTGAAAAAAATCAGGGCGATAGCGTAGTAACTGAAACCAAAATGGTTAGCGACTACAGTACAAAGGATTGCGGTAAGCAGTTCGACCAAAGGGTAGCGAGCACTGATTGGATTATCACAGCTATGGCATTTGCCTTTTAAGAACAACCAGCTTAATACAGGAATATTGTCGATTACCCTTAATTGGGTTTTGCATTTTGGGCAGGTAGAACGAGGAATGCTGAGATTAAACTTCCCCTCTGGCGCTGGAATTTTGTATTGAGAGAAATACTCCGAGCACTCTTGTTGCCATTCTCGTTCCATCATAATCGGTAAACGGTGTATGACGACGTTGAGAAAGCTGCCGATAAGAAGGCTAAAAATGAAAGCTAATACGGGGAATAGCCAAGGATAGTAGTGAAATACTTCCATAGTGTCCTTTTACCACTTGATCTATATGAGTAGAGATCGGCTACTCATGGGTGTTTAGTTGCTTTTGGCTATCCTAACACACTCATAAGATTAAAGATCGGTAAGTACATCGCGACAACAAGTCCACCAACAACCGTACCTAAAAACACAATAATCAGCGGTTCGAGAATTTTACCTAGATTATCGACGGTGTTGTCTACTTCAAACTCGTAAATGGAAGCGACTTTATTGAGCATATCATCAAGGTTTCCCGACTCTTCTCCTATCATCACCATCTGCAAAACCATCTCTGGGAAGGCGTTGGTATTGCGCATTGCAATGTACATCGGCATGCCTGCGGCAGTCTCACGGTGAACCTCGATGATTGCCGCTTCATAATGCAGATTACCCGCCGTTTTAGCCGTTGTTTTCAGGCTTGTTAAGATGGGAATCCCGGAACTAAAACTGGTTGATAGCGTCCGACTGAACTTGGCAATTGATGCCTTAGTGATGACAGCACCTAAGATAGGAAAGCGTAAACCAAGACGACTGGTTGAAAGTCGAATCGAGTAAGATCGCTGACGCAGTTGCTGAACGGACAGAATTAATAAACCAATACCAATAGCAGTATAGAAACTGTAGGCCTGCATCCAGTGAGAAAGATAAAGCACTTGCTGAGTGAACCAAGGTAAGTCTGCTCCGAAACCAGAAAACATCGATTCAAATTCAGGTATGACCGTGGTCAGCATTAAATAGGAAACGGTAAGGGCGACCGCTACAACCATTGCTGGGTAGATGAGAGCCTTTATAACCTTAGATTTTAGTTGCTCACTTTTTTCACGGTATGTCGCTAAACGTTCAAAGACTTGCGCTAGGTTTCCTGAGAGTTCTCCTGTTGCAACTAAGTCGGTATACAGATCATCAAAGTGACGGCTTGCGGTGCGCATGGCTTTTGAAATCGGAGTGCCTGCTTCCACGCCTTTACAGATATGCGACAAGATAGACTTCATTTCAGCTTTGCGATGGTTGTCTGAGACTAGCTTGATGGCCTGCACGATAGGAACACCCGTTGCTAACATGGTCGAGAGCTGTCGAGTCAGTACTGTGATGTCTTTGGCCTTAACTCGGTGTGTTAAACGAGTCAGTGCTGAGATGCTTTTCTTTTTGATTTTCTTTATTTGGATATGCTGGTCTTTGAGCTTTTCTCGTACCTCTAATTCCGTCAATGCTAAGGTTTGCCCTGATACTTTCTTTCCGGAGCTGTTTATTCCCTTCCAATGGTAGTTTTTTAGTTGTGATTGTTTGGTTTTACTACTCATTCTCGCTCCGTGAATTATAGGTACAGAACACGTTGTAGTTCTTGATAGCTGGTGGTGCCTTCCAGCAATTTATCTAGCCCTGACTCTTGTAGTGTTCGCATGCCTTCTCGGCGCGCCAAGTTTTCAATGGCTAACGCGTTCGGTTTGTCGATCAGGCTGCTTTTCAGTTGGTCGCTAAACGGCATAACTTCATAGATCCCCACTCGCCCAGAATATCCCTGGTTACACTCATTACACCCCTGAGGGTCGGCTTTGTAAATCGTTTGGCTGTTAGGGATAGAGTGACGCAGGAATATGTCCGGAGAGTCGTCAGCGGCTTTACAGTGGTTACACAATCGTCTTGCCAGTCGTTGGGCGATAATCAGGCTTAGTGATGAAGCAAGATTAAAGGGTTCAATGCCCATGTGAGCGAGTCGAGTCACGGTTTCTGCAGCGGAGTTGGTATGCAGTGTCGAAAGAACTAGGTGTCCGGTTTGCGATGCTTTTATCGCGATCTCTGCGGTTTCTAAATCGCGGATCTCACCAACCATCACCACATCAGGATCTTGTCGTAAAAACGATCTCAGTGCTTCAGCGAACCCAAAGCCGATTTTGGGTGCGACTTGAACTTGATTGATACCACATAAATTGATCTCGACCGGATCTTCAGCAGTTGAGATGTTGCGCTCGGTGGTGTTAAGCACTCGAAGGCCAGTATAGAGAGAAACGGTTTTACCACTGCCGGTTGGTCCGGTCATCAAGATCATACCTTGTGGGCGTTTCAATGCATTGAGGTATAGTGCTTTTTGACCTTCGCTGTAACCCAACTTATCGATATCTAGATTGGCCGCGCTGCTATCTAAAAGACGCAGTACGATCTTTTCTCCCCATAATGTTGGCAGCGTTGACACACGCATATCAATCGCGAGTTCGTCGTTCAAACGCAACTTAATACGACCATCTTGAGGCAAGCGACGTTCGGCAATATCAAGCTTAGCGAGGATCTTTAAGCGAGCAGATAAACGGCGACTTAAATGGGAGGCGGGTTGTTGTATTTCAACAAGGATCCCATCACAACGCAGGCGAACTCGGAAGCGTTCTTCATAAGGTTCAAAATGGATATCCGATGCACCTTTACGCACCGCATCAACCAGTATCTGATTAATAAAACGACTAACAGGGGAGTCGTCTTGGCTGAGGTCTTCAATTGAAGTCATCTCATCGTCAGAGACTTCAACCAGATTGGCGAGTTCATCTTGGGTGATCTCTTTGCGCTTGGAGTCTTGCCCAGAAATAGAGCGTCCATACAGCTTGCGAATTGCGCCTTCTAGTTCGGAGTAGTTGGCGACAACTAATTCAATCTGTAATCCCGTCGCAAAGCGGAAATCATCTTCTGCTTGTAAGTCGGTCGGATCAGCTGAGGCAAGTGTAAGAGTTGAGCTAGAAACTGAAATTGGAATGGCGCGATACTTGGTGATCAGCTCACGAAGCCCTAACTGTTCACACAATACTTCATAGTCAGTGTTGGCTAGCTGTACCAGCGGTAAACCGAAGATGGCCTGAATGTTATGTGCGAGACTCTCGCTTGTGAAGATGTCTAGAACGAGCAAAGCTTCAGGCGTAGAAACACCTGAAGCTTGCACATGCTCCGCAACAGCTTGTTCCTGAGTCAGGCTAAGTAAATCAGCCTGACGCAGAACGGTTGGGAGGTTGGTTAGCATTATGGGCAGTAGGTCTCTTGTTGATTGTTCAAAGCTGCATCTGTATAACACTTAGTCTCCCACGTGATACCATTTGTGGTGTACGTTGCTGTCATCACGTAAGTTTCATTTGCAGCAATAGGCCCTTTGATTGCAGTTGCTTTGACTCTTACATCTACAGCTCCTGAGTTGGTACCTCCAATAGCTAATATGTTCATACCGTTAAGGTCAAATGCTGCGGGAATATTGTCGGTAGTACTTATACAGTTTGTTTTAAATGTATCACCATCCGAAGCACTTTCATGTGCACATAGTTCAACCGCCATTTTTAAAGCAGCAGCTGCTTTTGGGAATTCAGCTAGAGTCGCTTTTTTTTGTGTAGTCTTGATAAGCCGGTACAGCAAATGCGGACAAAATACCAATGATCGCCACCACAATCATCAATTCAATCAGCGTAAAGCCTTTTTGCTTCGTTCTTTTGTTCTTCATTATCTAATTCCATTGTTTAGTTTGTTTCAGCGTAAGCGCTGGTTGGTAGAGAGAATAGAAGTCGGGATGGGGAAGTGGAATGGTATTCAGGTGTGGTCGCGAGTGGTTTAGTATTTATTAGTGTGGTGTTTCATATAGCGCGCAAAATTATGCGATCAACTTAAATTAGTGATTGAAATACTGATAATTTAGGCAATAAAAAAGGCACGGTAGTTAACCGTGCCTTTATGAATAAGTTATTTATATTTCAATAAATTAAGCTTTGAATCTCATTGATAAATCCATCGCTTTTAAGTGCTTAGTTAATGCACCAACAGAGATGTAATCAACACCCGTTTCAGCGAACTCTGCGATAGTATCTAGAGTGATGTTACCTGAGTTCTCTAATGCTGCACGACCTGCGTTGATTTTAACGGCTTCACGCATCATGTCTGTGGTGAAGTTGTCTAGCATGATGATGTCTGCACCTGCGCTGATCGCTTGCTCTAGCTCTGCTAGGCTTTCTGTTTCTACTTCAACAGGTTTACCTGGGTTGAGCTCTTTTGCCGTCGAGATAGCTTTCTCGATACCGCCACATGCGATGATGTGGTTTTCTTTGATTAGGTAGGCATCGAAAACACCGATACGGTGGTTGAAACCGCCACCACAAGCCACAGCGTATTTTAGTGCGCTACGTAGGCCTGGAATCGTTTTACGAGTATCCAACAGGCGGCATTCTGTATGCTTGATTTTGTCAGCGTAGATTGCCGTTGTAGTCGCACAACCCGATAGCGTTTGAATGAAGTTCATGGCATTACGCTCACCAGTTAATAGTGCGCGTGCTGGGCCTGTTAACGAGCAAAGCGTTTGGTTTGGTTCAACTTTATCGCCATCTTCTACGTTCCACTCGATAGTCACTTCACCGCCCAATTGCTTAAACACTTCGTCAGCCCAAGCTTTACCACAGAACACACCGTGCTCACGTGTAATGATGGTTGCGCTGTTGATTGCGTCTGCTGGGATTAGACTTGCCGTGATATCAGCCGCTGGATCTAACGTTCCGCCTAGATCTTCTTTGATGGTCTCAGCTACTGAGCGAGTGATCTCTAGCGGCAGTTGCTCTTTTAAGTAATCAAGGCGTTGGTGGCTGTTATGTGTGTTTTTCATCGCAAATCTAATCTTGAAAGGGAGTGGGAATGGAATGATACTCTTGCTTAACTTCAAATTAAAGAGGCTAGCGCGACTGCTCTATGGGCAAGGTCACAATCTTATTGTGCTAGCAGAAAAGAAAGTGAGACCAAGATGACGATCAGCTCCAACGGATGGTATGACAACGCTCGGCATGTTCCTTCCCCTTATTTTGATGCAAGGCCAAAGGGTGACGATATCTCTTTGCTGGTGGTTCACAACATAAGTTTGCCACCGGGTCAATTTGGTGGGCCTTACATCGAACAGTTTTTTACGGGAAAACTCGACCCTGTCGAACATCCGTTTTTTAAGGTGATTCACCAAATGGGCGTCTCGGCGCATTGCTTGATTCGTCGTGATGGGGAAGTGGTGCAGTTCGTTTCTTTCTTAGACCGAGCTTGGCATGCGGGCCAATCGAGCTTCGCTGGCCGCGAAAGGTGTAATGATTACTCTATTGGTATTGAATTGGAAGGCAGTGACTTTGTTGCTTATACCGAGCAGCAATACCAATCTTTGGCACAATTAACGGAGACATTGGTGTCGAACTTCCCGCAGATTACTCGTCAGCGTATCACTGGCCACCAATACATCGCCCCGCTACGAAAAACGGACCCCGGTTTGGTTTTTGATTGGAAGAAATATCAAGGTCAACTGAGCTTCTAAATCCGAATTCACAACAAGACCCTGCTCATTGAAGGGCTCTAGATAATCAACGATGAGCATAATTGTTTGTGAATTTTTGTTGTGCTTTTGTAAAGGAAGTGGTAGGACGGTGAGCGTCAATAAATCGAGAGTGTGACGAGCTTATCAAACACTCATTTATTAAAACTTATGAACAGAATTTCCACCTTAAATGTGCGCTTGGTTCGATTTTTAATCAAGTGACGCTAATCTTTCTGAAACAATTCATTTTTATCCTGAAACTTTCTAGCACGAAACCTCCCCAAAAGTATTACCCCTGTAAATGGTAAGACCAATTTGGTTGCTGTTTTAAATTTCATTTGTTAAATCACGGTTAATTCACATTGCGTTCTATGATTCAGGTCAACTTTAGGCTGGACAGTGGCGTTTTAATTATGTTAATTTCTGCCCAACTTAAAATTGGTAATACCAATTGTCAGCGAAGAAAAAGAAGAATAACAAACTATGGCTTATCAACGGATTCGTCAGCCAAAACTCTCGGACGTTATCGAACAAGAGTTAGAAAGGTTGATAGTGGAAGGAACACTGGCTCCAGGGCAGCAGCTGCCGCCTGAGCGCGAACTGGCGAAACAGTTCGATGTGTCTCGTCCTTCAATCCGAGAAGCGATACAACGTTTAGAAGCAAAACGCTTGCTTACTCGCCGTCAAGGTGGAGGTACGTTTGTTAGCGAAAATATCTGGAAAAGCTTTTCAGATCCTTTGCTTAATTTGTTGTCCTCCCATTCTGAAACCCAACTAGACTTGTTGGAATCGCGTCATGCGATGGAAGGGATTTCGGCTTACTTCGCGGCATTACGTGGCACTGATGAAGACTTTGCTCGAATTCAAGCATGCCAAGAAAAAATTCGCGGTGCGCAAGATAAGGGTGATATTGAAGCCGAATCTGCAGCTGTGATGGCTTTTCTTATTGCTTTAACAGAGGCAGCGCACAATGTGGTGTTATTGCACATTGTTCGTAGCTTGGCTCCGTTACTCGAGCAAAACGTCTTAGAAAATTTAAAGCTGTTGCATCGTCGTAAAGACGTTGTGGAGAAAGTGAGTATACATCGAGCTAACATTGTGGATGCGATCGTTTCAGGACAGCCAGAACAGGCTCGTGAAATGTCACACTCTCATTTAGCTTACATCGAAGAAACATTGATGGATTTGACCAAAGAAGAATCGCGCCGCGAACGTTCTTTACGTCGAATCCAACAGGGTAAATAGCCGTAATACTTCGGCTTTTTACGTGTTTAGTAGAATCCAACTAACAAAAAGGATAGATCGCCATGTCTGACATGAAGCATGACGTTGATGCTCTGGAAACTCAAGATTGGTTAGAAGCTCTTGAGTCAGTAGTACGTGAAGAAGGTGTAGAACGTGCACAGTTTTTACTAGAACAAGTTCTAGATAAAGCGCGTTTAGATGGTGTTGATATGGCTACAGGCATCAACACGAACTACATCAACACAATTCCAGCAGCACAAGAGCCAGCTTACCCTGGTGACGTAACTCTTGAGCGTCGTATTCGTTCGATTATTCGCTGGAACGCAATCATGATCGTATTGCGTGCTTCTAAGAAAGACCTAGACCTTGGTGGTCACATGGCTTCTTACCAGTCAGCTGCAGCGTTCTACGAAGTATGTTTCAACCACTTCTTCCGTGCTCCAAATGAGACGGACGGTGGCGATCTAGTTTATTACCAAGGTCACATCTCTCCAGGTATCTACTCTCGTGCATTCGTTGAAGGTCGTCTAACTGAAGAACAGCTAGATAACTTCCGTCAAGAAGTTGATGGTAAAGGTATCCCTTCTTACCCGCACCCGAAACTGATGCCTGAGTTCTGGCAGTTCCCTACTGTATCTATGGGTCTTGGTCCTATCTCTGCGATCTACCAAGCGCGCTTCCTTAAGTACCTTGACGGCCGTGGCCTGAAAGAAACTTCAGCGCAACGCGTATATGCGTTCCTAGGTGACGGTGAGATGGATGAGCCAGAATCACGTGGTGCTATCTCTTTCGCTGCGCGTGAGAAGCTAGACAACCTATGTTTCCTAATCAACTGTAACCTACAGCGTCTAGACGGCCCTGTAATGGGTAACGGCAGCATCATTCAAGAACTTGAAGGCCTATTCAAAGGCGCAGGTTGGAATGTTGTTAAAGTTATCTGGGGTAGCAACTGGGATTCACTACTGGCTAAAGACACGACTGGTAAGCTTCTTCAACTAATGAACGAAACTATCGATGGTGACTACCAGACATTCAAATCTAAAGATGGCGCATACGTACGTGAGCACTTCTTTGGTAAGTACCCAGAAACAGCTGCACTAGTTGCAGACATGACTGATGACGAAATCTTCGCTCTTAAGCGTGGTGGTCACGATTCTTCTAAACTGTTTGCTGCATTCAACAATGCAAAAGAGACAAACGGTAAGCCAACTGTAATCCTAGCTAAAACTGTTAAAGGTTACGGCATGGGTGATGCAGCTGAAGGTAAGAACATTGCACACGGTGTTAAGAAAATGGACATGACTCATGTTCAACACCTACGTGATCGCCTAGGCCTAGAAGACATTCTTTCTGATGAGAAAATCACAGAGCTTCCTTACCTGAAGTTAGAAGAAGGTACGCCTGAGTACGAATACATGCATGCTCGTCGTAACGCTCTACACGGTTACACGCCTGCTCGTCTTCCTAAGTTTACTCAAGAGTTCAAGGTTCCTGAGCTAGACGCATTCGCACCTCTACTAGGTGAACAGAAGCGTGATATCTCTACAACTATGGCTTATGTACGTACGCTAAACATCCTTCTTAAAGATAAGAACATTGGTAAGAACATCGTTCCTATCATCTGTGATGAAGCTCGTACATTCGGTATGGAAGGTCTATTCCGTCAGGTTGGTATCTACAACCCACACGGTCAAGAATACACACCTGAAGATAAAGGCATCGTTTCTTACTACAAAGAAGCAACGTCTGGTCAAGTTCTTCAAGAAGGTATCAACGAACTAGGTTCTATGGCTTCATGGGTTGCTGCTGCAACTTCATACAGCACAAACGATCTACCGATGATCCCGTTCTACATCTACTACTCAATGTTCGGTTTCCAACGTATTGGCGACATGGCTTGGTTAGCAGGCGACCAGCAAGCTCGTGGCTTCCTACTAGGTGCTACTGCAGGTCGTACAACACTGAATGGTGAAGGTCTACAGCACGAAGATGGTCACTCGCACATTCAAGCGAACACGATCCCTAACTGTATCTCTTACGACCCAACGTTTGCTTACGAGCTAGCGGTTATCATGCAAGACGGTATCCGTCGCATGTACGGTGAGAATCAAGAGAACGTTTACTACTACCTAACAGTAATGAACGAGAACTACGCAATGCCAGCAATGCCAGAAGGCGCTGAAGAAGGCATTCGTAAGGGTATCTACAAGCTTGAATCTCACGCTGGTGCTAAGGGCAAAGTTCAACTAATGAGCTCTGGTACTATCATGAACGAAGCGCGTAAAGCTGCTGAAATTCTAAGCGAAGAGTACGGCGTAGCATCTGACGTATTCTCAGTAACGTCGTTCAACGAACTGACTCGTGACGGCCAAGCGGTAGAGCGTGACAACATGCTTCACCCAGAAGCTGAAGAGAAAGTACCGTACATCACGACTGTTCTTGGTAAAGAACCTGCAATCGCAGTGACTGACTACATGAAGAACTACGCTGAGCAAGTACGTGCGTACATGCCAACTGAGTCTTACAAAGTACTTGGTACAGATGGTTTCGGCCGTTCTGACAGCCGTGCAAACCTACGTCGTCACTTCGAAGTTAACGCTGGCTACATCGTAGTTGCAGCTCTAACTGAACTGGCTAAACGTGGTGACATCGAGAAATCAGTAGTTGTTGAAGCAATTGCTAAGTTCGATATCGACACTGAAAAAACTAACCCGCAATACGCATAAGACTGGCATTAAGGTAGGTAAATACAATGACAATCGAAATTAATGTACCAGACATCGGTGCTGACGAGGTTGAAGTAACTGAGATTCTTGTAAACGTTGGCGACAAGGTTGAAGAAGAGCAGTCACTGATCACTGTTGAAGGCGACAAAGCTTCAATGGAAGTTCCTGCGTCTCAAGCGGGTATCGTTAAAGAAATCAAGATTTCAGAAGGTGATTCTGTTTCTACTGGTTCTCTTATCATGATCTTTGAAGCGGAAGGTGCAGCAGCAGCACCGGCTGCGCCAGCAGTTGAAGCGGCGGCACCAGTTGCAGCTGCTCCTGCAGCGGCAGCTGAGCTTAAAGAAGTTCACGTTCCTGATATCGGCGGTGATGAAGTTGAAGTAACTGAAATCATGGTAGCTATCGGCGACACAGTAGAAGAAGAGCAATCTCTTCTTACTGTTGAAGGTGACAAGGCTTCAATGGAAGTTCCTGCACCATTCGCAGGTATCGTTAAAGAAATCAAGATCGCTTCTGGTGACTCAGTATCGACTGGTTCTCTAGTAATGGTATTTGAAGTGGCAGGCTCTGGCGCTCCAGTTGCAGCAGCTCCTGCTCCAGCAGCGGCACCAGTTGCAGCGGCTCCAGCAGCATCTGCTGAGAAAGAAGTGAACGTTCCTGATATCGGTGGCGACGAAGTAGAAGTTACTGAAATCATGGTAGCGGTTGGCGATACAGTAGAAGAAGAGCAATCTCTAATTACTGTTGAAGGCGACAAAGCTTCAATGGAAGTGCCTGCACCATTCGCTGGTACAGTAAAAGAAATCAAGATTGCAGCTGGCGACAAAGTGTCAACAGGCTCTTCAATCATGACTTTCGTTGTTGAAGGCGCAGCTCCAGTAGCAGTAGCGGCTTCAGCTCCAGCACAAGCAGCAGCTCCGGCAGCAGCACCTGCACCTAAAGCAGAAGCAGTAGCTCCAGCAGCTGGCGACTTCCAAGAGAACGGTGACTACGCGCACGCATCTCCAGTTGTTCGTCGTCTTGCTCGCGAATTTGGCGTTAACCTTTCTAAGGTTAAAGGTACTGGTCGTAAGAGCCGTATCCTTAAAGAAGACGTTCAGTCTTACGTTAAAGATGCACTTAAGCGTCTTGAGTCTGGTGCTGCAGCATCTGGCAAAGGCGGCGACGGTTCTGCTCTTGGTCTACTACCATGGCCAAAAGTTGACTTCAGCAAGTTCGGCGAAACTGAAGTTCAGAAGCTTTCTAAGATTAAGAAGATCTCTGGCGCTAACCTGCACCGTAACTGGGTAATGATCCCTCACGTTACACAGTGGGACAACGCAGACATCACTGAGCTAGAAGCATTCCGTAAAGAACAGAACGCAATCGAAGCGAAGAAAGACACTGGCATGAAGATCACTCCACTAGTGTTCATCATGAAAGCTGTTGCTAAAGCGCTAGAAGCATTCCCTGCATTCAACTCGTCTCTATCTGACGATGGCGAAAGCATCATTCTTAAGAAGTACGTAAACGTGGGTATCGCAGTTGATACACCAAACGGCCTAGTTGTTCCTGTTTTCAAAGACGTGAACAAGAAAGGTATTTACGAACTATCTGAAGAGCTAATGGTTGTTTCTAAGAAAGCACGCTCTGGTAAGCTAACAGCAGCAGACATGCAAGGCGGTTGTTTCACAATCTCTAGCCTTGGTGGTATTGGCGGTACTGCATTTACACCAATCGTAAATGCTCCAGAAGTAGGTATCCTAGGTGTATCTAAGTCTGAGATTAAGCCAGTTTGGAATGGTAAAGAGTTCCAACCACGTCTACAGCTTCCACTGTCTCTATCATACGATCACCGCGTGATCGATGGTGCTGAAGGTGCACGCTTCATTACTTTCCTAAACAGCGCACTATCTGACATTCGTCGTCTAGTACTGTAATTGAGAAAGTAATTATTAAGGTGACTTTCGGGTCACCTTAATTCTTTATATAAAGACTATTTTTAGAGAACAGTTTCCGGCATTTCTCATAAACTGCGGGGGAATTGTTGTCTAGCTCACAGGCTAACTTAAAGCTACTTTCACACTGTTAACATCTCTGTAAAATGTTTCCTGTTTGAAAGCCCAATAATTTTAAGAACATCTACTCAGCCTGTTAGGGATAATGACTACAAGAGGTCACAATGAGCAAAGAAATTAAAGCCCAAGTTGTTGTACTTGGTTCAGGTCCTGCTGGCTACTCAGCGGCATTCCGTTGTGCGGATTTAGGTCTAGAAACAGTACTAGTTGAACGTTACAGCACTCTTGGTGGTGTATGTCTAAACGTTGGTTGTATTCCATCAAAAGCACTTCTTCACGTATCTAAAGTAATTGAAGAAGCAAAAGCGATGGCAGAGCACGGCGTTGTATTCGGCGAGCCACAAACGGACATCAACAAAGTTCGTATCTGGAAAGACAAAGTAGTTGATCAACTGACTGGCGGTCTTGGCGGTATGGCTAAGATGCGTAACGTTACTGTTGTTAACGGTTTCGGTAAGTTTACTGGTCCTAACAGCATCGAAGTTGTTGGCGAAGAAACGACAACAATTAACTTTGATAATGCAATCATTGCAGCGGGTTCTCGCCCAATCAAACTTCCTTTCATCCCACATGAAGACCCACGTATTTGGGATTCTACGGATGCACTAGAACTAAACGAAGTACCAGAAAAACTGCTTATCATGGGCGGCGGTATCATCGGTCTTGAGATGGGTACGGTTTACCACTCTCTAGGTTCTAAAGTTGAAGTTGTTGAGATGTTCGATCAAGTTATCCCAGCTGCGGATAAAGACATCGTTAAAGTCTTCACTAAACGCATCAAGAACAAGTTCAAGCTAATGCTTGAAACTAAAGTTACTGCTGTTGAAGCGAAAGAAGACGGTATCTACGTTTCAATGGAAGGCAAAAAAGCACCAGCTGAAGCTGAGCGCTACGATGCTGTTCTTGTTGCTATCGGTCGTGTTCCAAACGGTGCACTTATCGACGCTGAAAAAGCAGGTATCGAAGTTGATGAGCGCGGTTTCATCAATGTTGATAAGCAAATGCGTACTAACGTTCCTCACATCCACGCGATCGGTGACGTTGTTGGTCAACCAATGCTTGCTCACAAAGGTGTGCATGAAGGTCACGTAGCTGCTGAAGTTATCTCTGGTAAGAAGCACTACTTCGATCCTAAAGTAATCCCATCAATTGCGTACACTGAGCCAGAAGTTGCTTGGGTAGGTAAGACTGAGAAAGAAGCGAAAGCGGAAGGCCTGAACTACGAAGTTGCTACTTTCCCTTGGGCTGCTTCTGGTCGTGCAATCGCTTCTGACTGTGCAGACGGTATGACTAAGATGATCTTCGATAAAGATACTCATCGCGTAATCGGTGGTGCTGTTGTTGGTACTAACGGTGGTGAACTTCTTGGCGAAATCGGCCTAGCAATCGAAATGGGTTGTGATGCAGAAGATATCGCTCTTACTATCCACGCTCACCCAACTCTACACGAGTCTGTTGGTCTAGCTGCGGAAGTATTCGAAGGTTCAATCACTGACCTTCCAAACAAAAAAGCAGTGAAAAAGAAGAAGTAATTCTTTTTTAGCCACTCGCTAATGTTTCTAAAAGCCGCTGATTAGTCAGCGGTTTTTTTGTATCTGAAGTAAGGAGCAGGAACGTTTCACTCTGAGATGCGAGTACGCTGCGCTTCGGGATGCGAAGAGCGATTACACACGACAAAAAAGGGTTGACCGATTAGGCCAACCCTTAAATTATTTACTCGAATCTCGAATCTCGAATCTCGAATCTCGAATCTCGAATCTCGAATCTCGAATCTACTTATAAATGCACAGCATGTTTAGGTAGCTATCCGTTAAGCTTGAAAGCTCTTCTGGCGTTTCGACACGTTTCGCTTGAATGAACAGCGAGTAGCAGATGCCGTGGAATAGGTTTGCTAGATGCTTAGGGTCGTGATCGTCGCAAACTTCGCCGCGTTCAATCGCTTTGCTAAACATGTTTTGTACTAACATTTGGTTAGTGCGGTTTGTGGTTACGAATAGAGGCCACACTTCATCACGAGTCGAAGCACTCCATTCAAACCATACGTTCAACCAATGGCTATCTTGAGCCACTAACGTCACCATTTCAGTCGCAATATTATGTAGGTTTTCTTTTGCGTGAATATCTAAGTCGATATTGTCTGAAAGGAAGTTAGAGAATTGGCGAACCACGTGATTAAGTACTTCATCAACCAAGTCTTCACGGGTTGGGAAGTAGTTAAATACCGTTGCAACTGATACTTGAGCAATGTCTGCGATGTCCGCATGACCGCCACGGCCAATGCCACGACGAGAGAACACTTCAAGAGCGATCTCCATCAATTGCAGTTTTCTTTTTAGGGGTGAAAGCCTAGTTCTAGGTCTCTTAGAGATTGAGTCCATTTTGTTTTCCTTGCCAACGAATTTTTTATATTAATGATTTTATTATTATTTAAGCCAAGATGAGTGTAATGGTGCATATGCGAATGGTCAATCCTTTGAGCTTGTTTTATAGGCAGTTACATCAAACTAGATCCATAAAGCGTGATCAGGATTGATGTGAAAGGAAGCGAGTATTAGACAAGGCATCAGCGCACACTTCGTTGAGAATGTATGAGTAAATTAGAACCATAAGGTGGTGTGGGTATTTGAGCAATGCTAGACTTACCCACAAAATTGAGCGGCATCAATGGCAAAACTGTCTACACTTGTCGCATTCACCAAATAAAATGAGAGCAGTATGAAGCATACAGTTGAAGTCATGATCTCTGAGCAAGAAGTTCAGGATCGAGTGAATGAACTAGGTAAACAGATCACGGAACACTACAACGGTAGTGAAGATCTAGTTCTAGTTGGCTTATTACGTGGATCTTTTGTCTTTATGGCGGATCTTGCTCGTGCTATCGATTTAACTCACCAAGTTGATTTCATGACCGCATCTAGCTACGGCAACGGTATGGAAAGCTCGCGTGACGTGCGTATTTTGAAAGACCTTGATGACGACATCCAAGGTAAAGACGTTCTACTTGTAGAAGATATTATCGATACAGGTAATACACTGACTAAAGTGAAAGAGATTCTAAGCCTGCGTGGTCCTAAATCTATCGAGATTTGTACGCTGCTAGACAAGCCTTCTCGCCGTGAAGTGATTGTTGATACTAAGTGGATTGGTTTTGAAATTCCTGACGAATTCGTTGTTGGTGTGGGCATCGACTACGCACAGAAATATCGTCACCTACCGTACATCGGTAAAGTTGTACCTCAAGAGTAATTATTACTCTGTTGAAGACTGACAAAACAAAAAGGCTCGCACAATGCGAGCCTTTCTTATATCTAGTGATTAAAACGATAAGGTTTAAATCTTAACCAAGAATTGGAGACGAGAGGATTTTATCAAGCGCCTCTAAATGGCTGTTTTCTAAGGTGTCATTACTTGAGCAACGAACGCCAAGATCTTGTAGCTTGCCATTACCAATACCATAAACCACACCGTGGATTTCAATATCTTGTCCACGTTCCCATGCGTTTTGCATGATGGTTGAATTACCAAGGTTGTAGACTTGTTCTGCAACGTTAATTTCGCACAGCTTGTCACCCCATTGCTCACGAGGAAGCCCCTCGATTTGCTTTCGGTACTTTAGGTAATTATCACGGATGTGAAGTAACCAGTTATTGATTAGACCAAGTTTAGGGTTATCAATCGCCGCATTAACACCACCACAACCGTAGTGGCCACAAACAATAATGTGTTTAACTTTGAGCACATCTACCGCGTACTGTACAACAGACAGGCAGTTTAGGTCGGTATGAACCACTTGGTTAGCGACATTTCGATGAACAAACAGTTCGCCAGAATACAAACCAGTGAGACGCTCGGCCGGTACACGGCTATCAGAGCAGCCGATCCATAGGAAACCAGGGTTTTGACCCTCTTCAAGCGTTGTAAAATACTCTGGTCTTTGAGAACGAATTTCTTCAGACCATTTAGAGTTGTTTTCAAAAAGCTGTTTAATCTCTGGCATTTTGCGTCTTACGTCCCTTAATTAAGAATTATAACTATACACAATGTTACAAATTCAATCTCGTAAAAACTGTGTCAACTCGCACTCATCTGACGTGTTCTAGCTGTTAAAATCATTAACTTAGCGTAGAAGCTAGCATCTGGTTATAAGACATGAATAATGTGATTGAATTAACACTTTCTGTGTTACAGACTCATTTGTTAAAGTAATAAGGTTTGTCATTTCATCATCAGGAAGGTGTGTTTTGTTTGGAAGTCGTTTTGCGGATATCAATCTCAAAGGAGATATGTTTGGCGGTGTCACTACAGCCATCATCTCACTGCCTTTAGCGTTAGCATTTGGTGTTGCTTCTGGAGCGGGTGCGGAAGCGGGCTTATGGGGCGCCATTATGGTCGGCTTATTTGCAGCCATATTTGGCGGCTCCAGCAGTTTGATATCAGAGCCTACCGGACCCATGACGGTGATCATGACGGCGGTGATGACTAGCATGGTCGCTAAATATCCTGAAACTGGCATGGCAATGACCTTTACCGTCGTGATGATGGCGGGTGCATTTCAGATATTACTTGGGACACTAAAGCTCGGTAAATACGTTACTTTGATGCCATATAGCGTGATCTCCGGCTTTATGTCGGGCATTGGCGTTATTCTGATCATCTTACAGCTTTCTCCTTTGTTAGGGCATGCTGCACCATCTGGTGGAGTGATGGGCACACTTTCTGCGTTGCCTGATACCTTGGCCAACCTGAAAATAAGCGAACTGTTTTTAGGGGCACTAACGCTCGGTATCCTTTTTGGTTTTCCTGCTAAATACCGTAAGTATGTCCCTGCACAATTGGTTGCCCTAGTTGCTGTGACCCTATTGTCGGTCATTATTTTCGATACTGATTCTATTCGTCGTATTGGTGAAATCCCGGCTGGCTTACCTTCTTTAGTTATTCCAACGATTAGCCCTGAACTGTTCACGACCATGGTGATTGATGCCTTGGTGTTGGGTACGTTGGGTTGTATCGATACGCTGCTTACCGCTGTGATAGGGGACTCATTAACCCGTAAAGAGCATGACTCTGATAAAGAGCTTCGTGGACAGGGCATCGCCAATATGATTTCTGGTTTGTTCGGCGCTTTGCCGGGCGCAGGTGCTACGATGGGTACGGTTACGAATATCCAAGTAGGTGCTCGTTCGCCACTTTCAGGTGTTATTCGTGCATTAGTTCTGGCGCTGGTGGTATTAGTCGCGGGTGGTTTGACCGAACCGATCCCAATGGCCGTGCTCGCGGGTATCGCGATGTATGTAGGTTTTAATATTCTTGATTGGAGTTTCATTCAGCGCGCACACAAGGTGAGTTATGCGGGCATGGGCGTGATGTATGGTGTGATGCTTCTTACCGTATTTGTTGATTTGATTATTGCTGTTGGTCTTGGTGTCTTTATATCGAACATCCTGATTATTGAACGTTTGAGTCGTGAGCAAGCCAGACAAGTAAAGTCCATCAGTGATGGTGATGACGAAGACGATATCCCGCTGACGGACAGTGAACGTCAGCTGTTAGATACCGCTAACGGTAAGGTGTTGTTCTTCTATCTTTCTGGGCCGATGATCTTCAGTGTTTCGAAGGCGATATCGCGTCAGCACTCAAGCATCTCTGACTATGAAGCTATGATTCTAGATTTAACGGATGTGCCTATGATTGATGTGACCGTTGGCCTAGCGCTTGAGAATGCCATCAAGGATGCGCTAGATGCACAGTGTGAGGTGTACTTGTTGTGTCCAAACGAGAATACCCGTCAGCAGCTAGAGAAATTCCACGTGATTGATTTAGTGCCGGAGTCCAACACTTATCGATTCAGATATGAGGCGCTCACTGCCGCTACGAGCTATGTCGATAGAGATGAGCATCAATTCGAAACGGTTTAGTCATAAGTAATTTTAGTTAAACTCTGTTTGGGCTTTCGCCAATACAATCGAATTTATTTATAAAGATAAAATGCCGTTAAGCGAATGACTTAGCGGCATTTTTATATCTACAGATAACAAGACCGCTCGCCCCCTAAAAAAGAAAGTATCAATCGATGTTTGTGTTAATCGTCAATCAACGATAAACTTGCTTGCAAAATGGTCGAGTAAACAAGTTTTGGGTTAGTGTTCAGCTAGCTCGTTTTAAGTTCTACTCTCTTCCTCATACTCGATCATCAACATCTATCTATCGCAAATGGCAGTCTATCTCTATGTATGCATTAGAAATTGAGCAATTAAGAAAAACTTATGCTGGGGGCTTCGAGGCTCTCAAAGGCATCAGTGTACAAGTGAAAAAGGGCGACTTTTACGCGCTCCTTGGTCCAAATGGTGCAGGTAAATCGACCACCATTGGCGTTATTTCCTCTCTCGTGAACAAAACCTCAGGCAAGGTTAGAGTGTTTGGGTATGACATCGATACTGATCTTGAGTTAGCAAAGCAGAACTTAGGATTAGTGCCGCAAGAGTTTAACTTCAATCCTTTCGAAACCGTTGAGCAAATTGTTCTTCAACAAGCGGGTTACTACGGTGTGCCGAAGGCTTTAGCTAAAGAGCGTGCGAAAAAGTACCTATCTCAACTCGATTTGTGGGAAAAGCGTGGCGAACGTGCGCGTAACTTGTCTGGTGGTATGAAGCGTCGTTTGATGATCGCTCGCGCACTGATGCATGAACCTCATTTGCTGATCCTTGATGAACCAACAGCGGGTGTTGATATTGAGCTGCGTCGTTCGATGTGGGAATTCCTGAAAGAGATCAACGAGAAGCAGGGCATTACCATTATCTTGACTACGCACTACCTAGAAGAAGCGGAAATGCTGTGTCGTAACATTGGTATCATCAATCGTGGTGAGCTGATTGAGAACACAACCATGAAAGCGCTGTTGGGTAAATTAAGTGCTGAGACCTTTATTCTTGATCTTGAAGAGGGCACTGCAGAGCCTAAGCTTGATGGCGTGAACAGCCAAGTCATGGTCAATGGCTCGCTAGAGATCGAAATCGACAAGAACTTAGGCTTGAACGCTATCTTTGCTCAATTGACAGAGCAACAGGTAAAAGTCCTTTCTATGCGTAATAAAGCGAACCGTCTAGAAGAGCTATTTGTGAGCATCGTGCGTGAGGGGAGCAAGTAACATGCATAAATTATATTGGACAGCTTTTTGTAGCTTGTTGACCAAAGAGGTGAACCGATTCACTCGAATTTGGGTGCAAACACTGGTTCCACCTGCAATCACTATGACGCTTTACTTCATCATCTTCGGCAACCTGATTGGTGCTCGTATCGGTGAAATGAACGGTTTTAGTTACATGGAATACATTGTGCCGGGATTGATCATGATGTCGGTGATCACCAACTCATACTCTAACGTCGCTTCGTCGTTCTTTAGTGCGAAATTTCAAAAGAACATTGAAGAGTTACTCGTAGCCCCTGTTCCTAACTATGTGATTATCGCTGGTTTCGTGATGGGTGGCGTGGTGCGTGGCTTATTAGTAGGTACCATCGTAACCTTCGTATCGCTGTTCTTTGTTGACCTGCAGGTCGAGCACTGGGGTGTGATCATCGCGACGGTATTTTTGACCTCGATAGTCTTTTCTCTTGGTGGTCTGATTAATGCGGTATTTGCCCGCACGTTCGATGATATTTCTATTATCCCAACGTTTATTCTAACACCGCTGACATACCTTGGCGGCGTGTTCTACTCAATCAGTCTATTGCCTGAGGTTTGGCAGAGCGTGTCGAAATTGAACCCTATTGTGTACATGGTAAACGCGTTCCGTTATGGCTTCTTGGGTGTGTCTGATGTGGGTATCGTGACGTCATTCAGCGTACTAGGTGTGTTTATTGTGGTGTTATATGGCATTGCACACTACCTAGTGACAAAGGGCATCGGCTTACGTAGTTAATATATTGCTGATAAAGCTCTGAATGACACGCAAAGAAAAAGGTCGATATTACATCGACCTTTTTTGTGTTCTGCGTTTTGTGCTTTTATTTCGCCTTTAGAGCAGGGAGCGATTACTCCGCTGTTTCTTCTTTCACTTCTTCTTTCGTTTCCGTGACCAAATCGAGAACTTGGTTGTCGATAAGACGAGTCTTACCTAGGAAAGCTGACATCAAGATAACGGCCTGAGTCGATTCTGAAGTGATGGCTTGTAGCGTTTTAGCATCGCAAATGAAAATCTCATCAGGTTGCAGGTCTGCAGCACGAAGTTGGTCAGTTGCGTCTTCAATGACAGATGCGTAATCGTCACGGCCGCCACGAATAGCACTACTGATCCAACGCATAGTGCGAGCAAGCACAGGTGCGCGCTGGCGCTCGTCGATAGTCAGATTGCTATTGCGAGAGCTCATCGCAAGTCCATCCATCTCACGAACGGTTGGTACGCCGATAATTTGGATATCTAAAGCAAGATCCGTTGTCATGTGACTAATGACCGCAAGCTGTTGGAAGTCTTTCTCACCGAAGCATGCAAAGTCTGGCTGAACGATATTAAATAGCTTAGCAACAATTGTAGCCACACCACGGAAGTGGCCTGGGCGAGATGCTCCTTCAAGCATGTGCGAAATACCAGGAACCTCAACAAACGTCTGTTTATCTAGTCCATCTGGGTACATCACTTCTGGCGTTGGCGTAAACACAAGCTCAACACCTTCGCCTGTTAGTTTGCTTAAATCAGCTTCTAACGTTCGAGGGTAATTGTTCAGGTCGTCAGCACGGTCAAACTGCATTGGGTTAACAAAGATGCTCACCACAACAATGTCTGCTAATTCACGCGCTTTCTTTACCAGCGTCAGGTGGCCTTCATGAAGGTTTCCCATTGTTGGTACAAAAGCAACGGTACGTCCATCACGCTTAAACTGTTTAATCTGCTCGCGAAGAGCCGCTATTTCAGCAAAAGTTTGCATAGTAACTCCTAAGCTATTGTATGAGCTTCATCAGGGAAACGCGCGCTCTCTACTTCTTCTTTGTATAGAGCGACCGCTTTACGCATATCGCCCGTTTCAGCTAAGAAATTCTTAGAGAACCTTGGCATATAAGTCGCAGAGATACCGAACATGTCATGCATCACTAAGATCTGACCATCGGTAACGTTGCCTGCGCCAATACCAATCACTGGTACATCGCAAGCTTCAGTAATGCGTTTGGCTAATGATGCCGGAACACATTCAAGTAATACGATTTGAGCGCCAGCATTTTGCAGAGCTAGCGCGTCAGCAACCATTTTGTCCGCTTGCTCATCGTCACGGCCTTGAACTTTGTAACCACCAAAGATGTTCACTGATTGAGGTGTTAACCCTAAGTGAGCACAAACGGGAACAGCGCGCTCTGTTAGCATCTTCACGGTATCAACCAACCAGCTTCCGCCTTCGATTTTAACCATGTTTGCACCAGCACGCATTATGGTTGCAGCGCTCTCACAAGCTTGCTCAGGTGTGGCATAGCTCATGAACGGCATATCAGCCATAAGAAGACAGTTTGGGCTACCAGCACGCACTGAGCGAGTGTGGTAAGCAATTTCGTCGACTGTCACTGGCAATGTGTCAGTTTGGCCTTGTAAAACCATGCCTAGTGAATCACCGACAAGTAATACAGGAATCTCTTGGCTTTCGAATAATTGAGCAAAGCTCGCATCATAAGCTGTCGACGTCGCGAATTTACGGCCTTCTTGTTTGCACTTGATAAGGTCGTTAATGGTTACTTTTTTCATTGGGTTTCCTTAATGCGCTTGGCTATTGTTGCCAAACATTGAGCCCATTTTGATCGACTACTTTGAGTAGTTCGTTCAGCTCAGTCCCATCAGGGAGTTGTAAACTTGGTGCGATTTCAGCAAGCGGGTAGAGTACAAACTCTCGTTCTTTCATTCCATAATGAGGAACGGTTAAGCGCTCTGAATCGATCACCTCATTGCCGTAAAGCACAATGTCGAGATCCAAGGTTCTTGGTCCCCAACGTTCGTCTTTACGGACGCGCCCTTGCTCTAACTCGATTTTTTGAGTGCAATCAAGCAGTTCAATTGGCGTTAATTCGGTTTGGATTGCCACTACCGCGTTGATGTAGTCGGGTTGATTTTGCGGCCCCATCGGAGTGCTACTATATAGCTTGGAGGTCGCAATAAACGTTGATCGCGGTAGGCTTTTTAGTGTTTCGATAGCCAAATTTGCTTGGCTAACTGGGTCGGCAAGGTTGCTGCCGACCGCAATATAAGCCGTTATCATTCGGATTGCTTACTTTTTTTATTACGGTAAGTCTTACGGCGACGATGACCTGATTTTGATGGTGCAGCAACGTCATTAGCCATAGCTTGGCGCATATTGCGACCGGCCGTTTGATAACGCTCCCACCATTTTGCCAACTCTTTGGTTTCGCCACCCTCGATTTCGCCACGCATTTCTAGGAAGTCGTAGCCTGCACGGAATTTGTTCAGTTCCATTAGGCGTACAGCACGTTTACCGTTGCGACGTGGAAGTCGAACTTGCAGCTGCCAAATTTCACGAATAGTCGCGGTGTGACGACGAGGAATAGCAATCGACTTTACTTGCTGATCAAGGATGATGTTGCTTGCTTCCATGATCGCATCGTAGTGCGCCATGCCTTGTTCAGCGACTAGTTTGTCCGCTAGCTTATTCATTGGATACCAAAGAATTGCAGCAAACATGAAGGCTGGATTTACTCGCTTGCCATCGTCGATACGAAGGTCAGTTGAATCGAGTACTAAATCAAGCATCTGCTCGGTATGAGAATCATAACCTTCAGTGAAGTGCTCAGCCACGGCTGGGAACATCTGTTGGAATAGATTGTACTCACGCATTAAGTGGTAAGTTTCTAAACCGTGCCCTGATTGCAGTAACTTAAGTGATTCTTCGTAAAGACGCGCAGCTGGAATATCTTTTAGAAGGTGTGCTAACTCTTCGATTGGGTCGGCAGTATCTTCTTCAATATCGAAATCTAGTTTAGCGGCAAAACGCATTGCGCGAAGCATACGTACCGGGTCTTCACGGTAGCGAGTTTCTGGATCGCCAATTAAGCGGATCAGCTTGTCTTCTAAATCTTCCACACCACCCGCGTAATCGTGAATGCTGTAGTCTGCAATGTTGTAGTACATCGCATTAATAGTGAAGTCACGACGCTCTGCATCTTCATCAACATTGCCGTACACGTTATCGCGTAGCAACATGCCTTCATCAGATTGCGCAGACACGTTTTTCGATGGCTCTTGGTGGTGACCACGGAAAGTTGCAACTTCGATGATGTCGCGACCAAACATGATATGTGCCAAGCGGAAACGGCGGCCAATTAGGCGGCAGTTTCTAAACAGGTTTTTGATCTGTTCTGGCGTAGCGTTGGTTGCGATATCAAAATCTTTTGGTTGAGAACCCAATAAGATGTCGCGCACACCACCACCGACTAAAAATGCATCAAAACCCGCCCCATTTAGGCGATATAATACTTTTAGTGCGTTGTCGCTGATCTGCTTGCGTGAAATATTGTGCTCTTGACGAGTATAAATATTCAGTGCTAATTCGTGGAATCCGCGTTGTTCGCTTGGGGTATTGTCTTTTGTATTCATTAGTTTAGAACAAAGTAGGTATCGCCAACTTTGTTTTTCTCTTAGTCCAAAGTGGTAGTGCAGAGTTTAATTGCGGCTAATAATAGCTTAGCGCGAGCCATTTGAGAACATCGTCTGCTTAACCACAGTTATTGGTTATGGCATTTTTATGTGTCGTTTTTGCTATTTAGCTCTGAACTCGGGTTAATCACGGTGTTCTTTTTGTAAACTATCAGGCAATTGAGCAATGCTCCATTGCTGGCAGCCCCAAAACAAAATCTCGTCAATTGAAGCACTCAAAAGGGCTTCGGTGATATCAAAACCTAAGAATCGCATCGCGTTAATTAGCGTCGGTTTCGGATTGTCGAGATCTATCGCAGTTGCATGATTTTGTTTTGACAGTTTATTACCCAAGCCATCGGTTGCCAATGGTAAGTGCAAGTAACTGACTGTTTTTTGTTTGAGTGTTTTATATAAACTAATTTGACGACCTGTTGGCTCAATCAAATCCGCTCCTCGTACAACTTCTGTGATGCCTTGGTCGATATCATCGAGCACGACTGCCAAGTTGTAAGCGAATAAGCCATCTCGACGCTTTATGATGAAATCTTCTTCAGCCAGTGCTTTTGGTATATGTATTTCACCATGGCGAATGTCGGTAAACGATTCAATAGGGTGTGCCATCAGTAAGCGAACGGCTTGGTCACCTGAACCAATTAACTCAGCCTTACGGCAAGTTCCAGTATAAAAGCCGCCAAGGGCTTTGATCTGTTTACGAGTGCATTGGCAATAGTAGGCTTGGTTATCGGCTACCCATGCATCTATTTGAGCTTGGTACAAATCATGACGCTGGCTTTGATACACCACATCGCCATCCCAAAATAGATGATAAGCCTCAAGTGTTTTGAGGATGAGTTCTGCAGCGCCAGCCATTTCTCTTGGTGGATCAAGGTCTTCCATACGAACCAACCATTGTCCTTGGTGTGATTTCGCTTGAAAGTAGCTACCTAGTGCGGCAACCAGTGAGCCCAAATGAAGAGGACCTGACGGTGATGGTGCAAAACGCCCGATATAACTCATGAGTGAAAAACCTAGTCTGGATAGAACAACATTAACGGTTTGTTGGTATTGGTAGCTATTTGATAATGAGATAGCACGTGTTGAAAATAGCTTTCAATACAAACAAAAAAGGGAGCGAAAGCTCCCTTTTTTACATCAGCAAGAATTAACCTTGCATTTGTTTCTCTTTGATCTCTGCAAGTGTTTTACAGTCAATACAAAGGTCAGCTGTTGGACGAGCTTCAAGGCGACGAATGCCGATCTCAACACCACAAGAATCGCAGAAGCCAAAATCATCTTCTTCAATCTTATCTAGTGTCTTTTCAATCTTCTTGATAAGACGACGCTCACGGTCACGGTTACGTAACTCTAGGCTGAATTCTTCTTCTTGAGAAGCACGGTCAACTGGGTCTGGGAAATTCGCTGCTTCGTCCTGCATGTGGTGCACAGTACGATCAACTTCTTCCCTGAGCTGGTTGCGCCAAGCTGCTAAAATTTTTGTAAAATGTTCCGTTTGCTCAGGTGACATGTACTCTTCACCTGGCTTTTCTTGGTACGGTTCAACACCTGCGATGGCTAGGATGCCTAGCGCTTTTTTCTTAGATTCTGGCATACAGCATCTCCTATTTACACCTAGTCAACTGCAAAGCAGCTAATTTTAAGGCGGGTATCTATAGCAGAAAGATCTGGTTCTGGCAAATACTCTTATCCAAACTTGTAGTCAAAGTGATTACTTCATCATCTTTGTCTAGCTATTGATAAATTCAACAGCCTGTTTTAGTTGTATTTGAGTACTGCTGAGCTCTGCTTTATAGCAAAGCACTTCAACCCCAGCGTCTTGTGCTTGTTTTAGTAATAACGAATATTTGGCGTCTATATGGTGTGCTGCAGATACTTTTTCAATACCTGAATGTAAAACAGTGAATAAAAGTACGGCTCTATTTCCAGATTCTGCCATTTCTGTGAGTTCACGCAGGTGTTTTTGACCTCTGGTGGTGACCGAGTCAGGGAAAAAGCCTTGTCCTTCGGTTGAGGTGTCTTGCTTAGTTGACGTTTGTTGCTCGTCGAGCAAAGTGACACTTTTTACTTCGATATAACAAGATGGCTTTTCACTGTCTTCCAGCAGAATATCAATTCGACTATTCTCACTGCCATATTTCACTTCAGTTCGTAAAGCGTCATAGCCTAAGAGTTCAACTATAGTCTTATTTTCAATTGCTTCCACTGCTAGCTGGTTCGCTCGCGCAGTATTTACACAAATTCGATGACCTTTATCTGTTTCTGAGATCTCCCAACTGTTTGGGTATTTTCGCTTTGCATTATCTGAGGTTGAATACCAAACCGTATTACCGGGTGTGGCGCAGCCAGTCATGGCTCCAGTGTTCGCACAGTGAATGGTACGCACACTGTCGTCAGGCAATGTGATATCAGCAAGAAAACGTTTATAGCGTTTAATAAGAGTCGCTGGCTCTAAAGGGGGATTGAAGTGCATATTACTTATTTAGACAGGTGGGTTTTTATGTACAATGTTGCCAACATTACACCACAAGGTTCTCCCATTGCCACAACTGCCCATAGAAGCTGTGATGCCAGATCTGCTCGCTGGCGTAGAAACACATACTCAACTTATTCTAAAGGCTGCTCCCGGTGCGGGTAAGTCAACATTTTTCCCTCTGCAGTTGGTTAAGGCCAATGCTGTTAAGGGGAAGATTATCATGCTCGAACCAAGGCGTTTAGCGGCTAGGAATATTGCGACTTATTTAGCGAGTCAATTGGGAGAGAAGGTGGGAGAGAGCATTGGCTTTAGAGTTCGTGGTGAATCTATAACCAGTAGTGCAACGCGTTTGGAAATCGTCACCGAAGGGATCATGACCAGAATGATCCAAAGCGATCCTGAATTGACCGGGGTGGATATGGTGATCTTTGATGAATTCCACGAACGCAGTATTCACGCCGATACTGCATTGGCGTTTAGCTTAGAGATCCAAGAAGCGCTGCGAGATGATCTCAAGGTGATCGTGATGTCAGCGACATTGGATCAGCACGCGCTGCAATCTTTGTTGCCTGATGCCAAGTATGTTGAATCACAAGGCCGTACTTTCCCTGTCGATTTCCGTTATCAGCCGTTAAGCTCGAATGAATATTTAGCACCTAAAATGGCCAAGGTGATTCAATCTCTGATAGAGAAAGAATCGGGCTCACTTTTGGCTTTCTTACCGGGTGTCTCGGCGATAAAACAGGTTGAATCACAGCTTGGAAAACTTGCTAGTGATATTGATGTGTGTCCGCTGTATGGCCAATTGAGTTTTGAACAGCAACAGAGAGCCATTGCGCCGTCAAAACAAGGTCGCCGAAAAGTGGTGTTAGCCACTAATATTGCGGAAACCTCTTTGACGATTGAGGGGATTCGTTTGGTGGTCGATTCGGGATTGGAACGAGTAGCAAAGTTCGATCTTAAAACCGGTATTACCAAGCTTGAACAAGTGAAAATTTCACAATCTTCAGCTGAACAAAGAGCGGGGCGTGCAGGGCGAATTGAAGAGGGCTTGTGTGTTCGCTTATACAGCGAGGCACAGTTGATGCAACAACCCTCTGTTCCAGAACCTGAAATCCTTCATTCCGATCTCTCTTCGCTGGTGGCTGAATTGACGCAATGGGGAGCAAGCAGTGCCGATGAGCTTCATTGGTTAGATGTTCCGCCACAGGCATCGATTGAGCAAGCGACAGAACTGTTACAAGAGCTTGATTTATTAGATAGTAATGGGCGATTTACTCCGGTCGGTAAGCAAGCCCAGCGCTTAGGTATTGAGCCACGTATCGCCAGTATGTTGGTCAAAGCGCAACAAAACAGCCAAGCCTTGTTGAATGTCGCGATTGTCGCTGCCGCTTTACTCGAAGAGCCTGAACGTAACGTGACGGATATTCAGCACTCGCTACATCGACTTAAGCAAAGAAAGCACTCGAAAAACAGTGTTGTGATGCAGCGAGCGAAAAGTCTCGCCAGCAAACTCAATCATCACTTAGATTTGTCACAACTCGATGAATCATTGCTACCATTAGTGCTTTGCTTGGCCTTTCCAGACCGAATTGCCCAATCGAGAAGTTCGAGTGGCTGTGCATTTCGTCTTGCCAATGGCCATGGAGCCGAGGTTCGTGATGATGATCCATTGGCAAACAACGAATACATCGTGGTGATTGATTTGATGCGTACGGCAGGGCGAGCAAGTCAGATATTTTTAGCGACGCCGATTGATATTGTGCAGCTAGAGACTTCATTTTCCGGTCTTTTCACACGCGAAAATTATGCGGATTGGGATGAAAAACGCGGTCGCTTGGTTGCTGAGGAAAGAGTATTACTGGGTAAGCTAATTATCAGCACTAAACCTTTGCCGGAGCCTGATTCCGATCAGATAAGTCAAGCGTTGTTGAATTATATCGCTCGACGTGGACTTGAAAGTTTAAATTGGACGGCTTCTGCTAAACAGCTGGTTGAACGCGTGCGCTGTGCTGAGTTATGGCTGCCCGAACAGCAATGGCCTCAAATGGATGAAGCGAGCTTATTGCGTCACCTTGATGAATGGCTTTTACCTTATCTGAATGGTATTAAGTCGGCAAAAGGACTGATGAGTATCTCGGTCGAGCAAGCATTGTCGGCTTATCTTGGCTGGCCTCTTAATCAAGAAATTGATCAATGGCTACCTACGAATTACCTGATGCCAACAGGCAGCAAGAAGTCGATCCGATACCAATATCAATCTGAGCCAATGATCTCTGTTCGAATGCAGGAAGTCTTTGGTGAGCAAGATTCACCCTTGATTGCCCAAGGACGTAAAAAGGTGGTGCTTGAGTTATTGTCGCCTGCACAACGACCACTGCAAATCACTCAGGATTTAGCTGGCTTTTGGGCTGGCGCGTATAAAGAAGTTCAAAAAGAAATGAAAGGCCGTTACCCCAAACATCCTTGGCCGGATGACCCTGCTAATCATGTAGCAACCACTAAAACTAAACGACAGTTGAACCGATGATGACCAAAATGTTAACGCCGAAAAAGGCACCACCTAAAAAAGCGCCAGCAAAAAAGTCACCAGCGACCAAAGCCAAGCCAAGAAAGCCTAGAGCAGCAGCGAAGAAAGGTAAGGCAAAGGCCAAGAAAACGGGCAACAGAGGTTGGTTGAAGACGCTATGGGGCATCGCTTGGAAGATGGGTTTAGCGACGGCAGCTCTGTTGTTGTTTGTTGGGATCTATTTGGATTCGGTGGTTAAGCAGCGTTTTGAAGGTCAGCTGTTTGATTTGCCAACCGTTGTTTATGCTCGTGTGTTGGATCTCTCTCCGGGTACAGCCGTTAGTTTGGTGCAAGTCAAAAATGAATTGGATGTGCTGAATTACCGTAAGGTGAATTCTCCTCGTCACCCTGGTGAGTACTCTTCTTCTTCAACCAAGATTGAAATGATTCGTCGTCCGTTCGAGTTTGTCGATGGGCCAGAAGCGGATCGTCATGTGATGTTGCACTTCAATGGCAACGAACTAACTCGTATCCAGTCGCTAGAGAAGAAAGGCGATATGGGCTATCTGCGTGTTGAACCGAAAATGCTTGGCATGCTTGAAAAAAGTAACGATGAGCAGCGCTTGTTCTTAAAACGTAATCAGTTCCCAGAAGTGATGGTTGATGCATTGCTGGCAACCGAAGACCGAAATTTCTATCAACATGATGGTGTATCGCCGTTAGCGATAGCGCGTGCCATGGTGGTCAACGTTAAAGCTGGGCGAACGGTACAGGGTGGTAGTACCCTGACTCAACAATTAGCCAAAAACCTATTCCTATCCAGTGAACGTACCTTGTGGCGTAAAGTTCGTGAAGCGTATATCGCGTTGATCTTGGATCATCGTTATAGCAAAGATCGTATCTTAGAAGCGTATTTGAACGAGGTTTACCTTGGGCAGAATGGCGGTGAAGCGATCCACGGTTTCGGCTTGGCATCTCGTTTGTATTTCGGCCAACCGATTCAAGAACTTAGAATTGATCAGCTAGCCTTATTAGTGGGTATGGTTAAAGGCCCATCGTATTACAATCCAGTTCGTTACCCTGAGCGTGCAAAAACACGACGTGATTTGGTTCTGCGTTTGTTGATGCAGCAAGACATATTGACACCTAAGCAGTATGAAGAAGCCGCGAGTCGTGATCTGGATATTCAAGACAACCCGCGTATTGCCAGCCGCCAACCCGCTTATTTTCAGCAGGTTAATATTGAGTTGAAGAAATACGTAGGCGATCGATTTGAGGCTCAAAAAGGCATCAGAGTCTTTACTTCTCTTGATCCTGTATCCCAAGACAAGCTGGAAAAATCGATAGCACGTAAGGTGCCGGAATTGTCTAAAACGGCGGGCAATAAGCTCGAAGCGGCTGCGATTGCCGTTGATAGAAATACTGGTGAAATCCGAGCGATGGTCGGCGGTAAACGCACGGGTTATGACGGTTTTAACCGCGCACTGAATGCAAGTCGCCCTATTGGTTCTTTGGTGAAGCCCGCTATTTATCTGACAGCATTAGATCAACCTCAGAAGTACACGCTTGCCACAACCTTGATGGATACACCGCTGAGCTTGAAGGGCAGTAAAGGCAGCGTGTGGAGTCCTCGAAACTTTGACCGTAAGTTCCGTGGAGACGTGCCTTTGTATGTGGCGCTTTCTAAGTCTTATAACGTACCAACGGTTCGCTTGGGCATGCAGTTAGGTATCGATAGTGTTTCCAATACGATTGAGAAATTGGGTGTCGATAAAAACGAAATTCGTCCAGTACCATCGATGTTCTTGGGTTCATTCTCGCTGACACCTTTCCAGGTTGCTCAGATGTACCAAACAATTACCAACTCCGGCCGTATCGCGCCATTGTCTGCGCTTCGCTCTGTGATTGATAGTGAAGGTGAGGTGTTGTATCAATCGATTCCTCGAGTTTCACAAAGCGTTGATCAACAAGCGGCTTGGTTAACAACGTATGCGATGAAGCGTGGAGTATCTGAAGGTACTGGTCGTTTCCTACAAGGTCAGTTTGCATGGGCTGGGTTAGCCGGTAAAACCGGTACCAGTAATGACAGCCGAGACAGTTGGTTTGTGGGTGTTGATGGTCGTGAAGTAACGACCATTTGGTTAGGTCGAGATGACAATAAACCGACTAAACTAACAGGTTCTAGTGGTGCGTTGCGTGTTTACGCCGATTACCTGAAACAGAGAACGCCAGAACAGCTATTGTTGCCTTGGCCAACAGGAATTGCGACCGCAAGCTTTACTCGAACTTCTGAAGGGTCATTAGAGTTTGACTGTGATGGTACGGTCAAATTGCCGGTTTGGGATGAGAGTGGCAGCATTAAAAAGGGCTGCGAAAGTCAACCAAAACAGTGGCTAAAGAAGCTTTTTCAGTGGTAAAGTCATAACAGAAAAGAATGACAAGGATAGTTTAGATAATGATTTCTCGTTGGTTAGTGAGTGGCTTAGGTATTGTCGGTACTGTGATCAGTTTTCAACTGTTTGCAGCTACTGCAGCACAGGTTGATTCATCAGAACATGTTGAACTTAAAGAAGCTCATAAAAGGCCAACCGTTGCTGTCGTTCTCGCTGGTGGAGGCGCTAAAGGTGCAGCCCACATTGGCGTGCTTAAAGCCTTAGAAGAGATGCAAATTCCGGTTGATTACATTACCGGTACCAGTATGGGCGCTTACGTTGGTGGTCTTTATGCGACAGGGATGAGCGCAGATGAGATCGAGAGCTTTATTTATACGGTGGATTGGAATCGCGGCTATCGCGATCGCGTTAACCGTAGTGATCGCCGTGTGCGTGACAAAGAGTATGAAGATCGTTATCAACTGAATACCGACCTCGGTTTAGGTTGGGGTGAAATCAAAGCCAGAAAAGGTGTGGTTCAAGGCCAGAATATGTTGCGTATCCTGCGTGAGACCACCGGAAATCTATCTTCATTTGACTCTTTTGATAACCTTGCTATCCCATACCGCTCTGTAGCTACCGATATTATTGAACTTGAAGAAGTAGTTATTGACCATGGTCATCTCGTTGACGCCATGATGGCGAGTATGTCAGTACCAGGAGCGCTTCCACCTTATGAAGTCGACGGACGAATGCTGGTCGATGGTGGTGTTACCAATAACATGCCTGTGGATGTTGCCCGAGCGATGGGTGCAGACATCGTCATTGCTGTTGATATCAGTACAAACTACAAGAGCAAAGAAGACTTCACTAACTTTCTTGCTGCCGCAGACCAACTCTCTAATTATCTGGTTCAACGCAGTACCCAAGATCAAGCCGCGACGTTAACAGACCATGATTTCTTCCTACGTCCTGATGTTGGGGAAATGGAAACCACAGAGTTCGATAAAATGCCGACGGCTTATCATGCTGGGTATGAAGCGACTAGGCAGTACACAGAGCAACTTTCTAAGTTGTCGCTCTCGAATGCAGACTACCAACACTATATTGATGATAAGCAGAAGGCTCGCAGACAGTTGAAGCACGGTGATAAAACCGTGATCGACAAAGTGGTTATCAATAACAATACCCATTACTCAGATAAGCTGATTGAAAACCGCTTAAATCTCGATGCTGGTGAGGTTCTGAAAACCAGTGAAATCGAATCTAAAGTACAAGATCTCTATGCATTAGATAGGTTTGAACTCGTGACTTATGAATTTGATACGGTTGATGGTGAAGAACAACTTCATGTGGATGTGAATGAGAAGTCGTGGGGCCCTAACTACCTTAATTTCCGATTCTTTCTTGAAGACGATTTCTCTACCACAAGCCAATACTCGATCGGTCTCTCGGCCAATTTTACCGACATTAACTCACACGGTGCTGAGTTAAGAACGAATGTAGAGATGGGTACGGATAAACGAATTGAGGCGGAACTTTACTCGCCATTCTTTTCTAGTCATAAGTTGTTCACCTCAGCATCGGTTGTTTACAGCAAGGAAAACAGAAACCTGCCAGCAGGTGAGGGCGAGATCGGAGAGCCGACATTAGATGCGACTAAAGATTATGTCCCACTGACTTATAGTGAATATGTCGGTGAATTGGCTTTAGGCTATCAGCCTACGCTGTGGCAAGAGTTGAAATTTGGTGCTCGTTATACTGATGGGGATTTTGAGGTTTCTTCGCTACCATCTTTTGGTAAAGGAGCGTATACACGTATAGGCGGATTTATTAGTTATCGACTCGATACTTTAGATAATTTTAGTTTGCCAACGGAAGGTTACTTTGTTGATCTTGAGTACCTTGTTTCTCATGATGATTTTGAGGACAACACGTCTGGAGATAGCCCGGAGCTAGCGGCTGAAAGCGATACTGTTTACGAGTTTTCGGCTAATTTCATGGCTGCGAAAAGCTATGAAAGGCATACTTTAGTCGGAAAGGTAGATTACGGCATTGTAGAGAGTAAAAACTCGGTTTTCCCTATCGACCCTAAAGAGCTAGGTGGTTTCCTTAACCTATCCGGAATCCCAAGAAATAGCTTAATCGGTCAGAACTTAGCGTACACCAGTCTGATCTATCGATATAAGTGGTTTGAAAATGACTTCGGTCTCTTTGAATCACCGTTCTACGTGGGCGCATCCATTGAACATGGTGGTGTCTGGTCGAACAATGATTTAAGGCTTGATGAAGCGCCAATGTACACAGCAGGATCTGTGTTCGCGGGTGTGGATTCGCCAATTGGACCAATCATATTAGCTTATGGACGAACTGAAGATAACTTCGACTCGGTTTACTTGATTGTAGGAACCTCTTACAAATAATCATGCGTAGAGTCGTCATTTAAGTGCGTAAATAGGCAAAAATAGTGGGACTTTCGTCTTAACTTGCTATGTTGGTCAAAATGATAAGATTTTAATTTAACGTTAAATTTGCTATTCTGTCGCCCACAGTTTGGCCTCTATGACGCCGCTCATCAATATAAATTGAATGACAAAAATGGCAATGGAGAGCCAAGTTTCCAAGGATGTTCGCTTCTTTATTTTACTAATAATTACCAATGTAAAGAAGGAACCGCAATGAGAGGAAAAAGTCGTGCTTGAAGCCTACCGTAAACACGTCGCAGAGCGTGCTGCCGAAGGAGTTGTTCCTAGACCATTAGATGCTGAACAAGTAGCAGGCCTAGTTGAACTTTTAAAGAACCCGCCCCAAGGTGAAGAAGCTGTTATTCTTGACCTACTAGAAAACCGTATTCCACCAGGTGTAGATGAAGCTGCTTACGTTAAAGCGGGCTTCCTAACGGCTATCACTAAAGGTGAAGTTGAATCTCCACTAGTAAGCAAAGCAAAAGCTGCGGAACTACTTGGCACAATGCAAGGTGGTTACAACATCGAATCTCTAGTTTCTCTACTGGATGATGCAGAGCTTGCTCCAATCGCTGTTAAAGCACTTTCTCATACTCTACTGATGTTTGACGCATTCTACGACGTAGAAGAAAAAGCAAAAGCTGGCAATGCTTCTGCTCAGCAAGTTCTTCAGTCTTGGGCTGATGCTGAGTGGTTTACAGCTAAAGAGAAAGTAGCGGAAAAAATTACCGTTAAAGTATTTAAAGTCACTGGTGAAACGAACACCGATGACCTATCTCCAGCGCCAGATGCATGGTCACGTCCTGATATTCCGGTACACGCAAAAGCAATGCTGAAGATGGAACGTGATGGTATTACTCCTGATGAGCAGGGTAACGTTGGTCCAATTACTCAAATTGAAGAAATGCAAAAAGACGGCATTCCACTGGCTTACGTTGGTGATGTTGTTGGTACTGGTTCTTCACGTAAATCAGCAACAAACTCAGTACTTTGGTTCATGGGCGAAGATATTCCATTTGTACCAAACAAGCGTACTGGCGGTGTTTGTCTTGGTGGTAAAATTGCTCCGATCTTCTACAACACAATGGAAGACTCAGGCGCGCTACCAATTGAGCTGAACGTACAAGACATGAACATGGGTGATGTGATTGATATCTACCCTTATGAAGGTGTTGTTCGTAAAGACGGTGCAGATATCTCAAGCTTTGAGCTAGGTAAAGTTCTTCTAGATGAAGTACGTGCTGGTGGTCGTATTCCACTGATCATTGGTCGTGGCTTAACGGGCCGTGCTCGTGATGCGCTAGGTCTAGCTGAAACCGATCTGTTTGCTAAGCCAATCGACCCTTCTGCTTCTGATAAAGGCTACACGTTAGCTCAGAAGATGGTAGGTAAAGCGTGTGGTGTTGAAGGTGTGCGTGCGGGTCAGTACTGCGAACCTAAAATGACAACAGTAGGTTCTCAAGATACTACGGGTCCTATGACACGTGATGAGCTGAAAGATCTGGCTTGTCTTGGTTTCTCAGCAGATCTTGTGATGCAGTCTTTCTGTCACACATCTGCATACCCGAAACCAGTTGATGTAAACACTCACCATACACTGCCTGATTTCATCATGAACCGTGCGGGTGTTTCACTTCGTCCAGGCGATGGTGTTATCCACTCATGGCTAAACCGTATGCTTCTGCCTGATACTGTTGGTACAGGTGGTGACTCGCATACTCGTTTCCCTCTAGGTATTTCATTCCCTGCAGGTTCTGGCTTAGTAGCATTTGCTGCAGCAACAGGTGTTATGCCTCTTGATATGCCTGAATCAATCTTGGTTCGCTTTAAAGGTGAAATGCAGCCGGGTATCACGCTACGTGACCTAGTACATGCAATTCCTCTTTACGGTATCAAGCAAGGCCTACTGACCGTTGAAAAAGCCGGTAAGATCAATGAGTTCTCTGGTCGTGTACTAGAAATTGAAGGTGTTGACCATCTGTCTGTTGAGCAAGCATTTGAACTTTCAGATGCATCTGCTGAGCGTTCTGCTGCTGGTTGTACTGTTAAGCTTTCTCAAGAGTCTATCGAAGAATACCTGAACTCGAACGTCGTTATGCTTAAGTGGATGATCGCTGAAGGTTACGGTGATGTTCGTACTATTGAGCGTCGTATTACGGCAATGGAAGAGTGGCTCGCGAACCCTGAGTTGCTTGCTGCTGATTCAGATGCTGAATACGCTCATGTTATCGAGATTGACCTTGCTGACATCGATCAGCCAATCCTATGTGCACCAAACGATCCAGATGATGCTCGTCTTCTTTCTGACGTTCAAGGCACTGAGATTCAAGAAGTGTTCATCGGTTCTTGTATGACCAACATCGGTCACTTCCGTGCTGCAGGTAAGATGCTTGAAGAGTTTAATGGCTCTTTGAATACTCGCCTATGGGTTGCTCCGCCAACTAAGATGGATAAAGACCAACTAACAGAAGAAGGCTACTACGGCATCTTCGGTCGTGCTGGGGTTCGTATTGAAACTCCGGGTTGTTCATTATGTATGGGTAACCAAGCACGTGTTGCTGACGCTTCGACGGTTATGTCGACGTCAACACGTAACTTCCCGAACCGTTTGGGTAATGGTGCGAACGTTTACCTAGCTTCTGCTGAGCTTTCTGCTGTTGGTGCGATTCTTGGTCGTATCCCAACGAAAGAAGAGTACTTAGCGTACGCAGAGAAGATTAATGCAACCGCTGCCGATACTTACCGTTACTTGAACTTCCATAAAATGGGTCAGTACACGGACAAAGCAGACACGGTTATCTTCCAAGAGCCTGCGTAAGCACGGTTAATGGATTGCGATAAAGTGCCGACTGCGCTGCAGTAAAGCACTCGCTGCTAATACAACGCCTTCTCTTTGTGAGAGGGCGTTTTTGTTTCTGGGTTCTAACGGTTCGTTTGAGGTTGAATAAGTCATACCAATCGTAGTAAATAACTGGTCAGCCTAGCTGGTTAAAACGCTCAATAACTGCGTTATAATTTTTGATTGTAGAATAACTACTTATCGAAACTTCTTGTCGAAAAGAGCCGCCTTGTTCTCAAGCCTTTTTCCTGCGCTATTTCTGAACACTTACTTACTGTGATTGGTATCAGGCTCGATCTCCAATAGACTTCGCTATATACTCTCGCCTCATTTTTGCCACATCCTCTTTATTGAATCCTCTTTTTATTAGAGCTTTGGAGCCTTATGGAATTCGAATTTACTAGAAACACTCTGATGGGTGAATACTATGTGAAATGCAGCATGGGTCATGAAATTGTTGGCCGCTGGCTTCAAGAAGAGATCGGCAAAGATAAGCAAAAGCTCGATCACGTGATGGCGCTTATTGAGCGTTCACGTTTGGATCTGAATAATGAAGTTACTTTACTAGGCAAAGAGATCAGCCTAGCGATCAATGAAGACGACGTTACCATTCAAGAAAATGTACTAAGGCATGAGCAAGAGATGGAAGAGGGTAGTGAGTTCGATTTCTATAATTGTGAAAGCGAAGCAAGCTGCGGAATCGATGATTTTGAGTTGCTAATCGAACGTTGGATTGATTTTTTAGGTTACTAATCATTGATGGCTTTGCATCATGAAAGCTTCGTTGCCCAAAACTAGAGCAACGACAGTGCAACGCATTAAGATAGTGAAAAGGTCGCACCATATTGGTGCGGCCTTTTTCGTTTCTAAAGTGCTATTGTTTCTATTTTGTTTAAATTCAATAACTTAAATTCCTGGCACGCTACTTGGATTATAAAAAGAGTATTAACGGATTAAGTGAAGAATTTAAGGAAAGAATATGAAATTAATAAACGCCATAGTTAAACCATTTAAGTTAGATGATGTTCGAGAAGCGCTCTCTGATGTCGGTATTGAAGGTATGACAGTTTCTGAAGTGAAAGGATTTGGTCGTCAAAAAGGACACACTGAGTTGTATCGTGGTGCGGAGTACCAAGTTGATTTCCTACCAAAGGTAAAGTTAGAAATTGCAACCCAAGCTGAAAATGTTGACCGAGTTGTTGAAGCGATTAGCCAAGCGGCACACACCGGAAAAATCGGCGATGGCAAAATTTTTGTGTATGACCTAAGCCAAGCCGTACGAATTCGTACCGGTGAAATGGATGCTGAAGCACTTTAAAGAATTACAAGGACTGGAGACTTTAATATGGAACTTACAACAACAGTAACGGAACTACGTTACGCACTAGACACTTTTTTCTTCCTCATTTCAGGTGCGTTGGTAATGTGGATGGCTGCAGGCTTCGCGATGTTAGAAGCTGGCCTCGTTCGCTCAAAGAACACCACAGAAATTTTAACTAAGAACATTTGTTTGTACGCGATTGCTTGTACCACTTTCTTAGTCGTTGGTTACAACATTATGTATGTCGATAACGGCGAAGGTGGCTGGTTACCGTCATTTGGTACTCTGATTGGTACTCAAGGTGAAGGTGCAGACCATTCATTAGAATCAGATTTCTTCTTCCAAGTAGTATTCGTTGCAACAGCAATGTCTGTGGTATCTGGTGCGGTTGCTGAGCGAATGAAACTTTGGTCATTCCTTATCTTCTCTGTCGTGCTAACAGCGTTCATCTACCCAATGGAAGGTTACTGGACTTGGGGCGGTGGTTTCCTATCAGAAGCAGGTTTCAGTGACTTTGCTGGTTCAGGTATCGTACATATGGCTGGTGCTTCAGCAGCGTTAGCGGGTGTGCTTCTACTGGGTGCTCGTAAAGGTAAATATGGTAAAAACGGTGAAATCTACCCGATTCCAGGTTCAAACATGCCACTGGCAACGCTAGGTACATTTATCCTTTGGTTTGGTTGGTTCGGTTTCAACGGCGGTTCTCAACTTATGGTCTCTGACTTTGAGAACGCGACAGCGGTTGGCCAAATCTTCCTTAACACTAACGCTGCAGCAGCAGCAGGTGCGATTGCAGCACTACTAGTATGTAAAACAACTTGGGGTAAAGCTGATTTAACAATGATTCTGAACGGTGCGTTAGCTGGCCTAGTAGCAATCACTGCAGACCCTCTATCTCCATCACCACTATTTTCGGTAGCGATTGGTTCTGTATCTGGCGCGTTGGTTGTATTCAGTATCATTGCTCTAGATAAAGCTAAGATTGATGATCCAGTGGGTGCTATCTCGGTTCACGGTGTATGTGGTTTCTTCGGTCTAATGGCTGTGCCACTAAGCAATGCTGATGCAACATTTGGTGCTCAACTACTGGGTGCAGCAGTTATCTTTGCATGGGTATTCGGTGCTAGCCTAGCGGTATGGGCAGTGCTTAAAGCAACAATCGGTATTCGTGTCAGTGAAGATGAAGAACTTGAAGGTATGGACATGCACGATTGTGGTGTTGGTGCTTACCCTGAGTTTGTATCAGTAAAATAATCAACAGTAATCGCCTAATCTGAAATGGTTAGGCAGTACAAAGAAAACCCTGCAACGAATTGTTGTGGGGTTTTGTTGTATTTGGAGCTGAACATTGTAAGCGAGCTCGCCGTGACTACAGGCGCTATGTGAAAGCCTTATGACGGGCATAATTACTGAAATGCTTTGTTACAAAAGTGAGAGTTTAAATGGTCTGAGTAGACGGATTTTTTGTCGGTCGTCATTGTAATTATGTTAATGATGAATATAATAACGCAACTGATAGACATTATCATTTCGATATAAAGGATTTTAAAATGAAGAAACTGCTAACACTTTCAGCTCTAGCGTGTGGCGTAATTGCCCCAACAGCAATGGCTGCGGAAGAAGTAAATGTATACTCTTACCGCCAACCTTTCCTTGTTGAGCCAATGTTCAAAGAGTTCACGAAAGAGACTGGTATTAAAGTAAACGTTAAGTTTGCTAAAAAAGGTTTAGCAGAGAAGTTAGCTCAAGAGGGTGAATACAGCCCTGCTGATGTTGTGTTAACTGTCGATATTAGTCGTCTATCTGAGCTAACTAAACAAGGTCTAGTTCAATCAGTTGAAAGCGATGTACTTGAAAAGAACATCCCTGCTCAGTACCAAGATACTGCTAACGAGTGGTTTGCTCTAACAACTCGTACACGTAGCGTTTATTCTTCACGTGACCGTGTTGGTCGTCTAGGTGAAGAGTTCACTTATGAAGATCTCACTAAGCCTGAATTTAAAGGCAAAATCTGTACTCGTAGCGGTAAGCACCCATACAATGTTTCTCTCGTTTCTTCGATGATTGCTCACAAAGGTGAAGCTGAAACGAAAGAGTGGCTAGAAGGCGTAAAAGCAAACCTAGCACGTAAGCCTCAAGGTAACGACCGCGCTCAAGTTAAAGCGATTAAAGAAGGTCTATGTGATGTTGCTCTTGGTAACAGCTACTACCTAGGCAAAATGATTAATGATAAAGAGCAAAAAGCTTGGGCTGACTCTGTTTACATTAACTTCCCTAACCAAGAGACAACAGGTACTCACGTAAATATCTCTGGTATGGCAATGGCTAAATACTCTCCAAACGAAGAGAATGCGGTTAAGCTGATGGAATTCCTATCTGGTAACACTGCACAAAGCATGTACGCAGAAGTGAACTACGAATACCCAGTGAAAGCAGACGTTAAACCTTCTGAGCTTGTTGCTTCATGGGGCGAGTTCAAAGCAGATACTATTTCTCTAGATGAAATTGCAAACCACCACGCGGCTGCAATCAAGCTATTAGATGAAGTTAAGTTCGATCTATAATTTATTATTGTAGGCTTCGGCCCGCATAAAATTACAACCTCAAGTAGCTACTTTTTGGCCACTTGGGGTTGTTTGTTTTTTGGAAATCACTTTTTGATACAAAGCTCTCTGTTGATCCCTTGAGTTATGTGCATCTCACCTTGAAGTCATTAGAGTATATGGGTATAAATAACCCCACCATTAAAAGGACATGAGATGTATTTGCAAATGCATATGTATTTCATTAAGCCTCGTTGTAGTTAGGCGATGAAAGAAAAGAATTATTTATGGAACACCAGTAGCGGCATAATCGCTGTACTACTCGTTTTACCAATCTTAGCGATATTCACGACTGCTGTTGGAGAAACCGATGAGCTCTTTTCTCATCTGATGTCCACAGTAATGCCCACCTATGCCTACAATACGGTGGTTTTAGTCATGGGAACCATGTTCCTGTCTTTAATTTTTGGTATTCCATCTGCATGGATCATGGCAATGTGCCGTGTCCCTGGAGAGCGTGTTTTGCAATGGGCGCTAGTGCTGCCATTAGCAATGCCTGGCTATATCGTGGGTTATATCTTTACCGACTGGTTTGACTTTGCTGGCCCTGTTCAAATTCTCTTGCGAGATCTAACGGGCTGGGGGCCTGGTGAGTATTGGTTCCCTGATATTAGAACCTTGTCGGGCGCGATTATTGTTCTGTCTCTCGTTCTTTACCCTTATATTTATTTGCTCTGCCGTGCGGCGTTCATGGAGCAAAACGTATCCCTATTACAATCCGCTCGCTTATTAAAGTGCTCTCCTTGGGAAAGCTTTCGTCGTATTTCATTACCGCTCGTGCGCCCTTCGATGGCGGTAGGTTTGTCTCTTGTTGCGATGGAAACCATCGGTGACTTCGGTACCGTGAGTTACTTTGCTGTAAACACATTAACGACAGCGGTTTACGATACTTGGTTAGGCTATTCGAGCTTAACGGCCGCAGCAAAAATATCGGCAATCATGCTGGTTATCGTCATTCTATTATTGAGTACCGAGCGATATAGCCGTCGTAAACAGAAATTATTTCAGAATCAGTTCAGTAGCCGTGAAGACTTTCGTTATGAGCTAATCGGTTGGAAGAAGTGGTTGGCACTCTTTTGGTGTTGGGGATTAGTGTGTATTGCGTTCTTATTCCCTATCGCGCAGTTAATCATTTATGCCTACAAGTATTTTGCCCAAAGCTGGACCCCGGAGTTCAGAGAGTATGCGCTTAATAGCCTTTATGTCTCTGTTGTCGCTGCGATTATTGGTGTGCTCGTTGCGTTGATTGTTAACTTTAATCAACGTGTCAGCCCTGGTAAGAAAAACCTGGCTTACATGAGGTTCGCATCTATGGGCTATGCGGTTCCTGGCACCGTGTTGGCGATAGGTGTCATGGTTCCAGTGCTGTTTATGGATCACTTAGTTAATGACATAGCGAAAGCGATGGAGTGGGGACGTCCGGGACTGATCTTCTCTGGTTCTATGTTTGCGCTTATTTTTGCCATGGTGGTGCGCTTTTCAGCTGTTGCTATTGGTAGTATCGAAAGTAGCTTAAGCAAAGTATCACCTTCATTGGATATGGCTTCTAAAACAATGGGTTGTAATACCAATCAGATGTTACGTCGTGTGCATCTCCCTCTGATTAAGCGTGGTGCACTGATTGCAGGCTTATTGGTGTTTATCGAATCAATGAAAGAGTTGAATGCGGCATTGTTGCTGCGTCCTTTTAATTTCGAAACGCTCGCGACTTATGTTTATAACTATGCGTCAGATGAGCACCTTGAATTAGCAGCCATGCCTGCTGTGTTGTTAGTCTTGGTGGGTTTAATTCCACTGATCATCGTAAACCGTTCTTTGGAGCAGAAACACTAATGAGTTGTGCATTATCCATTAAAGATCTGACTTGTAAGTACGAGTCCCAAACTATTTTGGAATCTCTTTCTTTAGAAGTTGAGCATGGTGAAATTGTTTGTCTGCTTGGTGCCAGTGGTTGTGGTAAGACGACGCTGCTTAAAGCGATTGCCGGCCTGCTTCCATTGAGTAGTGGTGTCATGAGTCTGAATTGCCAAGTTATTGATGACGCTGCGAATTGGTTACCACCAGAGCAGCGTAACATTGGCATGATCTTCCAAGACTATGCTCTGTTTCCACACCTTACTGTGAATCAGAATGTGGCATTTGGTCTGCGTGATATGTCTGAGCAAGATAAGACAGCGAAAGTTAAAGAGATGCTTGAGCTTGTTCATCTTGATCAATTTGGCGATCGTTATCCTCATCAGCTTTCTGGTGGACAACAGCAACGTGTCGCGATTGCGCGTTCTTTGGCATATAAGCCAGACCTGCTGCTATTGGATGAACCATTTTCCAACATTGATACCCAAGTACGTCATGAGCTGATTTCTCAGATTCGTAAAATCTTTAAGAAGCAGGGTGTGACGGCTATTTTTGTTACTCACAGTCGTGAAGAGGCGTTTGCCTTTGCTGACAAGATGGCGGTAATGAATCATGGTGTCATCGAACAATACGGCTCGGCGTCAGAATTGTACTTCCACCCATCAAGCAAGTTTGTTGCAGACTTCTTGGGCGGTGGTAGTTATTTAGGTGCGCAACGTATTTCTGAACATGAGTTTGAGACAAGCTTAGGTTTGATTGAAGCGAAAGCGCAGACTCAGATCGAAATTGGTGCTGAATGTGCGTTGTTGTTAAGGCCTCAGCATATTGTGGCGAGCCACGATGTCGACAGTAATTTGTCGGTATTGGAACAGCAGTTTATGGGTGACCACTGTCGTTATGTGATTGAAGCTAATGGCCAGAAATTATTAGCAACGTCTTCAGAAGCGCTTGAGTTCGGTATGCCGGTAACGGTTAAAGTCGACACCAAAGGCGTATTGGCGTTCTAACAAAGTCCAACTCGAAATTATAGTGACAAAAAAGCCCAGCACTTTAATCAAGTACTGGGCAAGAGTTCTTCACTTATAGGCGTTAACAAGGCAGTGATTTGTTAAATCCTATACAAAACTGCTGCACTCTATAAGCCTATAGAGAGAGGAAGTCTTTCACTTTTTGAAGAACATGTTCTGCAGTGTCTTTATCTTCCATTTCTGCGAAGATTCGTAGTAACGGCTCTGTTCCTGAGAAGCGAGCAATGACCCAGCCACCATTTTTGAAGTACACCTTAGCGCCATCTTCATAGCTGACTTTTTCAATTTCGTATTCAAATTCAGGCAGTTGTTTCTCTACGTAGATCTTGGTGTAGAGCGCTTCTTTCTCTGAAGGTTTGAATTTGCAATCTCCTTCTGCCGTATACGCATAACCATACTTAGAGTAGATTTCATCAAGCAGCTCAGAGAGTTTTTTACCTGTCACACTGATCATCTCAACCAGTAAGCTCGAAGCAAACACGCCATCCTTACCTTTGATGTGGCCACGAATGGTTAAACCACCCGAGCTTTCGCCACCAATCAGTGAGTCGTCGACTTCCATTTGAGAGCTGATATGTTTGAAGCCTACAGGAACCTCAAAGCTCTTTTCACCATGATCCGCAGCGACTTTATCAAGTAGATGTGTGGTTGCGATATTACGTACTACAGAGCCTTTCCAGCCTTTGTATTCCAGCAGGTAGTAATAAAGCAATAGCAGCACTTCGTTAGGGTGAATGAAGTGACCTTTCTCATCGATGATCCCCAAACGGTCGGCATCGCCATCGGTACCAATACCAATGTCGTAACCTTCAGCCGCAACTAAGTGCTTCAAGCGATACAGCGTTGCAGCACTTGGCGAAGGCATCAATCCACCAAAGTCTGGGTTTTTACCATCGTTAATCACATCAACATCACAACGAGCACTGATTAACACGGTTTGCAGTGCGTTTTTTGCTACACCAAACATTGGGTCGATCAGGACTCGCAGGTTGGCTTGTTTAATCGATTCGATATCAATAGCGTTAATGATCGAGTCAACAAAGGCGTTCATCGGATTGATGATTTCAATTTCTTTGTCGTTCAATGCTTGTTCAAAATCGACTCTTACGACATCTTCACTGGTTAAAGTCGAAATTTGTTGTTCGATCTTTTCTGTGATGATCTCATCAGCATCACGACCACCTTCAATGAAGATCTTTATGCCGTTATAGTCCGCTGGGTTATGAGAAGCAGTAATACACGCAGAGTAAACACATCCCATTTCCTTCGCTTGGAACATCACGATAGGAGTCGGAACGAACTTGTCGATAAAGCTCACTTTGATGTTGTTGGCTGCCAATACTTCAGCAAACCAGCACGCGGCTTTATCTGAAAGGAAGCGGCGGTCATAGCCGATAACGAAGCCATTTTTCGCTGCATCTTCATTATTGATGATGTTAGAGAGTGCTTGTGCCACTAAGCGAACGTTTTCTCTAGTGAACTCTTCACCAATAAACGCGCGCCAGCCGCCAGTACCAAATTTAATCATTAGAAAATCCTTTTAGTCTCACTACCTCAAGCCAGTAAAGACTTGAGATAGGAGATGTTCATCAAATTAAGTGATTAGCCGAGTACAACGATAACTTCGTTTACGCTGCCTTCTGCTTGTACTGGGATTGCGCCTTCAATCTGCTCACCGTTAATTGTGATAGAGGCAACGCCCTTACTTACTGAATTCGGGTTTTGCACTGTGATGTTGTAAGTCGCACCGCGCCATTGACGAGTTACCTCGAATTCTGGCCAATCAGTTGGGATACAAGGATCGACGGTTAAACCTTCAAAGCCTGTGCGAACACCAAGAATGAAGTTGGTTACCGCAAAGTAAGCCCAACCAGACGTACCGGTTAACCAAGGGTGGTTTGCACGGCCGTGGTCTTGGTGGTCTTTACCCATGATGAACTGCACGTACGAGTATGGTTCTGCGTAGCGTGTTTCAATCATGTCGTTTTGGTTGTATGGGTTTAGTGCGTCGTAGAATTTCATCGCACGGTCACCACGACCTAACTTAGCTTCAGCTACCCAAGCCCATGGGTTCGGGTGAGAGAAGATAGCGCCGTTCTCTTTAACGCCTTGGTAAACACGAGTCACAAAGCCGATATCGTCGTTTGGTGTAGCAAATGATGGAGAGTTTAGGTGTAAGCCGTACTCAGAGAATAAGTTCTCATCAACTGCGTCCATCGCTTTCTCACCGCGTTCTTGAGAAACAGCACCAGATAGTACTGCTAGCGTGTTTGACTCAAGGTGAACTCGACCTTCAGTTTGTTGAGCTGTACCAATCTTGTCGCCATTTTTAGTCAGACCACGGATGTACCAGCCACCTTCGTCATCCCAAAGGTGCGTTTCACAAGCTTCGCGAACGTTCGCTGCCATTTCTGTGTATTTAGTAACGTCAGCATCGTTATTACGGAACTTAGCTAGGTCTAAGAATTCTTGCAGAGCCCAGAAGTGTAGGAATGAAACCATTGAAGATTCACCACCACCTAGGTTCAAACAGTCATTCCAGTCTGCGCGAAGACCCTTACAGATACCTGTTTGACCTACGTATTCTGCAGAGAAGTTAAGTGCGGCTTTCATGTGTTCGTAAACCGTTGCTTCGCCACCATCTGCGTATGGAATCACTTCGTCAAAGAAATCGTGTTCACCCGTTTCCATCACGTATTTGATGATGGTTGGTACGATCCATAAGTGATCATCAGAACAGGTATCGTCAATGCCGTGGATCTTATCGTCGTCTGAAGGCGTTGGAACAACCGTTGGCGATTTTGAAGGTTCAACGTCAGCTTTCTCTGGATCGAACCAGTCAGGATCGAACAAGTGTAGACCGTAGCCCGCTTTCACTTGGCCACGAAGCAGATCGATAATACGCTTCTTGGTCATTTGTGGGTTGGCATGAGGTACTGAGATCGCGTCTTGCGCCGTATCACGGTAACCAAGTCCAGTTCGGCCACCGACTTCAATGAAGGATGCAAAGCGCGACCAAACCACACAGGTTTCTGCTTGGTAAAGCGTCCACGTGTTGATCATGGTGTCCAAGCCTTCGTTTGGAGACTTAACTTGGAACTTGTTGCAGCGCTCGTCCCAGTGATCTTTGATGCCTTGGAATGCTGCGTCTACGTTTGTTGTGTCTTGGTATTTCTCACGTAGGCGCTCACCGTTGCCTTTGCCGATACCTAGTACATATGCAAAGCGAACTTCTTCACCCGGTTGAATCGTAAATTGCTTATGCAGAGAACCACAGTGGTTGTAACAAGTTTGCGCGCTGTTAGAACACTTGCCATTTTCAACCGCAATTGGGTTTGCTTCGTCACGGTACATACCAAGGAAGTTGTCACGTTGTCCGTCGTAGCTGTCTGGCGAGAAGGTTGATGCTAAGTAGTAAAAGCCTTCAAAGTCGTTAGTGTTGTAGTACAAGTCGTATTCCAGAACACCTTCTTGGTAAGACGTGCCCGCAGAGTACAAAGACATCTGATGGTTCTGGTTATCTGACTGAATGTGACTGAAAGAGAACTCAACAAATGAGAAAGTGCTGATGGTTCTTGGCTTGTCAGTGTTGTTCTTTAGGACTACATCCCACACTTCTGCATCTTCGCCCTTAGGAACGAATAGCGTTTTAGTTGCTGTAATGCCGCTGTATTCACATTTGAACTTTGAGTATGACAGACCATGACGAACTTCGTAGTTCGCTTCATCTAGGCTTTTTGCCACTGGTTGCCAAGAGATAGACCAGTAATCACCTGTCTCATCATCACGCAGGTAAACATAGTGTCCTGGACGGTCGAATGTACCGTTTGGACGGAATTTAGTAACACGGTTGTATTCCGGAGAATTGTAGAACGAGTAACCGCCCGCATTGTGCGAAATCACGGTACAAAACTTTTCAGTACCTAGGTAGTTTGTCCAAGGTGCTGGTACATCAGGGCGAGTGATGACGTATTCGCGATTGTCGTTATCGAAATAGCCGTATTTCATTGTCATTTCCTTTTTAACAAACTGCATCTATGCAGCTAATTTTTAAATAGTGATGCTGAGTCTTATCTAACTGAGCACCTTAATTTGAGTTAGTAACTTAATTTGAGTCAGCAATCGCTCGATGTGAGTGTCGCTTTGGTTTTGTTTTATTGAGCTTTCCAAGGGTTGCGATAGTCAACATTGAGTCTGTCGAGTAATGGCAAGTGCCCTTTAAGGCGAGATAGGTAATCTAGCCAGTTTCGGTTGTTTTTATGTGTCCAACATCCTTCAGCTAAAGCGCTAATTCTTGGGAATACCATGTAATCCATACGCTTTTGATTGGTGACGATCTCACACCATAGAGCACACTGAATTCCGCGGATCCGCTTACGAATTGGGTCGGTGTCGGATATTTCAGCAAGCGCTTCGTAGGTATAAGCTTGTTCTAATGGGATAACGGCAGCCCAATCTACGCCCGGCTCTTCCGGTGCATAATCTTGGGTCATGTCGAGATAGGTAAATTGTGCAGGTTGCAGTACCACATCAAAGCCTTGGCGAGCACAGTTCACAGCGGCTTCTTCACTGAGCCACGAGTAGATGATGGTCTCTTTACTGACTTTGTCGCCGTGCTGTGCTTCTTCCCAGCCCACCATGCGCTTGCCTAACTGCTTAAGCTTGTTCTCGGCATAGCGGAATAGGTGGCCTTGTAGATCTTTGCTGTCTTGATATTGATGTTCTTTCATCAGAGCTTGAGCAGCAGGGCTGTTGCTCCACACGCCAGGTGGTACTTCATCTGCGCCCATGTGAATCAACTCGCTAGGGAAAAGCTCTGCCACTTCTTCAATAACGGCATCTAGGAATTGGTAAGTGCCTGGTAAACCTGGGTTTAACACATTGTCGTTGTAGTGCTGAATACTCTTGTATTGTGTGGTGTCTGCTTGCTCTACTAGCATGTCAGGCAGTGACTTGATAGCGGCGCGGCAGTGTCCTGGGATATCGATTTCAGGAATAACAGTGATACTACGGTGCTCTGCGTATTCAATGACTTCACGAATTTGTTGTTGCGTGTAGAAGCCGCCATAGTTGTCAGCAAGGTGTGTGTATTGCGGTTCTAACGCATGGTCAGGGCCGCGCCAAGCGCCGATTTCAGTCAGCTGAGGTAGGCTCTTAATCTCAATTCTCCAACCTTCATCGTCAGTTAGGTGCCAATGAAATACGTTGAATTTGTAGTGCGCTAATTGATTGATTAAACGCTTAACTTGCTCTACCGAGTGGAAGTGACGAGCGCAGTCCAACATCATGCCTCGGTATTTGAAACGAGGCTGATCGGCGATTTTGCAACATGGAACAGAGAAGTTCTCGGCATCCAGTTGTTGTACTAACTGAATCAAGCTTGCCACGGCGTGTGTGAAACCAGATTGGCTACCTGATTCAACCATTATCTGTTGTGCCGTGACGGTGAACTTGTATTCGGCTTCATCTAAAGTCGGATTGCTGCGAAATAGAATGTCGCCGCTTTGGTCTTTTGAAAGTTCAGTTGAAAGTGCATTCGAAAGAGACAATTCAAAAGTTGAAATTAACTCTTGTTGCAGCCAAGAGACGGCTTTATCTGCAAGGTGAGATTGAACCTCAATCTTGCATTCGCTGCTTAGCGCGAAGCTACCTTGTTTAAGTTCGATCTGGTTCGGCTGAGGAATCAATGCCACTTGAGCTGCGCTCACTTCAGGAATTTGATTACGTTCACGATATGGTGAAGCCAGAACAATCGGAGATATAGCAACAGGCAGTACCGATGCTTCTCCTTGGTGATGTGATTGGATAAAGGCATCATTAAGGCCATCTGAATAGAAGCGGAATGGGGCGCTTTGAATACTGAATTCAAGGTAGTAATGGTTGTTCGCCTTTAATACCGGAGAGCTTGGTTTGAACGAGCAAAAGCTTCCAACTTGAGTCAGTTCACCTTGCGATAAACTCTCAGGAAGGATGAATCGGTCAAAGGCAAAATGCAGTGACCAATCTTGTACGTCTAGGTCACTTAAGTTATGTACCGTAAGGCCGAATCGGCAGTTATTTTTTTGTTCAGAAAGAACAGCTAAGTCGATGCGATAATTCATATAACTTCCCTGCTAAGCCTGTTGATACAAGTTGTGTTGTGATTTTCCGGCAAACATCAATGCGCCTTCGATAGCGTCAAATTGAGGTTTAACGATCCATTGCTGTACTGGTGGCGATAGCCAGTTGAGAATGCGTTCAGCGATACTTCCCATTAAGCACACCTTGTCAGCGCCTTTTCGATGCAGCGCTAACACAAACATTTCGATATCGGCTGCAGTCTGCTTAAGCATCTCGATAGCCAGTTCGTCGCCTTCATTAGCGAGTTGAAAAATGACTGGAGAAAATTGACCGTAATCCTTTGGAATCGCGCCTTTCGACCACGCCACGATCGCATCAACATCATTATTGAAATGATTCATAACGTGTTGAGTCAGTGGAGTTTTGTTGCGAATGCCGTCTTCAGCGAGTAGAACCTGTTGAATTAAACGAAGGCCCATTACTGCGCCGCCACCTTGGTCTGAAATTGGGAATTCACGACCGCCAACAACATGTTGCTCGCCGTTGTTTAAGTAGATGCCGCATGAACCTGTGCCACCGATCATGATTGCACCGTCTTGGCCATTGTGAGCACCAATGCAAGCGCCGTAAGCGTCGGTATTTAGTGTCATGCTTGCGAAAGGGTGTGCTTGTGCCATGAAGTCGAGCCATGCTGATTTTTGCTCTGCGCCAGCCAGTGCTAATCCAACATGCATATTAGAAAAGTCATCAGAGTCGAGTTGGCCTTGTTGTGCGGCTTTGGTGATGGCATCAACAATCGAATTCATCGCAACATCAACACCCAATAGGATGTTGGCACTGCCGCTCTTAGCTTCACCAATCAGTTTGCCTTGGTCATCTCTAATTCGAGCTCGGCAAGAAGTGCCTCCACCATCAATACCTACGTAGTAAAGAGTCATGATTATTGCTCCTTACACTGTGCTAAATGGTTGAATTGTGCTGCTGTTGCCAGTAAGTACCACGCGCCATGAGGAATCCATTGTTCGCCCCAACGCCAGTTTTGTAGCATGTCGTCTTTTTGAGCTAGTGGATTGAATGCGATGTCTTGTTCATCGTCAAAACCCGCCGTGATGCCGTTGCAGATCCCGCCTTTCGCATTAAAGAAACCAAGCTGTGGTAGATAGTCTGGGTTGTTATGACCGTGACCATCGAGCATGCACATGTGGTAAGGATTCAATCCTAAAATCCAATCAAGGCTGTTTTGTGAAAGCTGGATTAAGCGCTTTTGAAGATCGGTATCTTGAATGTGTGGTTGAACTAAGTACGCCATGGTCGTAATTGAACCAAGACGTGCGTTTTCACCTTGCCACCAGTAGCCGGTTTCGTTCTGTTGAGCGACAAAGAAGGCATCGCGCTTATCACCATCGACAGACTTAACGTATTGTCTTGGGTAGCCAAATGGGTTGATGACTTTGTCGGTAATATTGATTTCGAACTGACATGCTTTTTCAACAACCGTGCGCGCTTGTTCTTTCAGTTCTGCATTGGTTTCATTGTCGATGTACTCGCACAGAGCAATCACTGGAAGGCCAGCTTCAGCTGCATGGAAATAAGGTCGAGAGCCATCAGAGTTTGCCGACCAGAAATGCGTAAATGAATCATCGGATTGCTGACGAGCGATCAAGCGATTAGCCCAAGTTCTTGCTTCTGATAGATATTGAGAATCTTGTGTAACTCGGAACAACTCGTTGGCAGCGAGTAGGGCGCAATACTCATCGATGATGTTCTCTTCACCATCATTTAGGTATTGCAGGTTGTACTCTTTTAGGTGCCAGTAACCTTTCGTAGCGGTATCAAGATAGGTTTGGCTAGAGTAACTGCCAGAGGTTTCAAGTGCAGAAGCTGCGGCTAATGCTGCAATAGCAACGCCTGCACCTTGTCGATAGCCCGCTTGCAAGTCGGTTGATTTATGGCCTTCTTGAGTAGCATAAGCGCAGATGTCGCGCTGATTGATGTCTTTGCTCCACTTGTCGAATACCGTCATATAGAAGTATCCAGCCGCGTCTTGCATGCGCACTAAGAAGTCTGCACCGAATAGGGCTTCTTCCGTCAGGCGAGTCATGGAGAATTTCGGGAAGTCTGGATTATTGCTGGTTAAGCGCACGCTTTTAAGCATGTTCCAAACAACCATGGGAATCTGTTGAGGATTTAGGTAGTTGCCATAAGACAGGTGGCTAAAGTACTTGCTTACGTCACCGGATGCGTCGTACCAACCGCCATGGACATCGACGTATCTGTCAGTGCCCAGAATTTGCGCCTGTTGATCTTTTTTGTCGAAAGCGCCGCCACAACGTTGAGACTTAAAGTAATGAAGCACATCAGAAAACGTGTGGTTCATTAACAGGTTGCTACCAATTTCAAAGACTTCTGAGCGTAGATTGTCAAAGCGTAGGTAGTAGCGACCAGGTTCAATGAATGAACTGAAATCGATGGTGAAGAATTGTCCTTGATGCCAGTTTGCTACGCGGCCTTGCTTTACAACATCGAAGTTGCCCACGGTAATATGGTTGTCGGCACACACTAAAAGTGCAGTCGTACTTGATAAGCGAGCTTTCTTAGTTTGTAAGATAGCCTGCTTTGGAGCCGTGGATTCGTAGCCAATATGGTTGGTCAATAACAGCATCAATGTTCTCCAAAAGCCCTAGTTTCTTATGGCTAGGTACCTGAAATTTTTTAGGATAAATAGTTAGGGTCCGCAGACCCTAACGGGCATTTATTGCTTAGCTTTCGTGTAGGTAACAACGCACAAAATGGTTCTCTGCGAGTTGAGTGACACCCGGTAATTGCTCTTTACACTTATCCATTGCGTGAGTACAACGGCCTGCAAATGGGCAACCTGCTGATACTGGTGTCCAAAGAGGGATCTCCCCTTTGTTACCTGCTAGTTGGTCGTGGATTGATTTCTTAGGGTCTGGAACCGCAGAAACCAGCAGTTGGGTGTAAGGGTGTTGAGGGTTAGCAATAACGTCATCGGTATCGCCCCATTCCACCATGTGCCCTACGTACATCACCGAAAGATCTTCAGCGATGTAACGAGCCGTTGCGATGTCATGAGTGATGTAAAGTAGAGACATTTGCTTCTCAAACTTCATCTCTTCCATCAGGTTCAAAACACCAGCACGAATCGATACATCAAGCATTGATGTTGGTTCATCGGCTAATACAACCTCTGCCCCTACCGCGATGTTACGGGCTAGGTTGACACGTTGACGTTGACCACCTGAGAGTTGGTGAGGGTACTTTTCTGCCGTTGCTTTTGGTGGGATTAAGCCCACTTGCTCTAGAAGATCGTACACACGTTCCTGTAACTCTTTCTTGTTGCCTGGAGATACTTTTTTGTGGATCAACAATGGGCGAGCAATGTGGTGGAAGATGTTATGTGTTGGGTTCAGAGAACCAAACGGGTCTTGCCATACCATCTGCACGCCTTCACGGTAATGCATAAGATCTTTTCTGCTTGAGATCTCTTGGATGTCACGGCCTTTGTACTCGATCGTACCGCCTGATGGCGCATACATTTTTGCGATCATTTTTGCCGTTGTTGATTTGCCTGAGCCAGACTCACCAACCACCGCTAGGCCGCGGCTTTTGTACATTTTGAATGACACGTCGTTAATCGCACGCATCATCGGGGTTTGAATGGTGGTGCTGCTTATTGGGAAGTCTTTTACGACGTTCTTACCTTCTACCAATAACTGACCGAAATCTTTGCTCATAATTGTCTCCAGAATCCTTGTTCGCTTTGCTTGTTTTAGAGCGGTTAAACCACTTTGTTATTTATTCACGCTGAGTGAGCGTGCAAGCTATAGCTTCCTTTGTACTATTGGGTCGCCGTACAGGTGGCAGTTAGACAAATGTCCCGGTTCGATTGCACGTAGTGAGGTTGGCACCTTAGTGCAGGCTTCATGTACACGGTCACAACGAGCTTGGAAGCGGCACCCTTCAGGAATCTCTAACAGGTTCAAAGGGTTGCCCGGAATACCTGCTAACTTGGTTTTTGGCCCAGTTAGCGGTGGGAAAGAACTTCCCAGCCCTTTGGTGTAAGGGTGGAAAGGGTTTTCTAGAATATCTTGAGAGTTCGCAATCTCGATAAGCTCACCTGAGTACATGATGCCGATACGGTCAGAGAACTCGACCATCAATGACAAGTCATGGGTGATGAACAGAATCGAGAAACCAAATTCTTCTTTTAGTGCGTAGATCTTTTGTAGGATTTCGCGTTGTACAACCACATCAAGTGCTGTTGTTGGCTCATCCATAATGATCAGCTTTGGATTCAGAGCAAGAGCGATAGCAATAACCAAACGTTGACGCATACCACCAGAGAATTGGTGAGGGTAGTCACTCAAACGACTCGGGTGAATATCGACGATCTCAAGTAGACCTTCAGCGCGTTTTTTCGCTTGCTCACGAGTCATGTTGGTGTGATGCATAATCACGTCACAGAACTGCTCTTCCATTGGTAATACTGGATTCAGTGCGTTCATTGCACTTTGGAATACCATCGACATCTCGCTCCAACGGAACGCTTGCATGCGTTCATCACTGTATTCCAGGATGTTCTCACCGTTGAAGATAACCTCGCCACCACTGATGTATGCTGGCGGCTTATGTAGACGCATTAAAGAGAAAGCGACGGTTGATTTACCACAGCCGGACTCACCGGCTAGGCCAAATACTTCACCTGGAGCGATATCAAAACTTACGTTGTTACACGCACGAACATCGCCAGCTTCTGTGATGTAATCCACGCATAAGTTACGGATAGAAATTAATGGTTTAGACATGATTATTTATCTCCGCTCCAAAGTGCATTTTGTGGTGGTAGGTCAGGTTCGCGTTCTTCTTTGTCTTGAGCTGCAAGTTTCTTCCAACGCTTCATGCCTTTATGAGAACGCAGTTGAGGGTTAGCAATCTCATCGACAGCAAAGTTAAGTAGTGCAAGGCCAGTTACAAGTAGTGTCAATGCGATACAAGGAGCCAATAGTTCCCACCAAGCGCCAATCAGCATTGATGAAGAGGTTTGAACGTTGTAAAGCATGATGCCCCAGCTGATTGTGTTCGGGTCACCAAGACCTAGGAACGAAATCGTTGCTTCCATCATGATTGCGTACATCACCGAACCGATGAAGCTCGCACCAACGATAGAGATAAGGTTTGGAAGAATCTCAACGAAGATGATGCGGAATGAAGATTCACCCAATACTTCAGCGGCTTTTACAAATTCTTTTTCGCGTAGTGCCAAGGTTTGAGAACGAACAACACGCGCGCCCCAAGCCCAGGACATAAAGCCAATAACTAAGGTTATGGTGAGTGGCCCTGCCTCACCGATAAAGGCTGCTACTACGAACAGCAGTGGGTATTGAGGGATAACCAACATGATGTTCATTGCGGCGGTTAAAATGTCATCGACACGGCCGCCAAAGTAGCCAGCAGAAACACCGATAACCGTTGCGAGTAAACATACAGTTAGGCCTGCACCAAAACCGACAGCAAGAGATACACGTGCGCCGTATACCACTTGTGACCAAACGTCACGACCCATACGTGTTGTACCAAGTACGTGGTCCGCCTTTTTAGACATAATCAATGTACGACGGTCGTCTGCTAGGTTTTGAGCAACCCAGCCATCAGGGCTTGTTTGTGCAGACTTAACGACGAAGCCAGGGTATTCGTGTGGATTACCTGTACGTTTGTCTGGTACGTGTTTGGTGATCAATGGAGCTGCAATCGCGCCAAGGATAAAAATACTTAGAATGACGACGCCTGTTAGGGCCATCGGGTTACGCCAAATGAGTTTTAGAAAGTCTTTCATGATTATTTACCACCCTTACGAAGACGAGGGTCAAGAACAACGTAAAGCATGTCTGCAACTAGGTTAAAGAACAGCATGAACAGCGTCATGATAAGTAGCTGACCTTGTAATACTTGGTAGTCACGAGCGTTGATTGCGTTGAAAAGTACGCTACCAAGACCTGGGTAGTTAAAGATGATTTCGATAATTAACTGACCACCGATAGCCATACCTAGCGACATAGAAAGCGCAGTGACACTTGGTAGCATCGCGTTACGAGCTGCGTAGTTGAATACCACTCGGTTTTCGCTAAGGCCTTTGCCTTTAGCCATTGTGATGTAGTCTTCTGCTAGTAGGTTGATCATGTTGTTACGCATGTTTACTAGGAAGCCACCAATTTGAACAATAGAAGCACACACCAGAGGTAAGAAAGCATGGTACGCAACGTCTTTAATGAATGCCCAGCTTGTCCAATCAGGTATCGTACCTGCGGTATAGGCGTAGCCTGTTGGGAACCACTTCAGACCGATTGCGAAGGTAAATAGTGCAATCATTGCAATAACCACTTGAGGAACGGCTTGTAGAATCAGCATCCCTGGAGTAACAAATGCATCGTATTTGCTGCCACGTTTCCACGCTGCAAAAATACCTAGGATTGAACCAATTGAGAAAGAAAGAATAACTGCGGTGCCAGCTAAGAAAAGCGACCAACCGAATGCGCCACCTAACAGCGTATTTACTGAAAGTGGGTAGAACTGGATTGATGTACCAAGCTCCCAGCTTAGAATGTTCTTCATGTATGCGCCGTATTGAACCAGTAAGCCGCCATCAACGAAGCCTAATAGTTCTTTCATTGCAGCAATACGCTCAGGAGTAACTTGTACAGAAGCGTTCGCAAACATCATGGTAACTGGGTCACCAGGCATTGCTCTTGGAATAATAAAGTTTAACGTCGCTGCAACTAATAGCGCGACAAAATAAAATGACAAACGTCTTAAAAAATAACCCATAACTCACACCTTACTCACCCAGATTGTTTCCCTGTTTCTGGATTCAGGTCGCTCCTAGCGAAATTTGGAACGAAAAATCCCCTGACGACTAGCGCCATACTTTCAATTGAGAGTGTGGGGATTTTTATAAGCGGCGTAAGAAGTTACGCCGCAAAGATTGAACGATTACTTATTTAACTGGTTTTAGGTCCAGTACATGAAGTAGACGCTCTGGAATACCAGCCCAAATGTTTGGACGGCCTTTAGGATTTTCTTCGTTCCACCAACCAGTGAAGCGAGTTGTGTTGTATTGGTACATGTAAGCACCAGACATCACAGGGATCGTTACTTGGTCTGCAGCGATGATTTGCTGAATACCGTGTGCAATATCTAGCTGTTCGTTCTTATCAGCTGTTTTGTAGAAGCTGTTTAGAAGACCATCTAGCTTGTCGTTTTGGTAGAAGTGCATCGCGAAACGAGGCATACCATCACCAGATTGAAGTGATGAGTTGTAAGCACTGTTCCAGTATGTGTATGGATCCGCACCGTGGAAGTAGTTTGTGTAAGCTACGTCGTATGTACCTTCAAGCATCGCTTGGTTGTACACAGAGAAGTCAGGCGTACGAGCTTTCGCTTTAATGCCGATTTCGTTTAGCTGTTCTACCGCTAGTTGAACTGTGTTGTTGAAGTCAGTCCAGCCATTTGGCGATTGGATCATTAGTTCGAAAGACTTACCAGATGGAGTATCAACAAAACCATCTTTGTTTACATCTTTGAAGCCAGCGTCAGCAAGAAGCTTTTTCGCGCCTTCAGCGTTGTAAGTGTTGAAGCCTTTGTACTTGTCATGAGTTTTTTCATCAGACCAAGCTTCAAACGCGTAACCAAGACCAGAAGCGAAATCATTTACTGTACCGCCACCGTAGAATGCGATGTCGATGATAGTTTGACGGTCAAGAGCCATAGAGAAAGCACGACGGAATTCAACGTTGCTCAATGCTTCATGCTTCGCAGCATCAGGGTGCTTGAAGTTAACGATGAATGCCTGTGTACCTGCTGGCGGGTACCAGTAGTGGTGTTTCGGGCTAGCTGCTGCGTATGTGCGGTCGATATCTGGAACGAAAGAAGACGTCCAATCCATTTCACTGTTTACAACTTTACCTAGGAATTGGTCGTTGTTCGCAATTTGTGGAACACGTAGACAGTCAACATCTAGGTTGTCAGCATCCCAGTAGTTCGGGTTTTCACACTGAATGTAAAGTTGTGCTGTAAACGTATCGATCTCTGTAAATGGACCAGAACCCACTGGATTTTCATTAGTGAAAGTTGATGGGTCTTTAATGTCTTTCCAGATGTGCTTAGGTACTACTGGTACTTTAGCAATCTCATAAGGTACGTTCGAGTTTGCTTCTGTTAGGCTGAACTTAACTTGGTGATCGTTCAGTTTTTCTACAGAAGTTACCCAAGAGTTGATACCAGACTGGTCAAGCTCTGGCTTCTCTTTTACAAGGTTGAAAGAAAAAACAACATCATCAGCAGAGAAAGTTTCTCCATCAGACCATTTAACACCCTTACGAATGTCGAAAACAACGCTCATCAGATCATCTGACATCTTGAAGTTTTCAGCTAGACGGAACACTGGAGTGTTACCGTGCATTTCGTTAAATACTACTAGCGGCTCATACATGAAGTCGGTTGTAGTATGTAGGTTAGTAGCACCAAGGTACGGGTTAAAGTTACGTACGAATGTAGTGTACTCTTTCGGGTGAACGGTCAGTTCGCTGCGTTCTGCAGCAGTTGCTACTGATGCAAAACCTGTTGTAGCAGTTGCAATAATTGCTGTTGCTAGTGCTGTTTTTTTTATATTGGCAAGCATAGCTGTTCCTTACTATTTGCTTTCATTTCACTAATGGATTGAATGTTATCTGTCGCTAATTGTTTAGTAGATACACACTCTAGTTAAAGGCCTACCTCTTCTTCGTTGCTCCAGATTTGTTGCTTCTTCTGAGAAGTGGTAAGAGTGGCCTGTAGGCCTTTGGCAGGAGTAAGAAAACACCTTATCGATGAATTAATCAAACTCGTTTCCCGTCAAAAACGTTAAAAACACATAACCACACGTCATTAACGTCAAAATAGGGTGCTTTGGTGGTTTTTTGCGCGTAATTGTTATGGTGATGTGACTCGCAATTGAATTTGTGGTTGTGATGATATGTAAGTGTTCACTTACTTATTTGGCGTTTAATTATATACCCTTGCTCTACATTGATGTAATTGTAGATCTTGGTCACTTACTGATTTTACGTTAAATTTTCCTAGAAAATTAAATCTGCCGTTCTGTTGTGACTCGCTTCTCAAACTGCAACAAAGAGTCAGCTAACGGTTAGAAAAGGCGGAGAATAGGGCGAGTAAGCGCGACTTTTTAAAGGTGCGTTGAAGCTCAAGTAACGTGATATTTCTCTTGTTTAAAGACGTGAAAAAAGTACATTCGAGCAGATGGTATTGCTCTTCGAATCGAAATGTTACGTACAAAAAAGCCCACACGAGGTGGGCTCCATTATTAAAGTATCGTGATGTTAGTTCAGGATTAGCTGGTCAGTAATTTCTGTAGCTTGTCTCTGAGCATCTCGATATGAGTTCTTTCAGGTGTCTGTTCTTTACAGTGCTCTAGAATGAACTCGATAGAGCTCAACACCGTGCGCCAGCGAGGCGTTTTAGGTAAGGTTTCAAAGCGTAGATATTTATCTAAGGTTCGAGTTTGAAGCGTGCTTCGGTCTAAATAAACACGCCACAAGCCACTCTTCTCTGCGAAAGCAAACTTGGTTTCACCAGTGACTGACTCCCAATAAATGATCGCATTGGTCATCGCCTCCACCAACACTTCGCGCATTAGCTCTTGTTTGTTTTTACCTTCACCGGTTGCCTTATCAGCAAGGCGAGTGAACTCACCACCGAGCTCTTTCAGTTGTTGCAGTTTATCTTTATCACCTTCAAAGGCGTAGCTTGAAAGCGCCTCAACCGCCGTTTCAAGGTTATTGATACGGTTCGAGTTAACACCACCACCAACATTGAAGATATACATGGTATCGAGTCCTGAGCCTTCAGGTAGTTTGAGAATGTCACTTGGTATGCGCTGACGCGTGTCATCAATATAGATATCGATGTCACCACAGTAGTGAGCTTGTTCCACCTTGAGGTATTTAGGGGCAATGATTTCGTCGGCCATTGAGCGCTTAAGTTGCTCTTGCCCGCGCCTAAACAGCTTAGCTGCCGCTTCGTTGGCAAAGCGAATGCGTTGGTCTTCCCGAATACAGATAATGGCTTCTGGAGCTGACTCCAATTGTTCTAGCAAGCGTCCTTGAGTTTCGAGCAGGTTAGCTTCAACCATGGCTCGGTGTTTGAGCTCCAGTTGCAGCTGGTCATTCTCAAGGCGTCTTTGCTCTGCTTTACTTGCCGATAAATGCGCTGTGATTCGAGCAGCCAGTTCCTGTTTATTAAACGGCTTGGATAAGTAATCGTTGGCACCCGCTTCAAAGCCACGAACACGGTCTTCCGCTTGATTAAGTGCAGTGAGCATGATGATTGGTAATTGTGCGTGGTCATATTGCTTACGCAGCGCTTCACACACCTGATAGCCACTCATGCCCGGCATCATGATGTCGAGTAGAAGCAGTTCCGGCTTCTCTTTCTCAATCAGTTCAATCGTTTCTGGACCGTCACATGCGGTGCGAACTCGATAACCTTCCAATTTTAAGAAGCTATCTAACACGCGTAAGTTGACCGGCTCATCATCAGCAATCACTAACAACGGGCCATTCGGGTCTTCACTGATAACGCTGTTTTCTTGTTGCGCGTTATCAATCAAATCAGGTGCTTGGAAGTGTGAATAGCTCCCGGATTCATTGTAACTGTCCAATTCATCTTGGGTAGCTAAAGGTAATGTGAAGCTGAAGGTCGTCCCAAGCATAGGTTGGCTACTTACGTACAGCGAGCCACCCATTAGCTCGATCAGCTGACGACTAATGGACAACCCAAGTCCTGCACCTTGGCGATAGTTACTTGAGTCTTGTCCTGCTTGAATCAGTGGTTCAAAGATGTGTTCTAGGTATTCTGCTGGGATACCTTGGCCGGTGTCGACAACTTGTACGCGAATGTTGTCGTCGATAACGCTGGCTGAGATAACAATCTTACCTTCGGATGTGTACTTGATGGCATTGCCGACCAAGTTATACATCACTTGTTCCAATCGTTGAGGATCAGACGAGACTAGCCCTAAGTCACTTGGAACTTGGTTGATAATGCGGATTGGCTTGTTACCTAACAGATGATGAGATAACTCAAGCACTAAGCTGGTGGCAGCAGACAAGTCTACGGCTGATTTCTTTATATCTAAGCTGCCATAGCGCATCTTGTGGTAATCGAGCAGGTCATCGACCAAGGTCGCCAACCTTTGACCGCTATTGATGATGATATCCAACTGGTACTTCTGGTTGGCAGGAATAGGGCCGTTCGCACCAGATATTAGTGCCTCTGCGATACCAACCATGCCATGCAGTGGTGTTCTGAGCTCATGCGAAGTCGTCGCCAAGAATTCATCTTTCAGTTTATTGGCAAGCTGCAATTCTTCGTTTTGCTTTTGAATCGTTTTGAGGTTGTCCTCTAACTCATCATTTTGACTTTTAATCAGCAGCATTTTTTCACGAATAGAGCGCTGCATCCTTTCAAAACTGACGGCTAGGCGACCTATCTCGTCTTTACGCTCGGTATTGATCATCGTTTCATCAAGATCGCCGGCGGAGACCTTCTCGGCAGCCCAGGTGAGCTTTAACAATGGCGAGGTGATGAAGTTCGATAAGTAGTGCGATGCAACAAACACGAGAATGATCGCTGTTAGCATCACAATCACGAAGATCTTTTCTAATTGATGAATACGAGCAAACGCCTCTTTTTCTGGCAGTTCGACAACCAGTGCCCATGTTGCGTATTTAAGCTCAATCGGGGTGTAAGCAGCGATGATCGCTTGATCGAGAGTGTTGTCAAACGTGCCTACTGCGGTTTCACCTGCCAGAGCTTTGTCGACAACATCTAAGCTCAGGTTAATCGATTCTTGAGAGTGAGCGAGGCTACGAGGTAAGTGGTCACTACCAACAAGAAGTGTTTGAATGTTTGAGCTCTTGTTTAGATCCGCAATAAGCTTGGTAATGCCGTTAATTGGCAGTCTAAACATCGCATAGCTGTGCAAATACCCTTGTTGAACAATAGGAGCACCGAGCCATGCGGTTTGCTTGCCGTTTTCGTCTTTAAAGTCAGACACGATAACCGGCGTGTAATCTTCGTTGGATTTACGCTTGTCTGTTACGTCCTTAGTCAGCCTTTGAAAGGTGACTCCAAGGTTTGAATCTTTGTATTTGCCGGTCAGTAAGTTGGTACCGTAGTTATCACGCTTAAATACGGAGTAAGCGACGTTACCGTTAATGTCGACTAATAGAATGTCATCAAAATCTGAACGCTTAAGCAGTTCTTGATAGGAGTTATGGTAGCGTTTATGCAGCAAGCGATAGCGTTCGCTTCCGATGAAACTACTCGATTCAGGGAGGATAGAAGTTTTGATTTGATCGCCCGATCCTTGAATGTAGCGCTGTTGAGCATTACTGCGTGCTTCATCAATATCTAAGCCGAGTCGTTGAAAGGCATTGATTAAACCGTAGAAACGTCCACCACTGGCATTGGCTAGCTCTGAGCGAACGAAGCCCATGACTTGCGATTCTTGTGCCTGTAGGTAATCGACGATTTGCTGCTGCTTAGTATCACGGACCGAAACAAGGTGCGAAGTACTTTGTTCCTGAAGATCCTGACTGTGCGATTGGAGGAAAAAGATCGCGATAAGTGTCACTGGGGTAATACTGAGGACGAGAAACGCCAACATTAGGGTATTTTGAAGGCGCTTAAACTTCTGCTTTCGATAGAATCTAAACATAAATTGGGTACTACTTTCCTTTGATGTACTGCTAAAAGGGGCGAAAACAAGTACAGAGAATAGAATTAATGGGTTCCAATTTAACGAAATTAACGAGTTTTTTTACTTTGACAAGTAAGTGGTATTTAAAGCGTGTGCAAAAGCTCATTTTTATAGAGTTTTGATAGAAATATGAACAGACAGCGCAGAATATGACCCTGCGCTGTGTTAGATAGGCTACTTGTTTGCGTGGTATATCGCGAATTTTGTGGTCTTATTTAGCGTCGCGCATTTTCCAAACGCTTGTTCAATAATAGGGATGTATTTTAAGAAGCTGTTTGCAACAATAATCATCTCACCAGAGCGCTTGAGGTGCTTTGGTGCCTGCGCTAGCAGTGTTTCCGTTGCGCTGTAGCTTGTGTCTAATCCTGAGTGGAAAGGCGGATTACTGATGATGAACTGATAGTCTTTAGACGTATCAGAATAAACATCAGAAGCGAAAACTTTGCCCGTTAGACCATTGGCTTCGAGGGTTGCTTGGCTTGATGCGACTGCGAACGCGCTGATATCACACATTTCTAGCTCGATATCAGGGTTACGAGATGCCATAACCGCGCCTAACACGCCTGCACCACAACCAAAATCCAATACTTTGCCTTTTAGTTTCGGCAGAGTATCTAGCAGAAGTTGACTGCCCACATCGAATGCACCGTGGCTAAATACGCCAGGAAGGCTTTTAACAGTAAGTGATTGTTCGTCAATACTAACTTCGTAGGTTTTAAACCAATCTTGTAGGTTGAACGCTTGCGGTTGCTCGAAGCACTGACCCCAGTAGAAAGAACAACGGCGCGCTGAATCGTATTTTACGACCTTGCCATAAGGGGCAAACATCTTCTCAATGCTTTTCACGCCTGAGCGGTTTTCACCAACGACAACGATTTCAGTGTCTTTGCCTAATTTTGCAAACAACATCGCAAGTAAGAACTCAGCTTCCGCTTTTGCTTTTGGCCAATACAGCATTACCAAGTCAGCTTTGGTTTCTTCGGTAAATTCAGCACCATAAAAACGTTGAATAGAGCTGCAGTTATCCAATTGGCGGTAATAGCTGTAATTAGACGTATAAACGGTGACAGATTCACAATGTTTGGCTAACTCAACAGGGAATAAGTCTTCTGCCTCACCAGCAACTAAAACATGTTTGCCTTCAAAGTAGGCGAGTTGACGCTGAGCAATCTGGCTTGGGGCAATATAGGCGGACATAGGACACTCTATTGAATCGTTAGCAAAAAATGAGGGCGGATTTTCGCATAATCCGCCCAAAGCTTGAAGTGTTTAATACTCGTTCGCTAACCAAGTTGACGTTGAGTTGGTTAACTCTTGTCTTGCTGGTTCAAAAAGTCTTTAAACTCTTCATCGTAAATATTGAAAAGGACGATCGTAATAGCAAAGATCAGTGGACCATAGATCAGGCCGATTAAGCCAAACAGTTGAATACCACCCAGTAATGAGAAGAAGATCATTAGGGTGTTCATGCCTGCGCTGCCCTGCATTAATAGCGGGCGCAGAAGGTTATCAATCGAGCCCACAATCGCAACGCAGTATACCGTTAGGAAAATAGCCCAAGTGGTATCGCCCGTTAGGAATAAGTACGTGGCTGCTGGAATCCAGATAAGCGCAGTACCAACCACGGGAATGAAAGATGCGAAGCCCATCATTGTGCCCCAGAATAGACCTGGGAAGCCTGCTATCCACATACCTAATCCGCCCGCAAAACCTTGCGCTATTGCGGTTAAGAATGAGCCCATCACGGCTGATTTAGAAACTTGCTCAATCTCGGTTAACAGTTTGTCTTCTTGGCTGCGAGATAAAGGCAAAATATGACGAACAACGCTGATGATTTTGTCGTGATCTCTCAATAAGAAGAACAACACAAACAGCATTAAGAAAAAGTCCATCAAGAAGTTAGTCGCATCACCAAGGATCTTCGCACTAATACCCACAAGTTTTGAACCAAAGCTGGTGGCAAATTCTGCGACTTTCTGAGCTATTGCTTTTGGTTCGATATTGTCAAAAGGTAGATAATTGTTCACGAACGACAAAGCTTTCACGACTAAAGGGTGTTCAAACAAGGTTTGAATGCCGCCGTGTGTTACCCATTGATAAGTGTTTTGCGAGAATAACGAGCCTTGCTGCACGATGGCTGCAAATACCGCCAATAAAGGGATGACGATAATAAAAGTGAGGATTACACAAGAAAGTAGAGAGACTACGTTCTCTTTATTCGGTATCTTCTTTTCAAGCCATTCGTGAATTGGAAACATCAGCAACGAGATGATGAATGCCATTACTATGGAATTTACATAAGGCTCGATAAGTAAGAAACAAGCATAAGCCGCCGCGAGTAGGGCAATGATGATTACCCAGTGGCTTGTATTGATTTTGAGTTTTTCTGACACAGTAATGGTCTCTATATTGGCGTTCTGAGTTTATAATGGCTGCAAAACAGAGAGTTAGCAATGAGGAGTTTGCATTATGGGATGTTGTGGTAAAGATAAAAAATGCCAAGATGAAGAACAGCAAACAAAAAAAGAGATCCCTTGGTTTCGAATGTTTCTAGGCACAATTATGTTGCTGGTTTTTCTTTTTTGGGAACGTTAAAGGCTTTTTAGTACCGAGCTAGCTTGTGTCGCTGAGGTATTTACTTTGAACACAAGTGCTCAAATATTAAAAAGGGCTGCAGTAATGCAGCCCTAAATTCAAACGCTTAGCTAAAGAATTAGCTGTTTGATTCGTTGCTTTCTGCAGCAATAATAGCGAAACAGCGATCGGCTGCTTCTAATGTTGCATCGATCTCTTTTGAACCGTGAGCAAGAGACGTAAAGCTTGCTTCGAATGCTGATGGTGCAAGGTAAACACCGTGTTTTAGCATAAGGTGGAAGAAGCGCTTGAAGCGTTCTACATCACACTTGGTTACATCTTCGTAGCACGTTACTGTTTCTTGATCCGTAAAGAAGAAACCGAACATACCACCAACTTGGTGCACGAGCATTGGGATGCCGTGTTTATCCGCTAGGTGTTTGAAACCGCTTGCTAGCTGTTTAGTTTTCGCAGCAAGACGCTTCTCGTTGCCTTCTTCTCTTAATAGCTTCAGACATGCGTAGCCAGCTGCCATTGCAACAGGGTTACCAGAAAGCGTACCTGCTTGGTAAACCGGACCTGTTGGTGCGATGTACTGCATCACATCTCTACGACCACCAAAAGCACCCACTGGCATACCGCCACCGATCACTTTACCAAGACACGTAAGGTCTGGCTTGATGTTGTAGTAAGCTTGAGCACAACCTTCTGCAACGCGGAAACCTGTCATTACTTCATCAAAGATCAGCAACGCGCCTTCTTGGTCACAGATTTCACGAAGACCTTCATGGAAGCCTTCTACTGGCGGGATACAGTTCATGTTGCCAGCGACTGGCTCAACGATGATACATGCGATTTCGCCTTTATTTGCCGCGAAGATTTCACGTACAGAATCTAGGTTGTTGAACGTTGCTGTTAGTGTCAGCTTAGCAAAGTCAGCAGGAACACCTGGAGAGCTTGGTTGACCTAAAGTCAGTGCGCCAGAACCTGCTTTTACAAGTAGGCTGTCTGCGTGACCGTGGTAACAGCCTTCAAATTTAAGGATCTTGTCACGACCAGTGAAGCCACGAGCGAGACGAATCGCACTCATTGTTGCTTCTGTACCTGAGCTAACCATACGCAGCTGTTCCATTGATGGAACCATTTCAGATACTAGTTCAGCCATTTTGATTTCAGTTTCAGTGGGAGCTCCGAAACTTAGACCACGTTGCGCCGCATCAATAACAGCTTCACGGATAACCGCGTGGTTGTGACCTAGGATCATTGGACCCCAAGAGCCAACGTAATCGATATATGCTTTACCATCAGCATCAAAAAGAAGTGGGCCGTCAGCTCGCTCAACGAAGATTGGAGAACCACCTACACCGTTAAAAGCGCGCACTGGAGAGTTAACGCCACCTGGAATAGTTTGCTGTGCCTTTTGATACAGTTCTGCTGATTTGGTCATTGATATATCCTCTTTTGACTGTCGGACCAATTGGCTCGCATTGTACCTATCCCGAATCCAACTAGGAATGCTTTCGCCGATATAATCCCCCGAATCTGGTTGTTTTGTGTGGTTACACGTTTTAATTGTCAGATTCTGGCGAGTTTACAACAGTAAAAGGACCGATCCTGTGGTGAATACTTGAACGTTTCAGTCAGGTATTAGATAATCACCAGAATATAAGAAAATACTCAACAACTATGGTCTCGAATTAGATTTGTATCATGTTGTTTTTGACACAGGTAAGAGAGGTTGTCGTGAGCGAAGTAAATATCCCATTGTCTTTTTCTGATGCAGCAGCTACCCGCGTACAAACGCTAATTGCTGAAGAAGAAAATCCAGAACTAAAACTGCGTGTATACATTACAGGTGGTGGTTGTAGTGGTTTCCAATACGGCTTCACATTTGATGAAAAAGTAAATGATGGCGACACTACCATTATAAACAGCGGTGTAACGCTGGTTGTTGACCCAATGAGCCTACAGTACTTAATGGGCGGCATGGTTGATTACACTGAAGGCCTAGAAGGCGCACGCTTCTTTGTTAATAACCCGAACGCTACAACAACATGTGGCTGTGGTGCTTCATTCAGCGTATAGCTTGAACTGAAAAAGCTGAAGCTACATTAGAAGTACTGTAAACGCCGAACCTATGTTCGGCGTTTTTGTGTTTATAGACTCCTCAAAAAACCGCAGCAAGCTAAGTCTCACGGTCGACCGTTTGGCTTTTTCTCCGAAATCAGTATTTACCTCGATATTTAACCTATTATTTTTCAACGCATTCCCTCTATTTTTAGTACATGGCATATTTTTTAAACTGTCGATAGTGTCCAACTTCGTTTGGTTTTGGTCTGTTAAGGTTATCTCTGTGCATATGGAAGTTGCACATAACAGTGTTGAGCCAATTAGCGCGCCTTAATTACATCGGACAAAAGGATTTGTTATGCCCACTCTATTTCCTAACTCGCCATTTTTTCAGAAACTTAAGCAGCCGTGGCTGGTTTCGCTGATTCTAGTGATGTTGTTGTCTATCTGGCTTGGTTTAGGAGTGGGACAAGCGGAAGAGTCGCCTGAGAAAAAAGCGACAGAGATTCCGTTGGCTAAGGTTTCCTTTCAAACATTCAGCTCATCACCGACCTTCAAAACGATTGACCTCTATGGACGAACGGCGCCCGACAGGCATGCCCGATTAGGAGCGGAAGTTGCGGGTAAGGTCGTCCGGCTGAATGTTGTTAAAGGCGATACGGTTAAAGCAGGGCAAGCCATTGCCCAGATTGATAAAGGCGATTTAGAAATCCAGTTGGAGCGAGCATCTGCGTTATATCGTTTGAAACAGAAAGAATTTAAAGCAGCGCAGTCTTTGAAGAAGAGAGGGCTGCAAGGCGAGATTGCCTATACCACCGCAGAGGCTTCACTAACGGAAGCAAAGGCCATGAAGCGCAATGCGGAATTGGCTCTAAAGAATACAGTGATTACCTCACCTTTCTCGGGAGTGGTTCAAGATTTGATGGTGGAGCTCGGTGATTTCGTTGGTGTTGGCGATCCTGTCGCTGGCGTGATTGATCTCGATCCTTTGGTTATTGAGGCCGATGTTAGTGAGCGTCATATCCAGCATTTGTTAGTCAATCAAGCCGCTTTGGTCCGTTTGCTAGGAAGAGAAGAAGCGGAAGGGCGTTTGCGTTATGTGTCTCGAATTTCTTCTGCCTCAACCAATACCTTCCCAATTGAGATTGAAATCGATAACTCAGATGGCCTGTTACCTGCTGGTGTCAGTGCTGAAGTCACCCTCAATCTAGAAACGAGAGACGCTATCAAGGTGACACCTGCCATGTTGGCACTAGATGAGGCGGGTAATCTTGGGGTCAAAACTTTGGTTTCAATTGATGACTCACCAATCGTGAAATTTGTCGGTATTCAACTGGTGAAAGCTGAGCAAGATGGCGTGTGGCTCACGGGGTTAGGTCAGCGTGTCGATATCATCACTGTGGGGCAGGGTTTTGTGCGTGATGGTGACTCGGTGATTGCTGTTGAGCAAGGTGCTGAACTCTCTAACGTAACAACTGAGTAGGAGATAACCGATGTATTCAATTATTGATGCAGCCTTGTCTCGTGCTCGAACAATGCTCTCCCTTTTGGCGTTAATTCTTGTCGCCGGTGTCGTTACCTATATCACGATACCTAAGGAATCGAGCCCAGACATCACCATTCCAATTATCTACGTTTCAGTAGGGCACCAAGGGATCTCGCCAACCGATGCGGAGCGTTTATTGGTAAGACCTATCGAGCAAGAGCTTAGGTCGATTGAAGGCGTAAAGGAGATGACGGCAACCGCAGCAGAAGGTCATGCCTCTGTTGTGTTGGAGTTTAATGTTGGCGTTGACCTCACCAAAGCAATGGCGGATGTGCGCGATGCGGTTGATCTTGCCAAACCAAAACTCCCTGAAGACAGTGATGAACCGACGGTCAATGAGGTGACACTCGCGTCTGAGCAACCTGTGTTGTCAGTGGTTCTGTTCGGTACTGTTCCTGAGCGTACCATTGTGCAAATTGCGCGAGAGGTTGGAGATAAACTAGAAAGTTATCGTCAGATCCTTGAAGTCGACATTGCAGGCGATCGTGATGACATTGTCGAAATCATTGTTGATCCTCTGTTGATGGAGAGCTACAGCCTAGATCAAGCGGATATCTACAACTTGATCGCTTTGAATAACCGAGTGGTTGCGGCCGGTTTTGTGGATACGGGGTATGGGCGTTTCTCCGTCAAAGTTCCTTCGGTGTTCAACTCTTTAAAAGACGTACTTGAGCTGCCGATCAAAGTCGATGGTAAGCAAGTAGTGACCTTTGGCGATGTAGCGACTGTTCGTCGAGCATTTCGAGATCCAGAGAGTTTTGCTCGTTTAGATGGTAAATCAGCGGTTGTCTTGGATATCAAGAAGCGCGCGGGTGAAAACATCATTGAAACCGTTGAGCTCGTGAAGGCGGTGATGAGTGGTGCTCAACAGCAAGCTGAATGGCCAAATAATCTATTGGTCAAATACACTTGGGATGAATCTAAAGATGTAAAGATCATGCTCAACGATCTTCAAAATAATATCTTATCCGCCATCATTTTAGTGGTGATTGTTATCATCGCTATTCTTGGTGTTCGAACCGCGTTATTGGTCGGAATTTCAATTCCTGGATCATTCCTTACCGGGCTACTAGTGCTGTCTGTATTCGGTTTAACCGTCAACATTGTAGTGCTGTTCTCTTTGATCATGGCCGTTGGGATGTTGGTCGATGGCGCGATTGTGGTGACCGAGTTTGCCGACAGGCGAATGCAAGAAGGTGAAGGACGTAAAGCCGCTTACCGAGATGCAGCTAAGCGCATGGCATGGCCGATAACAGCGTCTACTGCGACAACGTTGGCGGCATTTGCTCCGTTACTGTTTTGGCCGGATGTGACGGGCGAATTCATGAAGTTCTTGCCATTAACGTTGATTGCGACCTTAACCGCATCATTAATTATGGCGTTGTTGTTTGTGCCAGTATTAGGCGGTTTGATTGGCAAACCTCAATACGTATCACCCCAAAGCCAAGCGCGAATGGTGGCATTGCACAATGGTGATTTCTCACAGGCGACTGGTTTAACCAAGGCTTACTACCACACACTTTCGATTGCGATTAAACACCCATTTAAGATTCTCTTCAGTGCGATATTACTCGCGGTTGCGGTTGGTTTTACTTATTCAAAAGCGGGTCTAGGTGCTGAGTTCTTCCCAGAAGTTGATCCGCCATTCTTTAACGTCAAAGTTCGTTCCCATGGTGATCTATCCATCCAAGAGAAAGATGTCATCATGCGCGATATTGAACAGATGATGCTAAATCATGACGAGTTCGATACCGTTTACACTCGTACTGGTGGTGACGACCAAATTGGTTTGATATCGATCACCCCTGTGGATTGGCAATACCGTCGTAGTGTTAAGGCGATCATTGATGAATTAAAGGTGCAAACCGATCAATACGCAGGTGTTGAGATTGAATATAAGTTTCCAGATGCAGGACCTCCGGTTGAAAATGACTTAGTGATTGAGCTGTCAGCCAAAACACCGGATCAGCTCAATCAAGCGGCTAAGATCGTCAGAAGCTGGGCGGATGGAAATCAAGCGCTGACCAATATCAGCGACACTGCAAGCAAAGACGGTATCGACTGGAAGGTGGATATTCGCAGAGACGATGCCGCGCGTTTTGCAGCAGATGCGACCTTAGTGGGTAATACCGTTCAATTCGTCACTAACGGATTGAAGATTGGTGATTACCTGCCTGATGATTCATCAGAAGAGGTCGACATCTTGGTGCGTTATCCAAATGACAAGAGAGATATCGGGCGCTTTGACCAGTTGAGAGTGAAAACGCCAGCAGGCTTAGTGCCGATTACCAATTTTGCTCAGATCGTTCCAGACCATAAGCAGGATACGATTAAGCGTCTTGATGGAAAGCGTGTGGTGAACATCATGGCGGATATGGAAGAGGGCTATAACCTTGCCCTCGAACTGCCAAAGATCGAACAGTCGCTGAGTGAGTTAGGGCTGCCGAGTAGCGTTGAGTTCCGTATCCGTGGGCAGAATGAAGAACAAGAGAACTCTTCAGCCTTCTTACAAAGTGCATTCATGGTTGCTCTTGCGGTAATGGCATTGATTCTGATTACTCAGTTCAATAGCTTCTATCAAGCGTTCTTGATTCTTAGTGCGGTGTTGTTTTCAACGGTTGGTGTGTTTGTTGGTTTGCTTATCTTCCAGCGTCCGTTTGGCATTGTGATGTCCGGTATTGGGGTGATAGCACTGGCTGGTATCGTCGTGAACAACAATATCGTGCTGATCGATACTTATAATCAGTTGATTAAACGAGGCTTGGATAAGCGAGATGCGATACTAAGAACCGGAGTTCAGCGTTTAAGGCCGGTAATGCTGACTACAGTCACCACCATTTTAGGCTTGATGCCGATGGTGTTAGAGATGAACATCGACTTGATTAATCAAAAGATAGAGTTCGGCGCGCCGAGTACGCAATGGTGGTCACAGCTTGCGACTGCTATTGCTGGAGGTTTGGCATTTGCGACGGTACTAACCTTGGTACTGACACCTTGTTTGTTGATGCTAGGGCGAGATAAAAAGCCTGAAGAAAGCCAAAACAATAGTAGTTAAAGTCATGGTGATTGAAGCAATCACGCTTAATCACAGCAACGGATTCTACGAAATAAAAAAGAGCGCCTTCAATAGGCGCTCTTTTCGTTGGGTTATGTAGTTCTTAACCTAATTGATCGCTAGTAACCTAATTGGTCGCTAGCAACTGGCCGTATCGCTCAAGGTTATTCAGTCGAATCTCTGAGTTAGCAATGAAGGTTGCTTTTGCTTTACCGGTTAACGACTTCGATTGCGGCAATTTCACGGTACGCGCATTTTTATGTACGCCATTGACCAAGAATTCATAGTGTAAGTGCGGGCCAGTAACACGACCTGTACCACCCAAAGTACCAATAGTTTGACCTTGTTTGACGCGTTGACCTGTTTTCACCATACGTCGCTTCATGTGCAGGTACTTAGTGATGTAGGTGTTGCTGTGTCGAATGAAAACGTAGTTACCATTGAATTGGTTATAACCCGACTTCTGAACAATACCATCACCGGCTGCCCAAATAGGTGTGCCAACAGGAGCTGCATAGTCAGTACCACGGTGAGCTCGAACCTTGCCTGTCACTGGGTGTTTTCTGCGTGGGTTAAAGTTCGATGTCACACGACGGAAATCAATTGGCGAGCGTAGGAAGGCTTTCTTCATCGCTCGACCATTCTCATCGAAGTAGTTGCCGCTCTTGTCATCGAGTACCGCGGTAAATGAATCGCCTTGGTTTTTAAACACAGCAGCCATGATTTTACCGCGACCAATCACTTCGCCTTCAACCACTTTCTCTTGGTACAAGATTTTAAAGCTGTCGTTCTTACGAATATCCAAAGCAAAGTCGATATCCCAACCGAAGATACCGGCTAGTTCCATAATTTGGTTTGCGGTTAAACCTGCGCTAACGCCTGCATTCCAGAAGTTAGAGGTAATGTTGGCTTCAGCGTAATTGTATTGGTAGGCAACTTCTTTCTTGTCGATGCTAGAGGTAAACGAATCGCCAGACTTAGTGATTTTGAAGCTTTCAAACGCACTAAGTTGTCGTTTTAGCTGAATAAGGTCGTTGTTTTCATCAAAACCAAACTGCAATACATCGCCAGGTCTTAGGTTAGACAGCTGCTTCTTAATATCATTATTGGTATTGAGTAGCGTGATCAGCAAGCGGTATGAGAGTCCAATACGTTCGAATAAAACAGAGGTGCTTTCGCCAGAACGAACGGTGTATTTCTCCCAATTAAGCACTGCCGTCGGCGGTGCGTCACTCGAGCTAACAAGTGCAGATGCATTGATAGTCAGTGGGTAATGTTTCCCCACCACTAAAGCGCCCGTATCGTCACGTAAACTGCTGACATCGGGGAGTAAGAAGATCGCGACGAAAATTACGGCACTAAAAAATGCGATAAAAGCCCGGTGCAAAATAGGAAGGCGTGCAAAAATAGACAACATGTTCCGGTTCGTTCTGTAAATATTATGAAAATCGACGACGGAATAGTGTAACTGGTTTCAAAATACATCGCTATTCAAGTAAGATGTCTAATTATTATATTTTTGCCAAATCTGTGGGAGTGAACAAGAATGGCGAGTATTGAAGCTGCACTAGCCGAGATCAAACGTGGCGTAGAAGAATTGATTCCAGAAGACGAACTGATTGCTAAATTAAAAGAAGGTCGTCCTTTACGCATTAAGCTGGGTGCCGATCCAACAGCTCCAGATATCCACCTAGGCCATACGGTTATCTTTAACAAGCTTCGTGCTTTCCAAGAGCTTGGTCATGAAGTGACATTCCTTATCGGTGATTTCACTGCAATGGTTGGTGACCCATCTGGTAAGAACTCAACGCGTCCACCGCTAAGCCGTGAAGACGTATTGAAGAATGCTGAAACTTACAAAGAGCAAGTATTCAAGATTCTAGATCCTGCGAAAACGCAAATTCGTTTCAACTCTGAGTGGTTATCTGAGCTTGGTGCAGAAGGCATGATTCGTCTTGCTTCTAACCAAACTGTTGCTCGTATGCTTGAGCGTGATGACTTTAAAAAGCGTTACGCTGGTGGTCAACCGATCGCAATCCACGAATTCATGTACCCACTTCTTCAAGGTCACGACTCTGTTGCACTAGAGAGCGATGTTGAGCTTGGCGGTACTGACCAGAAGTTTAACCTTCTAATGGGTCGTGAACTGCAAAAAGCAGCAGGTCAAAAACCACAAGCGGTACTAATGATGCCACTACTTGTTGGTCTAGACGGCGTTAAGAAGATGTCTAAGTCTGCGCACAACTACATCGGTATCAGCGAAGCACCAAGCGAGATGTTTGGTAAGATTATGTCTATCTCTGACGATCTAATGTGGAGCTACTACGAGCTACTGTCTTTCCGTCCACTTGAAGAAGTTGCGGAACTGAAAGCTGGCGTTGATGCAGGTAAGAACCCGCGTGACGTTAAAGTGCTACTAGCGAAAGAGATCATTGCTCGTTTCCACAGTGAAGCGGATGCAGATGCGGCTGAGCAAGAGTTCGTTAACCGTTTTGCTAAGAACCAAGTACCAGATGATATGCCTGAATTCGAATTCGAAGCTGGCCTGCCAATTGCGAACGTTCTAAAAGAAGCGGGTCTAGTAAACTCTACTTCTGATGCGATGCGTATGATCAAGCAAGGCGCTGCTAAGCTTGAAGGCGAGAAGATTGAAGACAGCAAGTTTGTACCTGAAGCAGGTACTGCAGTTTACCAAGTAGGTAAGCGTAAGTTTGCTCGTATTACTATTAAGTAATAACGCACATCAATAATTGAACAAAAGGCATCCACGGATGTCTTTTTTATTGACACAAAGTTGACGAAGTTTTTGAACGTGCATTGCTACACTATGCGCGCTGTCATATTGACAGTAATTCTGGAGATTTTTATGAACAATACCGACCATCCTCCTAGTTTGAATGGAGAAGAATAACCTGTCTCGGTGTTGATCTATTGTCCTGCCGTTCAGGTAGGGTATCTTTGTTTTCCCCCTCATTCTTTTCCACACACTAGATTCTAACAAGTAGACACATTAGCGCTTTAAGCTCTTTGTGCGCTTAGCTATACGCTCCTGATATACGGGCTATACGCTCTTGGTACACGAGTTAAATGTTCTTGATGTATTCGCTATAAGCTATTTGTTTTGATGGTCGTTACCTTTGCCAATCGGGAGATTCGCCATGACGGTAATGAACAACACTTTTTTATCTATTGAAGCTCTGTACTCAGAGAAAGACATCCAAGCTGTATCTAATGCCTTTCAACAGTACGGACGTGAGCAACAAATTAACCTTTTGAACCGTATGCCGCTTGAAGATGCGGTGTTAGTACTCGGGCAATGCTCTCTTAGTACGATTCAGACTTTACTTAGTGAGCTAGAAGAGCAGGGCTTTGAGAAGCGCTCTCGACATCTAGCTCACCAACTAGGGCTGATCTATTCAGAGGTTGAACCTCAACAGGGTTACCTTTCAACTGGAGTGCTTAGCCATGTTAGGCAGCGTATCGGTTGGATTATTGCCTTAGCGCTGCTGGGTATTGTCTCTGGGCTTATCATTGCTCAGTATGAAGACATTCTTAGCCAACTAGTACTTCTGGCGATCTATATGCCAGTAATCGCTGCTGCGGGTGGCAATACAGGCACACAAGCGGCGACTTTGGTCATTAGGGCCTTAGCTACAGGGGAGTTGAAGAAACGCCAGTGGGCGAACGTTCTTTGGAAAGAATTTAGAGTTGCTATCTGCTTAGCACTTGCGATTGCCTTGGTGATGATAGGCCGCATATTACTGTTCAGTGATAACCAATCAACGGGTGGTTACGACATTAATATGATTGCTTACGCGATTGCTGTCGCTCTGTTTATTCAAGTGACAATATCAACCGTGCTAGGCGCTGGATTGCCGATTGTTGCTCGGTTATTCAAATTAGATCCTGCGGTGCTGGTGAGCCCAGTACTGGCTTCGATAGTGGATATTTCAGGGATGTGGATTTATTTTACAGTCGTTAACTCATTCCTCGGTATCGCTTAGCTCCTATTAAAATAGGCACCTATAAAAATAGCTAAAAACACCTTAGAAACAAAAATGGCGCTGAAGATTCAAGATCTTCAGCGCCATTTTTTATTATCTAATTAACAGCCTTTTACAAGTCAATCGCTATTGAGGTTTGCTCTGTGTTTGACTGAATTCAACTACATCTGTGTAGAAAGCACGTTCAAACTGGGTAATAGGTGCTTCGACTGGTCTGTCAGGATCTGGCTTTTCAGGGAAATAATCACGAACAAACTGCACGAAGATCGAATTTGGATTACCTGATTTATCTAAACCAAACCCTGCCATGTTGTAACTGCCGTATAGAGAGCCGCTTTTAGCAATGATGTTGCCTTGAATCGGTGTTTTTCGCATGCTTTGACGATACTTAAGCGTTCCATCAGTGCCTGACGTTGGCATCGCATCAATTAGGTTGAGTTGTTGATCGTTTTCCCAGATATAACGAAGCACCTGTGCCATGGTCTGCGAGGTCATGCGATTATTCCTCGATAACCCTGAGCCGTCAACCAACTGAGCTTTGCTTAGGTCAATGTTGGCCCTGGTCAGTAATATCTGCTTTATCGCTTCGGTGCCGTTATTGAAACTACCAGGCTGGACATAAAACGTTGCACCCAGTGTTTTGGTGAGGTTGTCCGCGATTAGGTTGTCAGACTTCTTCAGCATGGTATCGAGCAGTTCAGGAAGCTTTTCAGAATGGTGGCTCGCGACTAACGTTGCTTTGTTTGCTTTAACTTTTTTACCCACAATCACATCGCCATTAACTTGAATTTTCAGCTCTTTAAGCAGTGAGGTCACGACTTGGTAGCTATAAAGCTCTGGATTTTGAATCGCGAACTTGAGCGGTAGTGGCTTCTTACGCTCTACTAAGCAACCAGAGAGCTTGTAAGCGTTGTCTGGAGTCGTTATGAGCTCTAAGTCGCATTGTGTGGCCTTCTGCCCTGAGCGAGTTACGGTGGCTGCGGTGGTTGTCACGTCTATTGGATAATGAGCTGGGATATATACCCGTGTCGAACCGTTATCTTTCGTATAAATAGAGGCTTGTGCGCAGTTGCTGTCTAAGGTCATCGCGCTAGAAGGCGCGCTGTAACAAACGCCTAGAATGTCCCAAGGCCAACCAACCGCTCGTTGATAGCCCGTATAAGCCGAGTTATCGAGGTATAAGTTGCCCTTGATGGTTTTAGATTGCGACTTAGCGTATTGAGATAAAAGGCTTTTTAGGTGTTCTCTTTGTAGCGTTGGGTCACCGCTGAATGAGATCATCACATCTTCATTAGAACGAGCTATGCCGGTTGTGTAGTGAAAGTTATCTCCTAACTCCAATTTAGCCGCCAAAGCCGTAACCAGTTTTAAAGTGCTGGCTGGTGGGTAAAAGCCATCAGTGTCGGTATGCATTTCATTTGAATCGCCACTTAGTGATTCCAAAATGATACTTGTGCTGCTGCCGTCGGGCAGTTTATCAAGAGGGGCATATGCGAAAGCGTTAAGTGAGAAAAGACTAATGAAAAAACTACATAGAGGTAGAGTGGGTAGAAGGCGCATAGAAGATTTTCTTGGATGGCTGATGTTTTCAGTATACAGATATAAAAAACGCCCGCTAGATAGCGGGCGTTTTGATTCTCAATTAACTAATTAAACAATTAGATAATCAGAATTAGAAGTCGTAACGTAGACCTAGAGCTAGCTCGTCTTCAGCGTCAGCAGAGCTTGCTTTGCCGTTAACTAAGTCAGTGCTACCGATCTTGTCGCCTTCAGAGATTAGGTTGAAGTTGTACGATACGTAGCCACGGAAGTTAGGCTTGAAGTAGTACGTTGCATCGATTGCGATGTTGTCTGCAGACGTTTCGCTATCAGTTTCAGCGTTGTTGTACGTAGTTGAGAATACAGTTTGACCTAGAGTGTAAGCCGCTGCTAATTCGTAACCAGTGTAGTCAACAGCTTTGTCTGTGATTGCACCTGTAGTTTGCTTTTCACCGTCTGTGAATACACCTGCGAAGTACAGGTCAGAGATAGCGTAAGAAGCTGAAAGCATGTACTCGTTAGATTTATCTTGGTCTGCGTAACCAGCACCTAGCTTAGCACCAGTCTCGCCGATTGCGTAGATAGCAGATAGAGAGTAACCATCTTTACCGTTGTCAGTGAACTCACCGTTAGTTTCTTCACGGTCAGCAAAGCGGTAGCTTGCTTTCAGGCCTAGGTCTTGGAATTGACCTTTGTAAGAAAGCATGTTGTCTGAACGGTCAGCTACAGCTAGTTTGTCTGCAGCAGAGTTACCGTGGTATGCCATGATATCTGTGAAGTCAGTGATTACGCCTAGAGCACCTTCGTTCTTACCGTAAGTTACTTCACCGAATGTACCGCCTAGACCAGCGTACGTGTAACGGTTAGTGATATCACCATCGTTGTTATCAGTAGCGCCGCCGTTTTCAGCCGTTGTGAATTCGCCTTCGTAGAAACCAACACCGTATAGGCCGTCTTGGATTTCAACTTTACCTAGGAAGTTAAGACGGATACGTGTTTTGTCTTCAGCTTTGCCATCTTTTAAAGATAGACGAGCTTCAGCACGGCCGCCCATTTCAACAGAGTTACCGTCTTGGTTGTATAGTTCTGCCGCGTTAGCGCCAGTAGCAAGAGCTGCAGCAGATACAGCAAGCGCGATCATAGTCTTGTTCATGTTATTAATTCCTAATTACTGTCCATAAAGGTATTTATCAAGGATTTGAATCCTTTTTGTGTATTGCTCGTATTAATCAAGCTTCATAATCATGCTTAGAACAAAAGCGTGAAACTTGCCAGAGCAATTCATGGGGTACTTTTTACCCCTAAAGTTCCATAGTCAGTTAGTAAAATGATATCAATAAAAATAGTGAACACTGTTTTATTACATTTACTGTTACTTAAGTTGTTGTTTTAATTTTGTTTTTATAAAAGTGTGATCTGCGTTTATTTGGTTTGTTTTTGTTTTTTTTAGGTATTTATTTGCTGACTTATTGATGGGGAGGTTAATATTCATTTTTGTGATGTCTGTAATTTAGACCTAGATAAAGCTTTTATAATACAAAGTGGAATAAAGGTGATTTAGCCATCAAGTTTGTTTACACTAAGCCAAATCGTTTTGTTTCTATCACCCAATAAGTATGTTGGGTGGATTTATGTTGGCCAAAGAAAGCTTTGGCATAGAGGTAAAAAATGGAAAAGGTTCCAATGACAGTACGTGGCGCTCAGAAGCTACGTGACGAATTAGATCGCCTACTTAAGCTACGTCCTATTATTTCAGCAGCTATTGGTGAAGCACGTGAACTAGGTGACTTGAAAGAGAACGCTGAATATCACGCCGCTCGTGAAGAGCAGGGTATCTGTGAAGCTCAAATTCGAGATATCGAATACAAGCTATCGCTAGCTCAAATCATCGACGTAACTCAAATGGATAACACAGGTAAGGTTATCTTTGGTACTACGGTTACTTTGATTGACGTAGATACTGATGAAGAGTTCCGTTACCAAATCGTTTCTGAAGATGAAGCTGAAATCAAAACAGGTCGCATTTCGGTGAAATCACCGATCGCTCGTGGTCTTATTGGTAAGATGGAAGGTGACGAGGTTATTATCTCTACACCTGGCGGCGATAAAGACTTCGAAATCGACAAAGTAGAATACATCTAATTGAATTTACTTTGGTTCTAATAAGTAAAAAGGTCGCTAATGCGACCTTTTTCGTTTCTCACGCTACACTAAAAGATAAGCACAGTGGCTTTCTGATTGCGGAGCTAGCTTGAAGTCAAACTAACTTATTTGCGTGGAATCTCGATTTTACGTGCTTCAGACTGACGGAACAGTACAAGAACTTTACCGATAGTTTGTACTTTCTCAGCTTTAGTTTCACGTACAATTGCATCGATAATCAGTTGCTTAGTCTCACGGTCTTCTGATGCAACTTTAATCTTGATCAGTTCGTGGTGGTCTAGAGCTAATTCGATTTCCGCTAGAACAGCTTCAGTAAGTCCATTTGCGCCCATTAGCACTACAGGTTTTAAACTGTGAGCTAGGCCCTTTAGATGCTGCTTTTGTTTGGTACTTAGGTTCATTACGCGGCCAATTTTCTTTAGTATTAGGGTTGAAAAAACCTATTTTAACGCCATCTAATGCTGAAGACTATAATTTATTCAGCAATTAGTACTTTCCTCCAATTTAGGTATCCAATGAGTAAACAGAAACACTCGGCCAGTTCAGGCCGTTGGTTGAAGGAACACTTCGACGACAAGTACGCAAATGAGGCGAGAAAGAAAGGCTATCGTTCACGTGCTTATTTCAAAATGGAAGAGATTCAAGCGAAAGATAAATTGTTGTCTCCTGCGATGACCGTTGTGGATTTGGGTGCAGCTCCTGGCGGTTGGTCTCAATATGCTGCTAAGATTATTGGTGACAGTGGACAAATCATTGCGTGTGACTTGTTACCTATGGACCCAATCGCTGGAGTGAGCTTTTTACAAGGTGATTTCCGCGAAGAAGCAGTATTGGAAGCGTTGTTAGACCGTATTCAACCTAATATGGTTGATGTGGTTATGTCTGACATGGCACCTAACATTGCGGGAAATAACTCAGTAGACCAACCAAGAGCTATGTACTTGGTTGAATTAGCTTTGGATATGTGTCGACAAGTTCTAGCTACCAATGGTAGTTTTGTTGTTAAAGTATTCCAAGGCGAAGGGTTTGACCAATACGTTAAAGATGTCCGTGAGATGTTTAAAACGGTTAAGGTCAGAAAACCCGACTCTTCTCGAGCTCGTTCTCGTGAAGTGTTTATCGTAGCCACTGGTTACAAAGGTTAACGATTCTGTTCGATTTTGAACCGTTAACAATATAGCTACAGGTTACAAACTGTAGTACCCTACCTTTAATTACAATTAGTTATCGAGAGGCTGACACCTTGAGTGACATGGCAAAAAATTTAATTCTGTGGCTAGTTATCGCTGTAGTGCTTATGTCTGTATTCCAGAGCTTCGGCCCTGGTGAAAGTAATGGCAGAGCAGTTGATTACACCACGTTTGTACAGGAAGTTGGCCAAGGCCAGATTCAAGACGCACAGTTCAATAACAGTGAAATCTCTTTCACCCGTCGTGGTGGTGGTGCTAAGTATGTAACTTACATGCCTGTTTATGATCAGAAGCTACTTGATGACTTAATTAACCAAAACGTGAAAGTTCAGGGCACACCACCTGAAGAGCAGAGCCTGCTTGGCACTATCTTTATCTCTTGGTTCCCAATGATCTTACTGATTGGTGTGTGGATTTTCTTCATGCGTCAAATGCAAGGCGGCGGCGGCGGTAAAGGCGCAATGTCGTTTGGTAAGAGCAAAGCTCGAATGATGAGCGAAGAACAAATTAAAACGATGTTTGCTGATGTCGCAGGTTGTGACGAAGCAAAAGAAGACGTTAAAGAACTTGTTGACTACCTTCGTGACCCAAGTCGTTTCCAAAAACTAGGTGGTAAGATCCCTACAGGTATTCTGTTGGTTGGCCCTCCTGGTACTGGTAAGACATTGCTTGCCAAAGCGATTGCGGGTGAAGCGAAAGTACCGTTCTTTACTATCTCTGGTTCTGACTTCGTAGAAATGTTCGTTGGTGTTGGTGCATCTCGTGTGCGTGACATGTTCGAACAAGCTAAGAAGGCCGCACCATGTATCATCTTTATCGATGAAATCGATGCAGTAGGTCGTCAACGTGGCGCTGGTGTTGGTGGTGGTCACGATGAACGTGAGCAAACACTGAACCAAATGCTGGTTGAGATGGATGGTTTCGAAGGTAACGAAGGTATTATTGTTATCGCTGCGACTAACCGTCCAGACGTACTTGACCCAGCACTACTTCGTCCAGGTCGTTTTGACCGTCAAGTTGTGGTTGGTCTACCTGATGTACGTGGTCGTGAACAGATTCTTAAAGTACACATGCGTAAAGTTCCACTGTCAGGCGATGTTGAACCATCTCTGATTGCTCGTGGTACTCCAGGTTTCTCTGGTGCAGATCTTGCGAACCTTGTTAACGAAGCGGCTCTATTTGCTGCTCGCGGAAACAAACGCAATGTCTCTATGGTTGAGTTTGAACTTGCGAAAGATAAGATCATGATGGGTGCAGAGCGCCGTTCAATGGTTATGTCTGAAGAAGTGAAAGAGTCAACGGCTTACCACGAAGCTGGTCACGCGATTGTTGGTCGTTTGGTACCTGAACACGATCCAGTGTACAAAGTATCAATCATACCACGTGGTCGTGCACTTGGTGTGACGATGTATCTACCAGAACAAGATCGCGTAAGCATGTCTCGCCAACATCTAGAGTCTATGATTTCTAGCTTGTACGGCGGTCGTCTTGCTGAAGAACTTATCTACGGTAAAGAGAAGGTTTCGACTGGTGCGTCTAACGATATCGAACGTGCAACAGATATTGCTCGTAAGATGGTTACGCAGTGGGGCTTCTCTGAGAAACTGGGTCCTCTTCTTTATGCTGAAGAAGAAGGCGAAGTTTTCTTAGGTCGCGGCATGAGTCAAGCGAAGCATGTTTCTGACGATACAACTCGACTTATCGATGAAGAAATTCGTATTCTTATCGACCGCAACTACGCTCGCGCTAAGCAAATCCTAGAAGACAATATGGATTTGATGCACTCGATGAAAGATGCGCTTATGAAGTACGAAACGATCGATGCGGGTCAAATTGATGACCTCATGGAACGTAAGACTGACATTCGTGAGCCTGCTGGTTGGGGTGACCAGGCAAAAGCTGAACCTACAAAGGAAGAAGCCAAGCCTGAAGCTGAGGAAACACCTGAAGCTAAAGCCGAACCAAAAGCTGAAGAGTCAAAAGTTGAAGAAGCTAAATCTGAATCAGATGATGCTCAAAACAAAGATTCTTAATCGCTAAGCTATTAATTAAAACCCTGAGTATGCTCAGGGTTTTTCTGTTTCTAGCGCAAAGTGTTTTAACCTTTTAAGACCTGCCTTCCATGATATTACAAGCAAACAGCAAAACACTCCTTTTAGACCGTCCGCATGTGATGGGTATCCTCAATGTAACTCCCGACTCATTTTCTGATGGTGGTCAATTCAACTCATTAGAGAAAGCATTGCAGCAAGCTGAACGCATGATCAAAGCCGGTGTCAGTATTATTGATATCGGTGGTGAATCTACCCGTCCGGGAGCGCCTGAAGTTACATTGGAAGATGAACTATCAAGGGTTATCCCCGCAATTAAAGCGATTCGAGCTAATTTTGATGTGTGGATTTCTATTGATACCAGCAAAGCGGAAGTGATGCGTCAAGCCGTTGAAGCGGGTGCTGACTTGATCAATGATGTGCGAGCTCTGCAAGAGTCAGGCGCTTTAGAAGCTGCCGCTCAAGCTCAGGTTCCCGTTTGTTTGATGCACATGAAAGGCCAGCCAAGAACCATGCAAGCTAACCCTAGCTATGACGATGTTTTCACGGATGTCGAAGACTTTTTAAAAGAAAGAGTTGAGGCTTGTGAGGCTGTCGGCATACCTAAAGAGCGACTTGTTCTCGATCCGGGCTTTGGCTTTGGTAAAACCATAGAGCATAATTACCACCTATTAGCGCACCTTGAAAAATTTCATACGCTTGGCTTGCCAATCTTAGCGGGTATCTCGAGAAAATCGATGATCTTTAAGCTGCTAGATAAAGCACCAGCAGATTGCATGGTAGGAAGTGTTACTTGCGCTACCATTGCTGCGATGAAAGGTGCTCAAATTATTCGCGTTCACGATGTAGAAGATACATTGGAAGCGATGAAGATAATTGAAGTGATGAACAACAATCACTAAATAATAATTAAGGAAAATCAATATGTCTGATAAAAGACGTTACTTCGGAACAGATGGCGTACGTGGCAAAGTGGGTCAATACCCAATTACACCTGATTTTGTTTTGAAGCTTGGCTGGGCTGCTGGTCGTGTTCTAGCAAAGCAGGGCACAAAGAAAGTGATTATCGGTAAAGATACTCGTATTTCTGGTTACATGCTTGAGTCTGCTTTAGAAGCTGGCTTAGCTGCTGCGGGTCTTCAGGCTACGTTTACTGGGCCAATGCCGACACCAGCTGTTGCTTACCTAACACAAACTTTCCGTGCTGAGGCGGGGATTGTTATCTCTGCATCGCATAACCCATATTACGATAACGGTATTAAGTTCTTCTCTTCTGAAGGAACTAAATTGTCGGATGAAATCGAGTTGGCAATCGAAGCCGAACTAGACAAAGATATCGAGTGCGTGGAATCCTCAGTACTAGGTAAAGCAGTTCGCTTAAATGATGCAGCAGGCCGTTATATTGAATTTTGTAAAAGTACATTCCCGCACAAAATGACATTAGCCGGAATGAAAATTGTGGTTGATTGCGCGCACGGTGCAACTTATCACATCGCGCCAGCTGTGTTTAAAGAGTTGGGTGCTGAAGTCATTGCAATGGGTGTTGAGCCAAATGGTACCAACATTAACCATGAAGTGGGTGCGACGGATGTGCGTGCTCTGCAAGCTAAAGTGGTTGAAGAGAAAGCAGCTTTAGGCCTTGGCTTTGATGGCGACGGTGACCGTATCATTATGGTTGATGAGCTAGGCAATAAGGTTGATGGCGACCAAATCGCTTACATCATTGCTCGTGATGCGCTACGTCGTGGTGAGCTAAAAGGCGGTGTTGTTGGTACATTGATGACGAACCTTGGTATGGAAAATGGACTTAAGCAATTAGGTATTCCATTTGTACGTGCTGCTGTAGGTGACCGTTATGTAATGGAGCAGCTTCTTGCTAAAGGCTGGAAGATCGGTGCAGAAAACTCTGGCCATGTGATTCTATTGGATAAAGTAACGACGGGTGATGCCATCGTTGCTGCACTGCAAGTGTTGGCTTCAGTTGTTGATAGTGAAATGACACTGAATGAACTCTCTCAAGGTATGACGTTATACCCTCAGGTTCTAGAAAATGTTCGTTTCAGCGGTGACTCAAACCCATTAGAAGCTGAGGCTGTTAAAGCGGCTGTTGTTGAAGTGGAAGCTGAGCTTGGTGAAAAAGGCCGCGTATTACTGCGCAAGTCAGGCACAGAGCCTCTATTGCGAGTGATGGTTGAAGGTGAAGATGCTGATCTTGTTCAGAAATCTGCACTTAAGATTGCTGATGCTGTAAAAGCGAATTGCTAATTAAATAGTTTATCGCTGTAGCATGCATCATCATGCCCGTGATTAAGTCTGTTTAACTTATGCCTTGATGAAAAGCGACACAAACGAGTTTTGTGTCGCTTTTGCCCTTTTTTTAACCACTCGCTTGTTAAAGGCTTATTTTTTAGCAAATTCCTCTTGTCAGTCATCGTCGCATTCGCTAGTATTGCTCGGCCTTCAGTTAGGAGGTCGCTAGCCTTGTTCTTAAAAATAGTTTTTTGAACGGCGCTGGCTCAACAATTAGGAACATAGGTGGAAAAATGTTTACAGTTCTACTTGTGATTTACCTGTTGGCAGCGCTTGGTGTAATTGGCCTAGTGTTGATTCAACAAGGTAAAGGCGCAGATATGGGAGCCTCATTCGGTGCTGGCGCTTCAAACACTGTGTTTGGTGCTGGTGGCTCAGGAAATTTCCTTACCCGAATGACTGCAATTTTTGCAACTACATTTTTTATCCTTAGCTTAGTGCTTGGTAATATGTCTACACATAAAACTGAGTCACAATGGATTAACCCGACTGAAGGTCAGGTAATTCAGCAAGCTGAAGATGCAGTGAGTGAAGTTCCGGCGCAAGGCGACGAGATTCCACAATAATCTGCAAAGATTTGATGCCGAGATGGTGAAATTGGTAGACACGCTAGCATGAGGTGCTAGTGCCTTAGGGTGTGAGGGTTCGAGTCCCTCTCTCGGCACCATGTTTACAAACTTGTAAAACATCTTGTTGGGCGTATAATGCTCACAAGTCGGACGCGGGATGGAGCAGTTTGGTAGCTCGTCGGGCTCATAACCCGAAGGTCGTCGGTTCAAATCCGGCTCCCGCAACCAATTTCAATGCTATTATATAGCGTGTATTGGTAGCAAGTTTGCACAGTGTGAACCTCACTGTGAGTTAAGTGTAATATCAAATATGATGGCACTTAACATATAAGGGTCCAGCAACAAAAACCCCGGCTTATACGGGGTTTTTTGTTATCTAAGCATTTGTAAATGCAATTTAGATAATGTTTGCTTGGAATTTAAATTGGGCTTTGAGCCCTTTTTTTGTTTCTGGAGTGGTTAAATGACTGGTTTAGAAAGACAACTTACTGAAATGCTTGACGCTCCAGTAGCAGCATCAGGTTATGAGTTAGTTGGATTAGAATTTATTCGTGCTGGTGAGCACTCAACGCTACGTATTTACATCGATTCACCAAATGGTATCAATGTAGACGATTGCTCTGAAGTTAGTCACCAAGTAAGTGCCGTAATGGACGTTGAAGATCCAATTTCAGTGGCTTATAACCTTGAAGTTTCTTCACCAGGTTTAGAGAGACCACTGTTCAAAGCAGAGCATTACCAACAATTTATTGGTCACGAGGTAAGCATCGTTTTGAAAATGGCTGTCGGCAACCGTCGTAAATGGAAAGGTGATATCCAATCTATTGAAGGCGAGACAGTAAAAGTATTGGTTGAAGGACAAGAAGAAGAATTCGTCCTGAGTAATATTGCGAAAGCTAACCTGATCCCTAAATTTTAGTTCTCCTAGAGAGATGAGCTTAAGAGGCTAGATTAATGAACAAAGAAATTTTGGCGGTAGTAGAAGCTGTTTCTAATGAGAAAGCAGTTCCTCGTGAGCGTATTTTTGAAGCGCTTGAAATCGCGCTTGCAACGGCAACAAAAAAGAAAAGCGAACTAGAAATCGAAGTTCGTGTTGAAATTGACCGTAAAACGGGTAATTTCGAAACTTTCCGCCGTTGGGAAGCTGTTGAGGAAGTTGAATTCCCAACAAAAGAAATCTCTATTGAAGCTGCGAAGTACGATGACCCAGAGATCGAACTTGGCGGTTTCATTGAAGATGACATCGAATCAGTAACGTTTGACCGTATTACGACTCAAACGGCTAAGCAAGTTATCGTACAGAAAGTACGTGAAGCTGAGCGTGCTCAAATCGTTGAGCAGTTCATCGATAACGAAGGTGAGCTAGTTACTGGTGTTGTTAAGAAAGTAAACCGTGACACTATTATCCTAGACCTAGGTAGCAACGCTGAAGCGGTAATCCTTCGTGATGACCAGCTTCCTCGTGAAAACTTCCGCCCAGGTGACCGTGTTCGTGGTCTTCTATACGCAGTTAAGCCAGAAGCTCGCGGCTTCCAGTTGTTCATTACTCGCTCGAAGCCTGAAATGCTAGCTGAACTATTCCGCGTTGAAGTGCCTGAGATTGGTGAAGAGCTAATTGAACTTAAAGGTGCTGCACGTGACGCTGGTTCTCGTGCTAAAATCGCTGTTAAAACAAACGACAAACGTATTGACCCTGTTGGTGCGTGTGTTGGTATGCGTGGTGCACGTGTACAAGCTGTTTCTAACGACCTTGGCGGTGAGCGTATCGATATCGTGCTTTGGGACGATAACCCGGCACAATTCGTAATCAACGCAATGGCTCCTGCTGATGTGGCTTCTATCATCGTTGATGAAGATACACATTCAATGGACATCGCGGTTGAAGCTGACAACCTAGCGCAAGCTATCGGTCGTAGCGGTCAAAACGTACGTCTAGCTTCTCAACTAACGGGTTGGGAACTGAACGTAATGACTGTTGAAGATCTTCAGAAGAAGCACCAAGAAGAAGCAGTTGCTTCAATTGAAAACTTCATGAAGCACCTAGACATCGAAGAAGACTTTGCTCAAATGCTTGTTGAAGAAGGTTTCTCTACGCTTGAAGAAGTAGCCTACGTTCCTGTAAACGAGCTTCTTGAAGTGGACGGTCTAGACGAAGGTATCGTCGAAGAACTACGTAACCGCGCAAAAGACGCACTGACTACTCTAGCGCTAGCGAAAGAAGAAACTTTCGATGGTGTTGAGCCTGCTGAAGACCTACTTGCACTTGAAGGTCTTGAGCGTGAAATGGCTTACAAGCTAGCTGCAAAAGGCGTTGCTACATTGGAAGACCTAGCTGACCAAGGCGTTGATGAACTAGAAGGCATCGAAGACCTAACTGCAGAGCGTGCGGGCGAGCTGATTATGGCTGCGCGTAACATCTGTTGGTTCGGCGACGAAGAATAATTCAGCAAGGAGAGAGAGCGGTATGACACAATTAACAGTTAAAGCACTGAGTGAAGAGATTGGTACGCCAGTTGACCGCTTAATTGAACAACTTGCTGATGCAGGCATGAAGAAAGCAGGGTCGGATCAAGTGACTGATTCAGAGAAGCAAACATTGCTAACGCACCTTAAAAAGGAGCACGGCGATACTTCAGGTGAAACAGAACCGACTCGTTTAACTCTTCAACGCAAGACCCGCAGCACGCTAAGTGTTGCCGCTGGAGGCGGTAAGAGTAAGGATGTTCAAGTAGAGGTACGTAAAAAACGTACTTACGTGAAGCGCAGCGCTATTGAAGATGAAGCGAAACGTGAGGCTGAGGATGTAGCTAATCGTGAAGCGGAAGAGAAAGCACAACGCGATGCTGAAGAGCAAGCGAAACGTGATGCTGCAGAGAAAGCACAGCGCGAAGCCGAAGCAAAAGTAACACGTGAAGCGGATGCAAAACGTGAAGCTGAAGAGAAGGCTCAACGCGCACAAGCTGATAAGGCTAAAAAAGACATGAATTCAAAAAATGCAGACGCTAACGCACAAGCGAAAAAAGAAGCGGATGAACTAAAAGCTCGTCAAGAGCAAGAAGCAACTCGTAAAGCAGAAGCTGAAGCAGCTAAGCTTGTTGAAGAGGCTCGTAAGTTAGCAGAAGAAAACCAAGAACGTTGGTCTGAAGAAGAGAAGAAGAAGAAAGAGCAAGAGAAATCTGCGGATTACCATGTGACTACTTCTACTTATGCTCGTGAAGCAGAAGATGCGGCTGATAAAAAAGATGAGAAAGCTCCTCGTCGTCGCAAGAAGAAACCTGCTCCAGCAGCTCAACCTGGCAACAACCGTGGTGGTCGTAACCAACGTGGTCGTGGCGGTAAAGGTAAGCTAGCTAAACCAACTTCAATGCAACAAGGCTTCGATAAGTCAGCAACTGTTGCTAAATCTGATGTTGCTATCGGCGAAACTATCGTTGTTTCTGAACTGGCTAGCAAAATGTCAGTTAAAGCAACTGAAGTTATCAAAGTGATGATGAAGATGGGCGCTATGGCGACTATCAACCAAGTGATCGACCAAGAAACAGCACAACTTGTTGCTGAAGAAATGGGCCACAAGGTTATCCTTCGCAAAGAAAACGAATTAGAAGAAGCAGTGCTAGCTGACCGTGATAGCGATGCTATCGCAGAAGGTCGTGCTCCTGTTGTTACTATCATGGGTCACGTTGACCACGGTAAAACTTCTACACTTGATTACATTCGTAAAGCACACGTTGCTTCTGGCGAAGCTGGCGGTATCACGCAGCACATTGGTGCTTACCACGTAGATACTGACAACGGCATGATCACGTTCCTTGATACTCCTGGACACGCGGCGTTTACAGCTATGCGTGCTCGTGGTGCTCAAGCGACAGATATCGTTGTACTTGTTGTTGCAGCAGACGATGGCGTAATGCCACAAACAATCGAAGCAATCCAGCACGCGAAAGCGGCAGGTGTTCCTCTGATTGTTGCTGTGAACAAGATCGACAAAGAGGGTGCAAACCCAGACAACGTTAAGAATGAGCTAGCTCAATACGACGTTATCCCTGAAGAATGGGGCGGTGAGAACATCTTCGTTCACATCTCTGCAAAACAGGGTACAAACATCGATGGTCTTCTAGAAGCTATCCTTCTTCAGTCTGAAGTTCTTGAGCTTACAGCGGTTAAAGAAGGCATGGCATCTGGTGTTGTTGTTGAATCTCGTCTTGATAAAGGTCGCGGTCCAGTTGCAACAGTACTAGTACAGTCTGGTACTCTAAACAAAGGCGACATCGTTCTTTGTGGTCAAGAGTACGGCCGTGTTCGTGCAATGCGTGATGAAAACGGTAAAGACATCGAAACTGCAGGCCCATCTATCCCTGTAGAAATTCTAGGTCTTTCTGGCGTTCCTGCTTCAGGTGATGAAGCAACGGTTGTACGTGATGAGCGTAAAGCGCGTGAAGTTGCAAACTACCGTCAAGGTAAATTCCGTGATGTTAAACTAGCTCGCCAACAAAAAGCGAAACTAGAGAACATGTTCGCGAACATGACTGCTGGTGAAGTTGCTGAACTTAACGTTGTACTTAAAGCTGACGTTCAAGGTTCTGTAGAAGCGATTGCTGACTCTCTACTGAAACTGTCAACTGACGAAGTTAAAGTGAACATCGTAGGTTCTGGTGTTGGTGGTATTACGGAAACTGATGCAACGCTTGCAGCAGCTTCTAACGCTATCATCCTTGGTTTCAACGTACGTGCTGACGCAACTGCGCGCGGTACTGTTCAGAATGAAAACCTAGACCTACGTTACTACTCAATCATCTACCAACTGATCGACGAAGTGAAACAGGCGATGGGCGGTATGCTTGCTCCTGAATTCCGTCAAGAGATCATTGGTCTTGCTCAAGTTCGTGACGTATTTAAGTCGCCTAAACTTGGTGCAATCGCTGGTTGTATCGTTACTGAAGGTACTATTAAGCGTAGCAACCCAATCCGCGTACTTCGCGAAAACGTTGTTATCTACGAAGGTGAACTAGAGTCACTTCGTCGCTTTAAAGATGACGTTCAAGAAGTTAAAAATGGTTACGAGTGTGGTATCGGCGTTAAGAACTACAACGACGTTCGCGTTGGTGACCAGATCGAAGTATTCGAAATTGTTGAAGTTAAACGTACTCTAGACTAATCAGTCTGTACGACTCGACATATTGACTAAGGTTACTAACATTACTAGTAAAGGTAATAAGTAATCGGTTGTTGAATACACCATGGGGGGCTGGTAATTACCAAGCCCCCCATCTTTCTAAGTGAGAAAAGAAAATGTCAAAAGAATTTAGCCGCACACAACGTGTGTCTCAGCAGCTTCAAAAAGAGCTAGCACTTATCCTACAACGTGAAGTTCGTGACTCACGCATTGGTATGGTAACGATTTCAGATGTAGAAGTGTCTCGTGACCTTGCTTACGCAAAAGTGTTCGTGACTTTCCTATGTATCGGTGAGCAAACACCTGAATCATGTCTTGCTGCTCTTAAAGAGCATGAAGTGCCAGTTCGTATGGCTCTTGGTAAGCGTATTCGTCACCGTCTAACGCCTGAAGTTCGCTTTACTTACGACAACACTTTGGTTGAAGGCATGCGTATGTCTAACCTAGTTAGCGAAGTATTGAACGACGACAAGCGTAAGCAAGAAGAAGCAGGCCGTACTGAGGATACTCAGTCTAAGGACGAAGAGTAATGGCTCGCCGTCGTAAAGGTCGCCCTATAAACGGGGTAATTCTGTTAGATAAGCCGACAGGTATTTCATCTAATGATGCACTGCAAAAAGTAAAACGCATTTACTTTGCAGAGAAAGCAGGGCACACCGGTGCTCTGGATCCTCTTGCGACTGGCATGCTGCCAATTTGTCTTGGTGAAGCAACGAAGTTTTCTCAGTTTCTATTAGATTCTGATAAGCGCTACGTTGTTATCGCTAAGCTTGGTGAGCGTACCAATACCTCTGACTCTGATGGTGAAGTGGTTGAGACGCGTGATATCAACGTGACTCAAGAGCAACTTGAACGCTGCATTGCAAGCTTCAAAGGTGAAACCGACCAGATTCCATCAATGTTCTCTGCATTGAAGTATCAAGGTAAGCCTTTGTATGAATACGCACGTGCAGGTATCGAGGTTCCTCGTGAGTCTCGCAAGATCACTGTGTATTCTATTGAGCTACTTCGCTTTGAAGGTGATGAAGTTGAGATGGAAGTGCATTGTTCTAAAGGGACTTACATCCGTACGATCACCGACGATCTTGGTGAAATGCTAGGTTGTGGTGCTCACGTGACAATGCTTCGTCGTACTGGTGTTGCAAAGTACCCGTATGAACGCATGGTTACCTTGGAACAGCTGAACGAAATTCTAGAGCAAGCACAAGCGCAAGAAATTGCACCCAAAGAGTTGCTTGATCCATTGCTAATGCCAATGGACACGGCTGTAGAAGATTTACCTGAAGTTAACTTGAATGCGGAACTGACTGATCTTGTTCAGCACGGTATGCCAGTTCAAGTCGCAGGCGCTCCTGCTGAAGGTACCGTTCGCATGACAAGCGGTGAAGAGAAGCTGTTTGTTGGCGTTGCTCAAATTGCTGAAGATGGCCGAGTTGCACCGAAACGTTTGGTTGTTTTCAGAGATGAAGAGCCACAAGCGTAACGTTTAAATTCAGTCTGATATTAGCGCTGAGTCGTGAAAGGCGAGTAAATAATCAAGACGAGTAGATAATACAGAAAGCGAGCCTTTAATTTTAATGGTTCGCTTTTTTCGTTTTTCATCAGTTCGATTGTTATTGCACCAACCCGTAAACTTCCCTATAATCCTCGGCTCGCGTAGCGGCTGAATCAGAGATTGGCTGCTACAAATATAAACTTACTCTTATCAGGAGAGATTTATGTCTCTGAATGCAGAAACTAAAGCAGCAATCGTTGCAGAATACGCACAATCTGAAGGCGACACAGGTTCACCAGAAGTACAAGTAGCACTACTTACTGCTTCTATCAACCACCTACAAGGTCACTTCAAAGCGCACAAACACGATCACCACAGCCGTCGTGGTCTATTACGTATGGTTTCTAGCCGTCGTAAGCTTCTTGATTACTTGAAAGGCAAAAACCTTACTCGTTACCAAGACCTAATCAAGCGTCTAGGCCTACGTCGCTAATAGCGATGTCTGCAAAGACAGTTTGAAGAAAAGGAGCATTTATGCTCCTTTTTTTGTGCCTGTAAGAAAATGTTTGGCCGGATGCACAGAATATCATCTGGCTTTTTCTGATAGGAAATATCTCTCCTAATAAAAATAGTTTATACTACGCCCGCCTATGCGTTTTCAACGTTGGGCAATCAACCTCTCAAGACGTTACAGTCACAGATGTCGGCCAATAGGTCGCGACTATTCAAAGGCGGATTTGGTCTTAATTCGGCGTATGAACTCATACAAAGAAGCATCATTCCCAAGTCTCTTTTCACTAGTCGCGATTGGTAATATCTTGAGTCATTCTTCACTTAATCTAAAGTCATGACTTTAGAGCTAAGGATATACAATGTTTGAAAAACCAGTTGTAAAATCGTTCCAGTACGGTAACCACACCGTTACTCTAGAAACGGGCGTAATGGCACGTCAAGCTACTGCTGCTGTAATGGCGACTATGGACGATACATCAGTATTCGTTTCTGTTGTTGCTAAGAAAGAAGCTGTTGCAGGCCAAGATTTCTTCCCTCTAACAGTTAACTACCAAGAGCGTACATACGCTGCGGGTAAAATCCCTGGTGGTTTCTTCAAGCGTGAAGGTCGTCCTTCTGAAGGCGAAACGCTAACAGCTCGTCTGATTGACCGTCCAATTCGTCCACTTTTCCCAAGTGCATTTAAAAACGAAGTTCAAGTTATCGCTACGGTTGTTTCTATCAACCCTGACGTAAACCCAGACATGATCACTATGATCGCAACGTCTGCTGCGCTTGCTATCTCTGGTGCTCCATTCAATGGTCCTATCGGTGCTGCACGTGTTGGTCACATCGATGGCGAACTTGTTCTTAACCCATCAAATACTGAGCTTGAAAACTCTAAACTAGACCTAGTTGTGTCTGGTACAGAAGGCGCAGTACTTATGGTTGAATCTGAAGCAGATAACCTATCTGAAGAAGAAATGCTTTCAGCTGTTGTTTACGGTCACGACCAACAACAAGTTGTAATCAAAGCGATCAACGAATTTGCAGCTGAAGTTGCAACTCCATCTTGGAACTGGGAAGCACCAGTAGTTAACACTGAGCTTAAAGCTCGTGTTGCTGAACTGGCTGAAACTCGTCTATCTGACGCGTACCAGATCACAGAGAAAATGGCTCGTTACGAGCAAGTTGGCGCAATCAAAACTGAAGCGGTTGCTGCTCTTCTAGCTCAAGACGAAAACCTAGATGAGCGCGAAATCCGCGGCATGCTTGGTTCTCTAGAGAAAAACGTAGTACGTAGCCGCATCATTGCTGGCAACCCACGTATCGATGGCCGTGAAAAAGACATGGTTCGTGCGCTAGACGTGCGTACTGGTGTTCTTCCACGTACACACGGTTCTTCTCTATTCACTCGTGGTGAAACTCAAGCTCTTGTTACTGCAACTCTTGGTACACAACGTGATGCACAAATCATCGACAGCCTAATGGGTGAGAAGAAAGACAACTTCCTTCTACACTACAACTTCCCTCCATACTGTGTAGGTGAGACTGGTTTCGTTGGTTCTCCTAAGCGTCGTGAAATTGGTCACGGTAAGCTTGCTAAACGTGGTATCCAAGCAGTAATGCCTTCTGTTGACGAATTCCCATACACAGTTCGTGTTGTATCGGAAATCACAGAATCTAACGGTTCTTCTTCAATGGCTTCTGTATGTGGTACATCTCTAGCTCTTATGGATGCTGGTGTTCCAATCAAAGCTTCTGTTGCGGGTATCGCAATGGGTCTTGTTAAAGAAGGCGACGATTTCGTTGTTCTTTCTGACATCCTTGGCGACGAAGATCACCTAGGTGACATGGACTTTAAAGTAGCAGGTACTAACGCTGGTATCACTGCACTTCAAATGGACATCAAGATCGAAGGTATCACTAAAGAGATCATGCAAATTGCACTTAACCAAGCGCAAGGTGCACGTAAGCACATCCTTTCTGTAATGGATGAAGCTATCTCTGGTGCTCGTGAAGATATCTCTGAATTCGCTCCACGTATCCACACAATGAAAATCAGCTCTGATAAGATCAAAGATGTTATCGGTAAAGGCGGCGCAGTTATCCGTGCTCTTTGTGAAGAAACGGGTACTACAATCGAAATCGAAGACGATGGCACAATCAAGATTGCTGCTACTGAAGGCGCAGCTGCTAAAGAAGCTATCCGTCGTATCGAAGAGATCACTGCTGAAGTTGAAGTTGGCCGCATTTACCAAGGTAAAGTTGCTCGTCTAGCTGATTTCGGTGCATTCGTTACTATCCTTCCAGGTAAAGATGGTCTAGTACACATCTCTCAAATCGCTGACAAGCGTGTTGAGAAAGTGTCTGACTACCTAACTGAAGGTCAAGAAGTACCAGTTAAGGTTCTTGAAATTGACCGTCAAGGCCGTGTACGTCTAAGCATGAAAGAAGCAGTTGAAACGCCAGCTGAAGGCGAAGCACCTGCTGCTGAGTAATTCTTAGCCTACTAATGGGACTATCGCTTTTTAGTGATTTCTAACCCATTGGTAAAAAAGCATGTTATAAAGGGGAGCATATCGCTCCCCTTTTTTATTGCGGTCATAACAGGAGTAATTATTTGTGAAATGGTTTCAAACCGCGAGTATGTGTTTACTGCTTGTACTAACTGGTTGTGCGACAACATCAGATAACACCTCACGTTGGGTTTATCCACCAATGGCTGTGCCGCTTCAACCAAGTGTTCAGCAAGAAGTGCAAATAGCACGCCTTAGTCAGTTATTACAGCGCCCAGACTTGAACGATGAAGTTCGAGCTAAAATGTTGTTCGAGCGTGGTAACTACTACGACAGCGTTGGCCTGCGTGATTTAGCACGTCTTGATTTCAATCAGTCTCTTTCATTGAACCCCGCTCAACCTGATATCTTCAACCTTTTGGGTGTTTACTTTACGCAAGTAGGGGAGTTTGATGCCGCTTATGAATCTTTTGATTCGACGTTAGAGCTTGATCCTGCAAACTCATATGCAGAACGAAATCGCTCTATCGCACTCTACTATGGCGAGCGCTATGACTTAGCCAATGAAGAGATGATGAAGCACTACGCTGATGATCCTAGCGATCCGTTCCGCACTCTGTGGCTTTACATCATTCAGCATGAACTCACGCCAGAACAAGCGAAGCTTGATTTGCAAAAGCGTTACGAGAGTCGTGATGAACAGTGGGGCTGGGTATTAGTTGCGATCATGCTTGAAGATATTACCGAAGAGCAAGCGTTTAAAGCTATCCTAACGGGGACTCGTGACAATACGCTGCTAGCTCAACGCCTGACTGAAACGTACTTCTACCTTGCTAAGCGTCACCACATGAATGGTGATTACGCGAATGCTATCTCTTTGTACAAGTTAGCGGTTTCTTTTAACGTGTATGAATACGTAGAACACCGTTACTCTTTCTTAGAGTTAAGCCGTATTTTTAGTACGCTTAAGGCCGAACATTTAGCGCAAGCTAAGTTGGCCGCTGCCGAAGAAGAAGCTAACGCTAAGTAAGCGATACATTTTGATTCCGAAAAGCCGCTGCCTGTCAGCGGTTTTTTTATGCTCCTTTTTTATAAACGTGGGGCTCGTTTTTGATTGCTTTTTATTTAAACAACATTAAAATAGTTAGCCTTGCTAACTAAATGTAAATTCTGTGGTTGGAAATCTATGCTGGATCAGAATCTAGAAAAAATTGAACGCTTTGCTTCTAAGATATGGCGAACTCAAGTGAATGAAGATCCTATCTGCCAATTGAGCTTCAATGAGTACGATTATTTGAAGGTCATTCAAGCTTCACCAGAGCCTATTCGGCTAACAGACCTTGCTATTGAGATGCAGGTGACAAAACCTTCAGCCACGACTATGGTTCAAAGGCTAGAAAGAAAAGGACTAGTAGAACGCCAAGCCTCGCTTGAGGATGCACGCTCTAAGTTGTTAATTTTAACCAAGAAAGCTGAAATTGGTTTGGAAGAAGAAAGTAAGATTTATCAGGTGATGGCACAAACGCTTGAGAGCCGTTTATCTGAGCAAGAATCCCAACTGTTGAATCAACTGTTAGATAAAGCGTTGAAGTAATTAGTTTAAATATTTAGTTAGCCTTGTTAACTAACTTTTAGAGTCGTATCTCATTTTAGTGCGGCTCAATAGATGAAGAAAGTAGAGTAAGAAATGAGTAACTCAATTAGTCGTCAATTCTGGCGATACACAATTCCTACCGTAGCGGCTATGTTGGTTAATGGCCTTTACCAAGTGGTAGATGGCATCTTTATCGGCCGTTATGTAGGTGCTGATGGACTTGCGGGTATTAACGTCGCGTGGCCTGTTATTGGTTCGATTCTCGGCATTGGTATGTTAGTGGGCGTGGGTACGGGTGCCCTTGTCTCGATTCGCCAAGGCGAAAAAGACACCAAAGGCGCTAAGCAGATCTTAGCCACGGGTCTAACCTTGCTGTTGGCGATAACGCCAATTGTCTCCGGGTTGTTGTTTCTGTTTGCTGATAACTTTTTGCTTTGGCAAGGCGCAGAAGGTCGAGTGTATGAGCTTGGCCTGCAGTACTTACATATCCTAATTGGTGCAAGTGTCTTTACATTAGGCTCTATTGCGATGCCATTTTTACTGCGTAACGATGACAGCCCGAACTTAGCCACGATACTGATGATTGTTGGTGCGGTGATCAATATTGTATTGGATTACCTGTTTATCGCTCAGTTTAGCTGGGAGTTGAAGGGGGCGGCATTGGCAACTGCAATTGCTCAGTTTGTGGTAACTGGTCTGGGTTTGGCTTACTTCTTCTCACGTCGCGCAAACTTGCGTTTACGTTGGAATGAACTGAGGTTGAAGTTATCGGTTATTCCTGAAATCTTCGCTATTGGTACATCCAGCTTCTTTATGTACGCTTATGGCTCGATGATGGTGGCGCTGCACAATGCGTTGTTCTCTCAATATGGCGACCAGTTGATGATTGGTGCTTACGCTATTTTGGGCTACATCGTGACGGTTTATTACCTCACAGCGGAAGGTATCGCAAATGGTATGCAGCCTTTAGTGAGTTACAACCATGGTGCTCGCAATCAAGCGAATATTCGTAAGTTACTGAAGATTGCGATGGTGAGCTCTGTCTTGATTGGTGTGGCGTTTGTGTTGCTGTTGAACGCGTTCCCACGTGAGTTTGTTTCCGTCTTTAACTCGGATGAACCTCAGCTAGTTGAGTACACCGTGTTAGGTATTCGACTACACATGTTTGCATTGGCTCTTGATGGCTTCTTAGTGGTAGCGGGTGCTTACTATCAAGCGGTGAACAAGGGCAGTAAGGCGATGTTTGTGACGATAGGTAACATGCTTATCCAATTACCTTTCTTGTACATTATGCCTAAGTTGTACGGTGTGCCGGGGATCTGGATTGCTTATCCATTGTCCAATATCGCGTTAAGCGTCGTTGTTATGATCATGCTCTACAAAGATGTAAAGAAGCTCGACGCTGCGCCGCTGGAAACCGCGACGGCGTAGATCGTTTTTCTTAAACTGAATGATAAAAGGTCTAGCGAATGCTAGACCTTTTTTGTATCTGTTTCTGATTGATTCAACAAGAGGTGTTAGATGTTCTTAACTTCTAAACCTGCAAGTTGATGCCAGTAACCGTTGCATTGACGGCTTTCAATGGTCATCGGTTTTTGGCCATGCTCATTGGCTTTGAAGTTGTTGATCTCAGAGAAGGTATCGATGCCTAACGGGCTTAAACGAACAACGTCGACCAAGTCATGCATGCTCGGCAAGTCATTGACTAGGTTGTAGCAGTAACCCGATTGGGTTTGGATACCGTTAAGGTTAAAGACCGACTGACCTTCTTGGCTATCGACTTGTAGACCTGTTGGGTATTTGATGCAGCAGGTTTCGCAATCGTCTTTGGCTTTGTTTTCAGCGCGAGCGGTAAAGCAGCGTGCTGAGTAAGCAAGCGGTAAGTAGCCGTGGCTAAACACTTCGACTTCGAATTTATTACGAATATTAAGCTCTTCGCATTGTGTCATGACGTTGCTTAACCATTCGCGAGAAAGCTCAACAGGCATACACCAGCGCGTCATACCTTGCTTCAAGAACAGGTTCAGAGTGCGTGCATTGTAGGTGTTAACCGCAGGGCCAACCACGAAAGGTACTTTGCTTTCGCTGGCTAGTTGAATGGCAGATACATCGTTGGCTTCAATCGCAAAGTCACCATTGTCGATGTACTTCTTCATGATGTTGACTTCGCTTGGCGCTTCCAACAAGGCCATCGTCGATAGCACCACTTGTTTACCTGAAGCAGACAGCTCTTTGGCAATGTCCATCCAATGCTTGGCTTTCATCTCACGGCGCTTTGAACACACTGCTTCACCAAGGTAGATGATGTCGGCAGAGCTAGACTTTGCTTGCTCATAGAAGCTTTCAACGTCCTGTTTTGGCCAAAAGTAGAGTAGAGGGCCTAATGCGTATTTCATTGAGTTCTCCATTTGGCGCTATTGCCATTTACGGTGGTAAGCACCAAGGGTAGTTTGTGTGCCTTCAGATACGTTCGCCAGTGTCGTATTCCAAGCTTGTTCTACTTGGTATTGTTCTGGATTCGCTAAGTAGCGATCAATGGCCGCACGCCACGTACGAGTCACTTGTTCAACATAAGCCGGGCTGCGTTGGCGGCCTTCAATCTTCACAGAAGCAACATTTGCAGCAAAAAGCTCTGGCAGCATTGATAGCGTGTTAAGGCTAGTTGGCTCTTCAAGTGCATGGTAGCGCTTACGTTCACCATCGATGTCCGCTTCAAAACGACCCTTACACAGTGTTGGGTAGCCCGCGTTTTCGCCTGCTACGTACTTGTCGATAAGAATCTCATTCAAACGCGACTCTAGTCCTGTTTCTGTTTCTTGCCAGCGTACATATTTCGCCGGAGAACAAGCGCCCACCGTGTTAGGGGACTCACCGGTCATGTATGAAGAGAGGTAGCAACGGCCTTCAGCCATGATGCACAAACTACCGAAAGCGAATACTTCAAGGTCAACGTCAGAGGTGATGTTACGAGAAAGCTGTTTGACCTGATGAATCGACAATACGCGAGGTAATACCACACGCTTTACATTGAAGTTCTTGTGATAGAAGTCGATTGCAGCTGCATTGGTCGCAGAAGCTTGTACGGACAGATGCAGTTCTAGATCCGGATATTTGTTTGCTGCGTACTCAAGAACCGCAATATCCGCGATGATCAGTGCATCAACACCTAGCGCTGCCGCGTTGTCTACGGCACTGGTCCAACGTTCGAAACCATTTGGGTGAGCAAAAGTATTTAAGGCAACGTGAATTTTCTTGTTGCGGTCATGCACGTATTGCACGGCACGATCGAGCTTTTTACCCGCAAAGTTAAGGCCTGCAAAGTGTCGGGCATTGGTATCGTCTTTGAATCCGATATAGACAGCATCCGCACCGCAATCAATGGCGGTTTTCAAAGCAGGTAAGTTACCCGCTGGGCATAAGAGTTCCATTTGCTCACTACCAGTAGAATGAAATTGAAGCGGGCATTTTATGAAGAATTATGAATGACGGAATTGATGTAAGGCAGGTTTAGATGGATAAATCTGCTTTTACTCCGTTTGAGGTACTGACGAGTGGTGCTTTTGTGCTTTGGGTCGTTTTCGGTTAGCGAATCTTTATGGTTTGGCTTGTTTGCATAACGAAGCCAAGTTGTATCGCTTCGCTAGTTCTTGTGGCGGCGGTTTTGTGCGAATAGCTCTTCAACATCTTGTTTCGGCTGTGGTCGATAGAAGTGGAAACCTTGAATGGAACTACAGTTGAGGTTTGATAGAAGAGTCGCTTGCTCACTGGTTTCGACACCTTCTGCAACCACGGTTAAATCGAGAGACTTACCAAGGTTGATGATGTTTTCAATCACAGTGATTTGCTTTGGTAGCGTATCGATATCAGAGATAAACGCACGGTCAATTTTGAGCTCGTCAATCGGGAAGCGAGCTAGGTAAGACAGCGATGAATAGCCTGTACCAAAGTCATCGATGGATAAGGCGAATCCTAATTTCTTGATAGCGTTGAGCATCTGCAGCGTGTGCTCACTGTCACTCATCACAGCACTTTCTGTCAGCTCAAAAGTAATTGCGCTTGGATCAAGCTCTGTTGAACGGAGTAATTTCTCAACGTAATCAATCAGTTTCGGGTTACCAAACTGTTCTGGAGACAAGTTGATAGCCACTCGACCTGGCAGGATACCTTGCATCTTCCAACGCTTAACTGTCGCAAATACTTCACGCATCACCACACGACCAAGTTGTTCGATAAGACCTGCACGTTCCGCAACTGGGATGAATGCGGCAGGGCTGATGTAACCTTCAACAGGGTGCTTCCAACGAACCAGAGCTTCTGCGCCGTTGATGGTGAAATCACGGGCATTCACCTTTGGCTGATACCAAACCTCGAGTCCATTTTGTTGCAATGCCTTCTGAAGCTCTATCTCAAGCCACAGTCGCATACGTGCTTCTTTGTTCATCTGCTCGTTGAACTTAATCAGACGGTTACGCCCACGATCTTTAGCTTCATACATCGCAGTATCAGCGTTTTGCAGCAGGATACGTGCATCAGTACCATCTTGAGGAAAGCTCACGCTGCCAATAGAGCAGGCTAGGCGTTTACTAAAATGGTGAAGGTCGAAGGGTTGATTGATCAGAGCAATGATCTTTTCAGATAAGGCTTCAGGCGTTCGTTGATGTTCCGGTTCTGGCAGGATGATACCAAATTCATCTCCGCCAAGGTGGCCGACTACCGCTTGACGAGGGAGTAGGCGTTTTAGGCGCGAAGCGACTTCTTTGATGACCTTATCACCGATGTGATGGCCAAGTGAGTCATTGATATTCTTGAAGTTATCAATGTCTAAGTAGAGCATCACAACCGGTGTATTGTTGTGAATAAATTGCTCAAGGCGCTTGGTAAATCCTACTCGATTGTAGAGTTTGGTGAGCGCATCAATATAGGCATCTTCACTGTTTGCCGGAGTAAACTGCTTTGCTGTTTCCTGTGCATCTTGGATGAGTACTAATTGTGTACTGTTTCCTAGCACGGCGGTCGAATCGATATGAAGTTGAACCTTACGTTCAAAGCCACATCGAGCCCCAGTTAAACAAACCAAACCCGACTCAGAAATAATAGAACTCAGGCTATTGTTGAAGACAGTTTTGGTTTGTTCATCGATAAACAGACGGCCCAGTTCTTCACCTAGCAACTCTGAAGGTGAGTTGAAACCAAGTAACCTTGCTGCTGCAGGGTTAGATGACAAGATGTAGTCGTTCTCAACCAAAAGCAGCCCGTCTGGCAGCAGTTGAGAAAGCTTGTGGAACTTCGCTTCAGATTCTTCTAGAGAGCGAACGAGGACTTGATTTTCTGAGGTGTCAAAGGCGTGAAATACGATGTAATCGGTTTTGTTGCCGCTAGTGAGGGGAGCAAGGCTAAAATGAAGGCTAGTGTCGAGGTCAGTCTCGTTGAGAGTGACTTCCGCTTCAATCGTTTCACCATTGAATGCACGCTCATAATAAGGCTTTAGATGTTGGTAGAATTGCTCGCCTAAGGTTTGACGATCATTCATGCCTGCAAGCTCAGTTTGAGTTAAACCAGCAATATCACAGTAACGCTCATTCACTATAAGGTAATTATGTTGAGCATCAAGAACTGCAAAAAAGAACGGGCTGTTCGCAGTTAACTGAGTAAACCAATGTTGTAGTTGCTGGGGAGGCATCAAAGTACTACCAATTCTCCAAGAGCTTGAATATTCACTATAGATAAATACTTATTACTTGTGTGTAATTGTCGGTATCTACCTGTGAGCGCAGCGATTCGCTGTAATTCTCATTACCTGAGTTACTATAACTGTGATTTTCAGGATATTAAAGGTCGAGTATCAAAGAGGAGTAAATTTGATACATAACAGTAACTGAGTTTTTAACATCATTTATGATGCATTCCATATTATTGACAAAGTTACGGATAAGTCACGTGATAAACAAGATTCGCACTCAACTAGTTCAAAATGCCGCATCAATTTTGCGATCTCCAGTCCAGTTATTGCCTAAAACAGTACAAAAAAGAGCCTTATTGGAGGCGCTGAAAAGTGTATTCAAAGAAGCTCTAGAAGACGGTGACTTTGAGTTCCTTGAAGATAAGTGGCTTAAAGTTTCGATCAAAGATATGGGATTAAGTTGGTGTATTAGCTACCAAAATGAGCAACTAGTTGTAGCTGATAAAGAGGTTTCTGAAGATGTAAGCTTTAGCGGTAACCTTAATGATCTTGTGCTTATTGCAGGGCGTAAAGAAGACCCAGATACGCTTTTTTTCCAACGTAGACTGTCGATTGAGGGTGATACTGAGCTCGGTTTAGAAGTCAAAAACTTGATGGATAGCGTAGATTTGGACTTATTGCCGACTCCGATGAAAACTTTGTTAAATCAATTAGCTGATTTTGTGCAGAAGGGAGTACAATCCCCAGATACACAAAGTGAGGTAATGAATGCTTATTCGAACTGAAGCACCGGCAGATATACTTGTCATCGATCGTTTATTGAAATCTGTTTTTGAAACGGATGCAGAAGCTAATTTGGTTATGAGCTTACGTGAGAATAGTCATTTAACCTTGTCGCTGGTGGCTTGTTCAGATGACGGCGAGGTGGTTGGTCACCTGATGTTCAGCCCTGTGACGCTTGATGGCGAAGACCACAACTGGCAAGGCTTAGCTCCTTTAGCGGTAAAGGCAGAGTGCAGAAACCAAGGCATCGCAAAATCTTTAGTTGAAGAAGCTTTCTCTATTTTGGTGGATTTTGGTTACCCAGCCTGTGTTGTGCTCGGTGATCCTGCTTACTACGGTCGTTTTGGTTTTAAAGCCGCAAGTGAGTTTGGCTTTAGCTGCATTTGGGATGTACCTGAAGGTGCCTTCCAAGCTATCGAGTTAGTCGACGGCGTACTTGCTGGCCATTCGGGTAAGATTGCCTACAGCCCAGAGTTTAACGACTTATAGGCCTTATTCACTAAGCAATATGATGCAAACTGATTTAGTCTAAATAAAGGAGCTTGATGCTCCTTTATTTTTTGTTAGTATCAGCCCCAATGAGCTCCTTTTCAGCTCGCTCTAACAAGACCAATATCAACAAACCTAAGGTTACACCGCTAGATATGTCACAAACACACGCGCAATACCTGCAAGAGATGGGCATCAGCCAATGGGAGCTTAGCCACCCAGAGCGTTTGGCTGGCTACGAATCTGAATTGATTCCGCTATCGAGCGACTGCAAGTTACTATTGGTTTCGCCTGAAAAGCCTCAGGAAGATCTCGCCGTGATGTTTGAACGCGTACTTAAAAGTATTAAGCTCGACTTATCTCAGGCTTTACACCTTCAACCACAACACTTATCTGCTGTGGATTTAGGTTCGGTTGAATGGATCTGGTTTGCTGGTTGTGAATCTGCCTATGAACTGAAGGCAAAAACACTTCAATCTCCATTACTGTCTGACATTAACGGTAATAACCAACATCGCCGCGACTTATGGCAACAAATTTGTGCTTATGACTAATCAATTATTACCGACTTCAGAACAACACCTCGACGCTATTTGGCAAATTGAGCAGACCGCGCATTCTCATCCTTGGTCTGAAAACATGATCCGTGATCTTAATAGCCGTGGAGGCTGCCACCGTGTTTTAGAGGTGGATGGAGAGGTTGTCGGTTATTTCTATGCTCAGAACATTGTCGGTGAAGTGACTTTGCTTACGATAGCGGTTGACCCCAAGCAGCAAGGTAAAGGCTACGGAAAAGCTTTGGTTGAGCACTTTCTCGATATGTGTGAACAGGCTGGCGCCGAGAGTGCTTGGCTGGAAGTTCGCGAAAGTAATGTGCATGCTTTTAATCTTTACGAGAAGGCTGGCTTTAATGAAGTCGACCGTCGTCGTAACTATTACCCAACCAAGCAAGGCAACGAAGATGCGATCATTATGAGCTACCTTTTTATGTCTTTCAGCTAGTCAAGTTACGTCTTTTCGCTAACTAGATAGCTAATCACAAAATTAGCCAAAAAATAGGGTGTAAACTGACCCTTTAGAAAGTGACACGCTTTCTGTATAATCCGCACACAGAATTCAAGGGCAAGTATTATCTACTTGCCCTTTTTACGCTTTAGATCAGCAAAGGGCGACTATGTCTTTCCAACAAGAAGTGAGCAAACGTAGAACGTTTGCAATTATCTCTCACCCGGATGCGGGTAAAACCACGATTACTGAAAAAGTTCTTTTATTCGGAAACGCGATTCAAAAAGCGGGTACCGTAAAAGGCCGTGGCTCTAACCAGCACGCTAAATCTGACTGGATGGAGATGGAAAAAGAACGTGGTATCTCGGTAACTACGTCGGTAATGCAATTCCCATACAACGATTGCTTAGTAAACCTACTCGATACTCCAGGACACGAAGATTTCTCGGAAGATACGTACCGTACACTAACTGCGGTTGACTCTTGTTTGATGGTTATCGATGCTGCTAAAGGTGTCGAGGATCGTACTCGTAAACTGATGGAAGTAACGCGTCTACGTGATACACCAATCGTAACGTTTATGAACAAACTTGACCGTGATGTTCGTGACCCAATGGAAGTGCTAGATGAAGTGGAAAGCGAGCTAGGTATGGCTTGTGCTCCAATCTCTTGGCCTATCGGTTGTGGTAAAGAGTTTAAAGGCGTTTACCACATTCACCGTGATGAAACGATCTTGTATGAATCTGGCCACGGCCATGAGATCCAAGAAGTTCGCATCATCAAAGGTCTGGATAACCCTGAGCTAGACGAAGCTGTTGGTGAAGATCTGGCGAGCAGCGTTCGTGAAGAGCTTGAATTGGTTATTGGCGCATGTCCTGAGTTTGATCACGAACTGTTCCTTGCTGGCGAGTTGACTCCGGTTTACTTCGGTACTGCATTGGGTAACTTCGGTGTTGACCACATGCTTGACGGCCTAACTCGATGGGCTCCAGCACCTCAAACGCGTCAAGCGAATGAGCGTGATGTTGAAGCGACTGAAGAGAAGTTCTCTGGTTTCGTCTTTAAGATCCAAGCAAACATGGATCCAAAACACCGTGACCGTATCGCATTCATGCGTATCGTATCGGGTACTTACGACCAAGGTATGAAGATGAACCATGTTCGTACTGGTAAGAACGTGAGCATCTCAGATGCGGTAACCTTCATGGCGGGTGACCGTGCGCGTGCTGAAAAAGCATACGCGGGTGACATCATTGGTCTACATAACCACGGCACAATCCAGATTGGCGATACCTTTACTCAAGGCGAAAGCTTGAAGTTCGCAGGTATTCCAAACTTTGCGCCTGAGCTATTCCGTCGTATCCGTTTGCGCGATCCACTGAAGCAAAAGCAACTTCTAAAAGGCTTAGTTCAGCTTTCTGAAGAGGGTGCGGTTCAAGTATTCCGTCCTTTGCAAAATAACGATCTGATCGTTGGTGCCGTTGGTGTACTTCAGTTTGATGTGGTTGTAGCGCGCTTGAAAGCGGAATACAACGTTGAAGCGATTTACGAAGGTGTGAACGTTGCAACAGCACGTTGGGTTGAATGTGATGATGCTAAGAAACTAGAAGAGTTCAAACGTAAGAGCCAAGCTAACCTAGCGTTAGATGGCGGTGATAACTTGTCTTACATTGCACCAACCATGGTGAATTTGAACCTAGCTTCTGAACGTTTCCCAGAAGTTCAATTCCGAGCGACGCGCGAGCACTAATAGCAACAGTTTCACATAACACTGTTGGATAATATTAAAGCCGAATTGCTTCTAGCATTCGGCTTTTTTGTTACACTAAGAGAACACCGTTTTGATGGAGTAAAGCGTGTTTGACCTCAACTTAGTAAAGCCATTCCTATCTGTATATCAACAAAGATCGATAACAAAAGCTGCTGAATCGTTAGAGCTCACTCAACCTGCAGTAAGTGCTGCTATCAAGAGATTTGAAGTGGTCGTAGGTTATGCTTTATTTGTCAGAGTGGGTCGCTCAATAGAACCAACCTCGATGGCGCACAAATTAGCAGGCCAACTGTCAAGTGCGTTAGAGTTAATGGAAGGTGCTGTATCTAGGAAGCGAGACTTTACGGTTTACATCCCTGCTAACCTTCTCCACAAACTGCCTATGCTCAATGGCGTTCAATTAGTTGAATCCCCCATATCTGTCGATCATATAATTGAAGATATTCGATTGAATCGGGTCGACCTAGTTGTGGATACTGGTTTACCAAAGCAGGCAAGTCTAGAGTCTGAATTTGCGACTACTGACAGGCTTCTTCTTATGAGTGACCCTGAAGTGAGTAAATTTGGTGAACGAATTTCCATGGAAGAGTTTCTTGCAGCACGGCATGTAACCTTGAAGCTACTGCGACAAGATACTCAAATTGTCGACTTCCTTTCTGAAAAGAGCTTTACTCGTGATGTGGCGATTGAGGTCAGGAATCTGACTAACTTAATGTTAGCGGTAAAAGGAACCGACTATATTGCTGCCGTCCCTGTAAGTATGCTCCATTTTGCAAAAGCGCTCGGGTTACAAATTCACGAGCCCCCATTCTCAATGCGTCCGGTGGAGTTTGAGCTTGTTTACCACAAAAAGTATCAAACTAATGGGCAGCATCAGGAACTACGCGAGATGATCAAAGAGTTACTCAATAACTAAAAGTCGAAAGATAATCCGAATTCAACATAGTTATCGGCCTCTGGGCGTAAGGTATAAGTCACAGAAGGCTTGATGTATTTGAGGTTAAAGAAAATTGCTACTTCATGGTATTGGATATTGGTTCTAGCTTCATTTCTGATATGCCCAGAGTCGGAAGTAATATCGTCATTAATGTAAAAGTCTTGAGTATCTTTTTTGAATCCGATTTCTTGGTTAAATTTGTAAAGAAAGTCAGCATATTTTATTGGACTCCATAGAGCACCGACACTGTAATCAAATGTGTCAGATACTTTGTATTCCAGACATAGGTTTGGAAGGCAAGCATCGAAATCTCTATCCATATAGTTGTAGTTAATGTCGCCGATCAGTGTCCATTGTTCATGGATTAGCTTCGCGGCAAAGATTCCCGTTGTGATTTCATGCTCACTGACTTTTACCGTATTTTCAGTGTAGTACGTATTCCCTTGCCAGAAAGAGTAGCCAACACCGGCTTGCCAGTATTCTTGAGTATCAACTTCTCCAAAAACACGCAACTTATCATTGATTTGATAATTTATATCAAGAGTGGCAACCGTTTTTTCGTTGTCTGGATTTTGAGATAAGCTGACGGAAAAAATATCCGTAAAACGCTCAATAGATTCAACAAGGGTGTCATTTGCAGATGAGTAAAAAGGGAAGGTTGAAGCAAGTATTAATAGAAGGCGTTTCATATTCAAATCCCGAATCGCTTTCCTTAGCTAGTGAGTAAAAACACCCGATAATAGGAGTAACTATTATCGGGTGAGCTGGTTTAACCTAGGCTAGTTATTAGCCACGTAAACGCTGTTGAATCGCTGATTTCGCTTTCTGTAACTTAGTTGGGTCGATAGATTGAAGTTTGTTACGGTCGATGTTTGAACCATCAAACACATGGTCGTGATTCTTTGTTTGAATACGTACACCGTCGTCTATTTTTGAAACAGTCGCAACCCATTGACCGTTGGCTTTAACTAAAGAAAATTGGTCAGAAGTAACATCTCCTTCTACACGCAGTAGCGTTTTCTTAAAGTCTCCGTTACCGATGAATACGAGTTCGTCATCTTTACGTTGAACAGTACCTACCCATTCGCTGGTGTTTTCGTCGATAACGTGGATTTCGCCGTTAATGATCTTAACTGTGAGAGCTCGCTCTTCCATCTCGGGACGGTCTTCACCGAATTCAGGAGACCAACGTGGAGTATCATCAAAGTCCATGTCTGGATGCTCAGGAGATGCCGGTAGGCTAGGACGCAAGCTATCAACTACAATAGTTCCGTTGCTTCCCGTGATCTCAAAGCCACTATCCACACGCTCAACAGTTGCTAACCACTCGCCATTACCTTTAACGATGGCTGCAGTGCCGCTAGATTCTAGGTCACCCTCAACTTTTACTAGAATTTTTTCGAAGTCGCCGTTGCCACGGAAAATGATTTCACCATCTTTGCGTTGAACAGTGCCTACCCACTCGCTGGTGTTTGCGTCGATAACGTGTATTTCGCCGTTAATGATCGTAACTGTAAGATCACGCTCTCCCATCTCGGGGCGGTCTTCACCAAACTCTGGAGCCCAGCGTGGAGTAACGTCTACTTCTACGTCTGGGTTTTGTGGGAGATAATCCGTACCATTATCGCTATTTGAACTAGATGAAGTGTTCAAGAGCCCCGCTACCAATGTTGCCGAAGCAGCACCAACAGCAGCCCAGGTACCGTTTGATTGTTTTTCATAGGCTACGTCATCTAATGTTGCCGTAGTGCCTGGCGTTGCATTTGCGTATTGTTCGTTTAACTTATACTGAACAGAAGCATCAACAGCTTTCATTTGTCCATCAATAAGCTGAAGTGTTTGTTGGTTGGCTCGAACAACGTCAACTTGGGAAGCTGTAGCAAAAGTGGGTGCAGCTAACACGCCAGAAATTGTAATGGCTAAGAGTGATGCTTTCATAATGTAGGATCTCGTTATTGAATGGAGCGTCTTGCTATCAATGCCTCCTTGGCAGGTGCATCTATTATTCGTTCTTATGAGATTTTCAACAATATAGCCAGCTAGTGTTGATGTATAAATCTTATTTATGAATTTATCTTTTACGGGGCAATTATTGAACTAAGTTATTATTTGTATGTGTAGTATTGTTGTTTTTATTTATGGTTTTGCTCTCTAGAGGTTTGTGTGGGTATAGGCGAATTAGAGTGTGTTATTTGAATTCAGAGGCTTGAGGTAAGTATGTTCAGTTGGATAAAAGCTTGGATTAAGAAATACGATAAGTGGTGCGAAGAGCTTGGCTTAACGCCTGAAAATAAGCGCAGTTGTGTGGCTTATCGGCGTGATCCTCAAGGACAACAAGCAGAGAGTAGGAAAGATGACACCAGAATTAAGTGATTTTCCGCTATTTGATACCCATTGCCACGCGGACTTTGATGCCTTTGAGCAAGGTATTGATGGTTACCTAAAAGAGGCGAAACAAGCGCAAGTCGAGAAGCTTCTTATTCCTTCTATTGGCCAGAGTAACTGGGGGAAGCTTGATGAAATCGCTCAATCTCACCCCAATATTTACTACGCATTAGGCTTTCACCCGTACTTTTTAGAGCAAGCGGAGGATGAGCAATTCTCGGAACTTCACCAATTACTCTCTTCAAGGACGAGCCAATGTGTTGCGATAGGAGAGTGCGGATTAGACTTTTCTGTTGATGTAGATAGAGACAAGCAAGAGCGTTTTTTTATCCAACAAATGGAACTCGCGAAGGCATTTGAACTGCCGTTAATCATCCATGAAAGGAAGTCATACAACCGACTTATTGAGCTAATAAAGCAGCACAAATTCACTTTGGGTGGCGTGATTCACGGCTTTTCGGGGAGTGAGCAGCAAGCTTTGGTGTGGATCAAGCTCGGTTTCTATATTGGGGTCGGTGGAACGATAACTTACCCAAGAGCGCAAAAAACGCGCACAACCATCGCTAAATTGCCCCTTGAATGCTTGGTGTTGGAAACGGATGCTCCCGACATGCCTGTGTACGGGAACCAAGGAAATGTTAATCATTCCAAATATTTAGTTACGATATTAAATGAACTTATTCTGCTTAGAAATGAGACAAAGCAATCGGTTGCAGCGCAAATATGGCAAAATAGCCATCGCGCATTCGGTATATGTGAATAAAATCGAAGGTTTTTGTTTATCGTTTGCGTAAATTGCATTGAGCTTGTGATTTAGCTCACATTTGCGTGTAAATGGTACATGAATCTTGTACGAAAGTGTGAGGATGGCATTACTTTATTAGTGGTCGCATGAGTATAATTGCCTCCGCTTTATAGCCCCATTTTGTAACACGCCAATAAATAACTAATAAGGAAGTCATAAACTATGAGCCTGTTTATGAGCCTCGTCGGAATGGTTGCACTGATTGCAATCGCAGTACTACTATCTGACAACCGCAAAGCTATTAATCTAAGAACAGTGGGTGGCGCTTTCGCTATCCAATTCGCACTTGGTGCATTCGTACTTTACATCCCTTGGGGTCGTGATCTACTTGCAGGTTTCTCTGCTGGTGTAGCAAACGTGATCGACTACGGTAAAGACGGTACTGGTTTCCTATTCGGCAGCCTAGTTAACTTCTCAGTTGACGGTATCGGTTTCATCTTTGCTTTCCAAGTACTACCAACTCTGATTTTCTTCTCTGCACTTATCTCTGTACTTTACTACATTGGTGTAATGCAAATTGTAATCAAAGTTCTTGGTGGTGGTCTTCAGAAAGCTCTAGGTACTTCTCGCGCCGAGTCTATGTCTGCAGCAGCAAACATTTTCGTTGGTCAAACAGAAGCACCTCTAGTTGTTCGTCCTTTTGTTCCTAAAATGACTAACTCTGAACTATTCGCAGTAATGTGTGGTGGTTTGGCTTCTGTAGCTGGTGGTGTACTAGCAGGTTACGCATCTATGGGTGTACCTCTAGAGTACCTAGTTGCAGCGTCATTCATGGCAGCACCTGGTGGTCTACTATTCGCTAAAATCATCAAGCCTGAAACAGATACGCCAGACGATAACATCGCTGACGAAATGGACGGTGGCGATGACAAACCAGCTAACGTTATCGACGCAGCAGCAGGTGGCGCATCAGTTGGTCTACAACTAGCTCTTAACGTTGGTGCAATGCTACTAGCATTCATCGGTCTAATTGCTCTAATCAACGGTATCCTTGGTGGCATCGGTGGTTGGTTCGGTATGGAACACCTAACTCTAGAACTTCTTCTAGGTTGGATCTTCGCACCGCTAGCATTCATCATTGGTGTTCCATGGGAAGAAGCAACTATCGCTGGTTCTTTCATTGGTCAGAAGACAGTTGTTAACGAATTCGTTGCATACCTAAACTTCGTACCATACATCGGTGAGAACGCTCAAATCGTTGAAGCGACTGGCCAAGTAATGTCTGTTAAGACTCAAGCAATTATCTCGTTCGCTCTATGTGGTTTCGCAAACCTTTCTTCAATTGCGATTCTTCTAGGTGGTCTAGGTGGTATTGCACCAAGCCGTCGCCACGACATCGCTCGTATGGGTGTTAAAGCGGTTATTGCTGGTACTCTATCTAACCTGATGGCAGCAACAATTGCTGGCTTCTTCCTGTCTTTCTAATTAGTTAGAAATCGATATATAGACGCCATAATAATATCGCCCCGTAGCAAGAAATTGCTGCGGGGCTTTTTTGTTTTTAGGCCCCGTGATTTTTACAAGAGCATGGACATATGCTCGAAGTCGAAAATGGGTCTAGAATGTTTTTTTGAGATACAAACCGTTTGCGTTCTAAGGAGCACTACAATTTATTGATGGATACCTATAATGTATAAGCTTAAGGGATAGGATGTCTCTTGTTGGCAAGAAAGTAACCGCTTGGATTTATCTAAAGGTTATTCTTCTGGGATTTAGCCAAACTTAGCGATACGCTATAGATGTTAGACACAACATGACTGATTTGTTGTGCCATAGACCAAACTGGTACTGTGCGGTGACAAGGATTGCAATTGGTAGCGAAAGTTATCAAGTCTTCAGGGAACCAAGTCCGTTCATTTGTGGCTACTGAGCATTACTAAATATCCATCTATACTGGATGGAAGGCGAAGTAGTTAACTATTTGAATATATTGATCGGAGATAGAAATGAGCGATTTAAAAGCAGCAGCTCTACGTGCACTTAAACTTATGGACCTAACGACGCTAAATGACGACGATACTACTGAGAAAGTAGTGGCGCTTTGTCATGACGCGAAGACTGCAGTTGGCAACACCGCTGCAATCTGTATTTACCCTCGCTTTATCCCAGCAGCTAAGAAAGCGTTGCGTGAGCAAGGTACTCCAGAAGTACGCATTGCGACTGTAACTAACTTCCCTCATGGTAATGACGACATCGAAATTGCTGTTGCAGAAACAAAAGCAGCGGTAGCGTACGGCGCAGACGAAGTTGACGTAGTATTCCCATACCGTGCTCTTATTGCTGGCAACGAAGAAGTTGGCTTTGAGCTAGTTAAACAATGTAAAGCAGCTTGTGGTGATATCACGCTTAAAGTGATCATCGAAACAGGTGAGCTTAAAGAAGAAGCACTGATCAAGAAAGCTTCTCAAATCTGTATCGAAGCGGGTGCAGATTTCATCAAAACTTCAACAGGTAAAGTGCCAGTAAACGCGACTCCTGAGTTCGCGCGCATGATGCTTGAAGTTATTCGTGACATGGGCGTTGCTAAAACAGTTGGTTTCAAACCAGCTGGTGGCGTTCGTACAGCTGAAGATGCTCAAGCTTACCTAGCAATGGCAGATGAGCTACTAGGCGCTGAGTGGGCAGACAACATGCACTACCGTTTTGGTGCTTCAAGCCTACTGACTAACCTTCTTAATACATTAGAAGTGACAGACGAAACTGCTGATCCAGCAGCATACTAATTTACTCGTCATATTTGACGCCGCAGCGTTGTTGCCTGCGCAAGTTCCTCCTAATCACATAGAGCTTCTATGCTCATCGGAATGAACTTGCTGGCCGCCTAACTGCAACGCCAAATATTTAGAGTATTGATAACAATTAAGTCTGTTTGATGGAGTGGCGTTAAGTCACTCCATATTACCTCTTTTCCTACAAACCATACTCACTAGAGTTTGGGAGGCACTAATGTATCTACCTCAAGAAATTATTCGCAGAAAACGTGATAACGAAGTACTGACCACAGAAGAAATTAACTTCTTCATCCAAGGTGTCGCTAAAAACACGGTTTCTGAAGGCCAAATTGCTGCATTCGCAATGGCTATCTTTTTTAATGAAATGACGATGCCAGAACGTATCGCACTAACATGTGCAATGCGTGATTCAGGCATGGTGATTGATTGGAGCCACATGAACTTTGATGGCCCAATCGTTGATAAACACTCTACTGGTGGTGTTGGCGACGTAACTTCTCTGATGCTTGGCCCTATGGTGGCAGCATGTGGCGGTTTCGTTCCAATGATCTCTGGCCGTGGTTTAGGCCACACTGGCGGTACGCTAGATAAACTAGAATCTATCCCTGGTTACAACATTACACCAACCAACGATGTGTTCGGTGCCGTAACCAAAGAAGCTGGCGTGGCGATCATCGGTCAAACGGGCGACCTAGCACCTGCTGATAAGCGCGTTTACGCGACTCGTGATATCACAGCAACAGTAGATAACATCTCGCTAATCACAGCTTCAATCCTATCTAAGAAACTGGCTGCTGGCCTTGATTCTCTAGTGATGGACGTAAAAGTCGGTTCAGGCGCATTCATGCCAACGTATGAAGCTTCTGAAGAACTCGCGAAATCTATCGTGGCAGTAGCAAACGGTGCTGGCACTAAAACAACAGCAATCCTAACGGACATGAACCTAGTTCTAGCGTCTTCTGCGGGTAATGCAGTCGAAGTACGTGAAGCGGTTCAATTTCTAACAGGCGAATACCGTAACCCACGTTTGTTGGAAATCACGTTAGCGTCGTGTGCGGAAATGTTGGTGCTGGGTAACCTAGCAAAAGATTCAGATGAAGCGCGTGAAAAACTGATGGCAGTACTGGATAACGGTAAAGCAGCAGAGTGCTTCGGTAAGATGGTAGCGGGCCTTGGTGGTCCAGCAGATTTCGTAACGAACTACGATAACTACCTAGAAAAAGCAGAAATTGTTAAACCAGTGTACGCACTCGAAAGCGGTGTAGTATCAGCGATGGATACGCGTGCAATTGGTATGGCAGTCGTTGGTATGGGCGGTGGTCGCCGCGTAGCAACAGACAGCATTGATTACGCAGTCGGTTTTGATCACTTCATTCGCCTTGGCGAAGTAGCAAGTGACGATAAACCATTAGCAATGATTCATGCTCGCAATGAACAACAGTGGCAAGAAGCTGCGATGGCATTACAAAATGCAATCACTGTGGGCGGAGAATATACAGCAACGCCAGACGTTTACCGTCAGATTCGTTCTGAAGACGTGTAAATAACAGGTATCGGTATACCTCGCGTATACCGATAAACAGAGTTCTGGTGCAAAGAGCAATAAGTTGGTGAAGAAAATGAAAAGAGCATTTATTTTAGTTTTAGATTCATTCGGTATCGGTGAAACAGCGGATGCTGACACATTCGGCGATGTAGGTTCGGATACAATGGGTCACATTGCTGACCATTGTGATCAAGGCCTTGCAGACAACGCGGATCGTAAAGGTCCACTAACGCTGCCAAACCTGTCTAAGCTAGGTTTAGCGATGGCTCACAAAGAGTCTACAGGTCGCTTTGCTCCTGGTATGGACGCAGACGCTGAGATCATTGGCGCTTACGGTCATGCTGCTGAGCTGTCTTCTGGTAAAGACACGCCATCAGGTCACTGGGAAATCGCAGGTGTACCGGTATTGTTTGACTGGGGCTACTTCACCGACAAAGAGAACAGCTTTCCAAAAGAACTGACTGACCGCATCCTTGAGCGTGCTGGTTTATCTGATTTCTTAGGTAACTGCCACTCATCGGGTACAGAAATCCTAGATAACCTAGGTGAAGAACACATGAAGACTGGCCTGCCAATCTTCTACACTTCTGCAGACTCTGTTTTCCAGATCGCATGTCATGAAGAGACATTCGGCTTACAAAACCTATTAGACCTTTGTCAGATTGCTCGTGAAGAGCTAGCTGATTACAACATTGGTCGTGTTATCGCTCGTCCGTTTATTGGTGCTGGTAAAGGTCAATTCGAACGTACTGGTAACCGTCGCGACCTTTCTGTTGAGCCGCCAGCGGCGACTGTTCTTCAGAAGCTGGTTGATGAGAAGGGCGGCAACGTTCACTCGATCGGTAAGATCTCTGATATCTACGCAGGTTGTGGTATCACTCAGAAAACGAAAGCGACAGGTATCCCTGCACTATTTGAAGCAACTAAAGAAGCAATCACTGAAGCGGGCGACAACACTATCGTGTTCACTAACTTCGTTGATTTCGACTCAGCTTACGGCCACCGCCGTGATGTTGCTGGTTACGCAGCGGCGCTTGAGTACTTCGATGGTCGCATCAATGAAATCATCGATATGATGAAAGAAGATGATGTGCTTATCCTGACAGCAGACCACGGTTGTGACCCAACATGGCCGGGTTCAGACCATACTCGTGAGCATATCCCTGTGATTGTTTACGGTAACAAGGTTCCAGCAGGCTCTCTAGGTCGTCGTGATACCTTCGCTGATATTGGTCAAAGCTTAGCGTCATACTTCGGCACATCGCCAATGGGATACGGTACAAGCTTTTTATAATAGTTAGTTAGTTAGAGAGAGGGAAACCTCTCTCTTCTTTTTTGTTTTGAGATTAAGGATATTTTCAATGGCTACTCCACATATTAACGCTGAAATGGGTGATTTCGCTGACGTAGTTCTAATGCCAGGCGATCCGCTACGTGCTAAATACATTGCTGAAACCTTCTTAGAAGAAGTGGTTCAGGTGTGTGATGTTCGTAATATGTTTGGTTACACCGGTACTTACAAAGGTCGTAAGGTGTCAGTAATGGGGCACGGTATGGGCATCCCATCTTGTTCTATTTACGCGACTGAACTGATCAAAGACTTTGGTGTGAAAAAGATCATTCGTGTCGGTAGTTGTGGTGCAGTGAGCGAAGATATCAAAGTGCGCGATGTGGTTATCGGCATGGGCGCGTGTACCGACTCAAAAGTGAACCGCATTCGCTTTAAAGGCCATGACTTCGCGGCTATCGCAGATTACAAAATGGTGCGCGCGGCAGAAGATGCAGCCAAAGCTCGCGGTGTGGACGTCAAAGTCGGCAACCTTTTCTCTGCTGAACTGTTCTACACGCCAGATCCTGACATGTTCGAAGTGATGGACAAATACGGCATCGTCGGCGTCGAGATGGAAGCGGCCGGTATCTACGGCGTTTGTGCCGAATACGGCGCAAAAGCTCTGACGATTTGTACTGTTTCGGATCACATTAAAACAGGTGAGCAAACCACATCAGATGAACGTCAAACGACCTTCAATGACATGATGGTGATTGCACTCGATTCTGTGCTTCTTGGTGATCAAGAGTAAGAGTTGCTTTGTGGTTTAGGTCGTTTCTAGCTCTCAAATAAACATAGCTAGCCAAACCAACAGATAACAAAAAACCCCGTCGCTGCCTGAGCGTCGGGGCTTTTTATTGGTAATGATTTATTACTGAGTGCTATTTCTTGGATTCTGAAGGCTATGTGATTTCAATCGAAATAATTCATCTTGCCTAATCCGAGGTTTTTATTTCATGATTCCAAGGTCAAAAGCCCAAGGTCCAAGGCTCTATGACAGAGCTTATGAGTTTGCATTCTTAAGCAGTAAGTTCTCACCCGACTTAGTTTGTCGTCTGCGAATCAGCATGATGAACAACACACCACTGACGAAGCCCATCAAGACCATGCCGATCATGTAACGATCACTCTTGCGATAGTGGTGATCAGAAATCGCCGTCATTTTACCGGTTTCGAAGGTCACTCGAATAAAGCCGATGATGGTTTTTTCTGGCGAGTAGATAGGTTCAACTAACTGCTGCCTGCCGATACTTGCTGTTGAAAGTGGCGTGTCTAAGCCAAGAACCTCACGTACCGAGAGTGCTTTCTCGCTTGAAGCCAGTCGAATCCCCTCTGCATCATAGATAGTGGTATCGAATACCAGTCTATCTTGAGAAAGCTGATTGGTTAGCTCAAGCAACCGTTCTTGATCTTGTTGTGTGATCGCTTTGCTGGCCGAAAGCGAGGCCTGCGAGATAAGTAATTTAGTCAGCGTTTCTAGCTGCTTTGCTTGGATCTTCTCGTTACCTTTACTGATCACGACCGTATTTTTAATCGTTACAACGAACATAGTAGCCAGCAAAATGAGGGCTAGCATTCGTAAAGCGTTACGTATTGAGAACAATGATTCATTCATGTTTCACGAAGCCTGAAATAAACAAATGTTATGATTAAGACATATTGAGACTTGCGTTTTCAAATTGCAATAGGTTAACGTTTAGCATAGTTAATTAGGAATCATACACATGGACGCTCAGAAATATCTGCCGATTAAAAGGCATACAACATTATTAACTCGACTCCCCGAGACTCGTTTCGCTTCTCAACTCGCTAAAGCCAAAGCCAACTGGATTATATTTGGCGAGTACTTGTCTCCTCAATCTTTTGATGACATCGACTTTTTCACCGGCACTTACAACACCATTCTTGATACGTGGAAAGTTGGGCATTATGAAGTGGCATTGATGTCTGGAAATTTAACCCCAGCGCACGAAGAAATCCTACAGGCCTTAAAGCTTGATTATGCTTGCCTTAGCGAGGTCCCAGACTTATCTAAGCCAGGTTTGATTGTGATGGATATGGATTCCACAGCGATTCAGATTGAATGTATTGATGAAATAGCAAAGCTAGCAGGTGTTGGAGAGTTAGTCTCTGAGATCACGGAGCGAGCGATGCAAGGTGAACTCGACTTTGAACAGAGTTTACGCCAGCGAGTCGGCGCACTTAAAGGTGCCGATGAAGCTATCTTAGAACAAGTTCGTCAGTCATTGCCTTTCATGCCTGATTTAGTAGAACTCGTGAACACACTGAATAAGCTGGGTTGGAAAACGGCGATTGCGTCTGGTGGCTTCACATACTTCTCTGATTACTTAAAAGATACGCTTGATCTTGACCATGCTCAGTCAAATACCTTAGAAATCGTTGACGGCAAACTGACAGGTGAAGTGTTAGGCGATGTTGTTTCGGCGCAGACCAAAGCGGATATCTTGGTAGAACTTGCTGAAGAGTATGAACTGGAACTGCACAACACGGTTGCTGTTGGTGATGGTGCCAATGATTTGGTGATGATGCGATCTGCAGGCTTAGGTATTGCCTACCATGCGAAGCCGAAAGTAGAGCAACAAGCTCAAACCGCTGTGCGTTACGCAGGTTTAGGTGGCGTGCTGTGTATCTTGTCTGGCGTATTAGCTAAGCAGCAAAAAATCAGCTGGCAAGCGAAGCCTTAGTCATCTTCGGTAAGCGCTAAACAAGAGCGAATTTACAACGGATACAAAAAAGCAGGCGATGAGCCTGCTTTTTCTATTTTTGTCTCTGGAATATGCCTGAACTAGAAGCTTGGATTAGCGAGTCAGCTCTAATCGAATTAATACTTCATCAGTAATATCTTCTATCTCGCCATAGCCGATAAAAGCGGTAATTTCGTTCTCTAGCTTTTTCGCTTGATGCATACTGATTCGAGATAGCTCTTCTAAGTCTGACTGGAACAAGCTGGTCAAAGGATTGAAGATAGGCGCTGTCGTAACTCGCAATACATACACATCACCTAAGTGCTGTGCCTTCTTAATGAATAAGATCCGTTCTTTGGCAGACGCGAAATCTTTGACCAATTTAGTGTGCACAGATTGGATCTTATCGCCAAACTTAACCGCAGCAATGTACACATCATGATGCTTAGGCTCAGCACCTTGAATTTTTTTCAAAGGCTCCGCCAATAGCGAATTAGAGTGGCCTTTGAAAATCGGTTCCAGTGAAAACTTTTGGTTATGGCCAAGCTTAGCGAGCAGCGCTAGATGTTTATTCAGTGGGAAGTTCACACCAATGATCTTACAACGCAGTGTTGAGCTTGGTTTATCAATGAATATTGGGTTACTGACCATCTTGCTCAACAGGATATTATGCAGAGATTCAAGGAGCGAGTGGGTTGGTAATATCTCTTGTTTCTTAACCAGCTTACTTTGGTTTTGATCAATCAGGCCATTTAAGAATGCGATGGTACGCATTGTTTTTGCGTTTTCAGCGATAACCAATTGCACATTACGACCGTTGGGGCTCACTCGAATAACATGATAAGGAACCGTGCTGAGCGGTAGCTTTTTGTCATAGAGTTGCAGCTCATTGAAGTTCACCAACACAGGGTCATTAATCTTCAAAACCATTGGGTGTTCAAGGGTAACGCTAAGACCACGTTTAGAAATGTCTAAGGTGTTTCCATTCGCAGCCGCTCCGTCTTGAGAGGTCAGTTGCAGCGGCGATTTGAATTGGTATCTCGGTTCTTTACGGCGAGTTTGAGAATCAAAGTAGATACTTTGAATATTGCCTACTACTGCGCGTGGATGACGGAATCGATTCAGTTCACTGCTTGGAATACGTGGCTTTTCACTCAATAGATAATCAGCAGCACTTTCGTGATCGCCAATCTCTTGCAAGATGCCACAGTGCGTCAGTTGCGCTGAGCTTTGAGCCAGCGTATCTGAGTGTTTCGCGAGTGCTTGTCTTTCGGTATCTGATAGTTCGAATACCGAGAACTTAAACGCTTTCCAACTGGCGCGTTTGCCACCTATGTGCCAAAACAGCTGTCTTTGCTCACGAGAGGCTTCAGGTAGCATCATCGAATAGAACAAAGTCTTATTTTGATGCTCATGAGTAAACGAATAGATGACGTTACTTGTACCTTTAACGCCAGGCTTAGCAAGCAAGTTCATTCGTTGTTCGTTAAATAGAGTCCCGAGCGCTTGCTGGTTTCGCTCATCGTGCCAGTATTGCCACAATGGATGGTTGTTATCGGTTAGCAACGCCAGTTTAAGCTCGCTACCACTAAAGAACAGCGGAAGGTTACAGGTGTGCTTGAGATAGGTATGTTCGATGCCTCGAGTACGAGTTCGAATAAACCGGTCTTGATTCTCGTGACTGGTTTTCTTGCTAGAGCTATTCAAAGATTCATCAAGCAAGCGAGCAACGAGGCTTGAATCGCTAATCTTGATCGTTCTCAGGAACTTAACAGCATTATTTTCGTAAGATTCGTCAATGCCCAGCACTCGAAATTCCACGATGTCGTTTCTGTCTGTTTCCAAAGACTTCTCAACAAGCTCTGTGAATTTTACTTCGATGATTTCGCCAAGGTTATATCTAAAGGCACTTGGTACTTTGAATTTGGCACCTGAAGGAGAAATGTCGACTGTCACACCGTGTAGGCTTTGGCCTTTGGATGTGGTGATCTCAACCTGAGAACTGATCTTGAGTCGGTTTTCTTGACGTTTTAGGTCATAACCAAGGTTGATAGCCTCGGCTTCATAAGGGCTATTCGCACTGGTGATGTCGTTGTTGTCTTGGGAAGACGTTTTAACAATATTACGAAGCGGTTGAGTTCGCGGGGTCATGACTAGCTCCCACGTGCCTTCGGTATAGCCTTTAAACTTTTTGGTACCACGCTGATACGCATTTAACGCAATGTCATCAAGCCAGTGCTTACGTCCATCGAGCGTAAACTGACGGCACTCATTATCAATACGTCCGCGTAAATCAATGCTCTTTGTACACGGAGCCATGATACGATTCAGTTCCATTTTAACGAGCAATTTCAGAGACGGGGATTCACCTTCTGTCATTTGAGAAAGAAGGAAGTCGAAATCCTCAGCGTGATAGGCTGGGATGAGTCGCTCTGCTACAGATAGAATTTCAGATTGCTGCATACTTTTCTTGTTAGAATGGACGGTACGTTTATGTTATCGACTAGTTTAAATCGATCTTTAAGTATAAGTGGTATGACTGCAACTTTTATTTTCACCCGTACGGTCAAATAAGTCACAAATTGACAACATCATTGTGTAACTGAGTAAATTATTGAGGTTTTATGGCTAAGGCAAAACGAGCTTATGTGTGTAATGACTGTGGTGCTGACTTTCCACGTTGGCAAGGACAGTGCAATGCATGTGGTGCTTGGAACACGATTACCGAAGTTAGGTTAGCGGCTTCACCTCAAGTTGCGCGTAATGAACGACTCAGTGGTGGTTACGCGGGTGGTGCAACGGAATCTTCGGTTCAAACTCTCTCTGAGATTGATCTACAAGAAGTACCTCGTTTTAGTAGCGGCTTCAAAGAGCTCGACCGCGTACTTGGTGGCGGCGTCGTTCCTGGTGCTGCGATTCTGATCGGTGGTAATCCCGGTGCAGGTAAATCAACCCTGTTATTGCAGACCATGTGTCAGCTTTCTTCGCAATTACCGACTCTCTATGTCACTGGGGAAGAATCCTTACAGCAGGTAGCGATGCGAGCGTCTCGACTTGGCTTACCAAAAGAGCACTTAAAAATGCTCTCTGAAACGAATGTCGATAAAATCTGTCAGGTCGCTGAAAAAGAACAACCTAAGATCATGGTTATAGACTCGATCCAAGTAATGCATGTCGCTGATGTTCAATCGTCGCCAGGCAGTGTTGCTCAAGTTCGTGAGTCAGCAACGGCATTAACGCGCTACGCGAAACAAAACAACGTTGCTGTGTTCTTAGTTGGACACGTAACTAAAGACGGCACACTGGCTGGCCCAAAGGTACTTGAACACATTATTGACTGTTCCGTGCTGTTAGATGGCGGAACCGATAGCCGTTTTAGAACGCTGCGCAGTCACAAGAACCGTTTTGGTGCGGTCAATGAATTGGGTGTGTTTGCAATGACAGGCCAAGGCCTTAAAGAAGTCAGCAACCCATCAGCCATTTTCCTTTCTCGCGGTGAAGAAGAAACATCAGGCAGTTCAGTGATGGTGGTTTGGGAAGGGACGCGTCCACTTCTTGTTGAAATCCAAGCGCTGGTGGACTATTCGCAGCTGGCAAACCCGCGTCGTGTTGCGGTTGGTCTCGAGCAAAATCGACTTTCATTGTTATTAGCAGTGCTGCATAAACACGGCGGCTTACAAATGGCTGACCAAGATGTGTTTGTGAATGTCGTTGGTGGTGTTAAAGTAACCGAAACCAGCGCAGATCTAGCATTAGTGATGGCGTTACTTTCTAGCTTTAGAGACCGAGCACTACCGAAAGATGTGGTTGTGTTTGGTGAAGTAGGCCTTGCAGGTGAGATTCGACCAGTACCAAGTGGACAAGAGCGTTTGAATGAAGCGTTTAAGCATGGTTTTAAGAGGGCGATAGTGCCTGCTGCGAACATGCCTAAGGGCGGCATTCCTGGAATGCAGATCCACGGGGTCAAAAAATTATCAGAGGCAATTAATGCTTTTGATGAGTTGTAATTGAGCTCACTTCAGCTACTCTATACAGCAGAAAATCAGTCTAACTTGAACGCTAATTGCGCTTTAGGTTAGCACTAAACCTAACAATCAATTAGATTGTTTCTACAGATTGCCTTTTCGTTTTTGTTACGAAAAGGCAAAGTTTTTTAGTCCCAAATGCATGCAAAGCTATCAGTCCTCACAGATTGTGATATACTCTGCGCGCATTTTATATCCTATTAACAGAGTAAGACAATGGCAGATTTATCGAAATACAGAAACATTGGTATTTTCGCGCACGTTGATGCGGGTAAAACAACTACCACTGAGCGTATCCTTAAGCTAACTGGTCAGATCCACAAGACTGGTGAAGTACATGATGGCGAATCAACTACTGACTTCATGGAACAGGAAGCTGAGCGCGGAATTACTATCCAATCAGCAGCTGTAAGCTGTTTCTGGAACGGTCACCGTCTAAACGTTATCGATACTCCTGGACACGTTGACTTCACAGTTGAAGTATACCGTTCTCTTAAAGTACTTGATGGCGGTATCGGTGTATTCTGTGGTTCTGGTGGTGTTGAACCACAATCAGAAACTAACTGGCGCTACGCTAACGAATCAGAAGTATCTCGTCTGATCTTCGTTAACAAACTAGACCGTATGGGTGCAGATTTCTACAACGTTGTTGACCAAGTTAAAAACGTTCTAGGCGCAACTCCTCTAGTTATGGTTCTACCAATCGGCCGCGAAGATGAATTCGTGGGTGTTGTAGACCTTCTAAGCCGTAAAGCATACGTTTGGGATGACACTGGTCTTCCTGAAAACTACGAAATCCTAGATGTTCCTGCGGACATGGTAGACGACGTAGAGCAATACCGTGAAGAGCTAATCGAAACTGCTGTAGAGCAAGACGATGACCTAATGGAAGCTTACATGGAAGGTGAAGAGCCTTCTATCGAAGACATCAAGCGTTGTATCCGTAAAGGTACTCGTGACCTAGCGTTCTTCCCAACTTACTGTGGTTCTGCATTCAAGAACAAGGGTGTTCAAATCATCCTTGACGCTGTTGTAGATTACCTACCTTCTCCAACTGAAGTTGATCCTCAACCTCTAATGGATGAGAACGGTGAAGAAACTGGTAAGCACGCTATCGTTTCTACTGAAGAAACGTTTAAAGCTCTTGCATTCAAAATCATGGATGACCGTTTCGGTGCTCTAACTTTCGTTCGTATTTACTCTGGTAAATTGAACAAAGGCGACACGATTCTTAACTCATTCACAGGTAAAACTGAGCGTGTTGGCCGTATGGTTGAGATGCAAGCTGATGACCGTAACGAACTAACTAGCGCACAAGCTGGTGACATCATTGCGATCGTTGGTATGAAGAACGTGCAAACAGGTCACACTCTATGTGATCCTAAAGATCAAGTAACGCTTGAGCCAATGGTTTTCCCAACTCCAGTAATCTCTATCGCTGTATCTCCAAAAGATAAAGGCGGTTCTGAGAAAATGGGTATCGCGATCGGTAAAATGGTTGCAGAAGATCCATCTTTCCAAGTTGAAACTGACGAAGAAACTGGCGAAACTATCCTGAAAGGTATGGGTGAGCTTCACCTAGACATCAAGGTAGATATCCTTAAGCGTACTTACGGCGTTGACCTAACAGTTGGTGCTCCTCAAGTTGCTTACCGTGAAACTATCACTCAAGCAATTGAAGATAGCTACACGCATAAGAAACAGTCTGGTGGTTCTGGTCAATTCGGTAAGATCGATTACCGTATCAAGCCTGGCGAACCTGGTTCTGGCTTTACGTTCTCTTCAAAAGTTGTTGGCGGTAACGTACCTAAAGAATTCTGGCCTGCTGTTGAGAAAGGCTTTGCTGGCATGATGGAAAACGGCGTACTAGCTGGCTTCCCTACGCTAGACGTTGAAGTTGAACTTTACGATGGTGGTTTCCACGCAGTCGATTCATCTGCAATCGCATTTGAAATCGCAGCGAAAGGTGCATTCCGTCAATCTATGCCTAAAGCTGGCGCGCAACTTCTTGAGCCAATCATGAACGTTGACGTATTTACTCCAGAAGATCACGTTGGTGATGTTATCGGTGACCTTAACCGTCGTCGTGGCATGATCAAAGATCAACAAGCTGGCGTAACTGGCGTTCGTATTAAAGCTGACGTACCACTTTCAGAAATGTTTGGTTACATCGGTCACCTACGTACAATTACTTCAGGCCGTGGCCAATTCTCTATGGAATTCGCACAGTACTCTCCATGTCCAATGAACGTGGCAGAAGAAGTAATCGCTAAAGTTAAAGCAGAAAAAGAAGCTGGTAAGTAATTAGCCCTTTTCTAAATTAACTAAAAAAGCCCCGCAAGTGAAAGCTTGCGGGGCTTTTTGTTTCTTGTAACATACTACGAGATACGAGATACGAGATATGATGTGGCCCCTAAAAAGTAGACACAGGGGTTTGATTGATTAGCTCAACATTCATGTGATTAGCCCCGTACTAAGTGAATACGGGACAAATTTAGATAGAGCTAAAAAGAGAGGGACTAGCGTTTCAAATCAATGTAAATCTGCTCTACTTTGGTACGAGCCCAGTCTGTTTTACGCAAAAACTTTAAGCTAGATTTAATGCTTGGGTCTTTTTTGAAACAGTTGATGTTCACCATGTAACTCAACTCTTCCCAACCGTAATGTTCAACCAATTCTGTCAGTAGCTTCTGTAGAGTGATACCGTGAAGTGGATTATTGTCTTGTGTCATGAGATGTTCTCGCCATTTATTTGAGCTCAGTATATCAGTTTCGCTTTATGAATTATCAGACCATTTCAGCTCGTAATCTGTCTCGATAATAGAAAGCTCTTCTCGACCTTTATTTCCAAACAACTGAACCTGACTTTGCATCCAAGCTTCAAAGCGTTTGATTTTCTCGCGATGAAAGTATCCCGCAGGTGCACACAAGAAGTAATTGTATTTGGGCTTAAGTGCGATGTTACCTATCCGTACCAACTTCTTTTCCTGCAAATACCGATAAACCAAGCTGTGCTTAACCAGTGCGACACCTTGAACGGATAACGCGCCTTCTAAAACAAAATGCGAACCATCAAATTGCAGTGATGAACGTCCTGCCTTTGCTCCAACAACATCTAACCATAGATTCCAATCCATATCAGGCCAGCGGTCTTCAATTAGCTCAGCTTTGTGTAGATCGTCGATGTCATAAATACCATGCTTCTCTTGGTAGATAGGGTGGCAGACAGGGTAAACCACTTCGTCCATTAACCAACGTGATTCAATGTTTGGATAATTACCATGACCATATCGAACGCAGACATCGACATTAGAGTCTTCAAACGTCACAAGCTTGTTGGTCGGTTCAATCAGCATGGATAGATCTGGGTGACGATCGCGAAAGTCACCAATTCTAGGTACCAACCAGTGTTGGGCAAATGATGGCACGGTCGAAATAGACAATTGAGTAGGGTTTGGGTCTTGGTTAATTCGCCTTACACCATCTTGAATGTGGGCAAAGCCTTTCTTAGCTTGCAGGTAAAGCACTTCACCTTCATGAGTGAGTACTATTTTTCGGTGCTGACGAATAAACAAGTCTGCACCTAACCACTCTTCAAGTTGGCGAATTTGTTGGCTGACGGCAGCCGCCGTGACAAATAGCTTTTCTGCTGCGAGCTTAAAACTGCCAGTTTCAGCTGCAGTATAAAAATAGTAGATCCCTTGGAATGGTGGGGTGCGTTCTCTCACATTAGTTTTCCTTAACTGAATGCCAGTGTCTATCGTTTGTCGTAAGTACGTTGTTGGTCGATTATTGACCATAACAAAGCAGATAATCAATAGGAGAAAGGTTATGAATACAATAACTTCGGGAACAAATAGTCATCAAGCATTCTTTTCATCACTGTCAGTTAAGAAATTCTATTCTAAATTTAGACTGTATCTTCAGAAGCGTAGAACGAGAAAGCACCTAGCTGAACTGTCAGATCATTTGCTTGAAGATGTTGGTATTACCCGAGGCCAGGCTAATGAAGAGGTGAGAAAAGCATTTTGGGAGTGATTCAGATGATCAGACGTAACTCTTTCTTCTTAGGAGGAGTTACGCCAAAACCAATGCTAGATCTTTGAGATATCAGAAACTTCTTCATGCAGCCATTCAGTAAACGCCGCAATACGCTCTTTTCTCGGTGAGCTAGGATCAAAACATAAGTTAACTTGAACGCCAGGTGTCATCCCAATATTAAACGGTTTAACAAGCAGGCCGCGTTCTATAAAGTCTCCAGCTAAGCTATCTGTTGCCAGGCAAACCCCATGGCCCGCCATCACTGTCGTTAACCCCATATCAAAGGTTCCCACCTCCATCCATTGAACTGCGGTGTCTTGCATTGGAATGTTCGCTTGTCTGAACCATTCCTCCCAAGGGAAAAGGCCACCCTCAAATTGAATCAACCAACACTTTAGTAGTTGTTCTGGTGATGTGAATTTCAAAGAACTGGCGAGCTCGGGTGAGCAAAAGGGATATAGAGGTTCATTGAACAGTACTTCAAGTGCTAAACCTTGTTCAACACACAGATCTTCCCCTTGTCGAATCGCGACATCAATTTCACCATGTTTTAGATTTGGTGTGTCACACCCTGTGAGGATCTTGATTGGAATCTCAGGGTGCTTGACTGAGAATTTCCAAAGCCTCGGCAGCAACCAACGCGATGCAAAAGAGGGAGGACTTCGAACAACGATAACGCCTTGCAAGGGTTCAGACTGGATCTTATTCAATCCGACAACAAGCTCTTTAAATCCATCTGACACATGTTGGAAGAGAGTCCGCCCCTCTTGAGTTAATGCCATTTCACGCCCTTTCCTAATGAACAGCTTGCACTCTAGTTGTTCCTCTAACTGACGGATCTTTTGGCTGACAGCAGCTTGGCTAACAAAGAGCTCTTCTGCTGCCTTGCTGTAGCTACTCAAGCGAGCTGCGACTTCGAAGTAACGAAGTCCGGAAAGGTGGCGTAGTCTATTATCCATAACGTCTTCTTATAGTTCTTGTTAGAAATGGTTGTTCGCTTATCGAACCGGTTGTTTTCATAATAACGACAGAACGATGGCAAATACAAGAGAGTAATTATGGAAGTATTAATCAGTTGGACGAGATTTTATGGTGCTAAGTTATTTAAAAATAAGAAGATAAAAGTAGGTAAAGTTAAGGCGAAACAGAATAAGGTTTTATGTGCGGAACAGCTGAGTCGTCGAGTGAAAGAAGATATAGGGTTAGAATATGAAAACAACGATGCAACTGATTATACTAAATATTTATAATCATGACTTATATATCCATTAGCGTGAAGGCTAGTCTCGCTGGTTCTATCTCGGCCACAATATTCATTTGTACTCGCTTAATCCAGCCTGACTTTACCCATTAATCATCGAGTACTTATAAAATCCTATTCCTACTAAACTAAATGCTTAGTTTTTAATTTACGTTGTCTTATTTTTGAGACTGAAACTCTGATTTATATAGAAACAAGCATCGTAATGTTTTTTTTCTTTCTTTGTCTAATGGATATAAAACAGACAGTTATTTTGGGGGTTAATAAATGAAAATTAAATTACTATGTATTATTAGACCCTTTAATTTTATATAAGCAATTGAATTAAATTAAATTAAATAAAAAACAGTTTGAATCCATCTCCGTATTAATAGTGTTGAAATTGATTTATTGAATGGCGCTTGTGTAACTCATTTGTCAGTTCTATATATGTAGTGTTCAGTTTTTCTATATCTCCTGAGGTTTTCTATTGGGCTAGATAAGGTGAATGGAAAGACGAGAGGGTGGGGGCTGTATGAAATCTATTTTAAGAGTTTTGGAGCGTAGCCGTTTCCGAAGCAGTTTAAAATCAAAAATGAAAGGCATCGCTATTATCGAGTTTACGGTTGTGGTGAGCCTGTTTTTTGCGCTTTTCTTAACGGTTGTCGATCTTGGTATTTATGGGTTTGTTAAATTGACCATGCAACACTCAGCAAGAGAGGGCGCAAGATATGCCATCACAGGTCGTTCTGATCTGGATCCTGATGCGTCGAGTGACCGCGAAGCAGCAATATTAGAAAAAATTTCTCAATCCTCGAGCGGTTTGCTCGACAAAGTGATGGATGTCCAAAACATACGTGTTGAAGATGTCTATGGCAACGCAGTCACTGGCTTTGGTGGCTCAGGAGACATTATTTCTATTCATCTTGATTGCGAGTGGCCATCTGTAAATCCTTATATGTATGTTTTGCTTGATGACGGGAAGTTTAAATTTACCGTTAGCGCGGCAATGAAAAACGAAGCTTTTTAAGGAGGGACAGGATGTTTCCTTTACAGATAAAGAAAGCCGCAGAGAAAGGGTTTGCAGCAATCGAAATGACGTTAATAGCACCATTGTTTATGTTGCTTATTGTTGCGGCTGTCGATATCACGCACCTCATTCAAGCCAACCACATCATTATTAGTATCAGCCGAGAAGGTGGAAACATTATTTCTCGGAGTAATACAGATACCCCGCAAGAAGTGATGGACATCATCGCCACGACATCGGGAACATTGGATTTGACGCAAGACGGGGTCATTTACATTACCGAGGTTGTTGGGCAAGAAGATGCTTCTCCCTACATTAAAAGCCAATACCGATGGAACCAACACGGGCTAAGTAAAAATAGTGCTATTTGGTCGAGCTGCAGTAATTGGGCAAATGATGGAGAGTGTTCTGATGTGGATGCAGATGATCCTCCACTCATTAACAATTTAGCCGTTGCGCTTGATGATGGGGAGATCGTGTACAGCGTAGAAGTATTCTATGACTATTCGCCGATTTTTAGTCGAGTATTCGATGAGGAATATATTCTGAGCGACACAACATATATGTAAGGGAGGTTAAAATGGATAAGGGAACCCCAATCAAATATCGTTACAGTCGTGGGTTAGTGGCTTTGATGTCAGTCATCGCACTGCCTTTTATTCTGTTAGTTGTCGGGCTTTCTGTTGATGCTGGACGTGCTTATATCGTTAAATCAAAACTATTTGCAGCAGTCGATGCTGCCAGTATTGCCGCTGCTAGAGCGGTTGCTAATGGCGAAGATGCAGGGCGTGCCGCTGCTCAAAAATATTTTACAGCAAATATCCCAGCCGATTTTTATTCAGCAACACCTAGCTTGGGCGCAGTCAATTTCTCCTATGATTCATTCGGTAATATCTCGATTGATATTTCAGCTACGGCGCAAGTGCCGACAATCTTTTTACCTTTAATAGGGTTAGACACATTTAACCCTGGCGTGTCAGCACAATCTATTCGTCGCCCTGTCGATTTAGTGTTAGTGATTGATAACACAACTTCCTTGAGGCTTGGCAGCATTGGTGATGTGACTCAAGACGTTATTGATCGGTCTAAGTCATTCGTTGAAAATTTCCATGAAGGGTTTGACCGAGTTTCATTGGTTAAATTTGCTTTCGGAGCTGAGGTTCCAGTGGGGTTTAATGCAACTCGTGGCCATAGCCGAAGTACTATCAAATCTGAAATAGACAGCTTTAATTTTGGTAGTACGTCTAATGCACAATATACCAATGCATCAGAGGGGATCTATCGAGCTTTAAATGAGCTTAGAACGGTTACCGATCCCGCTAACTTGAAAGTGATCGTGTTCTTCACAGATGGAGCGCCAAATACCTTTGCGACAACGTTTGATTTTGAGGACGGTGATTCGCATACGGGAGCTATTCGATCGAGTGACGGCAGCAGTGGTACGCCCCGAGGGCTTTGGAGGCATGACTCGATTGCAACGACGTTAAGTGGAGGTTATGAGGGGCGCGATATTGATGACCATATTAGTGAGATGCCCGACTACTATACCACTCATGATTCAAGCGCAACCGAGTTTAACATTTTAAATCCGACACATTCAGTACGGCCAGTGTCACAGTATGATCCTGATAGTCATTCTGCTGGTGACTTGTATACACGGGTGAATAGAGTTGCTCGTAACTTGGTGGAAGACATTGCTGAGGCTGCAAGAGGAGAAGATATTTACGTCTTTACCTTGGGATTAGGTTCATCATTAACATCGGCAACCGGACCTGATAGTGAGTTTGGAGAAGACTTACTGTTACGAATGGCAAATTCTAGTGCGCTTTTGGATGATCCAGACTTAAGTGCAGATTATGACCCTGCCCAACTAGAAGGTGTGTATTGCCATGCAATCGATGAGGAAGCATTAGGCCCTTGCTTCGACGAGATGTTGGATGTGATTATCCGTTTAACTTTGTAACGTCTTTCTGGTTTAGCAGTTTTACATATTGATAGATTAAAGGGATCTCAATCGAGAGATTAGAAAAATAAAAGAGGGAGCTTTTCGCTCCCTCTCAATGCTATGTGTATTTTTGTCGTTGGTTACTCTTCCCAAACCACCAATTTATCTTTCGGCCAGTTATGACCGACTTCGTGATATTTTTGCTCAAGGATATGTCGTTTGATCTTAAGCGTTGGTGTTAACACGCCATTCTCAATACTCCACGGTTCCTTAATCATCAATACGCCTTTGATCTTCTCGTGTGAAGCGAGTTGTTCGTTCATCTTCTCGATAACACGCTTGGTCGTTTTCTCATAACGAGCTCGATCAAAGTTAGGGAAGTCATGGGGTACAACAAGCAGGATAGGGCCTGGTAAGCCTAAGCCTATCAAACACATCATTTCTACGCGGCTGTATTCAAAGAGTTTGTTCTCGATTGGAACGGGAGCAACAAACTTACCTTTAGCGGTTTTAAAGGTATCTTTCTTACGTCCACGAATCGTTAAATAGCCTTCGCTGTCAATATCACCAATATCACCCGTATGTAGCCAACCCTCTGAATCAAAAGACTCTTGGGTTGCAATATCATTTTTGTAGTAGCCAGAGAATAGCCCTTTACCTCGAACCAAAATCTCTTCGTCTTCAGCTATTTTGAGCTCGATACCCGGGCCAGCATTACCAACACTACCAATTTTGTCTGCTCTAAATGGATAGTTGAGTGTGCTGTAGGCGAAAGACTCTGTCATTCCCCATGCCTCGGTGATGTGTAAACCAACGCTTTCATACCATGCGAGTAAAGCCGGTGATACTGGCGCTGAACCACAACCAAGAACGCGAGCTTGGTCTAAACCCAGACCATCAGCCAGTTTCTTCTTAATGATGTTATTCACAAATGGAATTTTAAGTAAGAAGTTCAGTTTTTTCTGTGGCAGCTTATCTTGGATTCGTTGTTGGAATAGAGTCCATAAACGAGGAACTGAAATAAACAAAGTTGGACGGTGCATTTTTACATCGTCAATAAACGTGTCTAACGATTCAGGGAAAGCAGTGACCACACCACCCATTACGGAAGAACCAAAGATGTACACTCGTTCGGTGATATGGGCAAGCGGCAGATAAGAAAACAGACGGTCGCCGGGTTGGATACCAATGTGATCGATTAATCTCTGAACTGACCATGTAAAGGCACCATACGTAAGCATTGCGCCTTTAGGTAACCCGGATGTACCCGATGTATACACAAGCGACATTAGCTTATCATCGTGATGCTGAGGTCGTTTAGTGGATGGTTCATGTGTCTCTATGAGATGCTCAAAAGTATGTTGGCACTTCGCCGCAGTATCGTAGGGTAACGAGATACTGACTAAGCTCGGATTATCATCGAGTACTTTTTGTGTCGCTGCAGGATCATCAAGCTTACCTGCAATTACGATCTTACTTTCACTGTGTTCAATACAGTATTGAATGGTGTCTGCACCCGCTGTCGGAAAGATTGGGACGCTGACAAAATCTCCTAACATCATGGCAAGATCACAGATAAACCACTCTGCACAGTTTTTTGAAACGAGAGCGACTCGATCGCCGGGTTGGGCTCCGAGTCCTTCTAATGCTGACGCCAGTTTTAGTGCTTTGTCGGCCACTTCTTTATAAGTGAATTCAACAAATTGGCGGTTAATTATTTGTTTTAAATAGACTTCATCTGGGCGTTCTTCTGCCCATTTTAAAATCATGTCATTGGGTGTAGGGAGAGCTGTTGCTTTTTCTTGGCTAAACTCGTTAGGCTGAATCATTGTCTAACTCCATGTTTTTCGCTAAGTTATTTTTGTTAAAATCATGTTAAATGTACCATGATTTTTTCTTTTAGGGAGTAAAATTAGCGTTTTCTGTTATCCGTGCAGGCACGTCTGTAACTTGCGGGTGTTACTCCGGTCCTTTTCTTAAAGATTCTTGAAAAATACGACACATCCTTGTATCCACATTGGTAAGAAATAACAGCGATTTTTGATTCGGTATCGGCTTCGATTAACTTTTTGGCTAACAGGATTCGTTTATCGCATACAAAGTCTCTAAAGCTTACCCCAAAGTGTAGATGAAACTTCTTAGAAAAGTAGGTTGTTGAACAATGGCACTTTTCCGCTATCTCGGTTTCTCTGATTTCTTTGTTGATGTTGTCCATAACAAAGTTAACGACTTCAGAGGTAAACAACTTTGCTGGTAGTTGATTATTGTTGTTGGTATCTCGGTCTAGATCAAAGTGAGGCTCGAAGATATGTTGCGTTTTACGCTGTAGTTCGGCTTTGTTGCGTAATT
>NZ_MCZK01000159.1 GCF_002875945.1 Vibrio lentus
TGAAGTGGTCAAGTAAAACTGGCCACAGTTTTATAAGGGAACCAGAACTGTCGTTCTGACTCATTTGGTGTTAATCCACCGTTATATTGATGTGGACGATGCTGGTTGTAATAACCAACTAGGTAATCCGTTATTGCTTGCTGCGCCTCTGTAAAACTTCTATAGCCATTCTTTGGTACCCATTCCGTTTTTAAACTTCTGAACACTCGCTCCATAGGGCTATTATCCCAACAGTTCCCTCGACGACTCATACTTTGAGTGATTCGATATCTCCATAGCAACTGACGATATTTTTTACTCGTATAGTGGCAACCTTGATCTGAGTGGAACATTACCCCTGACGGCTTTCCACGGCTCTCATAGGCCATGGTCAACGCCTTGCCAGTCAATGCGCTATCTGGAGAGTTAGACATTGCCCAGCCGATGACTTTTCGTGCGAACAAGTCAATAACAACTGCTAGATAAGACCATCTCTGTCCCGTCCAGATGTAGGTCACATCGCCGCACCAGACTTGGTTCGGTTCAGTCACCGCGAACTGACGATTTAATCGGTTAGGTATATGAGCATGTTCCTGCTGTGTTTTTTTGTACATATGCTTTGGTAGTTGGCAACTGACTAAGTTTAGTTCTTTCATGAACTTACTCGCTCGGTAGCGACTAAGTGGAATGCCCCTCGCTGTAATTATATCAGCAATGGTTCTCGCTCCAGCGGAACCATTGCTCAACTCATAAGCTCGGCGAACTTCAGCACGGACAAGCACATGCTCTGACGACAGAGATTTATCCCTATTTACCCAATAACGATAACTACTGCGATGAACCCCGAACACTTCGCAAAGCCGTTTCACAGCATAACTCTTCTTGAGTTTCTCGATCATCGAGAACCGTTCAGGGAGTCTGACATCAAGAGAGCCGTAGCCTTTTTTAGAATTTCCTTTTCTTCTTCAATGCGTTTGATTTTCTTTTTAAGGTCACGAATTTCTCTTTGCTCTGGAGTGAGTGGTGATGAATTTGGTGCCTTACCCGCTCTTTCAGCTTTGAGTTGCCTTACCCAGCTTTCTAACGTGGTTTTTCCAATCCCCATCGCTTCGCAGGTTTCTTTATAAGAACGTCCCTGGTCAAGCACTAGCTGAGCACATTCAAGTTTAAATTCTGGGTTAAAAGTGCGTCTTTCACGCTTAGTCATAATGTCACCTGTTTTAGTATCGAGATGATCATACATCACCTCTTAATCAGGTGGCCAAATTCACTATGCCACTTCA
>NZ_MCZK01000160.1 GCF_002875945.1 Vibrio lentus
AGCGCCGATGGTAGTGTGGGGCTTCCCCATGTGAGAGTAGGACATCGCCAGGCTTTAAATATCGTTACTTGCATTAGCAATTAACAACATCATTAGTGTACTAATCTATTGATGACAATTTGTTGGAGGGATGGCTGAGTGGTCGAAAGCACCGGTCTTGAAAACCGGCAACCGTTAATAGCGGTTCTAGGGTTCAAATCCCTATCCCTCCACCACCATTGAAAAGCCCGCTGAGAAATCAGCGGGCTTTTTCATATCTGTTATTTAGAAAACAAAAAAGAGCACTAACGTGCTCTCTCTATTATTCTCTTAACCAACATATCTAAGGTTAACTAGCCAGGGAGATACTTTCCTTCGGCTACCTGCCAAAACGCTCTAATCAGTGGGTTCTCAAGTTGAGACCGTTTACAGCAGACACCTAGTTCGAACGGTTTTATCGGCTCTATTTTCAAACGATCGACTTTGTCTCTCACTGGACTGTTGTTAATGACGACATCAGGAGCTATACCCACTCCACAGCCCAGCGCTACCATACTTACAATCGCCTCATGTCCAGATACCTGTGCGTAAATACTGGGCTTTATCTTCATCTTTTTGAACCAAGCATTCGCACGTTCACGAGCAGTACCTGCTTCGGGAATGATAAAAGGAACCTCATTCCAATTTGGCTTTTCGGATTGCAGTTGCTGACTAAAGCTACTTACACCGGATGGGATGATCACTGACAGTGGTATATCGCTGATGGTTTCGAATTCTAATCTTGAAGGCAAAATGTCAGGTTTAGCTGAAATAGCAATATCAGCCTCATCATTCAGTATCTTGTCGATGGATTGTGCTGGATCACCGGTAGAGAGCTTAAACTCAATATACGGATGAATAGCCCTGAATTCGGTAATGAGTTCAGGAAGGTGACTATAGCTTGCTGTTACGGAACAGAAAATACGGATCTCACCCTTGAGCTCCTGTTCTCCCCCTTTTAGGTGAAGATTATATTGCTGCCACTCGCCAACGATGCTCAATGCCACAGGCAAGAGATGTTTCCCTGCTGGTGTGAGGTCAACACTTCGGTTATCCCTGATAAGCAGTTCTTGCCCTGTTTCTTCTTCTAGTTTTTGTATCTGACGACTAAGGGCTGAAGGACTAACGTGCATAGCAGCAGCTGTTTTACTGAAACTCTTGCTATCACATAAATGTATAAATAATTGTAGAGATTTTATGTTCATGTTCTGTGATCGTTTCCATGTTGCATTTATTGCAATAACTAATTGTGAATATATCACTTTCAGCAACGGGGTGTCTGTTTTAGTATGAAGTCATTCGATAGAGAGATATCGACCTTACGGACTTATTTTTAAAGGAGTACCCTACAATGGCTAACTATTTCAATACATTAAACCTTCGTGAGCAACTAGACCAATTAGGTCGCTGCCGTTTCATGGATCGTGAAGAATTTACGACTGAAGCTGAATACCTTGAAGGTAAGAAGATCGTCATTGTTGGCTGTGGTGCTCAAGGCCTAAACCAAGGTCTAAACATGCGTGATTCTGGTCTAGACGTATCTTACGCTCTACGCCAAGCTGCAATTGATGAGAAGCGTCAATCATTCAAGAATGCTGACGAAAATGGCTTTGTAGTTGGTAGCTACGAAACGCTAATCCCGCAAGCAGACCTAGTTATTAACCTTACTCCTGATAAGCAACACACTAATGTTGTTGAGACAGTAATGCCTCTAATGAAAGAAGGCGCTGCTCTTGGTTACTCTCATGGCTTTAACGTTGTTGAAGAAGGCATGCAATTACGTGCTGACCTTACTGTTGTAATGGTTGCACCTAAGTGTCCAGGTTCTGAAGTACGTGAAGAGTACAAGCGTGGCTTCGGTGTTCCAACATTGATCGCTGTTCACCCAGAAAATGACCCTAAAGGCGAAGGCTGGGATATCGCTAAAGCTTGGGCTGCTGGTACTGGTGGTCACCGTGCAGGTTGCCTAGAGTCTTCATTCGTAGCTGAAGTTAAATCTGACCTTATGGGTGAGCAAACAATTCTATGTGGCATGCTACAAGCAGGTTCTATCGTATCTTACGAGAAGATGATTGCTGATGGCATCGAACCAGGCTACGCAGGTAAACTTCTACAATACGGTTGGGAAACGATTACTGAAGCACTTAAGTTCGGTGGCGTAACTCACATGATGGACCGTCTATCTAACCCAGCTAAAGTTAAAGCGTTTGAGCTTTCTGAAGAGCTAAAAGATCTAATGCGTCCGCTTTACAACAAGCACATGGATGACATTATTTCTGGTCACTTCTCTAGCACTATGATGGCTGACTGGGCGAACGATGACGTGAACCTACTAGGCTGGCGTGAAGAGACAGGCGAAACTGCATTCGAAAACTACCCAACTTCTGACGTAGAAATCTCAGAGCAAGAGTACTTCGATAACGGTATCCTTATGGTTGCTATGGTTCGTGCGGGGGTTGAGCTAGCATTCGAAGCAATGACAGCATCTGGCATCATCGATGAGTCTGCTTACTACGAGTCTCTACATGAGCTTCCACTAATCGCAAACACAGTTGCTCGTAAGCGTCTTTATGAAATGAACGTAGTAATTTCTGATACAGCTGAATACGGTAACTACCTATTCGCTAACGTAGCAACACCGCTACTACGCGAGCAGTTCATGCCTTCAGTTGCAACTGACGTAATCGGTCGCGGTCTAGGTGAAACATCTAACCAAGTAGATAACGCTAAGTTGATTGAAGTAAACGAAGCTATCCGTAACCACCCTGTAGAGTACATTGGTGAAGAGCTACGTAGCTACATGAGCGACATGAAGCGTATCGCTGTAGGCGGTTAGTTAGTCGCTTAGATACTGATAAATTTGTAGAAAAAGCAAAGCAGTATCACTAGCTCCTTACAGGTTGGAGCTTTAATTAAGCAACACAACATCTAATAAAAAGGCTTGGTCGCCGTTGACCAAGCCTTTTTGCTTTTAGGCGCAAAGTATTACAAACCAATCAAATGAACATGGCTTGATAGGTCTTAGACGTCGAATTTCAGTTCTTGATTGAGCCTTATAAATACAAAAGGGTTGGTGTTTTCACACCAACCCTTTCAGTTTTATTGCTTTGCGGCTTACTTGTCAGCAATCTTTGCTTCTAAATCCGCTAGCTTCTGTTCCATCTCTGTCAGCTTTTGACGAGTGCGTAGAAGTACTTGTGTTTGAACATCAAACTCTTCACGGCTCACAACGTCTAGCTTGTTTAGTTGGCCTTGGATAACTTGGCGAACTTTTTGATCTACATCTGAACCTAGCTCTTTTACTGGTTGAGGCATCGAGTCGTGGATCTGCTTAGCAATCTGTTCTAGTTTTTTTGGATCAAACATATCAATTAAAACTCCTGAATATTTCCTACCATTCTATTTAATCACACCGAAGAAGTCGCCTCTAGCGTATAAAAAAAAGGCCACCGAAGTAGCCTTTTTAATTGTTATTACGACTTAGAGATTACTTATTATCAGCTAATTCTCTGTGAGCCGCTTTTGCTTCATCGACGCGAGCTAGTTTTTCTAGGTCTTTGTCTTCAACAAATATAGGTAGAGGTTTGTGCTTCTCTGCTAGGTAGCTGTAGATTACTGGCAGTACAAACAAGGTAAACAATGTACCGATCGCTAGACCAGCAACGATTACAATACCGATACTGAAACGTTGAGCCGCACCTGCACCCGTTGCATACATCAATGGGATTAGACCCGCAATCATCGCAGCAGTAGTCATTAGGATTGGACGAAGACGAACCTTCGCAGCTTCCATAACGGCTTCAATACGCGTCTTGCCATTGTGCAGTTGCTCTTCTTTTGCTACTTCACAGATCAAGATACCGTGCTTGGTAATCAAGCCGACCAAGGTTATGAGACCTACTTGTGAGTAGATGTTCATGGTCGCCGCGCCCCAAGCCAAGGCAATAAGTGCCCCACAGATAGCAAGTGGTACAGATACCATGATAACCAATGGATCTTTTAGAGATTCAAATTGAATCGCTAGAACCAAGAAGATAATAGCCAGAGCCAAACCAAAGGTTGCGTATAGTGCGCTCCCTTCTGTTACGTACTGACGAGCCTCACCCATGTAGTCATGGTTGTAACCGCTTGGTAGCTTGGTTGCTGCAATGTCTTCAAACCAATTGATCGCATCACCCATGGCTGCGCCAGGAGCTGGTACTGCACCAATCGTTGCTGAGTTTAATTGGTTGAAGTGAGGAAGAGAACGAGGCTCTGCCACAACATCAATCGTAATTAAACTGCCTAGAGGAATTGCTTTACCATCTGCGCCACGAACATAGTAGTTGTTCATTGATTCAGGGTTTAGACGGAATTTACGTTCAACTTGAGGGATGACCTCGTAAGAACGACCATTCAAGTCGATACGGTTTACGTAACCATCAGACATCATAGTACCTAGAGTGATACCAATGTCTTGCATCGTCACGCCGTAAGCGCCCGCTTTGTCTTTGTCGATATGGATCTTCATCGTTGCTGAGTCGTAGTTCAAATCAAGATCTGAATAAACGAACAGCGGGTTAGTAGATACTTCGGCTAAGATCTCTGTTGTGATTTGGAATAGGCTCTCGAAGCTGTTCGGTGTTGTAATAACAAACTGAACAGGAAGGCCTGAACCTGCACCTGGAAGTTCTGGCATTTGGAAGGCTGTTACGGCCATACCAGGAACATCTTTCACCAAGTTACCAACACGGTTCGCTACATCAGACTGGCTTGCTTCACGCTCACTCCACGGAACCATTGATGCGATACCAAAGGCTTGGTTTGCATTAGGAACACCAGTAAACACCTGCGCATACGCTACTTCTGGCTGATCAGACAGAAGGCTGTTTACGTCATTCATGGTGTTTTGCATGTAGTCCAAGTTCGCATTCGAAGGTGCTGTACCCATCAGCATGATTACACCTTTATCTTCTGAAGGCGCTAACTCACTAGGGATGAACTTGAATAACAGTGGCAAACTTGCAAATACGATGATAGCGAAGCCAATGAATACTGGACGATGCTGCATTACCGCGCCAAGCATACGCTCGTAGCGATTGGTCATGCCGTCTAGTACGCTATGTACCTTCTGCTCAAACTTGCTTGGCTCGGCGTGAGCTTTGAGCATTTTTGAACACATCATTGGCGATAACGTTAACGCCACAATACCCGATACAAAAACAGCACCAGCAAGGGTTAGTGCAAACTCTTTAAACAACGAGCCTGTGATACCACCCATCATTGCGATAGGAGCATATACCGCACCTAGCGTTAGTGTCATTGCGATAACGGGTACTGCAATTTCACGAGTACCGATGATGGCTGCTCGGAAAGGGGATTCCCCTAATTTTATATGCCGGTCGACGTTTTCCAATACCACGATGGCATCATCAACTACTAAGCCGATAGCCAGTACCATTGCCAGTAGCGTCATTAGGTTCCAAGAGAAGCCCATCGCCTGCATTACCATAGCCACACCAATTAGAGATAGTGGGATAGTAACGATTGGGATAAGAACCGCACGGAATGAACCTAAGAACAACGTAATTACGACCAGTACAATTAATGCCGCTTCAAGAATGGTTTTAATAACCTCTTGAATTGATTCATTAATCGCAATGGTCGAGTCATACATGATATTCATCGAGATGTTACTTGGAAGGTTCTTCTCTAATTGAGGAAGAAGCTCAAGAACATCAGCGGCAATGTTGATAGGGTTCGCACTTGGTGCCGCGTTAATTGCTGCAACAACCGCTTCCTTACCGTTTGCACTCGCTCGGTAAATATCGTGGCTTTTCTCTAAAGAAACCTTAGCGATGTCAGACAGGCGAATAATTTCACCCTCACCACTTTTAACGACCAAGTTCTCTAGCTCTTCAGTGTTCGATACTTGCGTATCGGCACTGCCGTTATAAAGAACGAATTCGCCAGTAGCTTGACCTGTCGCTGATTGGTAGTTGTTGGCATCCAATACCGACATAACATCAGTCGCGGTGAGGTTAACAGCTGCCATTTTTGACGGATCTAGCCATACGCGCAGTGCGTATTTCATACCACCATAAAGGTCGACTTTAGATACACCATTTACCGTAAATAGCTGTGGGTTGATTACACGCTCTAGATAATCGGTAATTTGGCTTGATACGAGCTCATCACTGGTAAAGCCAATATAAAGTACCGCGGTCGTTGAACCAGTCGACATGGTTACGGTTGGATCTTCGGCTTCTTTTGGAAGCTGAGAACGTACCGAGTTTGTCTTGGCCAGTATGTCAGACAGCGCTGCATTCGGGTCGGTGTTTAACTTCATGTTAACTGTGATAGTTGAACTACCCAGTACAGAAGATGAAGTCATATAGTCGATGTTATCCGCTTGAGCCACAGCCTGTTCGAGGGGCTGGGTTATAAAGCCTTGGATAAGATCGGCACTTGCACCGTAGTAACTCGTTGTTACGGTTACCACGGTATTCGTCATTTCAGGGTATTCACGCACCTGCATTTTGAAGATTGCTTGTAGACCAAGCAGCGCAATCAAAAAGCTGATGGATACCGCTAGAACTGGACGTTTAATAAAAACATCAGTAAAGCGCATTATGCCTCCAGTTACAGCTTAGGTGTTTCAGATGGTGGCGTGATCGCATCACTTTCCACAACCTTAACTTTGGCACCGTTACTTAGACGAACTTGGCCAGAAGTTACAACTGTATCGCCCGCTTTAACACCATCAAGGATGTGAGCAATATCAGCGGTACGTTCACCTACTTTTACAACATGTTGAGCAACACGTTGAACACCGTCTTCTTCCGTTAGGATGTAAACATTGTCACCGTATAGTGTGAAGGTGATTGCTGTTTGAGGTAGTGTTACTTGGTTCTCTAGCTTAGGCAGAATGATGTTGGCACGCGCGAACATACCGCTACGAAGCTTGCCATCATTGTTTGGAATGTCTGCTTGAACTTGGATCAAACCACTTTGGATACTTACTGCAGGTTCGATTGCGCTGATAGAACCTTCGAAAGGCGTCTCAGGGTAAGCGTCAACGAAGATATCGATAGCTTGACCTACATTAATGCGTGAGATGTCTGTTTGAGAAACCGTAAAGCGCAGGCGCATAACACTGGTGTCTTCTAAACGAACGATATCAGTACCCGACTGCAGGTATTGACCTAGATACACATTACGGATGCCGACTTTACCGTCGAATGGTGCACGGATTTCACGACGTTCGATCGACGCTTTCAGGCTTTCAATATCAGCCGATAGAGAGAAGTAGTTCGCTTCTGCTTCATCGTATGCTTCTTTAGAGATAGAGCCTTTCTTGAATAGACCTTGGTAACGCTTGTACTTTGCTTTTGCAGCAGGTAAACGCGCTTCCGAACTTTTCAGGTTCGCTTTCTCAACATCTGAATCTAAACGAACAAGTTGCTGGCCGTTTTTAACGTCAGTACCTGATTCGAAAGAGATTTGATCAATGACACCGCTGGTTTCGTTAGCCAGTGTTACACCTTGGTTTGGTTCGATGAAACCAATCGCTTCAATCACTGGAATCCAGTCGATCGGCTGAACTTCAGTCACCGTTACCGGAAACTCTGGCTCAGGACGGTTTGCCATGTACTCAGCAATTTTTTGTTGTTTGAACATGTTGAACCCGATAACGCTGCCGAAAAGCAGTACAGCGATGAGTAACATGAAGAAAGTCCACTTTTTCATTATGGTCAAAACTCCGATCTAGTGTGTAATTATTGCGTCCCAACTGGCTTCAATGGCTGCTTCTAATGCGGCCTCATCCATTTGGTAAAAACCTAAAGAGTGCTTGCGTGCAAGTGACACGCTAGCGGCTAAACTTAAACCACTTAAAATTTCATTATTGAGTGGTTTAAAAATTCCTTGCTCTTTACCCTCGTTAAACAGTAGCTCAACTTGGGCAAACATTTTTCTTTCAAGTTCCCTAAATGCCATGCTATTTATTGCAGGTAGAGAATCGTACTGAACCCTGTTTTTGATTGCTGCAGGGTTCGTGCCCGCCAGGTTCCATATGTTTAACCACATAGTTCTATAACGTAGCTTTATTGAATCTGAATCATTAACACCATTTTGAACAGCGTCCGCGACTCTTTGAGTTACCTGAATGCGAACATCTTCAATTAAATGGTCTTTATCATCGAAATATCGATAAATAGTACCGGCAGCCACACCTGCTTCTTTGGCCAGTTTTTGCATTGATAAGCCTTGAAAACCTACCTCGGCAATTAACTTTTCCGCAGCAGAGAGTATCTGTAAGCGTTTATCTTGAGATGTATTATTGGTCATAGACTAATCACTAGTGAATGAACGTTCATTCATTATAGCCTGAATTACGTACATTTGTGCAACAGAGTTTTGCATAAATAGAGTAAAATTCTTGTGTAAGAGAGCATAGCATTCGTACCGTTGCACCATTATTATAGGCGCGCGTGAACAAATAGACCTTTTAACCATGTTGAGAAAGTAATGAAACTGAACCCAAGACAAGATGAAGCTGTGAAATACGTCTCTGGTCCTTGCCTCGTTTTAGCGGGCGCAGGCTCAGGTAAAACACGTGTAATCACCAATAAAATCGCTTATTTGGTTCAGGAATGTGGTTATAAAGCTCGTAACATTGCTGCGGTAACTTTTACTAATAAAGCGGCACGTGAAATGAAAGAGCGTGTTGGACAAACTTTAGGGAAAGGCGAGTCGAAAGGACTTATTGTTTCGACCTTCCATACCATGGGTCTTACGATCATCCGTCGTGAGTACAAAGCGCTTGGCTTAAAAGCGGGTTTTTCTCTATTTGATGATCAAGACCAGTTAGCTTTATTAAAAGAGCTAACCGAGAAACAAATCGATGGTGATAAGGATTTGTTACGTGCATTGATGAGCACTATTTCAAATTGGAAAAATGACATGCTCACGCCAGATCAGGCGAAAGCACGTGCTCAAGGTGAACAAGAGCAGTTATTTGCATTCTGTTTTGAGATGTATCAAAAACAAATGAAGGCTTATAACGCATTAGACTTCGATGATTTGATCGCAATGCCTGTTTTGCTATTGAAAACCAATCAAGAAGTTCGTGAGCGTTGGCAGTCACGCATTCGTTACCTGTTGGTCGATGAGTATCAAGATACCAACACCAGTCAATATGAATTGGTTCGCTTGCTTGTCGGTGAACGCGGTCGTTTGACCGTTGTTGGCGATGATGACCAATCTATCTATTCATGGCGTGGTGCGAAACCACAAAACTTGGTTTTACTTGGCGAAGATTACCCAAATTTACGCCTGATTAAGCTTGAGCAAAACTACCGCTCAACCAGTCGTATCTTGCGTGCGGCGAACATCTTGATCGCCAATAACCCGCACGTGTATGAGAAGTCACTGTTCTCTGAGATCCCTGATGGCGAAAAGCTCAAAGTACTTAACGCCAAGAATGAAGAGCACGAAGCCGAGCGTATTACTGGCGAAATCATTGCGCATAAATTTTTGAATCGCACTGAATACAAAGATTATGCGGTGCTTTATCGAGGCAACCACCAATCTCGATTGATTGAAAAAGCGCTGATGCAGAACCGAGTGCCTTACAAAATCTCTGGCGGTACCTCTTTCTTCGCCAGAGCTGAGATAAAAGACATCATGGCTTACCTGCGAGTATTGGTGAATCCGGATGATGACAATGCCTTCCTACGTATTGTGAATACGCCGCGTCGCGAGATTGGCCCTGTTACGCTAGAGAAGCTGGGCAGTTACGCCAATATGCGAGGCAAAAGCCTATTTGAAGCCAGCTTCGAAATGGGGTTAGAACAGACATTGACTGGTCGTGGTTTAGAAAACCTGCGTCGTTTTTCTGATTGGATTGTTCGTATCTCCGATAATGCTGAACGTGGAAACACCGTTGAAGCGGTGCGATCCTTGGTTCGTGATATCAATTATGAAGATTGGCTCTACGAAACCTCTCCAAGCCCGAAAGCGGCAGAGATGCGAATGAAGAACGTGTCTGATCTCTATAGTTGGATTGTTGCCGATCTAGAAGGTGATAATTACGATAAAGAAGAGAAGACACTTCGCGAAGTGGTTCAACGTTTAACCCTACGTGACATGATGGAACGTGGTGAAGATAACGACGATGCAGACCAGGTTCAATTGATGACGCTGCATGCTTCGAAAGGCCTAGAGTTTCCGTATGTATTCCTGATGGGGGCAGAAGAGGGCATTCTTCCACACCAAACCAGTGTTGATGAAGGTAATGTAGAAGAAGAACGTCGTCTTATGTATGTAGGCATTACTCGAGCGCAGAAAGAGCTGACTTTCACTAAGTGTCGTGAGCGTAGACAGTACGGTGAGTTGATCAAGCCAACACAAAGCCGTTTCCTAGATGAGTTGCCTCATGAGGATGTGGAGTGGGAATCGGTGAAAAAGCCGCAGTCGGCTGAAGAGAGAATGGAAAAAGGTCAGGCACACATTGCGAATATTCGTGCGATGTTTAATAAGAAGTAATAGACAGAGTTTCAGGTAACAAAAAAGGTGACCTTATGGTCACCTTTTTTATATCAATCTGTTTTGGCTTACAGGCCAGCAATCATGTGCTCTATAGCATCTTTGATTTCATCGTCAGAACAGTCCATACATGAACCTTTAGCAGGCATTGCATTGAAACCGTTGATTGCGTGATCTGCTAGGATGTCTCGGCCTTGTGCAATTCGTGGAGCCCAATCACCAGCATTACCAGTTTTTGGTGCACCGCTCACACCTGATGCGTGACAAGCAATACAGAAGGTTCCGTAAACTGCTGCGCCATCACGAGGGCCTGTTGGTTCAGCAACGACTGGCTCACTACCGACTAGGTATACTTGACCAACTGGTTTGATGCGCTCAGCAATAAGATCTTGCTCCGCTTCACTTAGGCCTGAAGCCATAACGCCAGTAGAAAAGGTTAAAGCTGCGATAACAACAGTTAAAATTCGACGAGACATATCCATTAAACTCACTTTACATTCCCAAGGTAAGTACGTGCTTACCAATTTATAGTGTTAGAGGGGTGTGTTGATTTAAGTTGCAAAAAGCGACTGTTAAATCAATGTAAATAATGGGTGATTATATCCTGATAAGTTGTTGCAATAAACAACAACTTATAAGCTCCAGAGGGTTGTAGTACTCAAATAAGGGGTTTATCACATATTAACTGTCGAAAAAGAGACCAAACAGAAAAAAAAGTTAAAAAAGTACTAGACGACCTTAGGTGATATACGTATTATTCCACTCCGCCGACAGGGCATGCGCCTGTAGCTCAGCTGGATAGAGCGTTGGCCTCCGGAGCCAAAGGCCGAAGGTTCGAATCCTTTCAGGCGCGCCATCCGGTCTCTTACTTCGGTAAGTGAGAATTGGCAAAAAAGAAACAATGGTGGCTATAGCTCAGTTGGTAGAGCCCTGGATTGTGATTCCGGTGGTCGCGAGTTCGAATCTCGTTAGCCACCCCATTCTTTCTTTACAAAATAACGGTAGCTTCAGCTTCCAGTGTTGACTCATTATTCCCAAGAGTCGAGACAAAATTAGTCGGTGAATAGCGCAGCTTGGTAGCGCATCTGGTTTGGGACCAGAGGGTCGGGGGTTCGAATCCCTCTTCACCGACCACTATTTCAATAATCGCTTTTAAGCGGTTATATAAAAAATTAGTGGTGGCTATAGCTCAGTTGGTAGAGCCCTGGATTGTGATTCCGGTGGTCGCGAGTTCGAATCTCGTTAGCCACCCCATTAATTTTGGTAATTTCTTTGAAGTTCCCTGTTTGAGAAATCAAACGAAACGTCTCGGTGAATAGCGCAGCTTGGTAGCGCATCTGGTTTGGGACCAGAGGGTCGGGGGTTCGAATCCCTCTTCACCGACCACCTTTAAGAAAGCTCATCAGAAATGATGAGCTTTTTTTTCATCTGTAGATCACTAGATTGGAACCCAAGTGGGGTTCGTCCGATGTTCAAAGAATGTCTCTTCACCGATCACTTAAGAAGCCTCAACTAACCGTCGCATCAGAAATGACGGGGCTTTTTTACACTTATCGTCTCGGAAATTCTTCAACTTTTGATTTTGAGTGCAGGGAACTCGCTCATTCCGATATCTCGCGTGGCACCACTTCACTCCAGCGCTCTCTATATAAAACACCCACCATCGATTTTCTAGATTTTCACGCCGTAATTGAGATCAATGCTTTATGAAATGTGCAGATCTATATCTAATTTTATATAAATAAATCACTCAATTATTCGACAGGTTAATAAGTTTGGTCTAAAGATTTTTATGAAAAGTGAAAACTGACCCCAAATTTGCTCACTAAGGCCTGTATTTAACAACTTTCTTTGCACCCAGTCGCTCAAAGTCTTCTCTAATTTATTAAACCTTTCGTTTTTCTTGTTTGTATTCGTTGAAGTAATGGGAGGGGTGGAATGTATGGCTAAATGAGATCTATCTGGTTGTTTTATTTGCCTAAATTAATAAAGTTAGCGTTTGTTTCTATAGTGTTAATTGTTTTTTGGAATAATTATTTGTTTTTAGTGACTGGCAGTGAGATCTGCTTTGAACCATAGGTTTAACTCTACAAGTAAGTAGTAGTAAGGGATTTGTGAGTGTTTATTACCAACAATATGATGTTGTTTTTTCTTACTATATGCTCTCTACGTGAATACTTATGTGGTGCTTTTGCTTGCTAAGCGTTTAATGTCGACTTTTTATCCTATTTTTGTTGCTTTTCTGTGAATTATTTGCCAAATTGTCAACCGTATAAAATATCAGAACAATATTCTGGTAAGAATGGATTCAATTTTGCAGACAGGGCAGAGAGCTGCCAAAGCAGTAGAGGTCTGGTAATGTCACTTTTAGAAGTAAAAAATCTTCGTATCGAATACCCATCACGTCATGGTGTACACGCTGCAGTAAAATCACTGTCGTTTAGCATTGAACGCGGCGAGATTGTCGGTGTTGTTGGTGAATCTGGCGCTGGTAAATCAACAGTAGGTAATGCTGTGATCGATTTGCTAAGCCCTCCTGGTCGTATTGCGAGCGGTGAAGTGTTCCTTGATGGCGAAAAAGTATCGGGTTTATCTCCGGAAGAGATGCGTAAAGTTCGCGGCTCTAAGATTGGATTTATCTTTCAAGATCCAATGACTTCTCTTAATCCTCTATTTACCGTAGAACAGCAATTAAAAGAAACCATCCATGCCAATATGAAGGTAACGGATGCAGAAGCTTATCAGCGTTCATTAGACTTAATGAACCAAGTGGGTATCCCACAACCTGAAAACCGCCTTAAACAGTATCCGCACCAATTCTCTGGTGGTATGCGTCAGCGTGTGGTTATCGCGATTGCATTGGCAGGCGAACCTGACCTGATCATCGCCGATGAACCAACCACCGCTCTAGACGTATCTATCCAAGATCAAATCTTAGGTCTGATTCGCGATCTATGTATTAAGAAAAACGTAGGTTGTATGTTGGTAACCCACGATATGGGTGTTGTGTCTAACGTGACTGACCGTGTTGCGGTTATGTACCGTGGTGATCTGGTTGAATTCGGCCCAACGAAACAAGTATTGGGTACACCTGAACACCCATACACGCACAGCTTGATTTCAGCCGTTCCTCGCTCAGACCGTAAACTCGACCGCTTCCCTCTTGTTAGCTACATCGAAGAAGCACACGAGATGGAAGCCTTAGATGTAAAAAATCACTGGTTAGGTCAAAGCCAAGATCATCGTGAATACACAGGTCCGCTACTGAACGTAGAAAACGTTAACCTACGATTCACGACAAAAGATTCTTTCTTCGAAAGCCGTCGCGAGTATGTGCAAGCTTCAAACAACGTAAGCTTTGAAGTGCATGAAGGTGAAACCTTTGGTCTAGTGGGTGAGTCTGGTTCTGGTAAATCAACGATTGCACGTGTTATCGCAGGCCTATACGCACCAAACTCAGGCAAAGTAACCTTTGAAGGTGTCGATCTTACTGGGCTTAAATCTGAAAAAGAACGTCGCCCAATGCGTCGTCAAATGCAGATGGTTTTCCAAAACCCGTATACGTCAATGAACCCGCGTATGAAGATTTTTGACATCATCGCAGAGCCTATTCGTTTCCATAAACTGACTCGCAACGAGAACGAAACTCGTCAGATTGTTCATGACTTATTGGATCATGTTGGCCTTGGACAAATGGCAGGGGTTAAATACCCGCATGAATTCTCAGGTGGTCAGCGTCAGCGTATTTCTATCGCTCGTGCTTTGGCAACGCGACCTCGCCTATTGATTTGTGATGAACCAACATCGGCGTTAGATGTATCGGTACAAGCGCAGATCCTAAACCTATTAAAAGATCTACAAGACGAACTCAACCTAACGATGCTGTTCATCAGTCATGATTTACCGGTTATTCGTCAGATGTGTGATCGTGTTGGTGTGATGCAGATGGGTACGCTACTGGAAGTGGCGCCTACTGAGCAGTTATTTAACTCTCCACAGCATGAATATAGCCAACACCTAATTTCTTTAATGCCTGAATTTACGGGCTTACGAGAAGAAAAAGCAGTGGCACAAGCCGCAATATAAATTTCAGCAGGTTAGAGGCTTAGCCTGCCTGAAATACAATAACAGACGCAAATACAACAACTAGGGATCTGGATTCCCGCATGAAGGAGTTATGCAATGAAAACCATGAAAAGCAAATTAGCAGTAGCTTTGATGGCAGCTGGCCTAAGCTTTAGTGCAGCAGCAGCAGATATTACTGTTGGCTACGCAGCTGACCCAGTGTCACTTGACCCGCACGAGCAGCTATCTGGCGGCACACTGCAAATGTCTCACATGGTGTTTGACCCTCTAGTACGTTTCACTCAAGAGATGGATTTTGAAGGCCGCCTAGCGACAAGCTGGGAACGTGTCAATGAAACGACTTTCCGCTTTAATCTACGTCAGGGTGTTAAATTCCACTCAGGCAATGAACTAACAGCTGACGATGTTGTGTGGACATTCGAACGTCTACAAGCATCTCCAGACTTTAAGTCTATCTTCACGCCTTACGAGAAGATGGTAAAAGTGGATGACTACACAGTTGAACTAGTCTCTAAAGCGGCTTACCCACTAGTACTACAAACAGCAACTTACATCTTCCCAATGGACAGCAAGTTTTACTCAGGCCAAACAGCCGAAGGTAATGACAAGTCTGAGCTAGTTAAGCACGGTAACTCGTTCGCTTCTACAAACGTTTCAGGTACAGGTCCATTCATCGTAACTCAACGTGAGCAAGGCGTTAAAGTAACGTTTGAGCGTTTCAACGATTACTGGGATACAGAAACGAAAGGTAACGTAGACAAGCTAACATTGGTTCCAATCAAAGAAGATGCAACACGTGTTGCGGCCCTTCTTTCTGGCGATGTAGACATGATTCACCCAGTAGCACCTAACGATCACAAGCGTGTTAAAAACGCTAAAAACATCGATCTAGTGACGCTGCCTGGTACTCGTATCATTACGTTCCAAATGAACCAAAACAGCAACGAAGCGCTTAAAGATGTTCGCGTTCGTCAAGCAATCGTTCATGCGATTAACAATGAAGGTATTGTTAAGAAAATCATGAAAGGTTTCGCTACTGCAGCTGGTCAGCAAAGCCCAACAGGCTACGCGGGTCACGATGATGCACTAGTACCTCGTTACGACCTGAAAAAAGCAAAAGAGCTAATGAAGGAAGCGGGCTACGAAGATGGCTTTACGCTAACGATGATGGCACCAAACAACCGTTACGTGAACGATGCAAAAGTGGCTCAAGCGTCAGCGGCAATGCTATCTAAGATTGGTATCAAAGTTGATCTTAAAACGATGCCTAAAGCGCAATACTGGCCTGAGTTTGACCTATGTTCAGCAGACATGATGATGATCGGTTGGCACTCAGATACAGAAGATTCAGCTAACTTCAGTGAGTTCCTAACAATGACTCGTAACGAAGAAACGGGTCGTGGCCAATACAACTGTTCTGGTTACTCAAACCCAGAGATGGATGCAATTGTAGAAGCTTCTAACACTGAAACTGACCCAGTTAAGCGTTCTGAAATGCTGAAAGGCGTTGAAGCAACACTTTACAACGACGCAGCGTTTGTTCCTCTTCACTGGCAAAGTGAAGCGTGGGGCGCGAAGTCTAACGTAGGTGCAGCAGACGTAGTAAACCCAATGGTTATGCCTTACTTCGGCGACCTAGTTGTAAAATAATCTAGCTTGCTAGAATCGAGAGCCTGAAGCTTTTCAGGCTCTCGAATTATTAAGAAATAGATTTAAGTTTCGGTATTTGGTCTTCCTTCAGTCTGGCTAAATACCTTTTTTAAGACTGAAATTTTTTATCTAGTCGCGGATTTTGATTAGATAGTCATGGATAGATAAGGGGCAAGGAATGGTTACGTTTCTGGTCAAGCGCCTGTTTCAGGCACTGATAGTGATGTTTGTGATCAGTTTGGTGGCGTTTGCCATACAGGATAACCTGGGCGACCCGTTGCGTGAGTTAGTCGGTCAATCTGTTTCAGAATCGGAGCGTCAAGCGCTACGTGATGAACTCGGCTTAAATGATCCCTTCATTACAAAATACACTCGCTTTGTAGGCGCTGCTCTACAGGGTGATCTTGGTACTTCGTACTTCTTTAAGCGTCCGGCTGTGGACGTAATTCTCGATAAGCTAGTAGCCACACTAGAGTTAGTGTTTGGCGCTTCTATTATTATTGTTTGTCTGTCGATTCCACTAGGCGTTTACTCCGCTATTCACCCTAAGAGCTTTTTTACCAAGCTGATTATGGCGGGTAGTAGTGTCGGTATCTCGGTTCCTGTGTTCTTGACGGCCATTATGTTGATGTATGTCTTCTCTATCGAGTTAGGCTGGCTACCGTCCTTTGGTCGTGGTGATACGGCAAACTGGTTTGGTTGGGAATCTGGTTTCCTAACACTTGATGGCTTGGCGCACCTTGTGCTTCCAAGTATTGCTTTGGCTTCAATCATGCTACCGCTGTTCATTCGTCTCGTACGTTCTGAAATGCTGGAAGTATTGAGCTCGGAATACATCAAATTCGGTAAAGCGAAAGGCTTAGCGCTAAACAAAATCTATTACCAACATGCATTGAAAAACACCATGCTACCGGTACTTACCGTTGGTGGTGTTCAGATTGGTACTATGGTGGCTTACACCATTCTTACTGAAACGGTTTTCCAGTGGCCAGGTACAGGCTTCTTATTCTTAGAAGCGATCAACCGTGTAGATACACCACTGATTACCGCATACGTTATTTTTGTTGGTCTTATTTTCGTAGTGACTAACACGATTGTTGATTTGCTTTACGGTGTTATCAACCCAACCGTTAACATCACAGGGAAAGGAGCATAATCATGGAACAGACATCGACAGTGCCGTCTCGCTGGGAACGTTTTAAGCAATCTGACATTGTGTATTACTTCTTACGCGACAAAGTGGCAATGGTGAGTTTCGCCATTTTCTCAATCTTCTTAGTGATGGCTCTAGCAGCACCTATTCTAGCGCCAACAGACCCGTACGACGTGACATCGATTGATATCATGGACTCAGAACTTCCACCATCATGGATGGAAGACGGCGAAGATCGCTTCTTGCTAGGAACGGATGAGCAAGGCCGTGATATTTTATCGACCATGCTTTACGGTTCGCGTTTATCACTGACCATTGGTTTCTTAGCGGTGGGTCTACAACTGACGCTTGGTATCATCATTGGCTTGTCAGCGGGTTACTTCGGTGGCCGTATTGATAGCTTCTTGATGCGTTTTGCGGATGTTCAGCTCTCTTTCTCGACCATGATGGTTGCGATCATTGTGTCTGCCATCTTTAAGGCAAGCTTTGGTAGTGACTTCTATGCGCAATACGCCGTTGTCATGCTGGTGGTCATCATTGGTATTGCAGAATGGCCTCAGTATGCGCGTACCATTCGTGCATCAGTATTGGCAGAGAAGAAGAAAGAATATGTAGAAGCTGCTCGCGTGATGGGCTTTAAAGCGCCACGTATTATGTTCCGCCATATTCTACCGAACTGTTTATCGCCAATTTTGGTTATCTCTACGGTACAGGTGGCAAATGCCATCATGTCGGAAGCGGCACTTTCTTTCCTAGGTTTAGGTTTGCCAGTCGACCAACCGTCACTGGGTGCCCTGATCAGTACCGGCTTTAACTACATTTTCTCTGGAGCATGGTGGATCACAGCATTCCCAGGTGTGCTTTTGGTAACACTCGTTCTAGTGATCAACCTATTAGGTGACTGGTTACGTGACGTATTTAACCCTAAAATTTATAAAGGGTGATAGCGCGGTTTGATTTTTAGTAAAAAAAATCACTAAACTAAGAGCCGTAAGCAATTACGGCTCTTTTTTTGCTTAATGGATCTGGAACTTAGTATTATTGACATGGTCAATAATACTTAAAATGGAATTCATGTTTTATCGACATAGAATCGGTAACAATTAGCCCGAGAGGGTTTAAGTGGTGGTTATGAAATTGACAATGAATGCTGTATGTCGTGCTGTGAGTAAAAATTATCGTATGGGGCTTATTGCTGCATCCCTATTGGCATCGAGCCAGGTTAACGCAGAATCGGTTCTATGTGATGCTACTCAAGCAAGCACTAATCAATTACCACAGCTAGAACAATCATGTCCGATTGGTAAGGGTGTTTGGGGCAGCAAGGCGCCTAAACGTCATTCAACTAATGAACTGTTTTGGGTTCAGTGTGGTCTGCTTAATAAGCCTTTGTCATTGAGCCGAGCTAAGCCTCTTTATGAAAAGATCTCGACCAACGTATGGATGAAGCCTGAAGGTGGTGATTATCGCTGTCTGATTGGTCCTTATTCGACATTCTCTGATGCGAGAAAAGACCTCGCTCAGGTACGTAAAGTGTCTGGATACAGCGAAGCCTTCATTCGTATGGTTGATAAGTCTCAGACCTCATCACAGCCTATCGTTGCAAAATCGGTAGAGCCAAAAATGGTCAAGCCTAAAGCTCCTGTAAAACCCAAACCAGCAGCAAAGCCTGCACCTAAACCTGTGGTCGCGACTTCAGCGGTAGCCGCAACGAGTGCAGCCGCAATCCAAGCGATTCCTAGCAATGGTTCAAGTTCGGGTAATGATCTCGATATTGAAGTCCGTGTGACCGCTAATGTTGCGGGCAACAAATATGCAGTGCCGTATTTGTCGGACCATAAACAGCAGTTCTATATGGAGCAAGGAAAGCCTTGGAGTCGTCTAGATTTTGGTAGTGCCGAACTTGTGTGTAATCAGATCGGCATGAAGTTGATGAATGAGCAGCAGTGGCAGAGCATTCTTGGCTCAAAAGTCATGGAAAAGCAGAACTGGCCAATGCACCTACCTTATTGGGGAGCGGATAAAAAAGGCCTGTTCACTAACGGCAACGTAAACCAGCTCAAAGGCTCTTCATTACTCAACGTGATGTGCGTTAAGTAACAACGACCCGCTATAAGACTAAACAAGCCTCAGCCATTGCTGGGGCTTTGTTGTTTATGCGTCTAATTTTCTTAACGTCGGTTTTACTGTTGAATGCTGGCCCGTTTCTTCAATACAAATTTGATTAAAAATCGCTAAAAATTGTTCAAATAGCGCAGTTGGTGCGTAGAAAACCATAACTCAAGCAATAAGGTGATTGAGATTATGAGTTTGAAGAAACGATTAGAAGATGTAGCCCCGCGTTTTGAAGCCGGGGGTAAGTACGAAAAGCTTTACCCAGTCTATGAGGCGTTTGCCACCATCTTTTATACGCCCGGCAACGTAAACCGAGGCTTGACCCACGTTCGAGATAGTATCGACCTCAAGCGTATTATGATTTTGGTGTGGCTGGCGACTTTTCCTGCCATGTTCTGGGGGATGTATAACGTCGGACACCAGAGTGTCTCGGCACTAACATCCAGTTATCAACTCAATGAGCTGACCTTGGTTATCGAGAGCAGCTGGCGCTTGTCGTGGGCATTTGGTGATGCCCAATCCTTAATGGCAAGCGGTTGGGGGAGTCAGATGTTGCTTGGCGCCCTCTACTTCTTACCCGTTTATGCGACGGTTTTCGTTGTCGGTGGTTTCTGGGAGGTGTTGTTCGCCGTAGTGCGTAAACATGAAGTCAACGAAGGCTTTTTTGTTAGCTCGGTTTTGTTTGCCTTAATTCTTCCGCCGACCATCCCGTTATGGCAAGCAGCGCTAGGTATCACCTTTGGTATCGTTGTCGCGAAGGAGCTGTTCGGTGGTACAGGACGCAACTTCCTAAACCCAGCACTGGCTGGTCGAGCTTTTCTCTACTTCGCCTATCCTGCCAACATGTCGGGTGGCTTGGTATGGGTAGCGGCCGATGGTTATTCAGGCGCAACGCCTCTAAGCCAATGGTATGAAGGTGGCAGCACTTCGCTTATGAATAACATGACTGGCGAGACGATAACGTGGATGGACGCGTTTATCGGCAACATACCGGGCTCAATGGGTGAGGTTTCTTCATTGCTTATCATGTTGACGGGTCTGATTCTGATTGTCATGAAGATCGCCTCTTGGCGCATTGTCGCCGGTGTGATTGTTGGTCTCGTCGTGACTTCGAGTCTGATGAACTGGATTGGCTCTGATACCAACTCGATGTTCTCGATGCCGTTTTACTGGCACTTTGTGTTGGGTGGTGTTGCCTTTGGTACCTTCTTCATGGCGACCGACCCAGTTTCTGCGGCGTTTACCAATCAGAGTAAGTGGGCTTACGGGATTCTTATCGGTGTAATGACGGTCGGTATTCGAGTGCTCAACCCCGCTTATCCAGAGGGCATCATGTTGGCCATCCTATTCGCCAACCTGTTTGCTCCATTGTTCGACTTTGTTGTGAAAGAGCAAAACATCAAACGTAGACAAAAACGTACAGCACGATAAGAAATCAACCCCCAACGGAAAAGGCTTGCAGATGTGCAAGCCTTTCCATTTTTATCACGATTGATTTGAAGTTAATTTAACTCCACTTCAAATCAATCTCGAACGGTTGTGTACTACCACAGTGCTCACCACACATCTCGTCGTAGGCACTGTTATGAATGAGGGTTGCCGAGGCTACACCTTGATCACTAAAGTGGTCGCGCGCTTGGTTAACACTCAAAAACTTCATTGGGTGCTGGTGGTCGTCTTTGATTAACTGTTTTTGCTCGCCAATGATTTGGTAAGCCAAGTAAATCCCGCCTTCAAATGATTCAATTAGTAGATTCATCACAAACTCCATTGCTGTTCTAGATAGGTCAGTATCTGTGTTACGTGGAGTTGAGAGGGAAGGTTCAAGAGTGAGCATAAAAAAAGCAGGCACAAGGCCTGCTTTTTAAGAGTTATCAACAAAAGGCGTCGATTATCTCATCGTTACAAACTCTTCTGAGCCCGTTGGGTGGATAGCCACAACAGAGTCGAAGTCTGCTTTGGTTGCGCCCATCTTCATTGCAACGCCGAAGCCTTGAATCATTTCATCAACAGTGAAACCGATGCCGTGTAGGCCAACTACTGTCTCTTCTTCGCCAGCGCATACCAGCTTCATCTTACAAGGTTGACGGTGTTGAGTGACTGCGGTGTACATTGCAGTAAAGCCAGACGTGTAGACCTTGATGTTGTCTTTGCCGTATTGCTCTTCAGCTTCTTGAGTCGTTAGACCAATGGTGCCGATAGGTGGGTGGCTGAATACAACAGTAGGAACGAGCGCGTAGTCCATCTTCGCGTTTGTTTGGCCGTTGAATAGGCGCTCAGAAAGTTGACGACTTGCTTTAACAGCAACAGGTGTTAGCTCGATGCCGCCTTCCATGATGTCGCCAACACAGTAGATGCCAGGAACGTTTGTTGCTTGGAACTCGTCTACTTTGATGTAGCCACGGTCGTTGGTTGCAACGCCAGTTGATGCTAGGTTGATAGCGTCAGTGGCTGGGTGACGGCCGATAGCCCAGATTAGGTGGTCAACGTTTTGAGTGTTGCCGTTCTCAAGGTGCAGAGTCAGTGTGCCGTCTGCTTCTTTCACAACTTCTTTAGGAACAGAATACGTGTGAAGTGTTGGGCCTTCCGCTTCCATTACTTCAACCAATGTCTCAACGATCATTGGGTCGAAGCTACGTAGTGGTGACTCTTTACGGCAGAACAGGTGTGTTTCTGTGCCAAGTGCACTTAGTACACCTGCGATTTCTACTGCGATGTAGCCTGCGCCGATGACAGCAACACGTTTAGGTTGCTCCATCAGGTCGAAGAAACCGTTTGAGTCGATACCGTGCTCTGCGCCTGGGATATTTGGAATGGTTGGACGACCACCTACCGCGATCAGGATGTGATCCGCAGTGTAGTGCTCACCGTTAACTTCAACGGTTTTCTCGTCAACAAACTTAGCAAAGCCTTTGATTACGTTTATTTTGTTGTTACCAAGAACGCGATCGTAAGATTGGTGAATACGACCAATGTACGCTTGACGGTTTTCAACCAGTTTGCCCCAGTTGAAGCCTTTTACGTCAACGTCGAAGCCGTAGTCTTTTGAATATAGGTTGATCGCTTCAGCGACTTGAGCACCGTGCCACATAACCTTTTTAGGAACACAACCAACGTTTACACAAGTACCACCAAGGTCTTGAGCTTCGATAAGTGCAACTTTTGCACCGTGCATTGCTGCGCGGTTAGCTGATGCGATGCCGCCTGAACCGCCGCCGATACAGATGTAATCAAAATGAGTCGCCATTACTTTCTCCATTTATTGAGGGTTGTGGGCACAGTGAGAGCACTGGATACCTACGTCCTATAGATTCTTAAATTATCTAATTATTATATTGAGGGCAGATCGGTTGAACTCAATCTCCCTGTTTAAAATTTATTCGTATACGTCACAATCTGTTGAAGATTCTGCAAACTATGACGTTAAGTTCGAGATTACTCGGGTACGATCCACTCTACTTTGAAGTGACCGGTTGCCGGCGCAATTGCTTCCTTCAAGAATGGAAGAATTTCGTTCATTTGGCTTTCTAGTTTCCAAGGCGGGTTGATAACAATCATGCCTGATGCTGTCATGCCACGCTCGTTGGTGTCTGGTGATACGCCAAGTTCTATTTGTAGAATCTTGTTGATGCCTAAGCCTTCAAGGCCTTCGATCATGTCTTCGATATCACAACGGTTTACCACTGGGTACCAAATTGCGTAGATACCGGTTGCCCAGCGCTTATGGCTTTGAGCAATCGCAGTCACAACATCGCGGTACTCTTTTGCCAGCTCATAAGGTGGGTCGATAAGCACTAAACCACGACGCTCTTTTGGTGGCAGACTGCCTTTTAAGCGTTGGAAGCCATCTTCTTTGTAGATAGACACCTGACGATCGCGGTGGAACTCTTGCTCAAGCAGAGGGTGGTCTGCAGGGTGAAGTTCAGTCAGTACCATGCGGTCTTGGTCGCGCAGGTGTGCACGTGCAACACGTGGAGAGCCCGGGTAGAAACGCAGTTTTTCGCCATTGTTGAGTGCTGAGATAGACTCAAGGTAGCTTTGAATGTCTTCAGGAAGTTCTGTTTGTGCCCAAACGCGTGCAATACCTTGTTTGTATTCGCCTGTTTTTTCAGACCATTCATGCGTTAAGTCGTAACGACCTACACCAGAGTGAGTGTCATGATAAACAAAAGGCTTATCCTTTTGTTTCAAAGAATTAAGAATAAGGCTCTGTACGATATGCTTTACTACGTCGGCATGGTTACCTGCGTGGAAGCTGTGGCGATAACTTAACAAATTAAACTCTCGTAACACTCTCGAATTAGAGTGTGGTTAGTGTAGGTGGGGTTAATCAGACTATTATAACCCTCAATGGACCATAAATTCTCGATCAATTCAGGAACAGTCGTTCGCAATATGCAGTTAGTTATTGGTTCTGCTATTGAAATTTGCCTTCATGGGCACTATTTAATAACTATTCGCAGGTGATTTTTTAGGGCGCCCCTAGCCTGATGACTGTAAGACGACCTCATTACAAAAAAGACGAAAGTCTCTAAAGCCAAAGGAATGTTTATATGTCTAATCCGCTATTAACCTTCACGGACTTACCTCCGTTTTCACAAATCAAACCTGAGCACGTTAAGCCAGCGGTTGAGCAAGTGATTGAAGAGTGTCGCAACAAGATAGAACAAGTACTTGAAGGTAATACTTCACCAAGCTGGGACAACCTTGTTGCTCCGATTGAAGAAGTGGATGATCGTTTAGGCCGTATTTGGTCACCAGTAAGCCATATGAATTCTGTGATGAACAGCGATGAGCTGCGTGACGCTTATGAGAGCTGTCTGCCTGTGCTTTCTGAGTACGGCACTTGGGTTGGTCAGCACAAAGGTTTGTTTGAAGCGTATAAAGCGATCAAGGCGAGTGAAGCATTCTCGGCATTAGACCAAGCTCAACAGAAAACCATTACTGACGCACTGCGTGATTTCGAGTTGTCGGGTATTGGCTTGCCAGCAGACGAGCAGCATCGTTACGGCGAGATCAGCAAGCGCCAATCTGAGCTGGGCTCTCAATTCTCAAACAACGTGCTTGATGCAACCATGGGTTGGAGCAAGCAGGTGACAGACGTGGCTGAACTGGCCGGTATGCCTGAATCGGCATTGGCAGCAGCACAAGCCGCGGCGGAAGCTAAAGAGCAGGAAGGTTACCTACTGACTCTAGATATCCCATCATACCTACCAGTGATGACGTACTGTGATAACCAAGCGCTACGTAAAGAGCTGTACGAAGCTTACGTAACTCGCGCTTCAGATCGCGGTCCAAATGCAGGTAAGTGGGACAACACTGAGATCATCACTGAACAACTTAAGCTGCGTCATGAGATCGCTCGCATGCTAGGTTTCAGCACCTACAGCGAGAAATCACTGTCGACTAAGATGGCAGAAACGCCAGACCAAGTACTGGGTTTCCTTAACGACCTAGCAGTAAAAGCCAAACCACAAGGTGAGCGCGAAGTAGAAGAGCTACGTCAGTTTGCTGAGAAAGAGTTTGGTGTCTCTGAGCTAAACCTGTGGGACATCGCTTACTACAGCGAGAAACAAAAACAGAACCTGTTCGAGATCTCTGATGAAGAGCTTCGTCCATACTTCCCTGAGTCGAACGCAGTTTCTGGTCTGTTCGAAGTACTCAACCGTGTGTTTGGTATGTCGGTGACTGAGCGTGAAGGCGTGGATACATGGCACGATTCAGTGCGCTTCTTTGATATCTTTGATGCTACAGGTGCACTGCGCGGTAGCTTCTACCTAGATTTATACGCACGTGAACATAAACGTGGTGGTGCTTGGATGGATGACTGTCGTGGTCGTCGTATTACTCAATCTGGCGAGCTACAAACGCCTGTTGCTTACCTAACGTGTAACTTCAACAAGCCTGTTGGTGATAAACCAGCACTGTTTACTCACGACGAAGTGGTTACGTTATTCCATGAATTTGGTCACGGCATCCACCACATGCTAACGCAAGTTGAAGCGGGTGCTGTGGCAGGTATCAACGGTGTGCCTTGGGATGCCGTTGAGCTACCAAGTCAGTTCCTAGAAAACTGGTGTTGGGAAGAAGAGGCGCTGTCGTTTATCTCAGGTCACTTCGAAACCGGTGAAGCCTTACCTAAAGAGATGCTAGAGAAGATGCTAGCGGCGAAGAACTTCCAGTCAGCGATGTTTATCCTGCGTCAGCTAGAGCTTGGCCTGTTCGATTTCACGCTACACACTGAATACGATCCAGAAGTCGGTGCTCGTGTACTAGAAACGTTAGCCGACGTGAAGTCTAAGGTTTCAGTACTGCCAAGCCTTGACTGGAACCGCTTCTCACACAGCTTTGGCCACATCTTTGCTGGTGGCTACAGCGCAGGTTACTACAGCTACCTATGGGCAGAAGTATTGTCTGCAGATGCGTTCTCGGCATTTGAAGAAGAGGGTATCTTCAACACTGAAACCGGTAATCGCTTCCTGAACAACATTCTTGAGATGGGTGGCAGTGAAGAACCAATGGAGCTGTTCAAACGCTTCCGTGGTCGTGAGCCTCAAATTGATGCAATGCTTCGTCACGCGGGCATTCAAGCTTAAGTTTTCGTTTATATAGCTTAGATTCGAGACGACATAAGTTAGATAGATTAAAGGCTGAACATTGCATTCAGCCTTTTCTTTTTGGGTCACCTAAACATAATCTAGTGCGTGTATAGATTATGGATTCACATTGCGATTGATTGGGTTTTGCAGCGAGATAAGAGTTTCAGTCGATTGAACCTCGTCGATCGCCTGCAATTTATCAATCAGCACGAACTGTAACTCTTCTATCGATTTACACATCAGCTTAACGAAAATGTTGTAGGCGCCGGTGGTGTAGTAAGCCTCAACCACTTCGTCTAATGCGTTTAGTTTAGCAATGGCTGAATGGTAATCACGGGCTGCATTGAGGTTGATACCAATAAAACAACACACGTCGTAACCCAGTTTTTTTGTGTTTACCACAACCTCGGTTCGCTCAATAATGTCGGCCGATCTCATCTTTTCTATACGAACGTGAATCGTCGCGGGGCTGACATCGAATTTCTTTGCCATTTCAGCATAAGGCGTGCGCGCATCTTCCATCAAAGTTTTGAGAATGGCACGGTCTAGGTCATCCAGACGAGCAGTAGTTGTGGACATGCGTAACCCCTTATATCGAATGAAAATAGCCCGGCTAGAGTACATATCATAGCCAAGGGTGATAATATTAGCAGCAACGATGATGTTAAGGTGAATTCAGTGCGATTTTGGTTGTTATTTCTTGTGGTGTGTTGGAGTACTTTTGCTTCAGCGCAGACAAAAGATGTGTTGGTGATCCACTCTTACCATCAAGGTTTTTTCTGGACAGACGATTTCCACAAAGGGTTAGCGGCAGAACTTGACCGAGATGGTCTGTCTTATCGTGTCGTTTACCTCGATAGCAAGCGCTCTCAAAATCCGGAATATCTTGAGCGTGTTTATCAGCTTTATCACACCAAACTACTGCATGAAGAGTTTGCTGCCGTTGTCGTCAGTGACAATAACGCACTCAACTTAATGAAGCGCCTCGCGCCCGACCTAAAAAGCACTCCAGTTATCTTTGGCGGTATCAACAACTTCTCTCCTGAAATGATTGAAGGCTTGAACGCGACAGGTATTAGTGAAGATATTGATTTGGCGGGTAATATTGAACTGATCAAGCGTCTTCAATCGACAGTCAAAAAAATCTATATTGTCACCGATCACTCAGTAACGGGCGAAGCCATTCGTGCCCAAATCGACCTGTTTGTTAGAAAACACCCAGATTTTTCCGATCTCGTTGAACACTATGTTCCTGATTCTTATCAAGAGCTCGTGACATTTTCTCAACGTGCCGATCTCGGAAAAAGCTTGCTGTTTTGGGCGTATTACCGCGATGCCGATGGTCGAGTCAGCAGCGATGAAGATTGGCGAGATCTCAATACACAGACTCAAATGCCACTGTATATGGTGCATGACTTGGGGCTTGGGTTCGGCGCTATCGGAGGAGTAATTCAGAGTGGTGAGACGCAAGGTCGAGATACTGGGCGTGTCCTATTGAACGTGTTGGCTAACCCAACAAAGCCACTTCCCGCTGTGGTGGCTGGCGCTCCGGAAATAAAGATCGATTATCAGCAGATCTCTCGTTGGGATCTGGGCGCAGAGAATGAAGCCTCGGTGACTTTCCTAAATAAGCCTAAGTCATTCCTCGCGCGCTATCGCGATGAGATTCGTACGATTGGTTTGCTATTTTTAGCCATGGCGTGCGTGATTGCCACCTTGGTGTATTACCTCAACCGACTGAAGAAAAGTGAACGGGCAAGCCGAAAAAGCCAAATGTTGCTTGAGTCGATATTCGATCAAAGTCTGCAATTTATGGGCATTATCGACAAAAATGGGGTGCTGTTGTCGAGTAACAGTAAGCTGCATGAGCTTCTCTACAACCAAGGCTACAAGCTTGGTACCCCGCTGCAAAATCATCAGCATTGGGAAGAGTCTGCACGTGAAATCTTGAAGGAGTATTTTACGAGTAAAGAAACGCCGCCTGCGTTGCGCTTTGAAGCTGAAGTGTGGTGTCGTGATCGCGGTGTGATGGTATTGGAGATTTCACTGAAATCGATGCCGGGCAATGAAGAGGACGACACCCAGTTCTTATTTGAAGCGCGTGATGTGACTTCTCGTAAACTCGCTGAAAATAAACTGTTCCAACGTGAAGCGAACCTTAAGCTGTATTACGACAAGCAACCCGTGATGATGATTACGCTGGATGGCAACAACCGTATTCAGCAAGTAAACCAGTTCGCTGAAGAGGTGTTAGGTTATCCGTTGGAGCAATTGCTAGGCCATCGTCCAAGAGAGTTCTACGTCGATGAAAATGCGATGATCCCGCGTCATATCTTGCTGCAACCCCAGCACAAGGTTCGCGGCGTTTGGCGTCGTGATATTGAATATCGTCATGCAGATGGCAGCACAATCTGGATTCGTGAAAACATTCGTCCATTGGTTGAGTCTGATCAGTTGCTGATTGTCGGCGAAGACATCACCGAGACTCATGAGCTTTCAGAAAAGCTAGAGTATCAGGCTCGCTATGACTTGCTGACTGATACCTTCAACCGCAATCATTTTGAACAAGAACTGCAAAAGGCACTCAAAGAAGTCGAGAGCCACATGCGTACTCACGCGATGTTGTTCTTGGATTTAGACCAACTCAAGGTTCTCAATGATACTGCAGGCCATGAAGCGGGCGATGCGGCGATCCTGTTTAGCGCCAAACTATTGGAAGAGGTACTGCCGTACAACACGGTATTGGCTCGAATGGGCGGTGATGAGTTCGCGGTTTTACTGAAAGATTGCACCGAGCGAGATGCGATTAATGTATGTCGCAGTATCATCTCGATGATGAGCGAGAATCCATTCTTGTGGGGTGATATTCGCCTCAACCTGACCAGCTCTATCGGTATCCGATTGATTGATCATACTGCGGCTTCACCACAAATGGTGCACGCTCAGGCTGATGCCGCTTGTCATGCAGCGAAAGAAGAAGGGCGCAATCGCTATAACCTTTATCATCAGGATGATGAAGATATTCGTCGTCGTCACTTAGAAATGGAGTGCGTCAATCTCGTCCATGAGGCCTTGGCGAATGATCGTTTAGAGTTGTTTGCACAGCGTATCCTTGGTTTAGACAAAGACAGTGAGAAAATGCACTTCGAGATCTTGGTCAGAATCAAGAACATCAAGGGTGAGTACATCTCTCCTGGGATCTTCATGCCCGCCTCAGAGCGCTATAACATTGCGCACTTGATTGACCGCCGAGTCGTGAGTCAAACACTGGCTTGGTTAGAGCATCGACCTGAGGTGATTGATGAACTTGGAATGTGCTCTATCAATCTGTCTGGTCATTCGATGGGTAACCGAGAGTTTGTTGAATTCTTGATTGAAAGCTTGGCGAATTCGTCAGTGCCTTGCCATAAAATTTGTCTAGAAATCACCGAAACGGCAGCGATGAGCAACATGAAACAAGCGATCAAGTTCTTCACTCGCATCAAAGAGCTTGGCTGCATGATTGCGCTCGATGACTTCGGTTCAGGCTTATCTTCGTTTGGCTACCTGAAGAAATTGCCGGTCGATATCGTGAAGATTGATGGTCTGTTTGTGCGTGATATTGATGTCAACGAAATGGATCATGTGATGGTTCGCTCTATCAATGACTTGGCCAAGCAGATGGGTAAACACACGGTGGCAGAGTTTGTTGAAAACACTCAGATCATAGACAAGCTGATCGAGCTCGGCGTTAACTATGCGCAAGGCTACATTATTGGTCGACCTAAGCCACTTGCAGAACTCGTTGAAGAGTTACAGCAAGAGCGAGCGCTAGAGCATTTAGATTAAGTGAACCAAGCGACACGATGACCATTCTTCAGCTTTAGCCTTATGTATTAGCTTTAGCACTTACAGCGCTAATAGCTTGCTGCGTTAATGGTTTTCAGAACTAATGGCTTTCAGGGCTAATGGCTTGCAGAGTTAATAGTTTGCACCGCTAATATGTATTGTTGAGGCAATCAGGTAAACTGGTTGCCTCTTTTGTTTTGAATACTACTGTCTGTTGGAGACGACCTTGCAACTACAACTGATTTGCGAAGATGCCACCCAAATCGATCATCTAAATGACTTAGCGACCCGTTGGAATTTATCTCATGATGAAAACAGCGATTTCGCTTTGGTACTGACTAGCGAACGACTTGAGTTACGTAAAGTCGATGAACCTAAGCTTGGTGCTATCTTTGTTGATTTGGTCGGAGGCGCAGTCGGTCACAGACGTAAGTTTGGTGGTGGTAAAGGTCAGGCAATTGCTAAGGCAGCAGGTCTAAACAAAGGCGCAACGCCAACTATTCTTGATGGTACTGCAGGCTTAGGGCGTGACGCGTTTGTGTTGGCTTCGTTGGGCTGTAAAGTACAGATGGTAGAGCGACATCCAGTTGTGGCTGCATTATTGGATGACGGCCTGCAGAGAGCACAAAAAGACCCAGACATTGGCGGTTGGGTGAGCGAACGTATGAAGTTGATTCACGCATCCAGTCATGACGCGTTGGATAAGCTCAGCAACGATCCTGACTTCGAACAGCCAGATGTAGTGTATCTCGACCCTATGTACCCGCACCCTGAGAACAAAAAGAAATCGGCTTTGGTTAAGAAAGAGATGCGCGTGTTCCAATCTTTGGTTGGTGCAGATCTGGATGCCGATGGCTTGTTTGAGCCTGCGATGAAGCTGGCATCAAAGCGCGTTGTGGTCAAAAGACCGGATTACGCAGCGTGGTTAGATGAGCAAAAACCAAGCATGGCGATCGAAACCAAAAAGAACCGTTTTGATGTCTATGTGAAAGCATCAATGACTTAAGTAAAGCATCAATAACTTAGCAACACGCTAAGAAAGTTTCCCGTCATAAATACGATAAATTGCCATTTAACACTTGCGATAGTCGCGTTACGGATGTATATCTAACTAAGAATCATTATTATTCTTAGCTGGAGTTGTAGCATGGCTAAACGCTTTTGTAAGTTAAACCGTCGAGATATCACCGAACACTTGGGAGAAATCCACAGTTTGGTGACTGAACCAAAGTTCGTGTGCCGCTCTTGTGCGCGCTCATCGTCGGATCAAGCGAATCTATGCAAACCGACAGCCATCCCACCGATTGATTGCCAGAATAAACCCGCTGAAGAAAAAGTCGCGTGTGGTCTACTTGCTGAAACATTGCCAACGCCAGAAGTTTCTCTTATCGAGGTAATGGACAGCGTTGAGCCAACGGTACAAATCTTTGATCCTGCTGCCGTAGAAAAAGCGGATAAAGTCGCGTTGAAAAAAGCCAAGCTGAAAAAACTGATGGCGAAGGCGAGCGGTGATGAAAAAGCTGAACTCAAGCAAGCGAAGAAAGCGGCGAAGAAACAAGAGAAGTACAACAAAAAGCTAGCGAAGATGATTAAGAAGCAGCAAAAGCTGTTTAAGAAAAGCCAAAAACTGGAAAGTGACCTTGAACGTATCAACCTACAACTTGATGACGTTGTCTTCACTGAAACCAAGACTCAGGTCGTGAGCCATAATCACATTCACTGAAGTTGATTCGAAGAGCTTATTGCTACACCGATGATTTAAAAAGAGCGACCTACGGTCGCTCTTTTGCTTTCTGGGTATTATTTTAAATAAGAATCTTGCTAGTCAAACAAAGCCTGTTAGCTAAATGCAGCTTTTTAGTTAACTAAAGCTTGTCAGCTAAATACAGATTGTTAGTTCAACGCGCTAGGCATTGCTAGCATCTTTCGCAACACGCTTCTTAACCCAAGTTTCGTTAACCCATAAAGATAACCCCACCCCCGATGGAAAGTCGTACTAGGTCGACATCTCTATTCCAAATAAGGATGTTCACCACAAGGCCAGCTGGAACTAATACATTGTTCATCACGGCAAGTGCGCCAGCGTTTACCATGCACGCGCCTTTGTTCCACATAAAGTAACCCAGCCCTGAAGCAATTAAACCGAGGTAGAGCAGGATTCCCCATTGAAGGGTAGTCGTAGGCAGTTTTTCAGGATTGCCCAGTAGCATGAAAGCAACCGAAGCCACACACAGAGCGCCTAAATAGAAATAGCCAAACACCGTGTGTTGAGGCAATTCAGTCGCTTCTTTCTCCATCACCACCTTGTAGCCAACCTGACCGATAGCAAAGCATAGGTTCGCGCCTTGCACGACAAGGAAGCCGATTAAAAAGTTTTCGTTGATGCCCGCGAATTTAATAAACACCGCGCCTAATACCGCAATAGCAGCGGTCACTAGGTACCAAGGTGAGAATTGCCCTTTGAGAAAGTCATAAATAAGCGTGACATAAATTGGGGTAAAGACGGTAAACAGAAGGACTTCAGGCACCGACAGTAGCAAGAATGACTGATAATAGAAGCAATACATCAGCCCAAGCTGAATACCACCAATAGCCATCAATTTAGCGATCAGCTTACGTGAGACACCACGAAACTTAAGAAAAGGAAGGAATACGAGACCCGCAAGGGCAACACGCATCAAAACAGAGAACCAAGCATCAACCTGACCAGCAAGGTAGACGCCGATCAGGCTAAAGGAGAAGGCCCATAGGAGGGTAACACCAGCTAAATAGCTCATAGTAAAACTTCGTTAATAAGATATGAGCTGTATGTTACCTAACCTTAAATCATTAGTCTTCTGAATCTCTTAGAGGCACGACCAGCATATCAACCGGAGAGGCGTTGATCAGTTGTCGTGTTGATGAAAGTAGCTTGCTCCAGAAATCTTGATGGTGACCACAAACCACTAAATCAACATTGAACTCATTGATGGTGTCACACAGCTCATGGCTCAGGTCGCCACTGCCCACTAAGGTGTGGGTGATAGGGTATTGAGCATGTTCAGCAAAATTTTGCAGCTGAACTCGAGACGCTTCCATCGCGTTATGCTGAGTTTCTGCCATGTTGATGTCGATAAGGCCGGTATACAGCTCGGCATAGTTAATATCAATATGGATAAAAGAGACTTTTGCCTCCAATGGCTTAGCCAGTGCTACCGCTTTATCGACAATCAATTTACTGTCATCAGATAAATCGACCGCAACCAAAATATGTTTGTAACTCATATTGCTACCTCCCTATTCATTGTCTAATTAAAGATTAGCACTATGCGATGGCTTTTTTTGCTGAAGTGATCTCATATCCATCGTCTTGCGTACTGGTTCTGTAAATTGTTGGTTAAGTAATGGTCAGCGAGATATTAATTAAATAGTGATATAGTAGAGAAAACTAAGGTGTAATCAGGAGACTTAAATGCTGTCTAAAACAATGGTTGATCAACTCAACGATCAAATTAATCTAGAATTTTTCTCATCCAACCTATACTTACAAATGAGTGCTTGGTGTGAAGACAAAGGATTTGAAGGTGCAGCAGAGTTTCTGCGTGTTCATGCAGTAGAAGAAATGGAACACATGCAGCGTCTTTTCACTTACGTTAGTGAAACAGGTGCAATGCCAATTCTAGGTGCGATTGAAGCGCCAAAACATGAATTCGACAGCCTTGGTGCCGTGTTCCGTGAAACATACGAACATGAGCAAATGATCACTGAAAAAATCAACAAACTGGCTCACGTTGCTTTCACATCACAAGATTACTCAACCTTTAACTTCCTGCAATGGTACGTTGCAGAGCAACACGAAGAAGAGAAGTTGTTTAAAGGTGTATTGGATAAGCTAGAGCTCGTTGGTGAAGACGGTAAAGCACTGTTCTTTATTGATAAAGACCTAGCGCAATTGGCAAAAGATGGTTCATCTTCAATTATGGAAGCTCCTGCAGTTTAGGCTGTAAGAAAAAGACACTGATTATCTTTTTCTTTTGAGTCTTCCCTTGAAGATGTAGGGAGGAAAGGATGATCAGCGGCGACACTATTCTATTTGCACTAATGGTTGTGACATGTTTGAACTGGGCGCGTTATTTTACGGCGCTAAGAACACTCATTTATATTATGCGAGAAGCACATCCTCTACTTTATCAACAAGTAGACGGAGGCGGATTCTTCACAACTCATGGCAATATGACCAAGCAGGTTCGCCTGTTTAGTTACATCAAAAGCAAAGAGTACCACCATCATCACGACGAAGTTTTTACGTCGAAGTGCGATCGTGTAAGACAGTTATTTATACTCTCTTCTGCTCTGTTGGGTGTAACGTTGCTGTCTTCATTCATCGTTTAAATTCCAGATGAATTGATTGATTAACTAGATCTCAATTCGTTGAATCAGCCATCCACTTTAGGTTGTGGGGGCTGACAGGAATTTGCACGAATGAACATCAATTGCAAAGTTGAAAATTGCCGTTAGAATAGCGAGCAATTAGTAAGGATGTGCTGTTATGCACATCCTTTTTTATTGGTGGCGTTATGGGCACAAGGCGTGCTTCGTGATGCAAAAGTGAAGAAAGCAGAACCGCAATGAGTGAAAAATTTGACGTAATCGTAATTGGCGCAGGTGCAGCTGGCTTGATGTGTGCAGCAGAAGCAGGCAAGCGCGGACGACGAGTGCTCGTCGTAGATCATGCAAAAAAACCGGGCAGAAAAATCCTTATTGCTGGTGGCGGTCGCTGTAACTTTACTAACTATGATGTTAGTGCCAATAACTTTCTTTGTAATAACAGTCACTTTGTAAAATCAGCACTTTCTCAATACACCAACTGGGATTTTATCTCGATGGTGAGCAAGCACGGTATTGAATTTGAAGAACGCGATCACGGACAACTGTTCTGTGTGAATGACCACAACTCAAAAGATATCGTTACCATGCTGCTAGCAGAGTGCAAGCAAGCAAAGGTTGAAGAGCGTTACCGTTGTGATGTTCATTCGATTGAGAAAACAGACGCTGGTTTCAAAATGCATATCAATACCGATGAAGTTGAGTGTGATTCATTGGTGATTGCAACCGGTGGCCTTTCAATGCCAAAACTGGGCGCGACGCCATTTGGTTATAAAGTGGCAGAGCAGTTTGGTTTATCTGTGGTGCCAACAACCGCAGGTTTGGTGCCATTTACTCTGCATAAAGAAGACAAAGAAGCCTTTGCTGAGCTTTCTGGAATCGCGATCCCTGCGGAGATCACTGCGCAAGACGGCACTTTATTCAAAGAAGCGTTGCTGTTTACTCACCGCGGCCTATCTGGTCCTTCGGTACTGCAAATCTCTTCATTCTGGAAAGCGGGTCAATCGGTTTCTATTAATCTAGTGCCAGAAGTAGACGTTGCCGAGCTACTTGAAAATTCTCGCGAGAAACACCCAAATCAAAGTCTGAAAAATACCTTAGCGAAAGCATTACCAAAGCGTTTCGTTGAGGTGTTGATTGACCGTAAAGAGCTTGAAGACAAGCCACTCAAACAGTTCAACGAAAAGCAGCTAAATGCAATTGTAGAGCATCTAGAGAACTGGAAAATCGCACCCAACGGTACTGAAGGCTATCGAACTGCCGAAGTGACTCTGGGCGGTGTGGACACCAATCACCTATCTTCAAAAACCATGGAATGTAAGACGGTCGCTGGCCTCTACTTCATCGGTGAAGTCATGGACGTAACAGGTTGGTTAGGTGGCTATAATTTCCAATGGTGCTGGAGCTCAGGCTTCGCAGCAGGTCAGTGGGTTTAAGCTTTTTGCTTACCGATTAGGTTTCAATTTATATAAAAATGGCGAGTCATATGACTCGCCATTTTTGTCTTTAAAGCTTGTTATCGTTGATAATATTGGAAGTCGCGTAGTGCGATAATCCTAATCTTTCTGGGTATTAACTTTCTGGGCTAAGGTTGTTTTTCTTCTTGCCCCATTTGATCTGCTGGATAACAAGGCCAGCAATAATCAGCATCAAGCCAAACAGTGTTGCCGGGTGAATCTCTTCGCCAATAATGGTTGAAAGTAGCATTAGCGAGATAAACGGTGAGGCGAAAATTAGGTTGCTGATGCGTGCCGTATTGTTGGTTAACTTGAGTGCTGATAGCCACAAGACAAAGGTAATGCCCATCTCGAACAGGCCGACATAAGTCACGGCCATCCAACCTTTCGCTGTGATTTGGCTAAAACTCTCGCCTTCGTAAATGGTTAAACCAATCGCGAATGGCAGTGCCACTAAGAACCCAAGTAATACACCCACCACAGGGTCTGCTTTATTTTTGGTATTGAGAATCCAGTAGCCCGCCCACAGTAGCGTTGAAAGCAGAGCCAAGGCCACACCGAGTGGGCTATCGAACTGCATGCCTAACACATCACCTTTGGTGGCAATAACTACCACACCTGCATAGCTGAAGGTACACGCCACCCAATCTTGTTTACGAATCTTTTGTCCTAGAAACACCGCCGCCATAAGAGTCAGCGTGATCGCCCAGCTGTAGTTGATGGCTTGTGCTTGAGAAGCGGGCAGTAGGTCGTAGGCTTTGAATAGAATCAGGTAATAGGCTAGAGGATTCACCAAACCAAGCAGTAAGTAATACCAAGGGTTTGAAAGAAACGTGGTACTCAGTTGAGAGAGCTTACCTTGAAACGCGCAAACGGCGATCAGCGCAATCGACGACACAATGCTGGCGATGGTCAGCATTTGAATCGGTGAAAACTCAGCAAGGGTCAGCTTAAAAGCAGTAGCGACTGTTGACCACAGCAATACCGCAGCAAGGCCAAAGCCCAAGGCACGACGTTCGTTCATAGCAACTCATTCTAATTTGATGGGACAGAATACGGAGCGCCTAGTCTATCTGTCGAATTTTAATACGGCAAACTGGACATTTATCCAGTATCAAAATACCATTTAATGAGTTATCTCCAATTAGGCTAAATCATTATCATGCAATGGATTATCGAACATCAGGCAACGCTTATTGCTGCTATTTCCGGCGCGCTCGTCAGCGGCGGAGTGGTGGGCTGGTGGATCAAACAGAAGTTCTCTTTTCAGCAGCGACTTCTTGAACAGCAACTAGAGTCCGACCGTTTGCTGCATGAGTCACAACAATCTCAGCTCAAATCTTCACTTGCAGAGGCGCAACAAGAGCTCAATGAGTTGGATGATGATCGAGACAAAGCGGCATTTGAACTTAAGCAGGCACATGGCAAGGTGATGGCTGCGATGGAGAAGCTGCGTTATTTTGAAGCCGTGAAGCAAGAGCGTCAGCAGTATGCCGATGATATTAATGTTCTTAAGGAGCATAAGTCTGAGTTAGAAGCCGAGCTGCGCGAGCAAGAAGCTAGGCACGACCAAGAAAATCTCGCCAACAGTGAGAAACTGCAGCTGTTAGAGCAGGCTGAGTCCCGATTGAAGCAGCAGTTTGAACTGTTAGCGAATCAACTGTTTGAGAGCAAAACCGCCAAGGTTGATCAGCAGAACAAACAGAGTCTCGAAGGTTTGTTGTCGCCGCTGCGAGAACAGTTAGAGGGCTTTAAGAAGCAGGTCAATGACAGCTTCAGTCAAGAAGCCAAAGAGCGTCACACCTTAGTTCATGAGCTTAAAAACCTGCAGCGTCTCAATGAGAGCATGACGCGTGAAGCGGTTAACCTGACTCAGGCGTTAAAGGGTGACAACAAACAACAAGGCAATTGGGGCGAAGTGGTGCTAGCTCGTGTATTGGCGGACTCTGGCTTACGAGAAGGCCATGAATATCAAACTCAGGTGAACCTGCAAAACGATGCCGGCAAGCGTTACCAACCAGATGTGATAGTCCATTTACCACAAGATAAGCAGGTAGTGGTCGATTCGAAAATGGCTTTGGTGGCATTTGAGCGCTATTTCAACGCTGAAACCGATCAACAACGCGACGCAGCACTGCGTGATCATTTGGCTTCACTGCGCGCGCATATTAAAGGCTTGAGTCAGAAGGATTATCATCAGCTCAAAGGTATACAGAGCCTTGATTATGTATTGATGTTTATTCCGGTAGAACCCGCGTTTCAAGTCGCGATTCAAGCTGACCCTAGCTTGGTCAAAGACGCGATGGAACAAAACATTATCTTGGTCAGCCCTACGACCTTGCTGGTGGCACTGCGTACCATTGATAACCTGTGGCGTAACGAAAGACAGAACCAGAATGCACAAATCATTGCAGAGCGCGCGAGCAAACTTTACGACAAGCTGCGCTTGTTTGTTGATGATATGGAAGGTCTGGGTAGCTCATTAGACAGAGCCAACCAAAGCTACCAAGGTGCCATGAATAAGCTGGTGACTGGGCGTGGTAACGTGATTCGTCAGGCAGAAAGCTTCAAGCAATTGGGTGTTGAGGTGAAGAAACCTATCTCGGTTGGCTTGGCGGAAATCGCTCAAAATGAGGCTTTTTCAGAAAATGCCTCCTTAGTAGAAAGACAACCCGCTGAGGATAAAGTAAACTAATCGGCCGCAGCGCCTCTAAATAGAGAGTGTACTGTCGACGAGAACTTACCATGGTAGATAACAGCATTATGGACACAAGCGTGCAGACAAATTCAGCAGTAGAGTCAGAAACCACACACTTTGGTTTCGAAACAGTCGCGAAAGACCAGAAAGTCGCGAAAGTAGCAGAGGTATTTCACTCTGTAGCCGCTAAATACGACATCATGAATGACTTAATGTCGGGTGGTGTTCACCGCTTGTGGAAGCGATTTACGATTGATTGCAGTGGCGTTCGCCCGGGTCAACGTATCCTAGATCTTGGTGGTGGTACTGGTGACCTGACTGCGAAATTCTCGCGCATCGTTGGTGAAAAAGGCCACGTGGTTCTTGCTGATATCAACAACTCAATGCTTAATGTTGGCCGCGATAAACTGCGTGATAGCGGTATTGTTGGCAATGTACATTACGTGCAAGCTAATGCTGAAGAGCTGCCATTCCCAGACAACTACTTTGATTGCATTACCATCAGCTTCTGTCTGCGTAACGTAACCGATAAAGACCAAGCGCTGCGTTCAATGTACCGCGTGCTTAAGCCGGGTGGTCGTCTGTTGGTTCTTGAGTTTTCTAAGCCAGTGCTTGAGCCACTATCAAAGGTTTACGATGCATACTCTTTCCACCTATTGCCAAAAATGGGTGAGCTGATTGCTAACGATGCAGACAGCTATCGTTACCTTGCAGAATCAATCCGTATGCACCCTAACCAAGAAACCTTGGAAGGCATGATGCAAGAAGCGGGTTTTGAAAATACTAAATACTTCAACCTAACGGGCGGCATTGTTGCGCTGCACCGCGGTTACAAGTTCTAGTCGAACTTGGTAGCAGGCTCGTAGAGTGTGCTAAAAAATAAGAATAAAGATAGAACGGATAGGTTAACGCTTATCCGTTTTCAAAGGTAAGGACAGTCATGCCATTTGATCCATTGGTCACCGCAGTTATTGAAACCTCTTTAAATACTTTCGTGAACGATGATCCAGCTTTGGTTCGTCGTTTGTCTCGTTTAAAGGGGCAGATCATTCAAGTTAATTTGAAAGAGCTGAATAAAACTCTCACTTTCGTTTTTAGCCAACAAATCGATGTGTTGTCTGACTACGAAGGGCAGCCTGATTGCTACCTATCTTTGAATTTATCGGTACTGCCAGAATTGCGTGAGCAATCGAACATCACCAAACTGATCAAGCAAGATAAGCTGATCTTAGAAGGTGATATTCAGCTGGCTCAGAAATTTGCTCAGCTAATGACAGACTGCAAGCCTGACTTGGAAGAGTGGCTATCGCGTGTGACTGGTGATGTAGTTGCGCATACCTTGGTACAAGGCGTTAAGAATGTCGGCGGCCTTGTGGCTAAGCAAGCGACTAAGCATCAAAACCACCTCGCTCAGGTATTAACTGAAGAGTGGAAGGTTGCACCTGCGCCATTAGAAGTGGCACATTTTTGCGATCAGGTTGATGACGTGAAAAGCTCAGCTGCACGTCTTGAAGCTAAATTGAACGCTCTGTTGGAGAAAGCATGACCCCAACAGAACTGAAACGTCTTTATCATATTATCAAGGTACAGTTGGAATACGGCCTTGATGAATTGATGCCTGAGCACCAGTTGACCAAAGCCCCTTTGTTGGCGCGAAAGTCTCTGTTTTGGCTCAAGAATAAGCATCAAGATAAAGAATTAGGCCACCGCTTGCGTTTAGCGTTGCAAGAATTAGGGCCTGTTTGGATTAAGTTTGGTCAGATGATGTCAACGCGTCGCGACCTATTTCCTCCTCATATCGCTGATCAGCTGGCGCTACTGCAAGACCAAGTGGCGCCATTTGATGGTCAATTGGCTAAGCGAGATATGGAAAAAGCCCTCGGTGGCAGCCTAGATAACTGGTTTACCGACTTTGATATCGAACCACTGGCTTCAGCTTCTATCGCTCAGGTGCATACTGCGAAACTCAAAGAGAGTGGTCGTGAGATTGTTCTGAAGGTAATTCGCCCTGATATTCGCCCGGTGATTGATGCAGATCTAAAACTGATGCACCGAATGGCGCGTATAGTCGCTAAGTCGCTTCCTGAAGCACGTCGTTTGAAACCTGTTGAGGTGGTTCACGAGTACGAGAAAACGTTACTTGATGAACTAGACCTGCGCCGCGAGGCAGCGAATGCGATTCAACTACGACGTAATTTTGAAGGCAGCGAAGAACTGTATGTGCCAGAGGTTATCCCTGATTTAAGCAGTGAAACCTTAATGGTGTCAGAGCGAATTTATGGTATTCAAGTTTCAGATATTGAAACGCTGAACGCCAACGGCACTAACATGAAATTGCTGGCTGAACGTGGTGTGACGGTATTCTTCACCCAAGTGTTCCGCGACAGCTTTTTCCATGCAGACATGCACCCAGGCAACGTATTCGTTAACCCAGAAAATCCAGATAACCCGCAGTGGATTGGTTTGGATTGTGGCATTGTCGGCACGCTTAACAGCGAAGATAAGCGTTATTTAGCCGAAAACCTGCTGGCTTTCTTTAATCGAGATTACCGTAAGGTCGCCGAGCTTCACGTGGATTCGGGTTGGGTTCCACATGACACCAACGTCAACGATTTCGAATTCGCGATTCGTATGGTGTGTGAGCCGATTTTTGCAAAACCACTTGGCGAGATCTCATTTGGCCATGTGTTGCTAAACTTATTTAATACAGCAAGACGTTTCAACATGGAGGTTCAACCTCAGTTGGTGCTTCTGCAGAAGACCTTGTTGTATGTGGAAGGCCTAGGCCGCCAGTTGTATCCGCAACTTGATTTGTGGGCAACGGCTAAACCTTTCCTTGAAACCTGGATGATGAATCAGGTGGGGCCGCAAGCTGTGATTAACGCAGTAAAAGAGCGTGCGCCATTCTGGGCAGAGAAACTGCCAGAGCTGCCAGAGTTACTTTATGACAGCTTGCGCCAAGGTAAAGCGATGAACCACAGAATGGATCAGCTTTATCAAGGCTATAGAGATAGTAAGCGTCAGCAAGCAACTGGAAAGTTTTTGTTTGGCGTTGGAGCAACTTTAGTCGTATGCTCCGCAATATTAGTTTCAAGCCCTTATGAGCAGCTATCTATGGGCTGTGGCATCGCAGGTGTCACATTTTGGCTGCTAAGTTGGCGAGCTTACCGTCGTTAGACAGTAGACTTCCTTAATATTTTTTATGTGTAGACAGACCCGAGGACAATGACAATGGGTGGTATCAGTATTTGGCAACTTCTAATCATTGCTGTAATTGTAATTTTGCTATTCGGAACGAAGAAGCTGCGCGGCATGGGCGGTGACTTAGGTTCAGCGGTTAAAGGCTTCAAAAAAGCAATGAGCGATGAAGATAAGCCTGCAGATAAGAAAGATGCAGACTTTGAACCAAAGAATATTGAACAGCAGAAGAAAGAAGCTAGCGCTGAAACAACTGCTGAAACAAAGAAAGACAAAGAGCAGGCGTAAATCGTGTTTGATATCGGTTTTTGGGAACTGGTATTAATATCTGTCGTTGGGTTAGTGGTTTTAGGGCCTGAGCGTTTGCCCGTTGCAATTCGCAGTATCTCCAAGTTTGTTGGGCAAGCGAAAAGCATGGCAAATAGTGTGAAAGATGAACTTTCTCATGAGCTTAAGGTGCAAGAACTGCAAGAAAACCTACGCAAGGCGGAAAAAATGGGTATGGAAGATTTATCTCCAGACCTAAAAGCGTCAGTCGATGAACTCAAGCAGGCCGCTGCTGAAGTTCAACGTCCGTATGCTAAGCCTGAGTCTGATAAGCCAAGTGAGACTAAACCTAGTGTCACGGAAACTGTTGAATCTGAAACCATTCAGGTTAACAGCGAAGCTTCAGCACCGTCAGATAAGAAAGCCGAATAGTCTCGCAAGGAGGAGTCGCCGGATACTTGAGTCGTTCGATGTTTAAGTCGATAGCTATTCAAGTCGATATCTATTCAAGTGGATACCAATTCAACTGGATAGATAGGTGCGCGGCTCCTTTTCGATCTTCCTGTTTAAGAGGTTTGACATGTCTTCGACTGAGCAGACACAGCCTTTAATTAGCCATCTTCTAGAACTGCGTAATCGCTTACTACGTGCGATTGTTGCGGTTCTGGTGGTGTTTGTTGGGCTAATTTATTTCGCTAATGATATTTATGAGTTCGTTTCTGCACCTTTGGTAGATCGCTTACCTGAAGGCGCGACGATGATCGCAACCGATGTTGCTTCGCCATTTTTCACACCTTTAAAACTGACCTTGATCGCGTCTATATTCCTCGCGGTTCCGTTCATTTTGTATCAGGTGTGGGCTTTTGTCGCTCCGGGTTTATACAAGCATGAGAAGCGCTTGATCATGCCGTTATTGGCTTCAAGTTCATTGCTGTTTTACTGTGGTGTGGCGTTCGCTTACTTCATTGTATTCCCGTTGGTATTTGGCTTTTTTACCGCCATATCATTAGGAGGAGTAGAGTTCGCGACCGACATATCGAGTTACCTTGATTTTGTACTCGCGCTGTTCTTTGCCTTTGGTATTGCCTTTGAAGTGCCAGTTGCGATTATCTTGCTATGTTGGACGGGTGCAACGACACCCAAAGAACTGGCAGAGAAACGTCCTTACATTGTTGTGGGTGCGTTTATTGTCGGCATGATGCTAACGCCGCCAGATATGATCTCGCAGACACTGTTGGCGATTCCAATGTGTATTCTGTTTGAGATTGGCCTGTTCTTCGCGCGTTTCTATGTGCGCAAACCAGATGCCGATGAAGAGGAAGAAACTGAATCTTAATTCGCAAAGTGCTGTCAGAGCACAAGCGTTAGAGTCTTTCAGCAAAAATCACATAATAAAAAAGCGGCCTTGGGCCGCTTTTTTATTATGTCTGTTTATCGAATCTTTAACTGATAGCCACAGTTCTGACATATATAGAGCTCTTTAATCCCTAATATTTTATGCCATAGGGTTCGATGTTGACGTTGTAAGTGTTGTGAGTGGTCACACATAATCAACTACCTCCATATGCAGGTGGTTGATAGTATACACATCACTTTGTTTTAACAAATAAATAGGCTATAAATTCATAAAATCAAGTTATTAATAGTTTTATCATAAATTAAACAATGACTTAGCATTGGTGGTGGTTATGGTTTCGACTTCTTCAAGGGTAATTCCACGCAGCTCAGCGATGCGTTTTGCGACCAATTCTGTGTACGCGGGCTCATTACGTTTACCTCGATTTGGCGCTGGCGCTAAATAAGGGCAGTCTGTTTCGAGAATGACGTAATTCATATCCAGATGTGGAATCACCTTATCCATCCCTGAATTCTTAAAGGTCGATACGCCACCTAAACCTAAGTGAAAGCCGAGCGCGTTGATCGCTTGAGCTTCCTCTAAGCTGCTGCCAAAACAATGGAACACACCACGTAAGCTGCCATCTTGTTCTTGGCGAAGCAGGGCAAGTGTCTCTTCAATAGAATCACGCGTGTGGATCACGACAGGTAGGTCTAGATCTTTTGCCCACTGCAGTTGAGTCACAAACGCCATCTCTTGTTCGGCCTTAAAGGTTTTGTCCCAGTACAGGTCGATACCTATCTCACCCACGGCGATAAAATCATGCTTATCAAACCAAGCTTGAATGGTTTTCAGGGTCTGCTCGATATTCGCATCGACATAGCAAGGGTGTAAGCCCATCATTGAACGACACACCTCAGGGAATTGTGCTTCCGTCGCTAACATGGGTTCGATAGATTCTAAATCGATGTTAGGTAATAGAATCGTATCAATACCTTGGGCAAGTGCGCGCTGCACCACCTGTTCGCGGTCTTCGTCGAATTCACTCGCGTAAATATGGGCATGGGTGTCGATCATTATTTTGTCCTGAAAGCGGTCTGTACTGAGTTGTCATGAGTATACGGCAGTGTGAGGAGAAGGTCATTTTTTGCCATTTCTCCCTTTTTTTGAATGGGTTTTTCGCTTTACTGCTAGCGTCCTGAGCCATCAGTGATATGCTTTTGCCAGTATTTAGCACTTTTCATATCTAAGCATTTTGGTGTTTAGACTAGGCAAGGAGAATCTAGTGTCTGTTTCAATTCAAGGTCAATTCCCAGGTCGTCGTATGCGTCGTATGCGTAAACATGACTTTAGCCGTCGCTTAATGGCAGAAAATCAATTGTCTGTAGATGACCTAATCTACCCAATGTTTATCTTGATGGGTAAAGAGCGCCGTGAGCCTGTAGAGTCAATGCTAGGTGTTGAGCGTCTGTCTATCGACCTTATGCTTGAGGAAGCGGATTACCTGTCAAAATTGGGTGTTCCTGCGATTGCTCTGTTTCCGGTAGTGAACCAAGATGCGAAAAGCTTATGTGCCGCTGAAGCTCATAACTCTGAAGGTTTAGTGCAGCGTGCAGTACGCTTACTCAAAGAACACGTGCCAAACATGGGCGTTATTACTGATGTAGCACTCGACCCATTCACCACTCATGGCCAAGACGGCATCATCGATGAAGATGGCTATGTGATGAATGACGAGACGACTGAAGTCTTGATCAAGCAGGCTCTGTCTCATGCTGAAGCGGGCGCAGATGTCGTTGCACCATCAGATATGATGGACGGTCGTATTGGTAAGATCCGTGAAGCCCTAGAAGAAGCGGGTCATATTCATACCCAAATCATGGCTTACTCTGCGAAATACGCATCGTGTTACTACGGTCCGTTCCGTGATGCGGTCGGCAGTGCTTCGAACCTGAAAGGTGGTAACAAGAAGAACTACCAGATGGACCCGGCAAACAGCGATGAAGCGATTCACGAAGTGGCCATGGATCTTAATGAAGGTGCGGATATGGTGATGGTTAAGCCAGGCATGCCTTACCTAGACATCGTGCGCCGTGTTAAGCATGAGCTGCAAGCGCCGACTTTTGCTTACCAAGTGTCTGGCGAATATGCGATGCATAAAGCTGCGATCCAAAATGGTTGGCTGAAAGAGCGCGAAACCGTAATGGAATCACTGTTGTGCTTTAAGCGTGCTGGTGCTGATGGCATCCTGACGTACTTCGCTAAAGATGTCGCAGAGTGGCTTGCTGAAGATAACGCACAAGCTGCTGAGCACCTGCAAGGTAAGTAAGTACGAACAAGCAAACCATATGATCACCAAAGGGTTGGCCGTTGTGCCAGCCCTTTTGTTTTATGAGGATGAAACAATATGTCTGTCATTGTGCGTGAAGGCTCATTAGAAGAGGTGGTTTCTGTTGTTGAACAGATTCCCGAGTTTGCCAAAAAAGAGAGTGTAGCGTCTTTATCGGAGCGATTAGCGGGTAAAACAAGCCTGATCCTCGTTTCTGAAGAAGCCGGTGTGTTACTGGGCTTTAAGATCGGTTATGAATTGGATGAAAACACATTTTATAGCTGGTTTGGCGGTGTTTCATCATTGGCAAGAAACAAGGGTGTGGCGCAAGCGCAACTTGATGTTCAAGAACTGTGGGCGAAGCAACAGGGCTATCAACAGCTGAAAGTTAAATCTCGTAATCAGTTTCCAGCCATGCTGCGTTTGTTATTGAGAAACGGTTACCTAATTGAAAAATTAGAAGAAAAAGAAGACATTAATGCCCATAGAATTCATTTTTTGAAGCAAATTTGAGCACTGTTGTTAACGGTTTATAAATTAAATGAGATTTATTATCATTTAAGTGTTGACTATTAAATGAGAATCATTATTATTAACTTCGTCTTAGGGAATGAGGAAATGTTCACAAGGATGTTAAGTACTCAAGTATCTACTTGGCTACCCAACAGAATTCTCGCGAACTTGTACTAAGTTCTTTTTGACACGACATTGCTCACATTGCTTCCAGTGTAATTTATAGCTTTTAGGTAAAGCTGTGATATTCAATTTGAATAGCTTTACCGGTTTTTGCTAGGCGACATCTTCGGGTGTCGCTTTTTTTATATCTCAATTTCAACAAGATGCATATTTAGTGGCACGTATTTTTATGAATAAAACGCCATCAGCATTCTTTTCCACAATCCAAGATCGAGAAAAGATCGTTGATCATATGTTCGATCTGTAAATTAGTTCTTTATTTTCATGTATTTATATCTGTTTTTTGCTTGGCTTAGTCGAGTTCTCAACAGGGTGGATAAATAATATAAACAGAGTTATCCACAGATGGGCCTTGTCGCGGAACAAAAAATAACAATAAATTGATTACAACGAACACAATCGAGTCAACGGATAAGGATCGACAACGTAGAATCCAATTAGCAGACGTGGCATCCTTAACAGATTATTTCTGTACTTACTGGATACACAAACATTATGGCTCGTATTCCTGATAATCCATTGATCCTGATCGATGGCTCTTCTTACCTATATCGCGCGTTCCATGCTTACCCTGGCACCATGAGTAATGGTGATATCCCAACCAATGCTGTTTATGGCGTGGTTAACATGCTGCGCAGCATGATGCGTCAATTTGCTTCTGATCGTATTGCGGTTATTTTTGATGCGAAAGGGAAAACGTTCCGTGATGATATGTACCCAGAGTACAAAGCAAACCGTCCACCAATGCCTGATGATCTTCGTTGTCAGATCGAGCCGCTGCACAACGTAATTCGTGCAATGGGTCTACCGCTTATCTCTATCCCTGGCGTAGAAGCCGATGACGTGATTGGTACGCTGGCTTCTCAAGCTTCCGCGATGGGCATGCCTGTTCTTATCAGTACTGGCGATAAAGATATGGCCCAACTGGTTGATGAGAACGTTACTTTGATCAATACCATGACTAATGTCGTGATGGATCGTGAAGGCGTCATCGAGAAGTTTGGTATCCCACCTGAGTTGATCATCGATTACCTTGCTCTAATGGGCGATAAAGTCGATAACATCCCAGGTGTTCCGGGTGTGGGTGATAAGACAGCAACGGCATTACTGCAAGGTATTGGTAGCATCGAAAAGCTGTATCAAAACCTTGATGATATTGCGGCGCTTGGTTTCCGTGGTTCGAAGACGATGGCTAAGAAGCTGGCTGATAATAAAGCCAATGCTGACATGTCTTACGAACTTGCGACGATTAAACTCGATGTTGAATTAGAAGACACGCCAGAGTCTCTTGTTAAAGCACAACCAAATACTGATGAACTCATTAAGCTATATGGCCAATTGGTCTTCAAATCTTGGCTGAACGAGCTACTTGAAGGTGGCAGTGGCGTAGTTGAAGCTGATGAGAAATCTGGCTCGGTACGCAGCAGCACGGCATCAACCACCTCTACCGTAGAAATGAATACCTCTGCAGTGACGATTGACCGTAGCAACTACGAAACGATTCTAGATGAAGCGTCATTCAATGTTTGGCTAGAGAAGCTCAAAGCCGCAGACGTGTTTGCCTTTGATACCGAGACTGACAGCCTAGATTACATGGTCGCTAACCTTGTGGGTCTATCATTCGCAACGGAAGAAGGCGTAGCCGCTTACGTGCCTGTCGCTCATGATTACTTAGACGCACCACAACAGTTGGATCGTGATTGGGTGCTTGAGCAGCTGAAACCGATTCTAGAAGATGACGCACAAGCAAAAGTGGGTCAAAACCTGAAGTACGATATGAGTGTGTTAGCGCGCTACGGTATCGAGATGAAAGGCATTAAGTTCGATACCATGTTGGCGTCATACGTTTTCAATAGCGTAGGTGGCAAGCATGACATGGACAGCCTAGCGCTGCGTTTCCTACAACACAGCTGCATCTCATTTGAGCAAATTGCAGGTAAAGGTAAGAAGCAACTGACTTTCAACCAGATTGAGCTAGGTGAAGCTTCTCCATATGCTGCGGAAGATGCTGACGTGACTTTACGTCTTCATAACCGCCTGATGGAAAACATCGAGAAAGATGAAAAGCTAAAATCGATCTATGAAGAGATCGAGGTGCCGCTGATTCCTGTGATGTCTCGCATTGAGCGCACCGGTGTATTCATCGACGACATGTTGTTGGGAGCTCAATCGCAAGAGATTGCGGTTCGTCTTGATGAGCTAGAACAAAAAGCTTACGAGATTGCAGAGCAAGAGTTCAACATGAACTCGCCAAAACAGCTGCAAGCGATCTTGTTCGAAAAGATGGGTCTGCCTGTTATCAAGAAAACGCCTTCTGGTGCCGCTTCGACCAACGAAGAAGTGTTGCAAGAGCTAGCGTTGGACTACCCATTGCCTAAGCTGATCATTGAGTATCGTGGCCTAGCGAAACTGAAGTCGACTTACACTGATAAGCTGCCGAAGATGATCAACGCTGAAACAGGTCGTGTTCATACGTCTTACCATCAAGCCGTGACCGCGACGGGCCGTTTGTCTTCGACCGATCCAAACCTACAGAACATCCCAATTCGTAATGAAGAAGGTCGTCGTATCCGCCAAGCATTCGTTGCACAACATGGTTGGAAGATCCTAGCGGTCGATTACTCTCAAATTGAATTGCGTATCATGGCGCACCTATCCGGTGATAAAGCATTACTGGAAGCATTCCAACAAGGCAAAGATATCCACGCGGCAACCGCTGCTGAGATCATTGGCGTTGATATTGAGAGTGTGACCACTGAACAACGTCGTCGTGCTAAGGCTGTTAACTTTGGTCTTATCTACGGCATGAGTGCCTTTGGTTTGGCTAAGCAGCTGGGTATTCCTCGTGGTGAAGCGCAGCACTACATGGATACTTACTTCGAACGCTACCCTGGCGTTATGCAGTACATGGAAGACACTCGCAGCGCTGCTTCAGAGCAAGGCTTCGTTGAAACCATTTACGGTCGTCGTTTGCATCTTCCTGAAATCCAATCTCGTAATGGCATGCGTCGTAAAGCCGCTGAGCGTGCGGCGATCAATGCGCCAATGCAAGGTACGGCGGCGGACATCATCAAGAAAGCGATGTTGTTAGTGGATGAGTGGATTCAAGCCGAAGGCGATGGTCGTGTGAAGCTATTGATGCAAGTACACGATGAATTGGTATTTGAAGTTCAAGAGTCAGCTTTAGCCGAAATTGAAAGTAAAGTACAACAATTGATGGAGTCAGCCGCTGATCTAGAAGTACCGTTAGTCGCGGAAGCAGGCCACGGTGACAACTGGGATCAAGCCCACTAATCAGTTTTCGACCTTATTGACTAAATTAGTATGAGCCAGTGCACAAACACTGGCTTTTTTTTGCCTCGAATAAAGTTGAGTTGTAGAAAGGGTTTAGGTGTTTTAATAAAACATTCATGAAAAAAAACTACAAAAAATGTTTTCATTTCTGAGCAATTGTTGTACATTAAATCTCGTAGGGTACAGAGGTAAGATGTTCTATCTTTCAGACCTTTTGTTTCACGTTATTGGATTAGGCTGATTCAGCCGCCCCAGCCAGCATTTGGCTGGGGCGTTTTTTCTTGTGCGAAAGAAAAATATTTCCAACCTATAATTCCCTCGTTAATCGGCTTCTTTTTAGTACCTTTTCTATTCTTCTCGAAACCTTCTCTCTATCACTGGATTTGTCTTAAATCTGGAATTTGATCAGCAATTGGTAATTTAAATCCGTCTCTAAGTGGATTGTTTTATTGTTGGAAATAACTTTTATTTTACAAGTTACTCATAATGCATTGATCATTTACGTCTTATTTATCAGTACATTGAGTGGGTGAATGCTCAATGTAATCCATGATTTCTTGTTGTTTTTCGGTACTGAATTTCAGTGCTTCGGCTGTGATCTGTATTGAGTGCGCCATGGAAGAGATGTTATGGGTCGCTTTCACCAAGGTTTGCTGCATGGGTTTAAGGATAAGTAGATAGATAGCGGTCAACGCGATAACAATGACCGCGATCACCGCCGCCAACGCAATAATGATTTTAGTTTGGATGTCATCTAGCAGTAATTGACTGGTTTTCTTAAAGGCGATTCGAGAATTGTCTAAGGCTTGCGGCAGTTGGTTGAGGGATGTTTTGGTTGAACTGGCGAGCTTATTAATGCTCTCAACGGTTTGATTCAATGCTTGCTGCTGGTCATCGCTGAGGTTGGGGTTGTTGACGATGGCTTGCAACGATTGCGATATCACCTCGAGAGATTCACTTGCCTCCTGAGCGTACTTCTCCATGCCGTCGAGATCTAAGGTCATATCAACATTGACCAGAGCGGCCTCGGTTTTGGGCTGTTCCGCTTCAGACGTTGCTCCGGAAAATGAGATTAATATAAGCGTGATGGTCGCCAAGGGCTTTTTCCACATGAGTATTCCTTTCTCACTGTTTTGTTTGTCAAAGGTTGTCTTTTAGTATGGTTCACTTCTCTCTCTTCTAACTGATTAATATTGTCTTTAACGCCCAAGATCTAGGTTTAACTCACTAATTTGTGGGTAAAAAAATACCCCACCTATAAAAGGCAGGGTATTGATAAGGCTAAATCACGGGTTGTCGGTGCTTTAACCTCTAATTATAGATAAAGCTCTATATAGAGGAACTACTCTGAGTCGTTTTGCTCTTCGTCAGCTAACTCATCAATGATGTGATCGGCAAATACCGGAGCAAACCACTCATCCATCTTGGCACGCAGTTGGTCAACGCCGATGCCCTTCATTGAAGAGAAGACATCAACCGCAACATCACCACCGAAAGATTTCGCATCGTTACGGATTTTCAGTAGCTGTGCTTTACGCGCGCCACTCTTCAGTTTGTCTGCTTTTGTTAACAAAACCTGTACTGGGATGCGGCTATCGATAGCCCAGTAGATCATTTGTTGGTCAAGGTCCTTCATTGGGTGACGGATATCCATCAATACCACTAAACCTTTTAGGCTTTCGCGTCGTTGTAGGTATTCACCTAGCGACTTCTGCCATTTTTTCTTCATCTCAAGCGGTACTTGAGCGAAGCCATATCCAGGCAAATCAACAATATGACAGCCGTCGGTAACCTTAAATAGGTTAATTAGCTGAGTTCGACCTGGGGTTTTACTGGTTTTCGCCAAGCTTTTTTGGTTCGTAACGCGGTTTAGTGCGCTAGATTTACCAGCATTGGAGCGTCCTGCAAACGCAATTTCGATCCCTTCGTCTTCTGGTAAGTGACGAATATCAGGTGCACTGGTAATGAAATGCGTGTTTTGATAATGAATTTTTACGCTCACTGTTAACTCCATCTCGACTTTGTGTAGTCGATTGATTACTTTTTTGTGAATTTGTGTAAAATAACCGTGCTCGGCATAAGGTCGCCTATTGTACCATGAGTGGCAACATAGAGTGGTACTGGAAGCTTGATAATTATAATGGAATGTCATGAAGAAATTAGCGCTAATTTTGAGTCTTTTAGCCAGCTGCTCAGTATGGGCTCAAGGTAGTATTGAAGCTGGTAAAGCCAAATCACAAACATGTGTTGCCTGCCACGGTGCTGACGGCAACAGTCTGATCACGCAGTACCCTAAACTGGCTGGTCAACATGAGAAGTATCTAGAGAAGCAACTTAAAGAGCTTAAGCTAGGTATGACGAGTGGTGGTAAGCAAGGTCGTTATGAACCTGTAATGGGTGCAATGGCGATGCCTTTATCTGAAGAAGATATGGCTGACCTAGCGGCATACTACGCATCTCTACCTATCTCGAACAACTCTACACCTGAAAATGTTGTAGATGAAGGTAAGGTTCTTTATACCGCGGGTAACGCAGAACGTGGCGTAACGGCATGTATTGCTTGTCACGGTCCACGTGGTAACGGTACCGAGCTTTCTGGTTTCCCTAAGATTTCAGGCCAACACGCAGATTACATCAAGGCTCAACTTGAGAAATTCCGCGATGGTAGCCGTAATAACGACATGAATGCGATGATGCGTGATGTAGCTAAAAAGTTAACAGACGCAGATATTGATACCTTATCGAAGTACGTTGGTGGTTTACACTAATATGTCGGTTTCTTGTTCTTAGCCAGAACAACGAAATGTACGTTCGAGCAAAATTGAAGAGACGCCCCAATCAGCAATGGTTGGGGCGTTTTCTTTTGTATTGATTTTATTTATGCGTTTTTATCTCATGTCTAATTTATCAATGTGTGATCGATTTGTGTACGAAAGTGTGAAGTCGCACTCTTGTAGTCTTTTTGTAACACGGTAAAGTAACCGCCATCAGCTAGGAGCTGACTTAGATATGGATGGTCATCTAGTCTAACGGTATAGACAGAAACGGATCAGGCTAGGACAGCCCAGCAACAAGGTGTTAGAAAAGGATAGCCAAAACTCATCAGGACGATGAACAACAAATAAATTTGGCATGGAAAGCACCAATAACAAATGGAGATTTGTGTACCAAGTTGAGTATGCAAATTTTGGCCGATATAGGCAGATTTAGAGAGCGATAGGTTTTCCTATCGCTTTTTTTATTGATTTGATGAAAAAACACCCAATACCCCTCCACTATAAACGCAGTTTCTGGTATGTTTCGCATCCCTGTTTAAGGATGTGCTATGTATACTTGTCCCTTATGCCATCACCAAGGCGTGAATCACTATTTTGAAGACAAACGTAGAGCGTATCTACAATGTCAGCAATGTGAACTGGTATTTGTTAAACCTGAACAAAGGTTAGAAGCAAAAGAAGAAAAAGCACACTATGATCTCCATGAGAACGATCCTAGTGATGCGGGCTACCGCCGCTTTTTATCTCGCATCGCGGATCCCTTAACAGACAAAATTTCATCTAACTCACAAGGGTTGGATTTTGGTTGTGGCCCAGGCCCTACGCTATCTATTATGTTAGAAGAAGCCGGACACACCATGGAGTTGTACGATATTTATTACCATCCAGAGACTTCTGTGTTGGAGAAAACGTATGACTTTATGACTGCTACCGAAGTGATAGAGCACCTTTATCACCCAGACAAAGTGTGGCAGCAATGGTTGAATTTAGTTAAACCCAAGGGCTGGATTGGTCTTATGACTAAGCTAGTAATAGACGTAGATGCGTTTGCTGGTTGGCACTATAAGAATGACCCGACACATGTCGTCTTCTTTAGTCGTCAAACATTCCAGTTTTTGGCCGAGCGGGATAAGCTCGAACTAGAATTTTTTGGAAGTGATGTAATTTTACTGAGGAAAGTGCAGTAATGGGTCGTAGTAAGAAATCAAGAAAGCCGGGAGCACTTGGCGCTCCTGAACCTATGGTAACAAGAAACCGTAGTGAATCTGATGTTGAAGGTCGTGAACGCAAGCGTGTTAAAAAGCGCAAAGGTCTTAAATCTGGCAGCCGTCACTCAGATGGTAGCGAAGCGAGACAGCGTAAAGCTGCACAAGATCGTGACCCTCGTTTAGGCAGCAAGAAAAAAATTCCGCTGATTGTTGAGCCTGCTAAGAAGCCGACGAAACAAGAGCGTAAGCTATCTAACGAACAAGAGTTAGAGATGCTTGAGAATGATGCTCAACTGAACACATTGTTAGATCGTATCGAAAATGGTGAAAACCTAGGTGCTGGTCTACAGAAGTTCGTTGATGAGAAACTTGATCGTATCGAACACCTAATGGGCCGTCTAGGTCTGCTAGAGCCAGAAGACGATGAAGAAGAGATCTTCGAAGAAGCTCCTGTTGTCGCTAAGAAGAAGAAAGCAAGCTCTGACGAAGACTTGTTGTCTCAATTCGAAGATATCGATTTAGACAGCTTTAAAGGTTAAGACGAAATGAATGTAACCTTATTAGCAATTGCTGGTGGAATTATCATTCTCGGCTTGGGCTCTTATGCAGGTTACCTTCTACTTCAAGTGAAGAAGCAGACGGAGTTGCAAAAGCAGCATCAAGCACTTGCCATTGAAAAACGTAACGCAACGATTTACGACAACGTAAATACCTTGTGTTTAGCGGGTATTCAAGGCCAGTGTGATTTACCTGAGATCAGTATCCGAGTGTGTATCATTATGGATAACGTTCAGGGTGATGAGCGTGTCGATTTTGATTCTGAATATCCTGCTCTTTCTGAGCTGTACCATATCGTTAAAGATATGGCGCGCGGAGACGGAAGGCAGAAACTGACCAAGAAAGAACGCATGCAGCAGAATCTCACACGCCACAAGGCGGAGACTCGCTTGAATGATGCGGTTATCGAAGATTTGAAAAGGTTGCAGGAGAAGGTTAAGCCTCTCAACAATCAAATCAATATTCAGATGATCTAGTCACTGAGACTTTTAATATAGAGGCTTGTTTAATACATGGTGTTTTTGAGACGCATTGTTCTTAATACACCTTATCTTTATAGATAGTGTTAAATGGGCCTTCTTACCTTTTGCACCTTTTTATTTCGGTGCATTGTTAGTGATCAAGCTAGCAGTTCTGAGTTTTTATCTGAAAAAAAGATTTTGTCTTGAAACGTCCTTACAAGTCGTGTGGCAAAATAACCCGTCTATATTTTAATGTATGTAAAATGATTTGAGAGACCTTAGGTTCTCGCGGATCTAAATTGGAATTACCGCTATGTCGAGCAAGCCAGTAACAACGAATCAGCAAATCGTTTGGGATCAAGAAATCTTAAACAAGTATAACTATTCGGGACCTCGTTACACGTCATACCCAACTGCGTTGGAGTTTCATGAAGCGTTTACCGTCGCTGATTACGACATGGCGTGTACTCAGTACCCAGAGCGTCCTCTCTCTCTTTACGTACATATCCCATTCTGTCACAAGCTTTGTTACTACTGTGGTTGTAACAAGGTCATTACTCGTCACTCGCATAAAGCCGATGAGTACTTGGATGTGATCGAACATGAGATTCGTCAGCGTGCTTCTTTACTGAATGGCCGCGAAGTGACTCAACTTCACTTCGGTGGTGGTACGCCAACATTCTTAACTAAAGCTCAAATTACCCGTTTGATGCTGATCCTACGTGACGAGTTTAACTTTACGGCTGATGCTGAAATCAGTATCGAAGTTGACCCACGTGAAATTGAATTAGATGTCCTTGATCACCTGCGTAGCGAAGGTTTTAACCGCCTGAGTATTGGTGTTCAAGACTTCAACAAAGAAGTACAAAAGCTGGTTAACCGTGAGCAAGATGAAGAGTTCATCATCGCGATGGTTCAGCGTGCCAAAGAGCTGGGTTTCCGTTCAACCAACCTAGACTTGATCTACGGTCTACCAAAGCAGACTCAAGCGTTATTTGCTGAAACATTGAAGCAAGTGCTAGAGATGAAACCGGGTCGTTTATCGGTGTTTAACTACGCGCACATGCCGCAACTGTTTGCTGCGCAGCGTAAGATTAAAGATGAAGACTTACCTGAGCCGAAAGAGAAGATGGCTATCCTACAAGATACCATTGAGACTTTAACGGGCGCGGGCTACCAGTTCATTGGTATGGATCACTTTGCTTTACCAGAAGACGAGCTAGCCGTTGCACAGCGTGAAGGTATTCTGCATCGTAACTTCCAAGGCTACACGACCCAAGGTGAAGCTGACTTAGTGGGCTTTGGTGTTTCAGCTATCTCAATGGTCGGTGATGCCTATGCACAGAACCAGAAAGAGCTGAAGAAGTATTACGCTCAAGTGAATGACCTTCGCCACGCGCTTTGGAAAGGTGTTGCTCTAGACAGTGACGACCTTCTACGTCGTGAAGTGATCAAGCAGCTTATCTGTAACTTCAAGCTTGATAAAACCATGATTGAATCTGAGTTCTCGGTTAACTTTAATCGTTACTTCAAAGAAGATTTAGGGCTACTGCAAACCTTCGTTAACGATGAGTTGGTTGAAGTCGACGACAAAGAAATCCGCGTGACTCTACGTGGTCGCTTGTTGATTCGTAATATCTGTATGTGTTTCGATAAATACCTACGTGCTAAGGCTCGCCAACAGCAGTTCTCTCGCGTGATCTAATCGCTCGATTGAGAATAGAAACATAAAAAATGCCAGCATCGTGCTGGCATTTTTGTATCTGTGTCTTGCTACCCTTAGAAGGCCTACCTGACTAGGTGACCTTCTCTTTGGTGCTTTATTTGTCCTTGGTATCTTGTTTAGCCTCAGCATTCTTTTGAATATTGATGAGGTCGGTTGGCCACTGATCAAACGGGACCGGCCGGCTGTATAAGAAGCCTTGTGCGAGCGGGCATTGCAGCTGTTTGAGCAAGTCAGCCTGCTGCTGAGTTTCCACACCTTCCGCAACCAAGTTCACCTTAAAACCTTTGGTTATGTTGACGATAGCCGCAACGATTGAGCTGTCTAAGCTTTCTTGTTCGAGCTTACACACGAAGCTTCGATCAATTTTAAGGCAATCAAATGGCAGCTTCTGCAGGTAGGCAAGCGATGAATAACCGGTGCCAAAGTCATCAATCGCAATCGAAATCCCCAGTACTTTGAGTGTCAGCATGTTATCGATGATGGTCGGGTCGTTGTCGACGATTCGCGACTCCGTGATCTCCAACGTCAGGTTTTGGGCGGGTAACTTGGTATCACGCAGCGTGTTTTTAACCAAGTCAATGAATCCGCTTTCACTCAGTTGGTCGACAGACAAGTTAACGTGAATAGAGAAGTCTTCGCTCCATTTCCCTGATTCGATCGCGATGGCAGTATCTCGACAAGACTTATGCAGAATTTGCTGACCAATGTCGTAGATGAGCCCTGTCTCTTCCGCGAGTGGAATGAATTCCAATGGTGAGATAATGCCTTCATCAGTGATCCAGCGGGCTAGGGCTTCAGCGCCAATTGTTGAACCTGACTCTAGGTCGATAATAGGTTGATAAAAGGGTTCGAATTGTTGCAGTTCGATCGCTTTGTTGAGGCGGGCTAGCATCTTGGTTCGGTGCCTAGAGGCATTGCCCATTTCTGGACTGTAGATGCTGACACGCGCTTTATCCTGCTTGGCATTGCTCAGTGCAATACTGCTGTTGCGAAGCCATAGAGTAATGTCTTGGTCATTTGAAACGTGAACGACACCAATGGAGACCTTAATCACCACGCTTTCTGATTCCATGGAAAATGGCGAAGCAAAGGTTTGGAGTAGTCGGTTAGCAAGCAGCTGAACTTCATCGTCTTGAGTTACATTGGGTGCGTAAATCGCGAATTCATCGCCACCAGTACGAGCCAGCAAGTACTCCGTTGGCAGGATGCCACGCAATCGAGCGGCTGCGATGATCAGCAGTTGGTCGCCATTGTAATGGCCTAGACTGTCATTGATGTCGCGGAAACGATCGATACCAACCAAATAAAGCGTTCCTTCCTTTGTTTCGGTGCTTTTTTGGGCGGCATCAATAAAGCCTTCTCGGCTATACAATTTGGTTAGTGAGTCATAGGTCAGTTGAGACTGTAATTGCTGGAAAGAGGCCTTTAAGTTGTTGGCCATCTCATTGAATGCTGCCACTAGCATGCTGGTTTCGTAGATATTCCCCGGTTTTGGCATGCTGCTATTCCAATCGCCATTGGCTAGGCGTTTTGCTGCGTCGGCGGTTGAGGTGATCGGTCGAATTACGCGGTTAAAGGCAATCAGCCCAGCGATGATGCCAATACAGCTGAGCGCGAGTCCAAGTAGCCAGCTGTTTCTTTGGTTTTCTGGTAGTTCACCGAGCAGGTTGGACTCTGGGATCGACATGCCAATAAACCAAGTGATGCCATGCTCATCTTCAAAAGGTGTGAGCTGGTTGAAGTAGCGTTGTCCGTCGAGATTAAAGCTGAAACGTTGAACGCTCATGTTTTCAATCAAATGGAATTGGTCAACGTAGCTGGCACTCTCTCGTATGACGGGGTTAGCGCTTTCTGTTGCGAGGAGGCGTTGACCCTTGTGGGTCTTTCCAGTTCCCCAAGACACGACACTGCCACCTTCTGAGTGAGCAACTAAACGTTGTTGGTTGTCGATGATGTAGACAGAGGCATCGGTATTATTTTTCAGATCTCTCAAGAACGCGTTGAAGGTATTGATCTTGATATCACTGACAATGACCGCTTTAAATTCGTTGTCATCATAAATTGGCGCAAGGGCTGATAAGGTGATCTCTTGGCGTTCATCGGCATTGGCGTAAATGGGCGACCACGCGGCTTTTTTCTGGTTCACAACCGGCGTATACCAAGGACGTACTCTCGGATCATACCCTGAAATCACAGAACGAATGTCTTCACTTATCTTGCTGCCACGGTAGATAACCAACTGATCTTGAGTGCGGTCATCCTGCACCATCAGGGTATAGCCATCGTTTGCTTCTTTACGAAAACCCACATAATTACCGTCTTCAGAACCAAAACCAATCACATCAAGTTGCGGAACTGCCGTGAAGTGATCGGAAAACTTATAAAGAATGTAATCTTGAACCTTGCTGAGATTGCCAGCTTGGTAAAGGTGGTGATAGCCAATGTTGTGGCTTAGTGAGAGGTTAGCGTGAAACGGCTTTTCTAAAAATTCGGATAGGCTTTTATGAACATTGTCAGTGAGTGATGCTAGCTGACGTGCACTAATATCACTCACCATCTCTTTGTAGCTTTGTTTTTGAGTGAAAACCATTACGCCCATAGTGAACAGAAAAATCATCACGAATGGGAGAACCACCGCGGTTCTCAATGTAATTTGTGTTTTCAAAGACATCTTTAGCTACAACTTTAGTGAATGGCATACCTTAATTGTACCGACACTATTCAAACCAAGCGACCCTTTTTGGGTTAAAAAGTAGCTGCATCGAAAGTCATATCAGGTCAGTACAGTTCTTTGAGTTTACGGGTTAGGGTGTTTCTTCCCCAGCCTAAAACCTTGGCAGCATCTTGTTTGTGACCATTGGTATGGTTGAGTGCAGCCTCTAGCAGTATACGTTCAAACTCTGGCAGAGCATAAGTCAGCAGCTCCTTTTCTCCTGAATCAAGCGCACACTTTGCCCAATTAGCCAGCAGTTGCTGCCAGTTATCACCAGAGCCTGAAGTGGTCACTACTTTCTCCTCCAATAACTCAGGAGGTAGATCTGAAGGTAATATTTCGCTACCGCTGGCCATCACAGTGAGCCAACGACAAATATTTTCCAGTTGACGCACGTTACCTGGCCAATTCAGTTGATTGAGTTTTAGGATCGTCTCTGGGTGCAGTGTTTTTACTTCTACACCGAGCTCTTCGGCGGCAGAGGCTAAGAAGTGATGAGTCAGTTTCTCAATATCTTGCTTACGTTCACGCAGCGCAGGAATATGGATTCGAATCACATTCAGTCGATGGAAAAGGTCTTCACGGAAACCCCCTTCATGCACCAGTCGCTCTAAATCTTGGTGGGTTGCCGCAACAATACGTACATCAACCTTCACCGCAGAGTGACCGCCCACTCGATAAAATTGGCCATCCGACAAGACACGTAGCAAGCGGGTTTGAATATCGAGTGGCATATCCCCGATCTCATCCAAAAACAGGGTGCCGCCGTTGGCTTGTTCAAAGCGTCCTTGGCGAACACTGTTGGCTCCGGTAAAGGCGCCTTTCTCGTGGCCAAATAGCTCTGATTCGATCAAGTCTTTAGGGATAGCCGCCATGTTGAGGGCAATGAATGGCTTCTTTGCTCTTGGGCTGTGGCGATGTAAGGCGTGCGCGACTAACTCTTTACCCGTACCGGACTCACCATTAATGAGAACAGAAATAGACGAACGAGACAAACGACCAATGGCGCGGAAAACTTCTTGCATCGCGGGCGCTTCGCCGATGATTTCGGGTGCGTTGGTCTCTTCGATCACTTCGCTGGCTTGTTCACGCTTCTGTTCTTGACTGTGTGCGATTGCTCGTTCTACCAAAGTCAGCGTCTCATCGATATCAAACGGCTTCGGCAAATACTCAAAAGCCCCTTTCTGATAAGCATTCACCGCAGCATCAAGATCAGAGTGCGCGGTCATGATGATCACTGGCAGGTCAGGAGAACGCTGGTGAACTTGATGCAACAGCTCAATCCCGTCAATGCCGGGCATGCGAATGTCCGACACCAAGACGTCTGGCGTTTCGCGTTCAAGCGCCAGCAGCACGCTCTCTGCGTCAGCAAATGTTTCACACTTAATATCCGCAGATGACAGCGTCTTTTCTACGACCCAGCGTATAGAACTGTCGTCATCGACGACCCAAACGTATCCCTTACTCATAATTCAATTCCTTTGCAGCCAAATCTATTGTGATAATCATTGTTGTTTTTATTGTTCGGTATTCGTTGTTGCCGATGAAACGTTGTTTCCAGTGGGAATCAAGGCTTCGCTTATATCGGCAAATAAATCGTGAATGTGGTGTTACCTGGCCAGCTTTCAACGTCTATTTTTCCGTTGTGCTGATCGATCAGGTTTTGAGATATCGATAGCCCTAAACCAGTGCCACCTTCGCGCCCACTCACCATTGGGTAAAAGAGGGTATCTTTTAACTCATCCGGGATACCCGGACCGTTATCGCTGATCTCAATGCGAGCAGCGAGTTTGTGTCGCTTGCCATGGATATTGGCCTGATGCACCGTTCTGGTGCGGATGGTGATTTTACCGGACTCTTGCGCCTTCAAAATCTGTGCAGCGTTACTCACGATATTGAGCATGGCTTGTTCAACTTGAGCAGAGTCCATCACTATCGCTGGCAGGCTAGGGTCGTAATCTCTTTCGATGGCGAGTGTTGAGCCCGCTTCAAGCTCAACTAGCTGTCGAACTTTTTCTAAAATTTGATGAAGGTTCTCTTCGGTTTTTTTGCCTGGTTTTTGTGGACCAAGAAGACGGTCTACCAAGGCTCTCAAGCGATCGGCTTGTTCAATAATGATCTGCGTGTATTCATTAAGAGACTGATCTGGCAACATTTTTCCAAGCAGCTGCGCCGCTCCTCTTAAACCACCTAATGGGTTTTTGATTTCATGAGCTAACCCGCGCACCAGTAGCTTCGCCGCTTGTTGTTGTGCGTGTTGGTTAAGCTCTTGGCTGAGTCGTCTTTGTTGGTCTATCTTGCGCATCTCTACTAATAGCAAGGTTTCACGCTGCCATGAAATAGGGCTTACGGTGACTTCTAACATCAGTGGACGGTTGTCGACGACAAAGGTAACGTCGCTGTCAGTAATGCTTTGGCCACTTTGTAGAGGCTGAGTGAGAAGCGCTAAGTCGAGGGAAGCATGTTGAATCAACTGGCTTAGTGGGTGATCGACGATGCGTCTCGCGCTTTGAGAGAAGAGTTGTTCAGCCGCAGGGTTGGCGTATCGCACGAACAATTGCTCATCGAGCATCAAGGTCGCGGTCACCATATTGTCGAGAATGGCGTTGGAAAGATGATGTGTATCTATGCTGTCGCTTTGGGCTGATCGATTCACTATTTCGTCCTTGAACTGGTGTTTTTCTCACTGCACCAAATTGGTGCGTAGCTAAGTTCAAGTATGGCGCATATCAACCAGAAGCTAAAGATAATTCATTAGAGTCGCTGAAAGCTGCTTCGATTAGGTGAAAAGTAGAGGAAATTCAGTCTCTTTTAACACATTGGCCTACTTGAGCGTCGCTCGATGTAAATACACGGTGACTGGACTAGTAGATGCAATAAGCTTGCCGCTTCTATGTGCTTGAATTGCAATGGTGTGAGTGCCTCGATCGATGCCTTTCAATTCCCAAGTTGGCTGGGTTTGCGGAGCACCATAACGACGACCATCGAGCATTAATTGCAACTGCTCACCAATACCTAATTTTCGGTTGAGTTCGATCTGAATGGGGATTAAGCCACGGTTGTTGCGGATGGTTTGATCATGTATGGGAGTCAGCATAGTAAGTGTTAGCTGAGCTGGTGCCTCGCGTTCCGCAGTTTTTGTTTCTCGCTGATTTTGGGCTGGCGTTGCCGTTTTAGATGTAGCTGCAGTGTCAACAGGCGTTGAGGCCTCAAATTTAGGGGCTGGCGCTGATGCTTGTACATCAGGCAGGCGAAGTGATTTAGCGCCTTGATCTGTAGGGGTATCACTAAAGTGGAGTACGCCATCTTCATCCACCCAGGTATATACCGTTTGAGCAGAGCACGAGAATGCGGCTGTTAACCCGATTAGGAACAGTATGTTTTTCATATCGTTAGCCTCTTTCCACCGTAAGGTGTTTTCACGTTTGGCGTTGGTTTTGTTATTGATTTTATTGTGTTTATAGCAACAGCCTCTGAGGGCTTTTGTTTAAGATATGGTACGAGGAAGGGGAGGTAGGGAGAATAGAAAAAAGGCCCACCTGCGAGGCGAGCCTAATATTTTTCTAGAGTTTCTTACTTATTGCAGTAAGAAGACCGACTAAAAATTAAACTGAGTAGTACAGTTCAAACTCAAGTGGGTGTGTCGCCATGTTCACGCGTTGTACATCGTCAGATTTCAGTGTGATGTAAGAATCAATGAAATCGTCAGAGAATACGCCGCCAGCTGTTAGGAACTCACGATCGGCGTCTAGAGCTTTAAGCGCTACTTCTAGAGATTCAGCAACTGTTGGGATTTCAGCCGCTTCTTCTGCTGGAAGGTCGTATAGATCTTTATCCATAGCTTCGCCTGGGTGGATCTTGTTCTTGATACCGTCAAGGCCAGCCATCAGCATTGCTGAGTAGCATAGATATGGGTTCGCTGCTGGGTCACCAAAACGTAGCTCGATACGACGTGCTTTCGGGCTTGGTACTACTGGGATACGGATAGAAGCAGAACGGTTACGTGCTGAGTAAGCAAGCATTACCGGAGCTTCAAAACCAGGTACAAGACGCTTGTACGAGTTTGTTGATGGGTTAGCAAATGCGTTGATTGCACGAGCGTGTTTGATTACACCACCGATGTAGTAAAGCGCCATTTCAGATAGGCCGCCGTACTTATCACCAGCAAACAGGTTAACGCCGTCTTTTGCTAGAGATTGGTGAACGTGCATACCAGAACCGTTATCACCAACTAGTGGCTTAGGCATGAATGTCGCTGTTTTACCAAATGCGTGAGCAACGTTGTGTACAACGTACTTGTAGATTTGAGTCTCATCAGCTTTTGTTGTTAGCGTGTTGAAGCGAGTTGCGATTTCGTTTTGACCCGCAGTTGCTACTTCGTGGTGGTGAGCTTCAACAACTAGGCCCATCTCTTCCATTACTAGACACATTGCAGAACGGATGTCTTGAGAAGAATCTACAGGAGCTACTGGGAAGTAACCGCCTTTAACGCCAGGACGGTGACCTTTGTTACCGCCTTCGATGTCAGAACCTGTGTTCCAAGCTGCTTCTACGTCATCAATCTTGAAGAAAGAACCAGACATGTCATTTGAGAATTTAACATCATCAAATAGGAAGAATTCTGGCTCAGGACCGACTAGAACTGTATCTGCGATACCAGTAGAGCGTAGGTATTCTTCAGAGCGTTTAGCGATTGAGCGAGGGTCACGGTCGTAGCCTTGCATTGTTGCAGGCTCAAGAATGTCACAACGGATGTTTAGCGTTGCGTCTTCTGTGAATGGGTCAAGAACTGCAGATGATGCGTCAGGCATCATTACCATGTCAGATTCGTTAATGCCTTTCCAACCTGCTACTGAAGAGCCGTCGAACATTTTACCTTCTTCAAAGAAGTCAGCGTCAACTTGGTGAGAAGGAATAGAGATATGCTGCTCTTTACCTTTTGTATCAGTAAAACGTAAGTCGATAAATTTAACTTCGTTCTCTTGGATCAGGGATAGTACATTTTCTACTGACATCTTGGATAACCTCCAGTGTTATTAATTCGGTATTAGCTCGATTCGGTTGAAACCAGCATTGATTAATGTCTGTATGTGCATTAATCGATGCTGGTTTGTCTATTGCCAAAAGCGTGCCAAAAAAATTATTCCATTAATTTCAATTGCTTAGTTGTTTTTGTTTGCGTTTACATTCGAGTTTTGCACCAAAATGATCTCTGTGCGCACTGTATTGGTGCAATGTGCTTGGTGTGCACCAATATGATGAATCACAAACGAATACCATTCAGCAACGAATTGAGTACGTTGTCAATCCACTTTTCTTTTTCGGGGTAGATTTGGCTCGAAGTTAGCGTGCAATGATTTTAAAAATCGTACGAATTTAGCTGTTCTATACTGTATTGAATCGATGTTAAGCGAATATGAATCGCTAATAGAGAAAAAAGCCTTGGTTCAGATCACATATTTCTGGGTTTTTTTCTAAAATCTGGTATATTATTGACCGTTTTTTAAATCAAGCTAGCGGTTATTATCCAAACAATTGAGATAATTGACGGCTACCTTTTATGAGTGAATCGAGAATCCATGTCTACTCCACAGATTGATAAGTTAAGAAATATCGCGATCATCGCGCACGTTGACCACGGTAAAACGACTTTGGTTGATAAACTGCTACAACAGTCAGGCACTCTTGAGTCTCGTGGTGAAGCTGAAGAGCGTGTCATGGATTCGAATGACATCGAAAAAGAGCGTGGCATTACAATCCTTGCTAAGAACACAGCAATCAACTGGAATGATTACCGCATCAACATCGTAGATACTCCGGGACACGCGGACTTCGGCGGTGAAGTTGAGCGTATCATGTCTATGGTTGATTCAGTTCTTCTGATCGTAGATGCAGTTGACGGCCCAATGCCTCAAACTCGTTTCGTAACGCAAAAAGCATTCGCACACGGCCTTAAACCAATCGTTGTTATCAACAAGATTGACCGTCCTGGTGCTCGTCCTGATTGGGTTATGGATCAAGTATTCGACCTTTTCGACAACCTAGGTGCTACTGATGAGCAACTAGACTTTACTGTTGTTTACGCTTCAGCTCTAAACGGTTGGGCAACAATGGAAGAAGGCGAAGTTGGCACAGACATGGAACCACTGTTCCAAGCTGTTGTTGATACAGTAGACGCTCCTGCAGTTGACCTTGACGGTCCTCTACAAATGCAAATTTCGCAACTTGATTACAGCTCTTACGTAGGTGTTATCGGTGTTGCTCGTGTTACTCGTGGTTCGGTTAAGCCAAACCAACAAGTAACTATCGTGAATGCTGAAGGCAAGAAACGTAACGGTAAAGTAGGTACTGTACTTGGTTACCTAGGTCTTGAGCGTCACGAAGTAGAACAAGCTAACGCTGGCGACATCATTGCAATCACTGGTCTTGGTGAGCTGAAAATTTCAGACACTATCTGTGACGTAAACAATGTTGAAGCAATGGAACCTCTATCTGTTGATGAACCAACAGTAACAATGACTTTCCAAGTAAACACTTCTCCGTTCGCGGGTAAAGAAGGTAAGTTTGTAACTTCACGTAACATCCTTGAGCGTCTTGAAAAAGAATTGGTTCATAACGTTGCACTACGTGTTGAAGAAACTGAAAGTCCAGACCGTTTCCGCGTATCAGGCCGTGGTGAGCTTCACCTTTCTATCCTGATCGAAAACATGCGTCGTGAAGGTTTCGAGCTAGCAGTATCTCGTCCAGAAGTAATCATCAAAGAAGAAGATGGTCAGAAAATGGAACCGTTCGAAACGGTTACTATCGATGTAGTTGAAGAGCACCAAGGTGCGATCATGGAAAGCATCGGTCTACGTAAGGGTGAGCTAACAGATATGGCACCAGATGGTAAAGGCCGTGTTCGCATGGACTTCATGATGCCTTCTCGTGGTCTTATCGGTTTCCAAACTGAATTCCTTACAATGACGTCTGGTTCTGGTCTTATTTACCACTCGTTCGATCACTACGGTCCTTACAAAGGCGGTATCATTGGTCAACGTAACAACGGTGTTCTAATTTCGAACGCAACGGGTAAAGCTCTTACTTACGCTCTATTCTTCCTTCAAGCTCGTGGTCGTCTATTCACAGAGCACGCTGATGAAGTTTATGAAGGTCAAGTAATTGGTATTCACAACCGTTCAAACGACCTGACAGTAAACTGTCTGAAAGGTAAGCAACTAACGAACGTTCGTGCATCTGGTACTGATGAAGCACAAGTTCTTTCTCCACCGATCAAGCACACTCTAGAGCAAGCTCTTGAGTTTATCGATGAAGATGAATTAGTAGAAGTAACGCCACTAAACGTACGTATCCGTAAGAAACTTCTTACTGAGAACGAACGTAAGCGTGCAGCACGTCCAGCTAAGGCTTAATTGCCAGCTGACTAGCTTCTAGCTAAGTAGATAAGAAAGCCCCGAGTAGCCTAGCTGCTCGGGGCTTTTGTTTTATGTGGCGTTAGCATAGATACGGGTAAACGAGATGCGAGATACGAAGAGCATGTTCCATATCTATGCATCGAGTCGTCATTCAAGAATCGAGGGACGAAATATCTGTAATCTTTCTTTTAAGGCGTCCAAGAGATTCCCTATCACGCTCGTTCCTCGCTGTAGGGAATGACTGTGGGTTTGTTTAGATTCGAGTTAACGAGATGCGAGATTCGAAGAGCGTGTTTAGATTGGATATAGCCAGATACTAAGAAGGTGAGATCTTCGATACCTGTTCTCTTTCATCCATTTCTACTCATCGAGTCGTCATTCCAGAATCGAGGGACGAGATATCTGGAATCTTTCTTTTACGGCATATAAGAGATTCCCTATCACGCTCGTTCCTCGCTGTAGGGAATGACGGTGGTTTGTTTAGATTCGAGTAAACGAGATGCGAGATACGAAGAGCGTTCAAGTATTCGTGATCCTCAATAGGGAGGGACGACCGAGTTGGGGAGCTAGCTTTTGATACCTAAGTGGCTTTTAACAAATAGAACCCGTTTTTCGACTGACATAAATGGAACCTCGACAATCTCATAGCCAAGCTCTTGATAGATTCTAACTAACGCGTGGTGAATCTCTAATGCTTCTTCAAACGGGTAGGGGCGCACTTCATCTTGAACATAGATAGAAGCTTCAGGGCGGCAGAATAGGGCTTGAGAGTGATAGCCTTTACTCGCTTCTCGGTAGTTCTCATCAATATCGAGGTTCGCCTGAGCTAAGTAACCGCAGATATCTGGGATAGCACGATCGAGAAACGCAATCGGATGCTGGTTAGCCTGTTCCTTTTGCTCGCTCATGACGGTCAGACACAGGCGAGCAAAGCCCGGAAGGTCTAACCAAGGTAGGATACCATCGGCCAGTTGACTCTGCTGTTCAATTAACTGTCGAGAAGATTCCGCGAAGGTCGGGTAACCCATGTCAGCCAAGGCATTAATCAGCGTTGTTTTTCCGGCTCCGGGACCGCCAGTAATAATGATTGGCTGCATCGTGTTGTTTCTCTGTAGATCTACTTCTGGTTCAGTTGAGCTAAGAATTTATCCGATTCTGCTATCGCCGCATTCATCTGTTCTATCGCGTAAGCGATGTCTTTTTCTAAGCTCATAAACTCGCCCTGCAACGAACCAACGGCACTCGCATTGAGGTTATGCTTGAGATAAAGCGTGTTGTCGCGAAGAGTGTTGAGTACCGGATCCATTTTCTTCTCAGCCCGTTTCATCGCTGAAAGCATGGTCTGGTAAGACGATTTGGTTTCACGCAGCTTCTTCTCACTTGAACGACGCAGTGAATCGCTGGTGTAGAGATCTAACTCACCTTGCCACTCTTCAAACAGCGCATCGGACACATCTTCAATCGCAGCAATGCGGTCACTGACATTTTGAGCCGCTTTCTCGCTGTCTTGGTATTTGTCATTGATCTTGTTGTACATGTCTTCAAGGTCGCCACCACTGAAGTTAGTCAGGCTACTTAAGGCTTCAAGTGCGCTGGTAAACTCTTCCTGAGCATCCTGCTGCGACTCTTTCGCGTCTTCTACTCTGTCGACCATAATGTCACGCTTGTGGTAACCCACTTGCTCCATTGCGGAGTAATAAGCTGACTGGCATCCAGTAAGAGTAAAAATAGAGAGGACTATAACTATTAAATAAGGCATCCTAGTTTCCTATAGTTAAATAATATCAATCGTAGTAAATAACTGCTCAACCTAGCTTGTTAAAATGCTCGATAACAGCGTTAGAATTTTTGATTGTAGAATAACTACTTATCAAAAAAATCTGCCTTGTTCTCAAGCCTTTTTCCTACGCTATTTTTGAACATTTACTTACTGTGATTAATACAACGGAATATTAATTAGGACTATGAACGAGTTACAAGGGAGTTACAAGTTGAAGATAAAAAAGGGCGCCACACTCAGTATTCAGTTTTCTCGCTATCTTTTGGCGCGAATGACGCACGATAGAGTCAACGTGAATGCGGGCTATTTGGCGTACATTACCTTGCTTTCGATCGTCCCGATGTTGACGGTTCTGCTCTCGATCTTGTCGTCATTCTCCATCTTTGCTGATGTCGGTATCGTGATTCAAAACTTCGTTATTACCAACTTTGTTCCAGCGTCAGGGGATGCGGTGCACGGTGCCTTGCTCGAGTTCGTTGCCAACACCGGTAAGATGACGGCGGTGGGTAGTGTGTTCTTGTTCATTGCAGCACTGATGCTGATCTCCAATATCGATAAGAACCTTAACTACATCTGGCGTGTTAATGAGAAGCGACGTGCGGTGTTGTCTTTCTCTATGTACTGGATGGTGCTGACGCTTGGGCCTATTTTGGTTGGTGCGAGCATTGCTGCCACCTCCTATGTGACATCCTTAAGCCTGCTACAAAACGAAGTTGTCTCTGGCGCTTTTAATACCGTGATTCGCAAACTCCCTTTGATTCTCTCCTTCTTTGCGTTCTTCGGCTTGTACCTGTTGGTTCCCAACAAAAAGATACACTTTTCTCATGCGGCTGCGGGCTCTCTGGTTGCGGCTCTGTTGTTCGAACTTAGTAAGAAAGGCTTTGCAGCCTACATTACACAATTCCCTTCTTACCAGTTGATTTATGGCGCATTAGCGGCGATTCCGATTCTTTTTGTCTGGGTATATTTGTGTTGGTTGATCGTGCTGGTGGGTGCAGAGGTGACCGCTGCCCTTGGTGAGCACGAACAGTGGAGTGACCCGCAAGAAATGGTACACTCAACGGATAACGACAAAATTACAGAGCAAGGAAACAACAGTGATAGCACTGATCCAGAGAGTAAGTGAAGCTGCCGTCCGTGTTGATGGCGAAGTAGTGGGTGAGATTGAGCAAGGCTTATTGGTTCTGTTAGGCGTAGAAAAAGGTGATGACGAAGCCAAAGCCAAACGTTTGATGGAACGAGTGACCACTTATCGTGTCTTTGGAGATGAGGACGATAAAATGAACCTCAATGTGAAGCAGGTTGAAGGTAAGGTATTAGTGGTGTCTCAATTCACTTTGCCTGCCGATACGAAGAAAGGTACGCGAGCGGGTTTTTCTCGTGGTGCTCACCCCGAAGATGCAGAGCGTCTTTACAACTATTTCTCTGACCAATGTGAATCAGTATTGCCAACAGAACGTGGCCGATTTGCAGCCGACATGAAAGTGTCGTTAGTTAATGATGGTCCAGTGACATTCTGGCTACAAGTTTAGGCTTAAAGGAATAAGCATGTTTAAACTCATAACCCCAACCACCGAAAATCAACTGAACAAGTATTACCATTTTCGTTGGCAGATGCTCCGTGAGCCTTGGCGAATGCCGGTAGGCTCAGAACGCGATGAATATGACGCAATGAGTCACCATCGCATGATAGTCGATGGTCGAGGTCGCCCTATGGCGATTGGACGCCTTTATATCACCCCTGATCTAGAAGGTCAGATCCGCTACATGGCGGTTAAGAATTCTCGCCGCAGTAAAGGTATGGGTTCGTTGATTCTTGTTGCGCTTGAGTCACTGGCTCGCCAAGAGGGCGCAAAGCGCTTGGTGTGTAATGCACGTGAAGATGCGATTTCATTCTACGAGAAGAATGACTTTGAGCGTCGTGGTGAGATTAACGATCAACGCGGGCCTGTGCGTCACCAGCAGATGGTCAAGCACCTTGACCCAATGGCTGACGTATTGCGTAAACCTGATTGGTGTAACGAGCTTCAGCAGCGCTGGGAACACCAGATCCCGATCAGTGACAAGATGGGCATCAAGATTAACCAATACACGGGTTATCAGTTTGAGTGTAGTGCTCAGTTGAATCCCAATTTGAACCCTCATAACACCATGTTTGCAGGCTCTGCTTTTACTCTAGCGACTTTAACGGGCTGGGGTATGACTTGGTTATTGATGAAAGAGCGTGGCCTGACCGGTGATATCGTGTTGGCGGACAGTAATATTCGTTACCGTCACCCGGTAGAACAAAACCCAGTCGCCTCGACCTCATTGGATGGGATCAGTGGAGACTTAGATCGTCTTGCCTCTGGCAGAAAGGCTCGTATCATCATTCACGTAACCATTCACAGTGGCGACGTGGAAGCGGTAGAGTTTACGGGAACCTATATGCTGATCCCTGACTACAAAAAGATACTTTCAACGGATTCGAATGTGAGCGAATAGCTGACACCTAGCACTCTGTTGATTTGGTAAGATATTGATTAAAAGCGCTACTCTTGTGGAGTGGCGCTTTTTTGTTGGCAGTCGTTAATTTCAGAATATTCAACTTGGTCAAGCTTACCTGAGACTTGGTGGCATGGGTCGGAAAGGGTAATGGAGAGCGAGTGCTGCTCTTGTTCTAGCAAATCGAGCTCGCCCGAGACCTCACCATTCAGTGTTTGAACCCTTTGCGAACCTTCCTCTTCTGCCGATGCACCAATAATGTGCATTGGTTTGAGAGTAAAGCGGCCACGGTCAAAATTCGCGTTCAGTTCAGGGATCTCAAACACGTTATCGGTGGATGTTTCAGACAGCGTGTCGTTAAAGGTCATCACGCCTTGGCGAACGCTGCCCTTGAGTTGACCTGTGGTTGAGTAGCCCAGCATCAGCGAATCGCCGTACAAACCTGCGGCTTGAAGTTCGAATTCACCATAACCGGTTGCATCAAGCGGTAATTCCAGTTGTTGCAATATTGGCGAGATAGGCAAGCCATCGGCAGAGATGTCTAGGCTCCACGGTTTACTTATTTGATTAAAGTCGAGAGTGGCATTCGCTTCAACATAGCCATGTTTTAGCGGCATAAACAGACGTGTCAGTGTCCATTTTCCTTGTTCGCTATTCATTTCAACTACAGGCTGAGCGCTGAGAATATTCTGGTAGCTGGCATCATTGGCGCTGGCCATTAACTTGCCTTGCCACAACCCTAGCTTTCTATCTTGCAGCAATTGAACCTGATGCCCCTCGACATGAAGCCCTGAAACCTGCCAGTAAGGTTTTTTTGCAAGTTGGATGAGTTGGCTACGCTCTATGTTTAGTCGATGAATAGAGGCTTGCTGTAGCTGTGTAAGCCAAGGCATTAAACGAGTGACCGGTAGATTTTCATCTTGGCTTTCAGTAATCCATTTTATGCCCTGAACATCAAGTTGCGTGAGTTCAACCGAGCTTGGTGTTAACACCCCGTTCATTTGGATGCTGCCTTGTCGCCATTGGGTATAGAAATCCTCAATCAGGATCTGCTCAGGCTGGAGGCTTAGTTGGATACTCGGGTCGACGAACAAGTCATCATCAATGGTGACGCCTTCTGCTTGTAGGGAAAAGGTGGCTTGTTGCTGCTGCCACAGCTGAAACGGTAACTGAACATTTTCTAATGAAGCATCGAAGCCAGCTAAGTGGCCATTTTTCCATTCCACATCGCTACGCAAGATATCTAAACTGTTGATGTGGTTTATTTGGATGCCTTCTACGTTCCAATTTTTACTTAATAGGCTTTGGGTTTGTTGTTGATCGAGCCTTAAGCCGTCAGCGGTTACATTCACCAGCGACCAACCTTGCTGATATTGTTCAGCTTGCCCAGAAATTTTGGCTCCTCGCCATTCAAATGAAGCGCCATAAAGAGTGCTGTCATTGGGCTTTAGATCGAGGTCAATCAATAAGTTGTCAAAGGCTTCATCTTGCCAATAGAGTTGCGCGGCTGTGAGTTGTGTTTTTCCGTAGGGCAGTATTGAACTGCGCTTATCCCAAGTGGGATCGGAGATCTGTAGATCGATGCCACGCGCATTAAAATCGGGCGTTGAATAATCTAAGTCATGGAGAGCGAGCTGGTGGAGCTTGATATGTTGCTGCGTAAACAAGGGATCGAGAATCTTTAGGTTATTGGTATCCAGTTGCAGGCCGCTGATCAAAACAGAATCCAACACCAATTTGGTTTCCGTTACAGAGTAAGGGCTGAACCAGATATCGATCTTGTCGATGTACAGAGGTGGCTGCTTTTCAGGTTGGGCTTGCGACAGGGTAATACCCATTAAAGTGATGTGATAAGGCGCCTGATACTCAATATCTTCAATTAGCACAGGTTGTTCAATCGTCTGCTTGATAAAAAAGTTAGCAACGTCAGCTCGGTACTGAGTTTGAAGGCTCAATAACAACGCTGCGATAGTCGCAACGATGATGGCCACCACAATACCAAGCACCATGAATACCTTTTTCATTCCCTGAAAGCCTTAAATTTCATTAGTCTCAAAACAGAGTGGAACAAAAAGGGACAAGCATCAATAAAAAAGCCCCTCAAAAGAGGGGCTTGCTACAAAATATTACTTTAAAACAGGGTGTTTGCGTTTCGCTTAACCCCGAGCAGATGTTTTGGTTAGTCGAGTTGTGGACCAGCAGCAACCAGTGACTTACCTTCAGCGTTGTCTGTGTACTTATCAAAGTTATTGATGAAGCGTTCCGCTAGATCTTTCGCTTTGCTTTCCCATTGTAGTGGGTCAGTGTAGGTATCGCGTGGGTCAAGAATAGCAGGATCAACGTCGTGCAACGCTAGCGGTACTTCTAGGTTAAACATCGGGATAACCTTAGTTTCGGCTTGGTCGATTGAGCCATCTAGGATAGCGTCGATGATGCCACGAGTATCTTGAATAGAGATACGTTTGCCTGTGCCATTCCAACCTGTGTTCACTAGGTAAGCTTCAGCGCCAGCCGCTTCCATACGCTTCACAAGCACTTCAGCGTACTGAGTTGGGTGAAGAGTTAGGAATGCCGCACCAAATGCCGCAGAGAACGTTGGTGTTGGCTCAGTAATACCACGCTCTGTACCTGCTAGCTTAGCTGTGAAGCCAGATAGGAAGTGGTACTTAGTTTGCTCCGGAGTCAGCTTAGATACTGGTGGTAGCACACCAAACGCATCCGCTGTTAAGAAGATAACTTTTTGAGCATGACCGGCTTTTGATACTGGCTTAACGATGTTGTCGATGTGGTGAATCGGGTAAGAAACACGAGTGTTCTCTGTTTTAGAACCGTCATCAAAATCGATAGAACCATCACCACGAACCGTTACGTTTTCTAGTAGTGCATCACGACGGATTGCATTGTAGATTTCTGGTTCCGCTTCTTTAGATAGACGAATCGTCTTCGCGTAACAACCGCCTTCAAAGTTGAAGATGCCATCGTCGTCCCAACCGTGCTCATCATCACCGATTAGCTCACGCTTAGGATCCGTTGATAGGGTTGTTTTACCGGTACCAGATAGGCCGAAGAATATCGCTACATCGCCTTCTTCACCGACGTTAGCACTACAGTGCATTGAAGCAATGCCTTGCAGAGGAAGTAGGTAGTTCATCATTGCGAACATGCCTTTCTTCATCTCACCGCCGTACCAAGTACCACCGATGATTTGAACGCGCTCTGTTAGGTTGAAAGCAACGAAGTTTTCAGAGTTTAGACCCTGCTTTTCCCAGTTAGGGTTCGTTGTTTTAGCACCGTTCATTACCACGAAATCAGGTTCGAACGTTGCTAGCTCTTCGTCAGTTGGACGAATGAACATGTTCTTAACGAAGTGCGCTTGCCACGCTACTTCAGTGATAATACGTACACTTAAGCGCGTATCAGGGTTAGCACCACAGTAACCGTCAATGACAAACAGGCGCTTGCCAGATAGCTGAGTTGTCACAAGCTCTTTCAGCTCATCCCATACTTCAGTTGTAATCGGTTTGTTGTCATTTTTGCCTTGATCTGACCACCACATGGTATCGCGTGTAGTGTCATCTTTAACAATGTACTTATCTTTTGGTGAGCGGCCAGTAAAGATACCAGTGTCAACCGCAACAGAGCCTAGTTCCGTTACTACGCCTTTTTCGTAGCCTTCCAAACCTGGCAGTGTCTCTTCAACGAATAACTGCTCGTAGCTAGGATTACGAAGAACTTCAGTAACGCCAGTCAGTCCGTGCTTAGTTAGATCAATTTGTGCAGCCTTAGTATGTTCCATAACGGTCATAGGTGCTCCTTGTAGGATATTTTGTAGGGATTTTGTATTAATTTTTTATTGTTATCTGCTCACCATGCTAGCAACGAGACTCTGGGGAAACAGGGATACAGCTCAAAAAGTATCCATATTAATCTTGGGGTTTTAAGCGTCTCGTCACATATTGGCCTAACTAGTCTATCCTGTACGCAAACCTTTGCGCTAGGGGCGAGAACATTATTAATTGATTAAAATTAAGCGGTGATTTTATTACGAGATGTTACGGAGTTTGCGCTATTTTGATCACAAAAAAGGCCAGCTGAGCGCTGACCTTTGTGGGGTAAATTACGTGTTTTTGGTACGCTGTAAATTAATGAACCGTATTGTCGCCTTTATCTGCTGCTTCTGCGTACAGAGCGTCAACGTCGTTCTTGTCAAAAGAGTAGTTTGTGCCACAGTAATCACAATGAAGAGCCACACTTCCTTCAGTGCTGATGATGTCGTAGATCTCTTCTTGAGCAACAGTAATGATAGCCGCACCGCTGCGTTGACGAGAACAACCACAGAAAAACTCAACCGGTTGTGGGGTAAATACCTGAACCTTCTCTTGGTTGTATAGACGGTACAACAGGTCATTTGCTTCTAGAGAGAACAACTCTTCATTTTTTACGGTGTCAGTTAACTGTTCTAGGTGTTCGAAGTCATCTGGCGTACCAGTACCGTCAGGCATAACCTGCAGCAGCATACCAGCAGCGTGTGCTTTGCCTTCATGTTCGCCCGTGCGCAGCCATAGACGAGTCTTTAGCTGTTCAGAGTTTGCGAAGTAACCTTCAAGCACTTCAGCAAGCGTGTCACCTTCAAGACCAACGATACCTTGGTAACGCTCACCTTTTTTAGGATCGATAGTGATCACTAGGTGGCCTTTACCCATTAGGTCGTGTAGGCCAGCGTCGTCAGCAATGTCACCGTCAAAGCGAGCAACACCACGAATCTTCTGATCGTTATCGCCATTAATAACAGCGAGAGATACTGGGCCATCACCTTGCAGTTGCATCGTGATAGAGCCTTCAAACTTTAGAGTCGCCGTTAGTAGCGTCGTTGAAACCAGTAGCTCACCCAACAGCTTTTGTACTGGCGCTGGGTATTCCTTGCTAGAAATAATCTGTTGGTACGCTTCGTCCATTTGTACCAATTCACCACGTACTGATAGGTCTTCAAATAGGTAGCGATTTAAAACATTACTTGTAGACATTGGGTCTGCCATTTGGCTATTCCTTCTAGCTTATTGAGTCTTGAACTTGATGATGTCACGACGTTGCTTTTTGTCTGGGCGACGTTCTGGTGCTGGGCTATGAGCATTAAGCTTGCGCTGTTGTGCAAACTCTTCTCTTTTTGCCAAGCTTTCGGTGGTTTCTTCATAGAGTGTTTGAGCGACCGGCGCTCCGCCACGGTGTGCGGATATTTTCTCTATGGTGACCGTCTTTTCTTCATTACCTTGGCGCAGAGTAATTACTGCACCAAGTTCTACGATTTTGCTGGGTTTGCTGCGCTGACCATTATAGTGGACTTTGCCACCATCGACCATGTTGCGAGCAATTGAGCGAGTCTTATAAAAGCGTGCTGCCCACAACCATTTATCGAGTCTGACAGCTTCATTAGTCGTTTTCATATAGGACAGTGCCTTTTCAGTTAGAAATGAATGCGGTTTAACTGTAATGAACAGTGCGCAACATGTTTTTGATGATGATTTTCACATTAAGTAGAAGCTTTAAGTGGAGGCGGGTGGCATTTTTTTCAAGTCATATTACAAAATAGCCATGTTATGCCGATTTATAGATTTGCTATGATATAGTTCAGGATCTTATGCTTAAATAAGCTCGGTATCGAACGAATGAATAAAAAAGCTGAAAGTTTAATGATTTGCAGCGTTTGTCGTCATGAAAAGGGGCAAGGACAGTGAACTTTTTAGAGCTCAGAAATAGCGTAGGAAATTCTCCTGTGTTGAGCCGCTTATTAGAGAATGGATTTGTACTTCAGCAGAAACTGAGCCTAGCTACGTGTTGTGTGTTGATTGCAGCTTCTGCATGGATTTTAGGACAGCTTGCATGGTTTATCGAACCTGCCGAGCAAACAGTTGTGCCTTGGAAAGCAACCGCTTCATCGTCTTCTGCTCCTCAATCGACTCTTGATATCTCCTCTTTTCAGCAGAGCAACCTTTTTGGTGCCTATAACCCAACCACGGCTCCTGTGGTTGAGCAACAAGTTATCCAAGACGCACCAAAGACACGATTGAATCTGGTTTTAGTGGGTGCGGTTGCCAGCTCTAACCCCAAATTAAGCTTAGCTGTGATTGCGAATCGCGGCACACAAGCAACCTACGGCATTAATGAAGAGATTGAAGGCACGCGAGCTAAGTTAAAAGCGGTATTAGTCGATCGCGTGATTATTGATAACTCAGGTCGAGATGAAACCTTGATGCTTGAAGGCATTGAGTACAAGCGTTTGGCCGTTTCAGAACCTGCGCCACCTCGCGCCTCTTCTTCTGTGCGTGGCAACAACCCCGCTTCTGCAGAAGAGAAGCTTGATGAAATTAAAGCGAAGATAATGAAAGATCCGCAACAAATCTTCCAATATGTTCGACTGTCTCAGGTGAAGCGCGACGATAAAGTGATTGGTTATCGTGTGAGCCCTGGCAAAGATTCAGAACTTTTTAACTCTGTTGGGCTCCAAAACGGAGATATTGCCACTCAGTTAAATGGACAAGACCTGACAGACCCTGCTGCTATGGGCAACATATTCCGTTCCATCTCAGAACTGACAGAGCTAAATCTGGTGGTCGAGAGAGATGGTCAACAACATGAAGTGTTTATTGAATTTTAAAACTTTGCGTCTAACGAAGGACGAAAGTGTAGGAGAAGTACGTGAAGCATTGGTTTAAGAAAAGTGCATGGTTATTGGCAGGAAGCTTAATCTGCACACCCGCAGCCATCGCGAGTGATTTTAGTGCCAGCTTTAAGGGCACTGACATTCAAGAGTTTATTAATATTGTTGGCCGCAACTTAGAGAAGACGATCATCGTTGACCCTTCGGTGCGCGGGAAAATTGATGTTCGTAGTTACGATGTGCTCAGTGAAGAGCAATATTACAGCTTCTTCTTAAACGTATTAGAGGTTTACGGCTACGCGGTTGTCGAAATGGACTCGGGTGTTCTTAAGATCATCAAAGCCAAAGATTCTAAAACGTCGGCAATTCCAGTCGTTGGCGACAGTGACATGATCAAAGGTGACAATGTTGTCACACGTGTCGTGACCGTTCGCAATGTTTCAGTACGTGAACTTTCTCCTTTGCTTCGTCAGCTGAATGACAATGCGGGGGCGGGTAACGTGGTGCATTACGACCCTGCGAATATCATTCTAATTACTGGCCGTGCAGCCGTTGTAAATCGTTTAGCAGAGATCATCAAGCGTGTTGACCAAGCGGGTGATAAAGAGATCGAAGTCGTTGAGCTAAAGAATGCTTCTGCGGCAGAAATGGTGCGTATTGTCGATGCATTAAGCAAAACCACCGATGCGAAAAACACACCTGCATTTCTACAACCTAAATTGGTTGCCGATGAGCGTACCAATGCGATTCTTATCTCAGGCGACCCCAAGGTACGTAGCCGTTTAAGAAGGCTGATTGAACAGCTTGATGTTGAAATGGCAACCAAGGGTAACAACCAAGTAATTTACCTTAAATACGCAAAAGCAGAAGATTTAGTCGATGTGCTGAAAGGCGTGTCGGACAACCTGCAATCAGAGAAGCAGACATCAACCAAAGGCAGTTCATCGCAACGTAACCAAGTAATGATCTCTGCTCACAGTGACACCAACTCTTTGGTGATTACAGCCCAGCCAGACATCATGAACGCGCTGCAAGATGTGATCGCACAGTTGGATATTCGTCGTGCTCAAGTATTGATTGAAGCCCTAATTGTCGAGATGGCAGAGGGTGACGGCATCAACCTTGGTGTGCAATGGGGTAACCTTGATACTGGTGCTGTGATTCAGTACGGCAACACAGGCGCATCGATTGGTGGTGTGATGGTTGGTTTGGAAGAAGCAAAAGACACCGAAACGACCACCGCGGTATATGATGATAATGGTGCCTTTGTACGTAATGAAACGACAACCGAATCCGGTGATTATTCAACTCTAGCTTCTGCACTTTCTGGCGTTAATGGCGCTGCAATGAGTGTCGTTATGGGCGACTGGACAGCGTTGATCAGTGCGGTAGCAACCGATTCAAACTCTAACATCCTATCTTCTCCGAGTATTACCGTGATGGATAACGGCGAGGCTTCATTCATTGTCGGTGAAGAGGTGCCTGTTCTTACTGGTTCTACAGCAGGTTCAAGTAACGATAATCCATTCCAAACGGTTGAACGTAAAGAAGTGGGTATCAAGCTGAAAGTAGTGCCACAAATCAATGAAGGCGACTCGGTTCAACTGCAAATAGAACAAGAAGTATCGAACGTATTAGGTGCAAACGGGGCAGTCGATGTTCGTTTTGCCAAGCGTCAGCTGAATACGTCAGTGATTGTTCAAGATGGTCAAATGCTCGTGCTTGGTGGTCTGATTGACGAGCGAGCACTGGAAAGTGAATCTAAGGTCCCATTCTTAGGTGATATCCCTGTACTTGGGCACCTGTTCAAATCAACCAGTACTCAGGTTGAGAAAAAGAACCTAATGGTTTTCATCAAGCCAACCATCATTCGTGATGGTATGACAGCTGATGGTATCACCCAGCGTAAATACAACTTCATCCGTGCTGAGCAGCTGTATAAGTCAGAGCAGGGCCTGAAACTGATGGATGACGATAACATCCCGGTATTGCCTAAATTTGGTGCCGACATGAATCACCCGGCTGAGATCCAAGCCTTCATCGATCAAATGGAACAAGAATAATGGCTGAATTGGTAGGGGCGGCAAGTACTTATCAGCGCTTGCCGTTTAGCTTTGCGAATCGCTACAAGATGGTGTTGGAGTATCAACATCCAGAGCGCGCACCGATACTTTATTATGTTGAGCCACTGAAATCGGCGGCGATCATTGAAGTAAGCCGTGTTGTGAAAAATGGTTTCACGCCACAAGCGATCGGCGCAGACGAATTTGATAAAAAACTGACGGACGCGTATCAGCGCGATTCGTCGGAAGCTCGTCAGCTAATGGAAGACATTGGTGCCGACAACGACGACTTTTTCTCTCTGGCAGAAGAGCTGCCTCAAGATGAAGACTTGCTCGAATCAGAAGACGATGCACCAATCATTAAGTTGATCAACGCGATGCTGGGTGAGGCGATCAAAGAGGGTGCTTCGGATATTCATATCGAAACCTTCGAGAAGTCATTGTCTATCCGCTTCCGTATTGATGGCGTATTACGTGATGTTCTCGCACCAAGCCGCAAACTGGCTCCGTTGTTGGTTTCGCGTGTCAAGGTTATGGCTAAGTTGGATATTGCGGAAAAACGCGTGCCACAAGATGGCCGTATTTCTCTGCGTATCGGTGGTCGAGCGGTCGACGTGCGTGTTTCAACCATGCCGTCTTCACACGGTGAACGTGTGGTAATGCGTCTGTTGGACAAAAACGCCACTCGCCTAGATTTACACAGCTTGGGCATGACGGCAGAGAACCACGAGAACTTCCGTAAACTGATTCAACGTCCGCACGGTATTATCTTGGTAACAGGTCCTACAGGTTCGGGTAAATCAACGACCTTGTATGCTGGTCTGCAAGAGCTCAACAGCAATGAGCGAAATATCCTAACCGTTGAAGACCCAATCGAATTCGATATCGATGGTATTGGTCAAACACAAGTGAACCCTAAGGTTGATATGACCTTTGCGCGTGGTTTACGTGCCATTCTTCGTCAAGACCCCGATGTAGTTATGATTGGTGAAATCCGTGACTTGGAAACCGCTGAGATTGCAGTGCAAGCCTCTTTGACGGGTCACTTGGTTATGTCGACTCTGCATACCAATACCGCGATAGGTGCGATTACGCGTCTCCGTGATATGGGTATTGAACCTTTCTTGATTTCCTCTTCACTGCTCGGTGTTCTGGCGCAGCGCTTGGTTCGAACCTTGTGTAGCGAATGTAAAGAACCCTACGAAGCCGACAAAGAACAGAAAAAGCTGTTTGGTCTGAAGAAGAAAGACAGCCTAACGCTTTATCATGCCAAAGGCTGTGACCACTGTAGCCACAAAGGTTACCGAGGTCGTACTGGTATTCATGAGCTATTGATGATTGATGATTCGGTACAAGAGTTGATTCACAGTGAGTCTGGAGAACAGGCGATTGAGAAGGCAATTCGTGGCACAACCCCAAGTATTCGCGATGATGGCTTGAGCAAAGTTCTGAAAGGGGTAACGTCCCTAGAAGAAGTGATGCGCGTGACCAAGGAAGTCTAGTATGGCGGCATTTGAATACAAAGCATTGGATGCCAAAGGCAAAAGTAAAAAAGGCTCTATTGAAGCAGATAATGCTCGTCAGGCTCGTCAAAGAATAAAAGAGCTTGGCTTGATGCCGGTTGAGATGACTGAGGCTAAAGCAAAAACAGCGAAAGGTGCTCAGCCATCGACCAGCTTTAAACGTGGTATTAGTACACCTGATTTGGCTTTGATTACGCGTCAGATATCAACGCTAGTCCAATCTGGAATGCCGCTAGAAGAGTGCTTGAAAGCGGTAGCTGAGCAATCTGAAAAACCACGTATTCGAACCATGTTGTTGGCGGTTCGCTCTAAGGTGACGGAAGGTTATTCGTTAGCGGACAGTCTGTCTGATTTCCCTCATATCTTCGATGAGCTGTTTAGAGCCATGGTCGCTGCAGGGGAAAAGTCAGGACACTTAGATGCGGTCCTCGAACGCTTGGCAGATTACGCTGAGAATCGTCAGAAAATGCGATCTAAGCTGCTGCAAGCGATGATCTACCCAATCGTGCTGGTGGTGTTTGCAGTGACGATAGTCTCCTTCTTGCTCGCCACTGTAGTGCCTAAGATCGTTGAGCCGATTATTCAGATGGGCCAAGAACTTCCTCAATCGACACAATTTTTATTAGCATCGAGTGAATTTATTCAGAATTGGGGTATCCAATTACTGTTGTTGACCCTTGGTGTGATTGTTGTTGTGAAGACCGCGCTGAAAAAGCCGGGCGTTCGTATGAGTTGGGATCGCAAACTATTGAGTATCCCACTTATCGGCAAGATAGCGAAAGGGATCAATACCTCTCGTTTTGCACGCTCACTTTCTATCTGTACATCGAGTGCGATTCCAATCCTCGAAGGGATGAAGGTCGCGGTTGATGTTATGTCGAATCATCATGTGAAACAGCAAGTGTTACAGGCTTCAGACAGTGTTAGAGAAGGCGCGAGCTTACGTAAAGCGTTGGATCAAACCAAACTTTTTCCACCGATGATGCTGCATATGATCGCCAGTGGTGAGCAGAGTGGTCAGTTGGAACAGATGCTGACAAGAGCGGCAGACAACCAAGACCAAAGCTTTGAGTCGACGGTTAATATCGCCCTAGGTATCTTTACCCCAGCCCTTATCGCGTTGATGGCAGGCTTAGTGCTGTTTATCGTGATGGCGACGCTGATGCCAATGCTTGAAATGAACAATTTAATGAGTGGTTAACGTACTGCTCATCAGACGTTAGTTTTTGGATTATCGAGAAGAAGGACATCATTTCCCTTAACTCGCTATCTGCAATTTGGAGAAAATAATGAAAAATAAAATGAAAAAACAGTCAGGCTTTACCCTACTAGAAGTCATGGTTGTTGTCGTTATCCTTGGTGTTTTAGCAAGCTTTGTTGTACCTAACCTTTTGGGTAACAAAGAGAAAGCAGATCAACAAAAAGCCATTACAGATATAGTGGCGCTAGAAAACGCGTTAGATATGTATAAGTTGGATAACAGCGTTTACCCAACAACGGATCAAGGCCTTGATGGATTGGTAACAAAGCCAAGCAGCCCAGAGCCTCGTAACTACCGTGACGGTGGCTACATCAAGCGTCTACCAAACGACCCTTGGGGCAATGAGTACCAATACCTAAGCCCTGGTGACAACGGTACGATTGATATCTTCACTCTTGGCGCTGATGGTCAAGAAGGCGGTGAAGGTATCGCTGCAGATATCGGTAACTGGAACATGCAGGATTTCCAATAAGCTTCGGCTTATTTTTTGATAAGTTATTGAGCTTGATACGTTATTGATGGTAGGACGTAAACAGATGGGGTCTACAAGGTGAAAACTAAGCAAATACAGCCAGGTTTCACCTTGATTGAAATTCTCTTGGTGTTGGTATTACTGTCAGTAACGGCAGTTGCGGTGATCTCGACCATCCCTACCAATAGCAAAGATGTTGCTAAAAAATACGCTCAAAGCTTTTATCAGCGGATTCAGCTACTCAATGAAGAGGCTATTTTGAGTGGCTTAGATTTTGGTGTTCGTGTTGATGAAAAGAAATCGACCTACGTTTTGATGACATTGAAGTCTGATGGTTGGCAAGAAACTGAGTTCGAAAAGATCCCCTCTTCAACTGAATTACCAGAAGACCTCGCACTGACGCTGACACTCGGTGGTGGTGCGTGGGAAGACGACGATCGCCTTTTTAATCCGGGAAGCTTATTTGATGAAGATATGTTTGCGGATCTTGAAGAGGAAAAGAAGCCAAAGCCACCACAGATCTACATCTTGTCGAGTGCTGAAACGACACCGTTTACGCTTTCTTTCTACCCGAATACCGGTGATACCGTGCAAGATGGCTGGCGTATTCGAGTGTTAGATAATGGTGTGATTCGACTGCTAGAGCCGGGAGAAGAAGATGAAGAGGAATAAACGTTCTCCTTATCGTTCTCGAGGAATGACTCTGCTTGAAGTATTAGTTGCGCTGGCTATCTTTGCTACGGCGGCGATCAGTGTGATTCGTGCCGTCACCCAGCACATCAATACACTCAGTTATCTAGAAGAAAAAACCTTCGCTGCGATGGTTGTTGATAATCAAATGGCCTTGGTGATGCTGCATCCTGAGAAGCTTAAAAAAGCGCAGGGCACGCAAGAGTTAGCGGGAAGAGAGTGGTTCTGGAAGGTGACTCCCATCGATACAAGTGATGATTTGTTAAAGGCATTTGATGTGAGTGCGGCAACCAGCAAGAAAGCGTCTCCAGTCGTTACGGTGCGCAGTTATGTGGTTAATTAAGAGAATGTGGTTAACTAAGATCGTGTCGCTAACTAAAAGCATGTCGGCAAATAAGCGTACGCCGCGTAAACAAGGTCTATCTTCAAAAGGGAGAGGCTTTACCTTAATTGAAGTTTTGGTCTCGATTGCGATCTTTGCCACGCTAAGCATGGCCGCTTATCAGGTGGTTAATCAGGTACAGCGAAGCAACGAGCTCTCAATCGAGCGCAGTGCCCGTTTGAATCAACTGCAACGTAGTTTGGTTATTTTAGATAATGATTTTCGCCAGATGGCGGTGCGAAAATTTCGTACCAATGGTGAAGAAGCATCATCTAAGCTGATCTTAATGAAAGAGTATTTACTGGATTCCGACAGCGTTGGCATCATGTTTACTCGCCTAGGTTGGCACAACCCACAACAGCAGTTTCCTCGCGGAGAGGTGACGAAGGTTGGCTACCGCATTAAAGAAGAGACACTTGAGCGTGTATGGTGGCGTTACCCCGATACGCCTGCTGGCCAAGAAGGTGTGATTACTCCTCTGCTTGATGATGTTGAAAGCTTTGAAATCGAGTTTTATGACGGGAGTCGTTGGGGTAAAGAGTGGCAAACCGATAAGTCCCTGCCGAAAGCGGTGAGGCTCAAGCTGACACTGAAAGACTATGGTGAGATAGAACGTGTTTATCTCACTCTAGGTGGCACCCTAGATCAGGCCGATGATTCTTCAAGTAATGACTCTTCAGGCAGTAGTGAGGGGAATAATGACTCATCGAACTAACAAGCGTATAGCGACAAGGTCAGCCTTAGGACGCAAACAGAGTGGTGTCGCGCTGATCATTATTTTGATGCTATTGGCGATCATGGCCACCATTGCTGGCAGCATGTCTGAACGTTTATTTACCCAATTCAAGCGTGTTGGTAATCAATTGAATTACCAACAGGCCTACTGGTATAGCATTGGTGTGGAAGCGCTTGTACAAGACGGCATTAGGCAAAGCTACAAAGACAGTGATACCGTGAACCTAAGCCAACCATGGGCGTTAGAGGAGCAGGTATACCCATTGGATTACGGGCAAGTCTCAGGTCGAATCGTTGACGCTCAGGCGTGTTTTAATCTCAATGCCTTGGCTGGCGTAACAACGACTTCAAGTAACCAGACACCTTATTTAATCACGGTTTGGCAAACCTTATTGGAAAACCAAGACGTTGAGCCTTATCAGGCTGAGGTTATCGCAAATTCCAGCTGGGAGTTTGTCGATAGTGATACCCGAACCACTTCTTCGTCCGGCGTAGAAGACAGCACCTATGAAGCGATGAAGCCATCTTATCTGGCGGCGAATGGCTTAATGGCGGATGAATCTGAGTTACGAGCGGTTTATCAGGTTACTGGTGAGGTGATGAATAAGATTCGCCCATTTGTTTGTGCGCTACCCACTGATGATTTCCGATTGAATGTGAATACACTCTCGGAAAAACAAGCGCCTTTATTGGAAGCGATGTTTGCTCCAGGCTTAAGTGAATCGGATGCCAAACAGCTGATAGACAAGCGCCCATTCGATGGCTGGGATACGGTCGACGCATTTATGGCTGAACCTGCCATTGTTGGCGTGAGTGCCGAAGTCCGCAAAAAAGCGAAAGCATATTTAACTGTAGATAGCGCCTATTTTGAGCTAGATGCAGAGGTATTAGTTGAGCAGTCACGTGTACGTATACGGACGCTTTTCTATAGTAGTAATCGAGAAACAGTGACGGTAGTACGCCGTCGTTTTGGAGGAATCAGTGAGCGAGTTTCTGACCGTTCGACTGAGTAGCGAACCACAAAGCCCTGTGCCGTGGTTAGTTTGGTCGACAAGCCAACAAGAAGTGATAGCAAGTGGTGAGCTGTCTAGCTGGGAACAGCTTGACGTGCTAACGCCTTACGCTGAAAAGCGCAGCTGTATCGCTTTATTGCCGGGAAATGAATGCTTAATTAAGCGTGTTGAGATCCCGAAAGGTGCTGCTCGCCAGTTCGACTCTATGTTGCCGTTTTTGTTAGAAGACGAAGTGGCACAAGATATCGAAGACTTACATCTGACCATTTTAGATAAAGACGCGAGTCACGCTACCGTGTGTGGTGTGGATCGTGAATGGCTAAAACAGGCTTTAGAGCAGTTTCGTGAAGCCAATATTGTCTTCCGTAAGATGCTGCCAGATACACTCGCTGTACCTTTTGAAGAACAAGGCATCAGTGCGTTGCAGATCGACCAGCATTGGCTACTGCGCCAAGGCAACTATCAAGCGGTATCGATCAGCGAAGCATGGTTACCGATGTTCCTGCAAAGTGACTGGGTTGTCGCTGGTGAGGAAGATCAAGCGACAACAATTTTCAGCTATACCGCAATGCCGAGCGACGACGTTCAGCAGCAAAGTGGTGTGGATTGGCAGGCTAAGCCTGCGGAATTGGTGATGTCTTTATTGAGTCAGCAAGCGATCATAAGCAGCGTAAATTTACTGACTGGCACCTTTAAAACCAAATCTTCATTCAGTAAATATTGGCGTGTTTGGCAGAAAGTGGCGATTGCTGCTTGTTTGCTGGTGGCCGTGATTGTGACTCAACAAGTGTTGAAGGTTCAGCAGTATGAAGCGCAAGCCGAAGCTTACAGAGCTGAGAGTGAGCGTATTTTTAGAGCAGTGCTGCCAGGTAAACAACGAATTCCGACAATAAGCTACCTTAAGCGTCAGATGAATGATGAAGCTAAGAAATACGGTGGCTCAGGCGAGGGTGACTCCTTACTCGGTTGGCTAGCATTGTTGCCTGAAACCTTAGGACAAGTGAAGTCGATCGAAGTTGAAAGTATTCGTTATGATGGTAACCGTTCTGAGGTTCGACTTCAGGCGAAAAGCTCTGACTTCCAACACTTTGAGACCGCAAGGGTGAAACTCGAAGAGAAGTTTGTCGTTGAGCAAGGGCCATTGAATCGCAATGGTGATGCCGTATTTGGCAGCTTTACTCTTAAACCCCATCAATAACCTGCGTAAGGAGATCAGTGATGAGAAATATGATTGAACCACTCCAAGCGTGGTGGACTTCTATAAGTCAAAGAGAGCAACGATTAGTTGTTGGGTGCTCAGTTTTATTGGTGTTGGGTGTCGTTTATTGGGGGTTATTACAGCCACTCAGTCAGCGAGCTGAACTTGCACAAAGCCGTATTCAAAGTGAGAAGCAGCTTCTTGCTTGGGTAACGGACAAAGCCAATCAAGTGGTTGAGCTACGAGGCAGTGGTGGCATCAGTGCCAGCCAGCCTTTAAACCAATCTGTGCCTGCTTCTATGCGCCGTTTTAATATCGAGCTGATACGCGTACAACCACGTGGTGAGATGCTGCAAGTATGGATTAAGCCTGTGCCATTTAATAAGTTCGTTGACTGGCTGACATACCTGAAAGAAAAGCAGGGTGTTGAGGTTGAGTTTATGGATATTGATCGCTCTGATAGCCCTGGGGTTATTGAGATCAACCGACTACAGTTTAAACGAGGTTAATGTGAAACGCGGTCTATCTTTCAAATATGGCCTGTTATTCAGCGTCATTTTTATCGTTTTTTTCTCGGTAAGCTTGTTGCTGCACTTACCTGCTGCTTTTGCTCTCAAGCATGCGCCCGCTGTGCGTGGTTTAAGCATCGAAGGCGTTGAGGGTACTGTTTGGCAAGGTCGCGCTAACAATATTGCTTGGCAGCGTGTCAATTACGGCTCTGTGCAGTGGGACTTCCAGTTCTCTAAATTATTCCAAGCTAAAGCTGAGCTCGCGGTTCGCTTTGGTCGTAACAGCGATATGAATTTATCTGGTAAAGGGCGTGTCGGGTATAGCATGAGCGGTGCTTACGCGGAAAACTTAGTGGCATCCATGCCAGCAAGAAACGTGATGAAATATGCGCCGGCTATCCCAGTCCCCGTTTCTATTGCAGGACAAGTTGAACTGACGATCAAACACGCAGTTCATGCTCAGCCTTGGTGCCAATCGGGCGAAGGTACGCTTGCTTGGTCTGGTGCCGCAGTCGACTCGCCAGTGGGTTCGTTAGAGCTAGGCCCTGTGATTGCGGACATTACCTGTGAAGACAACACCATTGCAGCTAAAGGCACCCAAAAGAGCGAGCAAGTGGACAGTGAGTTCTCAGCGAGTGTAACGCCGAATCAAAGCTACACCTCGGCGGCATGGTTTAAGCCAGGTGCTGAATTCCCGTCAGCGATGCAGAGCCAGCTTAAGTGGCTGGGCAACCCTGATAGCCAGGGTAAATATCAGTTTACCTACCAAGGTCGTTTTTAACCCGGATCGACTTCTGATCTAGCATTCGCTAGTTAACAAATAACGAGATATAAAAAATGGGCACCTCAATGAGGTGCCCATTTTGTTTGAATGCTTAACTGCTTAACTACTTAACTACTTAACGGCATGACCGCGACCAAAGCCGTCGAGTTTAGTCTTTACCTTGTAAGATTTCTGCCCAAGGTAAGTCTGCATCGCCAAGCACAATGAAGTTTGGATTCTCTAGAGTATCCCTTTCATTGTAAGAGAGCGGCTCTAATTGAGTGCTTAGGATTCGACCTCCGGCTTCTTCAACAATGCATTGGGTTGCCGCTGTATCCCACTCTCCGGTTGGTCCAATACGTAGATAACAATCCACAGCACCTTCTGCGACTAAACATGCCTTAAGCGCTGCTGAGCCGAGAGGAACTAAGTCGTAGTTCCAAGCAGAGCTCATGCGGTTAGTGATGCGATTGATGTCTTGGCGACGACTGATCGCCATCGCGATGGATTGGTTTGGCAGTTCATGGCGGTGTGTCTTAATCTTCACACTGTCATTAAGGTCTGGGATCTTCCAAGCGCCTTTGCCACTGTAAGCGTAATAGCTCACACCTGAAACGGGCGCGTACACGACGCCCATTACCGGTTTGTTGTGCTCAATTAAGGCGATAATTGTTGCGAAATCACCACTTCTTGCGATGAACTCCTGTGTTCCATCGAGTGGGTCAACCAACCAGTAGCGATCCCATTGAGAGCGTTGCTCTAGGCTGATGTCGGCATCTTCTTCGGATAATACGGGAATATCAGGCGTTAGCTCACTGAGTTTTTTTAATATCAGCTTATGCGCAGCAAGGTCAGCACTGGTTACCGGAGTGTCATCACTCTTGGTGAACTCTTCGTAATCCTTTTTCTCATAGATCTCTAAGATGAGCTGTCCAGCCGATCGAGCAATCTCAATGACTGGAGGGAGGAGGTGAGACAAATCTTTTGTTATTGGCATAAATATTCTCTTACTCTTCGAGTGAGCCTGAATGTTCTAATTATTGTTTAATACACGAAGGGCTAATAGTAGGGCTGTAATACTGCGAGCCTCACAGAAGTCGAGATGCGTTAACAGTTCTTCGGCTTGAGCAAGTGGCCAGCGGACAATGTCTAGTGGCTCTGGCTCATCACCTTCTAGCTTCTCTGGATAGAGTTCTTCTGCGATAAACAGCGTCATTTTGCTAGAGAAGTAAGAGGGGGCGAGAATCACTTCTTTTAAAGGCGTGAGTTTATTAGCGCCAAAGCCAATCTCTTCTTTTAGTTCACGAACCGCGGCTTGATTTGGCTGTTCACCGGGATCAATCAGCCCTTTGGGGAAGCCGAGTTCATAGCGTTCAGTACCCGCTGCGTATTCACGCACCAACAGGATATCGCCTTGCTCAGTAATCGGAACCATCATTACTGCGTTGCGGCCGCTAGGCTTCATGCGTTCGTAGGTACGCTCTACACCGTTGGAAAAGCGTAAATCGAGAGACTCGATAGAGAATAGTTTTGATTGAGCGACAGTTTGTTGAGCCAAAATTTCTGGCTTGGTCCTTTTTGTCATTGCGCTCGCTCCTTAGCTCATTGGAATTCTTTCTTATAAAGTCATTCTAATATAGGGGAAATAGAGTTGAGTTCCTAGATCCTAGTTTTCATATCCTGAAATTATTGAATCAGGAACCGATTGCGATCACTTGAATACCTTACTCCAAATGGTAACGGCTCGTTATTATTGGCATTGAATGAGAAATAGACGCTTCGGAAGTACTCTTGTTGTTTTAAACACAAAAAAGGTTGATGCTTGCGCATCAACCTTTTCATTAAATCTTTAACTTTCTACTGGCTAAGACTGTATGAGTACTTAGTCGTAGGAGCACTTAGTTGTAAAGTGATTAGTAGTAAGAATGCTCACCGCGATCGTGCTCAGTTGCATCACGAACGGCAGTCAATTCACCTTCGAATTGTTGAAGAAGTTCTTTCTCGATGCCTTCTTTAAGCGTTACATCAACCATAGAACAGCCGTTACAACCGCCGCCGAATGCAACGATAGCCGCACCTTCTTCAGTGATCTCTACTAGGCTAACGTGACCGCCGTGGCCAGCAAGCTGTGGGTTCACTTGTGTTTGGATTGCATACTCAACACGCTCTATCAACGTTGCGTCGTCTGATACTTTACGCATCTTCGCGTTTGGTGCTTTAAGTGTAAGTTGAGAGCCCATTTTGTCTGTAACGAAGTCAATTTCAGCTTCATCTAGGAATGGTAGGCTTAGCTCATCTACATACGCAGAGAAAGCTTCAAAAGAAAGCTTTGTGTCAGACGCTTCGATAGCATCTGTAGGGCAGTAAGAAACACCACACTCAGCGTTTTGCGTACCTGGGTTTACCACGAACACACGAATGTTTGTACCTTCAGGCTGCTGTGACAGCAGATTGGCAAAATGAGTTTGAGCGGTTTCTGTAATAGTAATATTTGACACGACGAATACCTGAGTAGATTTGTAGGTTATTAGCGCCATTCTACTCCTGTCAGATTTGTAATTCAGCCCTTTTTTGTTGGATTGCTGTACAAGTAGCGATTCTCACTATTTATCCAGAGGGCTCAGGAGTGCGGCAGATACAGTAAATATCAATCCTTTTCACGCCCACTTCAAGTAGTAATTGGCATAATTGATACACTGTACTGCCTGTGGTTACAACATCATCAATTATTGCAATGTGAGGATAATCAGTCGCTTCAAAGTCGTGATGAAGAAACGTGAAAGCACCATTCAGGTTACTCAACCTTATAGACTTGGTTAACCCTTGTTGAGAAAGCGTGGCGCGATTTCGTCGAAACAATACATCACTTTTCACCCCTAATTCTTGAGCGGTATAGTTTGCCAATAATTGGCTTTGGTTAAAGCTGCGTTGAATGTATCGAGTCCAATGTAAAGGGACACTGGTAATTAGCGGGGCTGGGTGGTCAATGCGTGAGGCTAACAACTTCGACAGATCGCGAGCAAACCAAAATTTATCGGAATACTTCATCTGCTGAATATAGCGCGCGGTTGGGAAGGTGTAATCGCCCACACAATAGAGACGATGCCACGGTGGCGGTTTAGTTAGACACTGACCACATTGCTCGACAGTGGTCAGTGTTTTTAAGCCACACCGCTGGCAGCGCGGCACTGGCTTGAAGAGATTGAGACAATCATTACACCATCGCGGATGAGCATCCTGGGGGGATTTATCCAATTTACACAGGTGACATTGAGGTGTGACCAGCCGTGGTGTGTGTTTTTGTAGCCAATCAGATAACATAGCTCACAGTGCTTTTGGGTTATGGTGTTCTTTTTACTCACCATACTGAAACGTACCCTTGATGGTGGATGAAATAAGTAGGGAATATTGAGAATGAGTGACGCGTTATATTGGCATGTTTCAGGGCAAGGACCCGATTTGGTACTGGTCCACGGCTGGGGAATGAACGGTGCAGTATGGCAACAAACCGTGAATGCGCTAGAAGCTGATTTTCGAGTACATGTGGTGGATTTACCGGGGTATGGACATAGCGCGCATTGCCACGCTCAAGATCTCGAAGATATTGCCCAGCAACTTATCGCTGATGCACCTAAGCAGGCTATTTGGGTGGGTTGGTCATTAGGTGGCTTGGTCGCAACACACATGGCTCTGCATCACCCTGATTACGTGAGCAAACTGGTAACTGTCGCTAGCTCACCTAAATTCGCTGCGGCAAAAGAACCCGTATTGTGGCGAGGCATTCAACCCAACGTATTAACCGCATTCACCGAACAGTTGGTTGAAGACTTCCAAACCACCATCGAACGCTTTATGGCGCTGCAAGCCATGGGCAGTCCTTCAGCAAGGCAAGATGTCAAACAACTCAAGCAAGCGGTGCTTTCACGTCCGTTGCCGAATCCTGATTCTTTATTGGCAGGCTTAAAGATGCTGTCTGATGTCGATCTACGTGAACAGTTACCTCAGATTTCAGTACCGATGCTGCGCTTGTATGGTCGACTGGATGGTTTGGTGCCAATAAAAGTCGCCAAAGATTTGGGTACCGCACTGCCTCATACCGAGCAATATATCTTTACTCAGTCTTCGCATGCGCCATTTATGACCGAAGCGGATGCCTTCTGCAGTGAACTGATTAGCTTCGCACAAAAATAATCGCTAAATTTATCGCCGGCTTGGTCGATATATAACCTAATACCAATCACAGTAAGTAAGTGTTCAAAGATAGCGTAGGAAAAAGGTTTGAGAACAAGGCAGAGCTTTTTGATAAGTAGTTATTCTACAATCAAAAATTCTAACGCCGTTATCGAGCATTTTAACAAGCTAGGATGAGCAGTTATTTACTACGATTGGTATAACCAAAGCGTTGCATGATACTCAGACCTCACTCTCTCCTGAGCTGATTGCGGTAAGTTTTGGGCTATGCCTGCTGTGTAACTCAACACAGCAGTGTTATGGCAATAGCGATGGGCGATTCTTGAGGAGAGTTCGCGATGATTGTGTCACCTGCAACTGCAGTAAGTGTGCCACTGATCGCCCCATCCGTTAATGTGCAAACAGAGCAAGTTGCGCGTGATAATAGAGTTCGAGAGCCTGTCGCTCCCGCAGTAGCATTGGCTAAAACCAATGCAGAACGAAAGGTAAAACCGGACGATAAACGAAGGCAGCAGTCGGCTTGGGATCCTTCAGACCATCCTGGTTATGAAATGGATAATGAGTCAGAAGCCAATTCGATTAGCCATGAAGAGCCTCAAGATCCTTTTGATAGGTTATTCAGCTTGTTGGCACTGAAGACATACAGTGCTGACCAAGGAAAAGGCTATACCATGCGTTTCCGCCTGCCAAAGCATGTTTTAGATGCGGCGATCCAAGAGGGACAGATGGAGAAACGACGTAAGGTCATAAAATACCATTATGGTCATGCTGTTGCGCCTCATGCTCCATCAGGAATGTTGGTCGTGTTATAAATCGAAAACTTATGACCCAACCAAACTTCGATGTCTTTTTTGAACACATAATAAAAACCTGCATACCCTAAGGGATGCAGGTTTTTTGTTTTAGGAGGGTCAGTTCTGATGAAGATTAAACTGACGCTTCAACCGCTGCTTCGTTATAACAACAGTTATTTCTTCGCTTTAGCAAAGGCAGCAGCGAAAGCACCGCCCATCGCAGCGTTTTGTTGCGGCTCCTCACGACGGCGTTGTCCACCTTGTGAGTTTTGATTCGGTCGGCTTTGCGTACGAGGCGTACTTGAACGTTGCGCTCGGTTATCTTGCCCTGGCTCATCTTTCATACGCATGCTTAGTGCAATACGTTTACGTTGAACATCCACTTCCATCACCTTCACTTTCACGATATCACCGGCTTTCACCACTTCACGTGGGTCAGCGACAAAGCGATCGGTCAGCGCTGAAATGTGTACCAAGCCGTCTTGGTGAACACCAATATCAACGAACGCACCAAAGTTAGCTACGTTGGAAACCACACCTTCTAAGATCATGCCGGGTTCTAAGTCAGACATGCTATTTACGCCATCGGCGAACGTTGCCGTCTTGAACTCAGGACGAGGATCTCGACCCGGTTTATCCAGCTCTTTGATGATGTCGGTTACTGTTGGTACACCAAAATTATCATTAGTGTAATCAACCGCATGCAAACCACGTAAGAAGTCTGTGTTACCTACCAGAGACTTGATGTCTTTTTGGTTTTTCTCGGCGATGGTTTTTACCAATGGGTAAGCTTCTGGGTGAACCGATGATGCGTCTAGCGGGTTCTTACCATCCATGATACGCAGGAAGCCAGCACACTGTTCAAAGGCTCTTGGCCCCAAACGTGCGACTTTCTTCAACGTAGTACGAGCTTCGAAGCGACCGTTTTCATCACGGAAGTCGACGATGTTTTGAGCGATGGTGCTAGAAAGACCAGCTACGCGGGTTAGAAGCGCAGCAGAAGCGGTATTCACATCAACACCAACCGCGTTTACACAGTCTTCGACAATCGCATCTAGGCGCTTAGCGAGCATAGTTTGGCTAACGTCGTGTTGGTATTGGCCCACACCGATCGATTTAGGGTCTATCTTCACTAGTTCTGCCAGTGGATCTTGTAGACGACGCGCAATAGACACCGCACCACGAATCGAGACATCCATATTCGGGAATTCTTTTGCCGCTAGCTCAGAAGCAGAATAAACCGATGCGCCCGCTTCGTTAACAATGATTTTCTGTGCTGTTAGGTTGCCACGCTTAATCACATCAGCAACAAAGCTGTCGGTTTCGCGTGAAGCCGTACCATTACCAATCGCAATCAAATCAACATTGAACTGGCGAACCATCTGCTCAACAACGTGTGCCGATTTGTCGTATTGCTTTTGAGGTGGGTGAGGGTAAATGGTCTCTGTTGCCAGAACCTTACCGGTTGAATCCACCACGGCGATTTTCGAACCAGTACGTAAACCCGGGTCCAAGCCCAAGGTTGCACGAGGACCAGCGGGTGCCGCCATCAGCAGGTCTTTAAGGTTGGTTGCGAACACTTCAATCGCTTCGATTTCACCGCGTTCTTTCATCGCGCCCATAAGCTCAGTTTCCATGTGCATAGAAACCTTGATGCGCCATGCCCAGCTAATCACTTGCTTACGCCATGCATCTGCAGGAGCGCTGCTTAGAGTAATACCATAGTGATCAGAGATGATGTTTTCGCAGTAAGAACCACGTACACCTTCTTCTTGCTCTGGGTCAGCATTCATTGCCAGCGTTAGGAAGCCTTCATTACGGCCTCGCAACATAGCAAGCGCACGGTGAGAAGGCACTTTGTTTAGCGTTTCGTTATGTTCGAAGTAGTCTTTGAACTTTTCGCCAGCTTGCTCTTTGCCTACCACGACACGTGAAACGAGCTCAGAGTTACGTGTTAGATGTTGGCGAATCTTTTCAAGTAGGTTTGCGTCTTCTGCAATACGCTCCATCACGATTGCACGTGCACCATCTAGCGCGGCTTTAGTATCAGCAATGCCTTTATCGCTGCTGATGAAGTTAGCGGCTTCGGTTTCAGGATCGTGCTGTGGTTCATTCCAAAGTGTATCGGCGAGTGGCTCTAAGCCTGCTTCGATTGCGATCTGACCTTTGGTGCGGCGCTTTGGTTTGTATGGCAGGTATAAATCTTCAAGGCGCGTCTTGCTGTCGGCTTGAGTGATATCACGCTCCAGTTCTGGCGTGAGCTTGCCTTGGTCTTGGATCGACTTCAGGATCGTTTGGCGACGATCGTCGAGTTCGCGAAGGTATGAAAGGCGACTATCAAGGTTACGTAGTTGGGTATCGTCTAAGCCACCCGTGACTTCTTTACGGTAGCGGGCAATAAAGGGAACGGTGTTACCGTCGTCAATTAGGTTGACTGCGGCGGTGACTTGCTCTGAACGAACATTCAGTTCTTCAGCAATCAGTCGACAGATAGCTTGGCTCATCCGATGAATCTCTTATTTAATATCATGACAAATACATGGGGGTGAGCGTACGCTTTTTCTAGCTTTGGCTGTGTAATTATCCTGTCAGAAGTCTAATTTCCGTTTGTGATACCCACTTTGTGCGAGATCTCTCACACGTGGTGTGCGACTAAGTCACTTTAAATCGATGAAATCGTCTTAAAACGAATCTAAGTTGCTGATTTTAATCGGTTGTGTGTTTGTGGGCGTATTTCTCACCTGAAATGTTTTTTGGGACTGTCTAGGAAAGTCGCCCAAATACCGTAATATTTAACTTGTCGACAGGGAGTTGGCAGGAACAGGAAAAAGCCTAATGGACTAGGTATCTTCAGGATGAAGATTTGATTACTTAGGATGAGTGGTCAGCAAGGAAGTTATAATCTCTGGATGAGATTCGCCAGTCAGGATGACAGGCTAGAATGGACACCGCTAGGATGGCGATGAACAAAAAGGAAATTGGTTAAAGGATTTAGCCACTATCAAGGAAAGATGCAGGGAGCACCTTATCTCTAAGAGATAAACAGTAGCTGGATTGCTGCGATAGAGACTTAACCCCGTCAGGCGAAAGCCTAGCGGGGTTTTCTTTTATCTGGAGTTTGTGATTTTAGAGCGTGTGCTTTAGCTTCTGTCGTTGGCTGCTGTAGGCAAGTCAGAGGACGGGACGGTTAACTTTCTACGTAGTGAATCGCGTTAATGAACCACTCTTTGTCGCCTTCCGGTGTGGTTACCGTAAACTCATCATCCACTTCTTTCTTGAGCAGAGCTCTAGCCATTGGTGAGTCGATAGAGATATAGCCTTTAGCATCGCCGTAGATCTCTTCAGGTCCTACAATACGAAACTTCTTAATTTCCCCATCATCATTCTCAATTTCGACCCAAGCACCGAAAAATACCTTACCTTCTTGTTGTGGCGAGTAATCCACGATGGTGACATCTGGTAGGAATTTGCGTAGGAAACGTACTCGGCGATCAATCTGACGAAGTAAACGCTTATTGAACGTGTAATCTGCGTTTTCTGAACGATCTCCAAGGCTTGCAGCCCAAGTGACTATCTTAGTTATTTCAGGACGTTTCTCGTGCCATAAGTGGTCATGCTCTGCTTTGAGCTTGTTATAACCTTCTCGGGTGATAAGTTTGGTTTTCATAAATCTGACTTAATGAAATGATGATCTAAGATAGAATATATAGAAAGGCAACATACGTTAACAATTATTTAGGCGACTTTTTCTCCAATAATGTTACATTTTTAATGTCTTATACCAATATACAATGTACCAAGAATGCTTAACCTTAGGTTTGAGCTTTAATAGGTGGAACCATTACATGCAAGAAAACTACAAAATTTTAGTGGTCGATGACGATGCTCGTTTACGTGCATTGTTAGAACGCTATCTGTCAGAGCAAGGCTTTCAAGTGCGTAGCGTGGCAAACAGTGAGCAGATGGACCGCCTGTTAACCCGTGAAAATTTTCACTTGATGGTATTGGATTTAATGTTACCGGGCGAAGACGGTCTGTCGATCTGTCGTCGTCTAAGAAACGCAAACAACTCGCTGCCAATCCTAATGCTTACCGCAAAGGGTGACGAAGTGGATCGTATTGTGGGTTTGGAAGTGGGTGCTGATGATTACCTGCCAAAACCATTTAACCCGCGTGAACTGCTTGCTCGTATCAAAGCGGTAATGCGTCGCCAGGTGATTGAAGCACCGGGCGCACCAAGCACAGAAGAGTCTGTGGTTGAGTTTGGTGAGTTTCGCCTGAACCTAGGTACGCGTGAAATGTTCCGCGGTGAAGAGCCTATGCCTCTTACTTCGGGTGAATTTGCGGTACTTAAGTCATTGGTAACGAATGCTCGTGAGCCAATGTCTCGCGATAAGCTGATGAACATGGCGCGTGGCCGTGAATATTCAGCAATGGAACGTTCTATCGATGTTCAGATTTCTCGTCTGCGTCGTCTTGTTGAAGAAGATCCAAGTAAACCTCGCTACATCCAAACCGTGTGGGGCTTGGGTTACGTATTCGTTCCAGATGGCAAAGCTGTGTAATCTAGCTTTATAAGCTCAAAAGCCGCTTTATCGATTCTGTGAATCAGAATTCTTTATTTACGGGTCATCTCATTAATATGTGATGGCCCGTTTTGTATTCAGCACAATGGTTTACAGCTATAGTTCCCACTATATCCCTTTATCATCCCTCACTTTAGGTCTCCTATGCGCATACGTAGCTCCTTTACTCAGTCGATAGTGCTTTTCTTAACCTTACTGGTTGCTAGCCAAGTTTTTTCTTATTACGCCGTGTTCAACTATGCCTTGATGCCGAGTTTGCAGCAGTTCAATAAGATTCTGGCTCACGAGTTAAACCTAGTGTTGGATCAAGGGAGTGATATCGAAATCGATGCGCCACTGCGCCAGCGTGTGCTTGAGCAGCTTGGGGTGACCGTTCACGCCAAAGACAGTGAAGCATCGGGTGAGTATTACCATGCGATGGCGATTGACCTAATGAGTGAGGAAATGACCAAAGAGTTAGGTTCTGAAACGGAAGTTCGGCTGATTCTCGGCAAAGAGAGTTATGTGCTGTGGATGGACATTGCACAGCTGCCTAACTCATTGATTCGCATTCCTCTGTCTGAATTACAAGAGGAAGACTTTGCACCTCTATTCCGTAACAGCCTGATCATGGCGTTGTTGATTGTTGCTGGTGGTTGGCTATTTATCCGATTACAAAACCGTCCGTTGATTGCGCTAGAGAAAGCGGCACAAGGAGTAGGGCGTGGCGACATTCCACCGCCACTACCAGTACAAGGTGCGCAAGAAATTCGCTCGGTAACCCGAGCCTTTAATCAGATGTCGAAAGGCATTCAAGAACTCGAAGAAGATAGAGCCTTGCTGATGGCGGGTATCAGTCATGATCTGCGTACACCACTGACTCGTATTCGCTTAGCGACCGAGATGATGTCGCCAGAAGACAGCTATTTAGCGGAAGGGATCATCAGTGATACCGAAGAGTGTAACGAGATCATCAGTCAGTTTATGGACTACCTAAAGCCCGTTGATCGAGATTCATTCCAAGCGGTATTTGTCGATGATATTGCTCGTGAAGTTTCCAGTTCAGAGGGCGGCTACGAGATACAGATTGAAACTGACATTCCGGAAGCAATGAAACCCGCATTAGGCAATCCAATTGCGATGAAGCGTGCCGTGAGTAATTTGGTGGTGAATGCTCTGCGTTATGGCAATGGTTGGGTGAAGGTTTCTACGGGGATGACGGCCGATAATAAACTGGCTTGGGTAACCGTTGAAGACAATGGCCCAGGGATCCCACAAGACCAAGTGGGTAAATTGTTCGAACCGTTCACGCGTGGTGATACCGCTCGTGGCAGTGAAGGTACCGGCTTGGGTTTAGCTATTGTTAAACGTATTGTCAGTCAGCACCAAGGTGCTGTGGTGGTCAATAATCGCAGTGAAGGTGGCTTAAAAGCGCAGATCAGTTTCCCTGTTAAGCCTTAGTTGTCATCGGTTTGTGTGATTACGATGACTTTGGTTCGGGGAGTTGTTAAGAGATCCCCGACTCGGTCATTCTTCCCTCTCGGGGATGACGCTAGAGAACGGGATAGCGACAGAGTGAGGTTGGCGGGAGTAATCGGGTTACACAACTCGCATTTTTTCTTTGCGTCATTCCCTATCGTGAGGAACGAGCGAATAGGGAATCTCGTTCTTGCTTGATGAAAGTAACGCTCAGAAAAAAGGCTTCCTTGAGAGAAGCCTTTTTACGTTTTAGATGACGTTAATTTTGCTCATTAAGCCTTAGAGTAAACATCGCGTTCACCCAACCAACGGTTGATGATTGCTTTGGCATTGTCTGGGTAGCTATCGTGAATATGACGTGCGATGCGCTGCACTTCAGGAATTAAGCGTTGGTCACGGACTAAGTCGGCAATCTTGAAATCAGCCAAGCCTGTTTGTTTGGTACCAAGCAATTCACCGGGGCCACGAATCTCTAAATCTCGTTGAGCTATCACAAAGCCATCGTTACTTTCACGCAGCACACCTAAGCGCTTCTGAGCTGTTTTAGACAGCGGAGAGTGATACAGCAGTACACAATGGCTTGCGACTGAACCTCGGCCAACACGGCCACGTAGTTGGTGCAGTTGTGCTAGGCCTAGGCGTTCTGGGTTCTCGATGATCATTAAGCTCGAATTTGGAACATCCACACCCACTTCAATCACGGTTGTCGCAACCAATAGATGCAGTTTGTTGTCTTTGAATTCCTGCATCACCGCTTGTTTCTCAGCAGGCTTCATTCGGCCATGAACTAAACCTATTTTCACCTCAGGCAGGGTGCGTTGCAGCTCTTCTGCTGTGTCGGCTGCGGCTTGTGCTTCTAATACTTCCGACTCATCAATCAGAGTACAAACCCAGTAGGCTTGTTTACCTTCATTGAGACAGGCATTGCGCACGCGCTCAACAATGTCATCACGTTTGGTATCAGGAATCGCGACGGTTTGAATTGGGGTTCGTCCCGGTGGTAATTCATCAATAATCGAGGTTTCGAGATCGGCATAGGCCGTCATCGCTAACGTTCGTGGAATTGGGGTTGCAGTCATCACCAGTTGGTGAGGGTAATAACCTTGCTTCGCGCCTTTCTCACGCAGCTCTAGTCGCTGGTGGACGCCAAATCGGTGCTGCTCATCAATGATCACTAAACCAAGGTTGTTAAACTCGACATGCTCTTGAAATAGCGCATGAGTACCGACCACCATTTGTGCTTCGCCACTGGCAATGCGCGCCAGCTCGGTCTCACGAGCTTTGCCTTTGAGTTTACCTGCTAGCCACCCAACTTGAATGCCCATAGCTTCAAACCAGTTGGCAAAGTTAATTGCGTGCTGCTCTGCCAGTAGTTCGGTGGGTGCCATCAATGCCACTTGTTGGCCATGTTCCAGTGCGCGAACTGCCGCCAATGCAGCAACCAAGGTTTTACCTGAGCCCACATCACCTTGCACTAAACGCATCATCGGGTGAGGCTTTTCAAGGTCAGCCTCGATCTCCTTGGTCACCCGAGCTTGAGCATTGGTTGGAGAAAACGGCAGCTGAGCCAATAGCTTGTCTTTGAGGGTGTTCGCCGGAGGAAAAGGCATTGCTTTGTCTTGCTGTCCTTTGCTACGGACTGACAGCATCGATAAGTTTTGAGCCAGTAGCTCTTCCATAATCAGACGCAGTTGCGCGGGGTGTTTACCTTCATCAAACAGCTCTAGGTCAATGCCTGGAGGTGGCCTATGAATGGTATGCAAAGCTTGCGCAAGGGTAATTTGGTGGTCGTATAAACCTGATGGTAAAAGCTCATTAACCGCGGCCTTGTCGATTAACTCTAGAGCTTGATCGGTAAGGTTACGCAGCGTGACTTGTCTTAGTCCTTCGGTAGTTGGATATACCGGAGTCAGGTTGGCTTCAACATCTGGCTGTTGCCTAGGCGCAAAGAATTTGTAGTCAGGGTGAACGATCTCAAGCCCCATATTACCGCGCTTGATCTCACCATAGGCATGGACTTGTTTGCCTTCGGCAAAGTTATTCTTCATACCCGCGGTGAAGTTGAAAAAGCGTAAGGTAATGGTGCCGTTACCATCACTGATTTTTACCGCCAACATCTTACGTTTGCCGAAAATGGTATCGACGTGCATTACCTTGCCTTGCACCGCAGCCCAAAGGCCAGCGTGCAGTTTTACGATTGGATAGATACGCGTTCGATCTTCATAGCGTAGCGGCAGGTGAAACAATAGGTCTTGTACATTGTTAAGCCCAACCTTTTCCAGTTTCTCTGCGACTTTTGCGCCGACTCCAGACAAAGAGTTGAGAGGGATAGCAGATAAAAGCTGTGACATAACAAGGCTCATAAACGTAAGAGGAATAATCTATTCAAGCATTTTACTGGATTTTTGTACAGGGTAAAGCTTAGAAGCAGATGAGGGATGAGAGTGAACGAGATTCGAAGGGAATAAGAGCAGATACGGGGTGCGGGTGAACGAGATACGAAAAGATTAAGAGCA
>NZ_MCZK01000161.1 GCF_002875945.1 Vibrio lentus
GAATTACGCAACAAAGCCAGTTGAAGGCCAACTTCAAAGTAGCCTTCAGCAGACTGAGGTAGGCCTTTTTTTATCTTAGACTCAGCATCTATAACCTCGATGCTCCAAATTTTTTCGAGGTCAGCGACACCTGGTGACTCCTCATTATATTGAGATAGTTGTTGAGAAAACTGGATTAAATCTTGTCTTTTCCCTGATAAATAAAGAGACGTCGAAGGGCAGGTTTCTGGTTCGCCTACACGAGTCCAACGATCTGGTTTTATATCTGAACTTGTGCTGCCAATAGATTGCACTCCCATTTCTCTCAGAATTTTTTTGGGAAAATGTCCTTTAGCGATAAATGAAGGGTGCAAGGTCATCCGAGTTACTGATAGATCATTTGGACACAGCTCTGGTGGCAGCTTATTCAATTCATCACAAACATTCATTAATTGAGGTTCTAATCTAGCTCTAGACTCAGCAACTGAATAAAGTGGTTCTCTATCGAATTTCATTTTTGGCGCTGGTGTTAAACTTGCTAACACTTCGGCTCGACCAATTAGGTAGTTTTTATTTTTAGCCATATAACTGCGTCCTATAATTAATCTTTAAGTCTTTTTCTTATCGTATCTCTACTCACCTTGGTCAACTTAGAAGCTTTTTGTTGTGACATTGAAAAGTGTGAAACCAGTCTCACTGCAGTATCAATCCTATCCTTCTGTGACATTGATTCAATATCTGGAAGTAACTGTTGTGTCAGTGATTCTTCAAAAGATTGAGGTTCTAAAATTCTTTGTTTTCTTAGTTTACTGATTGTTCGTTTGATATCACTGAACGAGGATTGACTGAATTTATTAATCATAAAACAGATCCACGGTTCGAAGTGTTTATAGTCATGGCTCAAGAAGTTTTGAATTGCTACTTCTATAAGTTCATTGCTTGGTAGTTCAAACGTGACTTCTAAGTCAAATCGACGCCAGAGTGCAGGGTCAACCAATTCTGGGTGGTTAGTTGCCGCGATTAGTAAACCGTTACCTGGCCAGTCTTCAAGTTCTTGAAGCATTACAGTCACGAGCCTTTTAAGCTCCCCTACATCAGCTTCGTCACTTCTTTTCTTGGCAATTGCATCTATTTCATCAAGTAATAATACACAGGGATGAGATTTTGCAAAATCGATGACACTGCGTAGGTTATTGCCTGTTTTTCCTAATAGGCTGCTCATAACAGCAGTTAGATCAAGAATGTAAAAAGGTACATCCAATTGATCTGCCAACCATTTCGCGGTCATTGTTTTGCCAACACCAGGGGGGCCTTGAAAGATGACTGAGCTTGAAGGAGATAATCCGTTACTTGCTAAAAGCGTAGCGTTTTTTCTTTCAAGGATTACTTGCTCAAGTGATTTTTTGATATCTTCTGATAAAACTGGGGTGTCAGCTTTATTATCAATAAATTTCTTAATTAGCGGAATATCATCTGATGTTGTCGGTGTGTTGTTTGGAAAAACTGTGGAACCTTTGCGCATTATTGGGCTTTGTCTTTTGGGCTCAGTCTTTAGGAGCCCTTCAAGTTTTGCGGCGGTTTCGATATCTGATTTTCTCATTTTTCGGATTAGCTTCCCTAGGTAAAGCCTTACGTCACTATCACTACCTGTGAGTGCTAATCTTGCGAAATTAACAAAGTCTTCTGTTTTCATACAAATCTACTAACTACTAAAATTGTGGTATGACTAATTGTCACCATTGTAGGTCTAAATTAGTCACAATGGCAATATAAATGTTGTTTTTGTTGGGTTGTTAGGGTGGCTAAGTGGTGCATTTTTGGTTGGGGTTTAGAGTGGAGGTGGTACTTAAACTACCTTACTACTAGGTGGCTTTTAGTAATGAAATATATTTTTCTTAACTTAGTTTAGCTGTATATACATACAGTTACAATGGACCATTGTTAAACCATTCACTTCTAGAGGTACCTTTTAGTCAACTCTAGAACTTGCATTACCACAATTTTCTTAAGCTGTTTGGTATGGGTAAGAAAGGTATCAGTTCATAAGATATGAATTTGCAGATCATGTGTTCGTAATCGAAAATGAAAAGCGCTTAATAACTTACCATACGTATGATTTGTGACTATCACTTGCACTCAAGTGGGTGTATAAATGCATATAAAATTATGGGGTTATAGGAGCTGCGATGTCTGTTCGTAATATGAAATCAGTCTTTATGCCTGAAGATGATAAATATTTAGATGCAAATGAGTATTTAGACCATTGTGACGACGATGATTTTTTTAAATTCCGTCGACGAATAGAAGAGTCTCGGAAGAGTAACCCTATAGCTTTATGTGATGTCTGCTACCAGCCAGTAGTGTTGAGGGGAACGACTGATCGGACAAAGTATTTTGCTCACCCCAAAAACTCTGAAGATTGCCCAATAAAAGTTACATCTCAATTTACTGTTGATGAACTATTGGCAATGCAATTTAATGGAAAAAAAGAGAGTCGAGCTCATCGAGAACATAAAAACCTTATCGCGGGAATAATACGAAAAGACACTCTTTTTGAAGATGAGGTTGCCATTGAACCCACATATAGAGAAAAGCATAGTTTTGGAGTAGCTAAGCGGTGGCGTCGTCCTGATATTAGCGCAGTGTATAAAGCTGGTAATGAAAATGTCGTCTTCGAGCTTCAAATCTCGACCACGTTTTTAGATGTGATTATTAAGCGTGAAGACTTCTATAGAGAAAATGACACTTATATAGTGTGGGTTTTTCTTGATTTTGACCCTGACAAATTCACCTCTTTAGATATTAGCTATGCGAATCGAGCTAATGCATTTGAATTTGACGACGTAGCTAAAGAGAAGTCTCTTCAAGAGGGGAGGCTTTTTTTAACCTGTCATTATCGAGTACCACACCAGAATGATGATTTGACAATAGGGTATAAGTGGGACTCCGTCTTAGCTGATTTCTCAGAGCTTAATTTTGACCATTTAAGTAAAAAAATATATGCAGTGGATACCGAAGCTATACTCGCCAATGTGAAACAAAATATAGCTGACGAAAAAAAGAATCGGGCCGAGCTGGCAAGATTGAAAAAAATACAAGATGAAGAAGTTCAAGAGAAGATCCGCCTCATCATTGAAGATGAAAGAGAAAGGCAAAGAAAAGAACAAGAGCTAAGGCTTTCGCGTCTTCGCGAAACAAACAGAATATCTAATACTTCAGCTTTTGATAAACAATCAACTCGGAATAGTGGTCGAAATTCGTATGCTAATAGAAGGAGTTCCTCTATGAGTAGTAGTTTCGCCTCAACGTCAGGCGTAAGTAAGTCATTTGGAGATACGCGTCTATGTTCTAACTGCGGAGTTAGAGAGACCCCAAGAAAAATTGGAAGTGCGCTTTTCTGCAAAAATTGTACATATGCGTTTGACCAATGATCATAAAATAAACTGTCTTTTAGAGATGACAGTTTTCCTCTACCTCTTATCCAGTACATTATTGTCATTTCATGTTAATTCGTTACAATACCTTTGGAATAAATGAGGGTTCATCTGTATTTGTACCTGAATTTGTACCAATTCTTACATATATCCCCATCAAGTTATCTAACTTGTTGAATTAAATATATTAAATAATTTTCATGTGTTGCTTGGTGTGCAACACCACTGTAAAGGACAAATAATGCCAATTATTACTCTTCCTGACGGTAGTCAGCGTCAATTTGACAACCCTGTATCAACTCTAGATGTTGCCCTATCAATCGGTCCTGGTCTTGCGAAAGCAACCATTGCTGGTCGTGTAGACGGCGAGCGTGTTGATGCTTGTGATCTTATCGAAAACGATGCAAGCCTAGAAATCATCACAGCTAAAGATGAAGTTGATGGCCTTGAGATCGTTCGTCACTCTTGTGCTCACCTTTTAGGTCACGCGATTAAGCAGCTTTTTCCAGAAGCGAAAATGGCGATCGGTCCTACCATCGATAACGGTTTCTACTACGATATCGACCTTGAGCACTCTCTAACGCAAGAAGATCTAGAAAAGATTGAAAAGCGTATGAAAGAGCTAGCGAAGACCAAGTATCAGGTTGTTAAGAAGAAAGTTAGCTGGCAGGAAGCGCGTGACGCATTCGAAGCTCGCGGCGAGACTTACAAAATCGAAATCTTGGATGAGAACGTTTCTAAAGACGATCGTCCAGGCCTGTACCATCATGAAGAATACATCGATATGTGTCGTGGTCCACACGTTCCACATATGGGCTTCTGCCAACACTTCACGCTACTTAACGTAGCGGGTGCTTACTGGCGTGGTAACAGTGACAACAAGATGCTTCAACGTATCTACGGCACTGCATTCCACGACAAGAAAGCGCTTAAGGCTCACCTAGTGCGTCTAGAAGAAGCGGCTAAGCGTGATCACCGTAAAATCGGTAAGCACTTAGATCTATTCCACATGCAGCAAGAAGCACCAGGCATGGTGTTCTGGCATCACAACGGTTGGACTATCTTCCGTGAGCTAGAAGTATTTATTCGTCAGAAGCTGACTGAGTACGATTACCAAGAAGTAAAAGGCCCATTAATGATGGACCGTGTTCTTTGGGAACGCTCTGGTCACTGGGATAAGTACGCTGAAGCGATGTTCACTACTTCTTCAGAGAACCGTGAATACGCGATCAAGCCTATGAACTGTCCTGGTCACGTTCAAATCTTTAACCAAGGTTTGAAATCTTACCGCGATCTACCGCTACGTATGGCTGAGTTCGGCTCATGTCACCGTAACGAGCCGTCTGGCGCACTTCACGGCATTATGCGTGTTCGTGGCTTCACTCAAGATGATGCTCACGTATTCTGTACTGAAGACCAAGTTCAGCAAGAAGTTAAAGCTTGTATTGAAATGGTTTACGATACTTACACAACTTTCGGTTTCGAAAACATTGTTGTTAAGCTATCTACTCGTCCAGAACAGCGTGTAGGTTCAGACGAAATGTGGGACCGTGCAGAGGCCGATCTTAAGCAAGCGCTTGAGGCGATGGAGATTGCATACGAGATTCAAGAAGGCGAGGGTGCGTTCTATGGACCTAAGATTGAATTTACTTTGCATGATTGTTTGGACCGCGCATGGCAATGTGGTACAGTGCAGCTCGATTTTGCATTACCAGAACGTTTAGGTGCAACTTACGTAGGTGAAGATAACGAGCGTCACACGCCAGTTATGATTCACCGCGCGATTTTAGGTTCACTAGAACGCTTCATCGGTATTCTTATTGAAGAATACGCTGGCTTCTTCCCAACGTGGTTGGCGCCAGAACAAGCAATTGTTATGGGCATTACAGACAAACAGTCTGAATATGTACAAGAAATTGCGAAAAAACTGCAAAAAAGTGGATTTAGAGTCAAAGCAGACTTGAGAAATGAGAAGATTGGCTTTAAAATCCGCGAACATACTTTGAAACGTGTACCGTTCATGCTTGTGTGTGGTGACCAAGAAATGGAAGCCGGCGAAATTGCAGTACGTACACGTAAAGGTAAGGACCTTGGCAAATTTAAAGTGGATGACTTTATTTCATACATCCAAGCCGAGGTTTCAAGCCGTAAGCTCAATCTGGAGGAATAGCTATTAAAGGCGGAAGACGTGGCCAACAACCGGCCAAACAAAACCAGCACCGTTTAAACGGTGACATTCGTGGCGTTCGTGAAGTGCGTCTAACTGGCGCAGACGGCGAAGCTGTTGGTGTAGTAACAATCGCTGAAGCGATGGAAGCTGCAAATGAAGCTGGTATGGATCTTGTAGAGATCAGCCCTAACGCCGAGCCGCCAGTTTGTCGTGTGATGGACTACGGTAAGTTCCTCTTCGAGAAGAGCAAAGCTGCGAAAGAGCAGAAGAAAAAGCAAAAGCAGGTTCAGATCAAGGAAATTAAATTCCGACCTGGAACTGATATTGGAGACTATCAGGTAAAACTACGCAACCTGACTGGTTTCCTAGAAGACGGCAACAAAGTGAAGGTAACAATTCGCTTCCGTGGCCGCGAAATGGCTCACCAAGAAATCGGTGTTGACGTTCTTAATCGTTTGAAAGTAGATACTGAAGAATTTGCAGTTGTCGAATCTTTCCCAACGAGAATTGAAGGTCGCCAGATGATCATGGTGTTGGCCCCTAAAAAGAAGTAATTAACGGCTTTACAAGTAATTAAACCTTGCAGCCCTAGGCTGTAGGGTTTTATTCGCCCTAATTACTATGTTATTAACAACTCAACAATGCGGAGTTATTCATCATGCCTAAGATGAAAACCAACAAAGGTGCTGCTAAGCGTTTCCAGAAAACTGCTGGTGGTATTAAGTTTAAGCACGCTGGTAAACGTCACATCCTGACTAAGCGTACTACTAAGAACAAGCGTCAGCTTCGTCCGAACTCGATCCTTCCTAAATGTGAAGTTGCTCAAGTTCTACGTATGATGCCATACGCTTAATTCTTTTTAGTTTATAAATTCGTTTAGTTTAGGAGAAGCATAATGCCTCGCGTAAAACGTGGTGTACAAGCTCGTGCACGTCATAAGAAAGTTCTAAAACAAGCTAAAGGTTACTACGGAGCACGTTCACGTGTTTACCGCGTAGCTTTCCAAGCAGTTACCAAAGCTGGTCAATACGCTTACCGTGACCGTCGCAACAAGAAACGTCAATTCCGTCAACTTTGGATTGCACGTATCAACGCGGCATCTCGTCAAAATGGTCTATCTTACAGCCGTTTCATCAACGGTCTTAAGAAAGCATCTATCGAGATCGATCGTAAGATTCTTGCCGACATCGCAGTATTCGACAAAGCAGCATTTGCTGTTCTAGTTGAAAAAGCGAAAGCATCTCTATAATTTAGAGTTAGCTTAAAGGTTTAAGAAAAGGAGAACTTCGGTTCTCCTTTTTTATTGCCTGCTATTTGGCTCTGCCATATTCTCTCGCTTCTCGCTTCTCGCTTCTAATTTTTATTCGCTTGAACAAGCATTCTGGTATATAAACATTTACCTAACCTTTAAATGTTAAGCGACCGAAATAAATGACCGCAGCACCTACTACTATGACGTTCTTTGAACGTTTTGAAACCGATATCCTTTCAGGCAAAAAGACCATTACGATTCGTGATGAATCTGAGCGCGATTACCAGCCGGGCAGTGTTGTTGAAGTATCAACGCTAGAGCAGGGACGTGTATTCTGTAACCTTAAGATTATTAGCGTAGAGCCAATCTTGTTTGATGACTTAGGTGAGTTCCATGCGGAGCAAGAGAACATGACGCTAGAAGTCCTGAAGGGTGTGATTCAAGATATCTACCCAGGGATCTCTGAGCTTTATGTTGTCTCTTATGAGTTGGTAGCTTAAGCCTTATTGGATTGGATTGGATTGGATTGGATTGGATTGACTAGCTAGGGATGGCGATTAATGAGTAATAACCAGCAGACACTGCTTCAGCTTTACTGTCGTGAACAACAAGACCAAACGTTACTGTCTAAGTATGACCTTGATAGTGATCTGAGTGAGAGTGCCGATTATTTAAAGTGGTGCGAGAGCAAAAGAAACTTTGTTGAAGAAGATGTCTTAGGGCGGACTTGGGTAAAAAGTTGCCCAGCAGGGTACATCACTGAAGTTCACTTTCATTCGGATGGTAGCTTAACTGAATATCGTTTGTTTGACCGGTTTGAAACACAAGGTCATTGGTTATTGAAAAGCGGGTTGTTGCACGTTGAAATCAATAAAGGTGCCAATCGTTACCAGTTTGATGTTGTCGCGTGTAAAGACCTCAATATTCATTCGGCAGTGGAGTATAAGAATCAAGAACTCCACTCTTACCTCAAGCTTGTTCAGGTGGAAGCTCGTTAAGTCTGTTTCGATGAATTCAGCCCTAGAAGCAAAAAAGCTAACGTCAAACGTTAGCTTTTTTCATTTCTATCGAACCTTGATTGACCACTTAAGCTTGGTAGCTCTTATGCTTGATAACTCTTATGCGTGATAGCTTTCGAGTTTCTTATACAGCTCTGAATTGATATCGCTTGCCGCGCAAACCGTCAATAGGTCTTCAATAAAGTGCTTCAGTGCACGCGCTTCAATTCGACGAATGCCTTGTTGCTGCTCTTCGGTTAGGTAACCGTAGATAGTTGCTGCTCCGAAGTCACCAAAGATCATCTGACCTTGCTCATTGACTAGGGTGTTGTGCGCATACAAGTCACCGTGACACACCTTATTGGCATGAAGGTGTTCAAACACATCAATCATCTGCTCGGTAATGCTATTGATCTGATCAATTGAAAGCTCAAAGCCTTCGTTGAATGTATCGCGAGTGCAGCTCTCAAGAGTAGGGGGCAAACCTAGGTTGTAATAGTTGCTCGGGATAAGCTCCATCACCAACGCTAGGTAGTCTGACTCATCGACTTGAGCGATAGATTTCACTAGGTTGCTATGTTGGCCTGCTTGAAGACACGCTTCAAGTTCATCATGTGGGTAGCCGTCACTGGTAACTTCGCCTTTGAATACTTTAACGGCCACTTCTTGTGGGAAGTCAAAGTCACCGTTCAACCAGTTGGCATGAGAAATCACACCAGACGCGCCTTGGCCAAGCACTTGATTGAGTGAGTAGCATTGTGAGCTAACGGCAGGCACGCTATCTAAGCTGCTTGGATGTTTGCAAAACGGATTACCCGCAAAGGCTAACCAAGCCAGTTTGGGTAGCTTGATAAGGAACGCTGGGAATTCAGTCAGTTGGTTTGCAGACAGGCGAACTAGCTCAAGGCTTGATAGGTTTTCCATGCTTTCTGGTAAAACGCGAATCTTGTTACCTGCCAATGCGAGCTTTTGTAGGCGTGGTCTTTCACCTAAAGAGTGAGGGAGAACCTCGATTGCATTGTCTGTCAGGATCAACCAACGTAATTGAGTTGGCAAAGATTTCTCGCTAACGGTTTTGATTTGGTTGGCTTTGAAGCCAACCATTTCAAGCTTAGGAAGAGTACCGAGAACATCAGGAAGGTGCGTAAACAGGTTATTCGACGCGAAGATAATACGCAGGTTGGTCAGCTGTGATAACTCTTCTGGTAAATCTGACAGTTGATTACCTGAAAGGTCTAGAATCTCAAGAGAATCAGCGAGTTCTAAGATCTCTAAAGGAAATTCAGTGAGACCTTCTGACAGTTGTAAGCGCGTAATACCGTTTAGTTGCCCTGATTTAAGTTGTTCTAGAGTATGCAAACCTTAGCCTTATGAATAGATGTTCGAGGCGCGTAGTTTACTTGTCTCAATCAAGAAAGGCGAGCACCGGAATGATGCTCGCTTAACTAAACTAAGTGAACGATTTTACAAAGGTTAAAGTCGTATATGGTTTTGGCTGACGCCGACCTCCTCAACAAAGTCGCGGTCATGACTAACTAAGATAAATGCACCTTGGTATTCACGTAAAGCGGACGCCAATATTTGCTTTGAGTCGATGTCTAGGTGGTTGTCTGGCTCATCGAGTAATAGAAGCGGGGAGTCTTGCTTGTGGCTAACGATCAACATCGCCAATTTCATTTTTTCACCACCACTTAAATGTGCCACTTTTCGGTATACGGAGTCTCGCCTGAACCCAATTCCAGCGAGCAAGGTTCGTGCGTCACTTTCTGTTAACCCAAAGCAGTGTGTCATCAGGCTATCGAACATGGTGTCGTTGGTGCCTAACAGGCCAAAGTGTTGATCCAAATATACCGTCGCCCCTAAGCGCTTGATGGAACCGGTATAGTTCGAGTGTTGGCCATGAATGGCTTTTAATAGTGTCGATTTTCCGCACCCATTCGCCCCGGTTAAATAGCATCGTTCCCCTTGTGATAGAGAGAAGCTAATAGGAGCACCGGAACCAAAACTTAGGCGACACTCTTCAACGGTTAATAGTGAGTGTTTTTTAGAACTATTCGCTGGTTGTAGGTACAACGCTTGCGGCTTAAGTTGCTCTTGTTGTTCTTTAAGAGATTGAAGTTTATGTTGGTTTTGATCCTTTAAGTTCTTGTGGCTTGTTGCCGATGCTCCTTGGGTTCGTCCTGCTTTATCTTTCATTGCATCCAATAATATCTTGGGTTGGCTACCTGATTTTCGGAGTCGGTTACCTTGAGATTCACGTTGTTGTGCTTTTTCTTTGTTAGTCTGAGCTTGGCGCTCGAGTCGTTTCTTTTCCGATTGATGGTGCGTTATTTGCTTGTCCAGTGCTTCACTTTGACTCGACATTTGCGTGAAGTAATCATCGTAATTCCCTTTGTAGAAGCGCATGCCCAAACTGTTGAGGTGATAGATCCCTTCCATGTGTCTTAATAAGCTTCGATCGTGACTGACGACAAGCACTTTGCCTTCAAACAACTGGCACTGTTCTAGTAACCAATTACGTCCGTCGCTATCCAAATGGTTTGAAGGTTCGTCGAGAATCAGTATGTCGTGGTTTGATGTAAATAAGCGATGAAGCTGTAAGAGGGCGAGTTGCCCTCCGCTCAATGTATGGCAAGGCGTGGTCAACCCACTGGTTATTTTCAATGTGGCTAAAAGTTGCTTCGTGTTCGCTTGTAAATCCCAATCCTCACCAACGATATTGAAGTGCTGAAGTTCGCAGCTGCCTTGTTCTATGGCGTGTAATGCGTCTAACTTTTCTGTGATCCCCAAGAAGTCAGCAATGCTGGTTGTGCTATCTAATAGTTTTGAAGGTAACTGGGAGTAAAAGCCGATCGAACCTTGGCGCGAAACACTTCCTGATGTGGGTTGTGTTTTCCCGACCAGTAACGCAAGCAGTAGTGACTTTCCAGCCCCATTTCTTCCGACTAGGCCTGTCAGGCGACTGCTCAAACTAAAGGTGATGTCTTTGAATAACCACTCACCAGTATCGAGCTGGAATGAGAGATTGTTGGCTAATATAGTAGGCATAAAAATACCTCCCTTTACGTGTAAACGAGTAAAAGGGGTGAGGCGCTTTTCTACATAGATTCCTACGTAGGATTCTATGTCTAGAACGCCAAAGACGTTACTTAAGTAGGATGACAGCAAAAGGTAGAGATTATCTTGCTGAAATGCTTTCTTTATTCAAGGTGTTGATCTTAAAGAGGTTGGTCTTAAATCGACTGCTCTTCAATAGCTTGATTTTTCAAGAAATAGATGACGAAGTAACGCCCACTAACCCCGAGTGTCCAAATGATTTTTATAAAAATAAATCGGATGTCAGGATGTTAGTACTTCATTATGGCGTTATTCTCTTTTGAAATGATGGTGGGATGTTACTGAAAGAACGCGCTGAAAGTCAATACGATGAAGTGACTAAAATGTATCCAAATAGTTAAAGCGCCAGTGAGGCGCTCTAGAACGTTCTTTGGAAAACCAGATTTTTCGAGGAACTAGGGAATTACACTTTCTGGCCGCCGACGGCACGCCAGCACATGTCAAAGCTATCGCTGATGTACTTGGCTGACTGCTCTGGTGGTAACTCATTCTGCTCAATCAACCAGTTTGCACAAATCAAAAAATGGCTATGGATGAAGTGCCTAACAAGGTTGATGTCTAACACCATCAGCTCACTGGCTTCTTGTCCTTTCAAAACGATTTCATCTAACGATGCGAACATCTGTGAGACGATGACTTCTCGAGTTTGAGTCGTCGGGTCGAAATGAACATTGGTGAAGAACTTCATCGCAACTGGATTTTCTAACGCCCACTCAAGCCCAGTGAACCACATGAACTTAAAGGCTTGGTAACGATCTTGTTCTGCGATATCGGTGTGTGGTTGAAGCGTAGAGAATAGTGCCAGTTTTAGCTCGCGAAACAGCTCATCAATTAATAACGATTTATTCTCGAAGTGATGAAACAGTGTCGCTTTTGCGACGCCTGCTGTTTTCGCTATTTGTCCGGTAGATGTGCCCTCTAGCCCTTGTTGAGAGAAGAGCAGGAGCGCAGCATCTAGGATTTTTTGCCTTTTCGTAATCATCTATTTAGTACTTTGAACAGAATCTTTTTAATTGGGTTGTTGTAAGGAGGGTGCATTAACTTGGTGAAGTTAATTTTACCTCTGCTTAGAACGGTTTTGGCATGGCTAAAGGTCTTAAAGCCTTCAATGCCGTGGTAGTGTCCCATGCCTGAAGGGCCAATGCCACCGAACGGCGCATCTTCTGCTGCAACATGCACTAGCGAGTCGTTAATACAAACACCGCCAGAATGCGTATTCGATAAGAACTGATCTTGGGTCTGTTTATCGTGACTCATCATGTACAGAGCAAGTGGACGTTCTCTTGCTGTGATGTAGCTGATCGCTTCTTCAATAGAATCATAAGGCACAATCGGCAGAACGGGGCCGAACAACTCTTCTTGCATTGCGACCATGTCGTCGTTCACTTCGGTTAGAAGGTGTGGCGTCATTCTGTGGTTCACATCGTCTTGTGCTTGCTCGGTGACGGTGTGAATAACCGCGCCTTTAGATTGAGCATCTGTAATTACACCCTTCAAACGATTGTATTGGCGCATATCGATTACTGAGGTTAAGTCTTTGCTTTCAATGCCAGCTTTGTATAGTTTTTTGAAGTACTGCTTATAAGCTGTGATGAACGCGTCGGCTTTTTCTCGAGGCAATAAGATGTAATCGGGTGCCACGCAAATTTGGCCAGCGTTTAAGCTTTTTGCAAATAGGATGCGTTCAACGGCGTCAGCGACATCAAAGTCAGGAGCAATAATCGTTGGAGACTTGCCGCCCAATTCCAAAGTGACAGGCGTTAAGTTATCGGCTGCCGCTCTCATTACGTGCTTACCCACAGAGGTCGACCCTGTGAATAGAATATGATCAAATGGGAGCTGGCTAAACTTCGCGGAAACGTCAGCTTCACCTTCTATAATCGCAACCTGATCTTCGTTAAAACCTTCAGCCAACATGGCTTTTAAAACTCTGTTTGTCGCTGGAGTGAACTCAGACATCTTGAGCATTGCAGTATTACCTGCCGCCAACGCAGTAATGAGCGGACCTAAAGAGAGCATCACCGGGAAGTTCCAAGGAACAATGATACCGACAACACCCACTGGCTGATAATGAACGGTGATTTTAGCTGGCGTTAGCATTAAGCCAGCTTTTCTGCGAGATGGCTTCAACCACTTCTTAAGGTTCTTCAGGCTGTAATTGATCTGGTGAAGAGAAGGGGTGATATCAGCAATCAAGCTGTCGTGTTTTGCTCGATGGCCATAATCTTCAGACACCGCATCAATCAATTGCCCTTGGTAGCGCATTAGCAACGCTTTTAATTCCGAGAGGTCTTTTCTTCTCTGTTCAAGCGTTGGAATAACATTACTGCGGTAGTGATCTTTTTGTCGGTTGAATATTTGATCCATGTCGTTGATGTTCGACGTGGTTGGTTCAAGGTCTAGATTATGGCTCATAGTATCCCCTAAATTCGAAAGCTGACCGATTGGTTGGTCAGTTAAAATTACAAGAAGATCGAACCGAATACAAGATATGTCCGATAAAAGTTTATTTTTTGTTCAGTTGCACGTTGTTTGTTCGAAGGGAAATTGAAGAAAGGTGACTTAGACGTTGGGTGATAATGGCTACCGTAAGAAGATAAGAAGATAAGAAGATAAGAAGATAAGAAGATAAGAAGAGAACGAGTGCCTTTGACGGAATCAAAGGCACCAAAATAAACGTTTAATGATTACGCAGGGGCTTTTTCACAACGGAGAAAGATAAAGTTAACGTTCTTTGACAGTCTCTCGTATGTCGCTTCAGAAATTTCTTTGGCTTTTTCATCGATAGTGCCCTCCGTGATTTTTGAAATCAGCAAGCCTGATTGAGTAACCGCTTGGCAAAGCTCGGTTAAAGAGCGGCGGTAGAAGCTCACTTGAACGGGTGTACCTACCGTGTTCCACTCTTCTTGAATGAATTCACGTTCGTAGTAATTGCCAGAAATCGTGCATTCGAAGTCAGCAAAAGGGTGGTGCGTTGAAAAGACGATGTAACCACCTGGCTTGAGGACTCGCTGAATATCATCAAAGACGGGTTTTAGATCTTCAATGTAATGCAAGACTAGCGGACACACGATGACATCGGCACTGTTGTCTTTTTCATTCGGCAGACCAAGGGCAGCATCTTGAGCATAAGCGGAAACATTTTTGATTTGTTTTCCGTTCACCAAGTCGACCATATCCTGAGAGAGATCGGTACACGTTACTTTATTTGCGCCTTGGTCAATAAACCATTGCGCGTAAATGCCAGAGCCACAACCTAGGTCGACAATATCCATACCTTTTACATCATCGAGCAAGGCAATTGTTGATGGACGCTCAAGTAAGGCATTGTAAATATTATCGCGGGCAGCCGAGTCGTATTGCTTAGCGTAGGTGGTGTACATTTCAGACATAATTTAGCACTCATCAATAGGCATGGAATAACAGGATACAAGCTATGTCGGTGATAGCGAGAGTTGTGGTAGAGAAGTGGTTATATTTGGCACAACCCTGACTTAACTTGACCAGATTAGCCAAGAATTTTATGTGTCTTTGGTATTTTATGCACCTGATTTTTTGTTAGAAAGTGCTTTAAATCTCATGCGCTTCAGCCTGTTTTTTTGCCTAAAACCTTGTAATTCCTTACCTGTCACTTTAAGTCGGATCGTCGATAAAAAAACGTAATCGTAACCACAAATATCAATGGTTGGACTCACTCTTAATAATATCGGTTAATGCAGCCAACAAATCGTTTTTGAACGTTTTTTGTTGGGTTATACCTCGCTATTCCAATGAGGTATCTTCTGTCGATGGCCCTATAGTGTGAGGTCTCTAGAATTGGAAAATTCGGTTAATTTGGAACGCATCCGTGCTGAGTATAATGTAAAGCACTGGAGCCAAGGTTTTTATGGAATTGATGATAACGGCGAGGTGTATGTTTCACCGAGCGAAACCGATCATCAAGTTCCGCTTAGTCAGATCGTAAAACAGTTAGAGCAGCGAAATATTGGTTTGCCTGCTCTTGTGCGTTTTCCTCAAATAGTGCATCAACGTGTACACAATATCTGTAACGCATTTAACCAAGCGATCGACGAATATCAGTACGACAACCGTTACCTGCTTGTTTACCCGATTAAAGTTAACCAACAGAAAGAAGTGGTTGATGAGATCTTAGCGAGCCAAGCTCAATTAGAGCAGAAGCAATTGGGCCTAGAAGCGGGCAGCAAGCCTGAACTATTAGCGGTATTGGCGCTGGCTCAAAAAGCGAGCTCGGTGATCGTGTGTAACGGTTACAAAGACAGAGAATACATCCGTCTTGCGCTGATTGGCGAAAAGCTGGGTCATAAAGTCTTTATCGTTCTAGAGAAGCTGTCAGAGCTTGACCTTGTTCTTTCTGAAGCAAAAGCGCTTGGCGTGAAACCTCGTTTAGGTCTGCGTATTCGTCTTGCTTCTCAAGGTGCAGGTAAATGGCAAGCAAGTGGTGGTGAGAAGTCGAAGTTCGGCTTGTCTGCATCACAAGTGCTGACTGTTATTGAACGTTTAAAAGCAGAAGATCAACTCGACGTTCTAGAGTTAGTGCATTTCCATCTTGGTTCACAAATGGCCAATATTCGTGATGTACGAAATGGTGTGAGCGAAGCGGCTCGTTTCTACTGTGAACTGCGCGATATCGGTGCTCAATTGAAGTACCTAGATGTGGGTGGCGGTTTAGCGGTTGATTACGACGGCACACGTAGCCAGTCTTCAAACTCAATGAACTACGGCTTGCTTGAGTACGCCCGCAATATTGTGATGACAGTAGGGGATATCTGTAAGCTCTACAATCAGCCTCAGCCGGTGATAATTTCTGAATCTGGCCGTTCGTTGACTGCGCATCACGCTGTGCTTGTTACTAACGTGATTGGTACAGAAAGCTATTCTCCGGAAGATATGGCGGCGCCTGAAGCTGACGCACCAATGTTACTAAACAACATGTGGAAGAACTTCTTAGAGCTAGATGCGGGTAATGATGACCGAGCGTTGATTGAGATCTACAACGATACCCAGAGTGATATCGCAGAAGCGCACAACCAATTTGCAACAGGCATGCTGAATCTTCAGCATCGTGCTTGGGCTGAGCAGATGTCTTTGCGTATTAACTACGAACTTAGCTCTCGTATGAGTACTAAGAACCGCTACCACCGTCCTATTTTGGACGAGTTGAGCGAGCGTCTAGCAGATAAGTTCTTCGTGAACTTCTCGTTATTCCAATCGTTGCCAGATGCTTGGGGTATCGATCAGGTTTTCCCTGTGTTGCCACTGAGCGGTTTGGATAATGCGGACGAACGACGCGCTGTAGTACTGGATATCACATGTGATTCTGACGGTACGATTGACCAGTATGTTGATGGCCAAGGTATTGAAACAACGCTGCCAGTTCCTGCGTGGAACCCAGATGAACCTTACTTGATGGGCTTTTTCTTAGTTGGCGCATACCAAGAAATCTTGGGCGATATGCACAATCTATTTGGTGATACCCACAGCGTAGTGGTGAATGTTGATGAAAGTGGTCAAGCGAATATCGATTACATCAACGAAGGCGACACGGTTGAAGACATGATGCGTTACGTTCATATCGATATGGACCTAATTCGTCAGAACTACAAAGAATTGGTAACAGCAAAAGTACCTGCGCAAGAGCAACAAAGTGTACTTGAAGAGTTAGAGCAAGGCCTGATGGGTTACACCTATCTTGAGGATTTTTAATGAACGATCTATTTACGAAACCAGATTACTCGCTGTACTCCAATGCGATGACGTTTATGCGTCGCCCATTGGTACAGAACCCCATCGATAACGAAGCAGATGTGGTTGTGTTAGGTGCGCCGTTAGATATGGCGACGTCGGGTCGTCCGGGCGCGCGTATGGGGCCGGATGCGATTCGTCGTGCGTCAGTAAACTTGGCGTGGGAAGGCAAAAAGTTTCCTTGGGACTTCAATGTATTTGAACATACCTCGGTGATTGATGCGGGCGATCTTGTGTTTGATTGCGGTGATGCTGAAGATTTAACTCAGCGTTTAGAAGCTGCCGCTGATGCGATTCTAAACAGTGGTAAAACACTGTTAGGTTTAGGTGGTGATCACTTCATTACATTGCCCTTGCTAAGAGCATACGGCAAGAAGTATGGTGAAATGGCTCTGATTCACTTCGATGCACATACTGACACGTACAGTCAGGGCAGTCGCTATGATCACGGGACCATGTTCTACCATGCACCAAATGAAGGTCTTATCTCGCCAGAACACTCGGTGCAGATTGGCATTCGTACCGAGTATAAGCAAGAAGCTCACGGCTTCAATGTCATTAACGCGATGGAAGCGAATGACATGAGTGTGGACGAGATCATTGCTCAAGTGAAAGGTATTGTTGGTGATAAGCCTGTGTATCTGACATTTGATATCGATTGTCTCGATCCTGCTTTTGCGCCGGGTACTGGTACGCCAGTGTGTGGTGGTTTGAACTCAGATAAAGTTCTGAAAATCATCCGTGGCTTGCAGGGAATCAACATGGTTGGTATGGACGTTGTAGAAGTTTCTCCAGCGTACGACCAAAGTGAGATTACCGCATTGGCTGGTGCGACGATTGCGCTTGAATTGCTTTATGTTTGGACGGCGAATCGCCTCGCTAAATCATAATCTTTTACAGCTAACAGCATAACGCTACATACTGATTTTAAAGCCCACTAAGGTTCAACTTAGTGGGCTTTTTTGTTTTTGGTGGTGGATAAATAGAGTAACTCATCGTTGGAAACGAGCAGTTTCTCCCTGTTATGAACTAATGCGCTATCAGGTGTACCTTATGCAAGTCGTTTAATTGACTCTGGATAGAAACACATCATCTTTACTCTGGTTGCTGTCTCAAATGTGGGACTTACCTCTGCTTTGAAGATAACGCATAACTCACCTCTATTAATGCCCCATATTCGCTAATGATTTATCAACCTTATTACTGTATATATTTATAAAACGAAGAGGTGCAATTACATTGTGTGTTTATTTGCATATAAATCAGCATCCTACTAACTTTTAACTCAGGTTTTCAAAACTCAGCCAGAATACCAAGATTTGTGAAAAGACGTCTCGTCGCACAGACATGGCATTTTTTATGGGGAAGACTAGGCTTAAGGGTAAGTAAACTATAAAAAAAACAGGTGAAATACTTCTCTCTTTTCAAGCCGATTGGGCATAACAATGGATTGCCATTGATGAGAGCTAGTATACGTTCAATTAAAACCTGAAATTGCTATTACAAATAATTTTCACGGCTCTAGAGAATAGTGCTTTGTGACAACGGGGGATATATGGATATCGAAGTTTCGCGCCAGGTTGCGGTAGTTGAAGCAACTAGTGGAGATGTCGTCGTAGTTAAGCCAGACGGCAGCGCAAGAAAAGTTTCAGTTGGCGATACCATCCGTGAAAATGAGATCGTGATTACGGCCAACAAGTCAGAGCTTGTCTTAGGCGTTCAGAATGATTCGATTCCGGTTGCAGAGAATTGCGTCGGTTGTGTTGATGAAAACGCTGCATGGGTAGACGCTCCAATCGCTGGTGAGGTTAATTTTGACTTACAACAAGCAGACGCAGAAACCTTCACCGAAGACGACCTTGCTGCAATTCAAGAAGCCATTTTAGGTGGTGCCGATCCGACTCAAATCTTAGAAGCAACGGCTGCTGGTGGTGGACTAGGTTCCGCAAATGCTGGCTTTGTGACGATTGATTATAACTACACAGAAACTCATCCATCGACATTCTTTGAGACCGCTGGTCTAGCAGAACAAACCGTTGATGAAGACAGAGAAGAATTCAGGTCGATCACCCGTTCATCAGGTGGCCAATCAATCAGTGAAACACTGACTGAAGGCTCAATATCTGGCAATACTTATCCCCAATCTATAACATCCACAGAAACGATTATTGCTGGTAGTTTAGCTCTCGCTCCTGACTCTTTCGTACCAGAAACGCTATCCCTCGCTTCACTGCTTAGTGAATTAAACAGCGACATTACTTCAAGTAGCCAGCCCGTCACCTTCACGTATGACGCGGCGACCAATTCTATCATTGGTGTTCAAGGTACCGACGAAGTATTACGTATCGACATTGATGCCGTCAGTGTTGGTAATAACATTGAGCTTTCTCTAACCACAACGATTTCTCAACCAATTGACCATGTACCGTCTGTTGGTGGTGGTCAGGTTTCCTACACTGGCGATCAAATCGATATTACCTTTGATATTCAAGGCGTAGATACCGCTGGAAATCCGCTAGCAACATTCGTTAACGCACAAGTTTCAGTGTTTGACGGGGTAGATCCGTCTGCTGAAAGTGTCAATATCACTAACGTTGAAACTAGCAGCGCGGCAATTGAAGGAACATTCTCGAATATTGGTAGTGATAATCTTCAATCAGCCGTATTTGATGCAAGTGCACTGGACCAGTTTGATGGGTTGCTCAGTGATAATCAGAACACACTAGCAAGACTTTCTGATGATGGAACGACGATCACTGTGGCTATTCAAGGCCGAGGTGAGGTTGTTCTCACTATCTCTCTCGATACCGACGGCACGTACAATTTCCAACAGTTCAAGCCAATAGAAGAGGTGAGCTCCGACACGCTGTCATTCTTTCTACCGATCACGATTACCGATTTTGACCAAGATGTTGTAACCAATATCATCAACATTGCCATTACTGATGGCGATAGCCCTGTTATTACTAATGTTGACAGTATTGATGTTGATGAAGCGGGCATTGTTGGCGGCTCACAAGAGGGCACGGCGCCAGTGTCTGGCACTGGCAGTATCACCGCGGACATTTTTGAAAGTGACATCATTGACCATTATGAACTCGAACCGGCAGAATTTAATACTGGTGGCAGCTTAGTTTCAAATGGCGAGGCTGTGCTACTTGAGTTGATTGATGAAACCAACGGTGTAAGAACGTACGAAGGTTATGTTGAGGTCAATAGTTCAAGAATTACGGTCTTTGACGTTAAAATTGATAGCCCTTCATTAGGGAGCTACGAATTTAATCTGTATGAAGACCTTTCACATCAAGGCGCTGAAGATGCGCTGCTAACCTTTGCATTGCCAATTTATGCTGTTGATGCAGATGGCGACCGTTCTGCACTGTCTGGAGGTTCGAACACACCAGAAGCTGCTGAGATCCTCGTCAATGTTAAAGACGATGTCGTTGAGTTAGTTGATAAGGTTGAATCAGTCACCGAGCCGACCTTAGCGGGCGATACTATTGTTTCGTATAACCTGTTCAATTTTGAAGGCGCAGATGGTTCTACAATTCAATCGTTTAACTACGACGGTGTTGATTACTCACTCGATCAAAGCCTGCTCCCCGATGCTACCCAGACTTTCAGTTTTACTGAAGGTGTCGTCACTATCTCATTAAACGGTGACTTCAGTTTGAAGTCGCTCGTGATATCGACCACTCAAGCAGCGAAACTATCGTCAAACAGTTTTCATTTTTAGCTGAAGATGGTGATGGCGATACTGATACTTCGACGCTTGAGTTAAGTATTACGGATGGCCAAGATCCGATCATTGATTTGATCCCTCCGGTTACTCTATCTGAAACAAATCTTGCTGACGGTTCTGCGCCAAGTGGAAGTGCAGTTAGCGCAACTGAAACGATTACCTTTAATGCAGGCAGCGATGATGTGGCGAGTTTCCGTATTGAACCAACCGAGTTCAATGTGGGTGGAGCTCTGACGTCTAATGGCTTTGCGGTCGAGATAAAAGAAGATCCTGCTAATCCGGGGACTTACATCGGTTTTATTACTGATGGCTCTAACGCTGAAGTTCCAGTGTTCACGATTGCCTTCTCTACAAGTACGTTGGGCGAATACACCTTTACTCTACTTGAAGCGTTAGACCATGTAGATGGCCTAGATAAGAACGATTTGAGTTTTGATCTGCCTGTTTACGCTGTCGACAGTGATGGCGATGATTCATTGGTGTCTCAGCTTAATGTGACCATCGGTGATGATGTTCAAATCATGCAAGACGGTACGTTAGATATTGTTGAACCGAACCTTGCAGACGGCACAATCACGACCAATACCATTGATGTGATGCCAAATCAGAGTGCCGATGGCGCGACGATCACCCAGTTTACTTATGATGGTCAGCTACGAACACTTGACCAAAATGACAATGGCGAACAGCAGTTCAGCTTCACGGAAGGCGAACTGTATATCACCCTTGAAGGTGAAGTACGCTTTGAACCTAATCGCGATCTAGACCACTCAGTTAGCGAAGACATCGTGAAGTCGATTGTGGTGACTTCAAGTGATTTTGATAATGATTCTCTGACATCAACCGTAACGCTGACGATTACCGATGGTGATAACCCGACGATTGACGTCATTCCAAGCATTACCCTTTCTGAAACTAATCTGAGTGATGGCTCTGCGCCAAGTGGCAGCGCGGTAAGTTCGACTCAAACCATTACTTTCACGGCTCTTCTCCGCTTAGAT
>NZ_MCZK01000162.1 GCF_002875945.1 Vibrio lentus
TTTGATTCACAATTGAGTCCGGCAAACAGTCATTGAGAATTAACCCTTCTTGATGACAACCAAAAACCTTGGTTAGTTGCCATACGCTTATTTGTCTTCACTTTTTAAAGTGAAAGCATATAGAAACCCTTTCGGGTTGTATGGTTAAGTGACTAAGCGTACACGGTGGATGCCTTGGCAGTCAGAGGCGATGAAAGACGTAATAACTTGCGATAAGCCCAGATTAGGTAGTAATAACCTTTTGAGTCTGGGATTTCTGAATGGGGAAACCCACGTGCA
>NZ_MCZK01000163.1 GCF_002875945.1 Vibrio lentus
GAGCTATTCCAGCTTTATGGACAAGCTAAAAAGTGGTGAGCTGGCACTATTGACTGATTCACCCACAAAGCCTGTGATGCTCAGAGATGGAATGAGCAAATCGTGGAGTTTGTCTGTTGAAGGACAAGAGGCGTTATTGCCTGAAGCGAAAAATGCTTACCTGTCCAGAGCAAGAATGTCTGGCGGTGCGACGGGCAGCGCTGCGCCGACTCAAAGCACCGCTGGTTATGCCTCTAATATTGAAGAGACTTACGTTCCTGAGCCCGTAAAACCAGATACCTCAGATGCACCACCAAAACTGCAATACGAATATTGCTTTGAAGTGGCTTGCTCGGATGAGACGTTGAAACAAAGTGTAAGCTGCTCGTTTGAACTGACGAAAACCAAACAAGAAGCCCTAATTGGCCGTTGGCAGACTGAAGCAACCAAACACGGTACGAAATACACCGCCTATACCGCATTTGATGAACCTAAAAAGTTGGTAGCGAAAGTGACTTCTAGCTCTATGGGTATCAGTGTGCCTGAAAGTGTGCAGGTCAAGCCGATAGGCTCAGGTGTAGTGCGGGAGGCCTTTATCCCAGTCATCCCATCAGTACAGCTAGGAGAGCGTTTAGGACTGCCAACGGAAGGTTATTATTACCACTTTCATAATGACCGTTTGGTTCAAGAATATAAGCTGCTTGGTGAGGGTAAGTGGGCGTTTTATGCTACATGCTCTACCCACGCGCAGCTCAACGACGAGCAAGGCTTCAACATATATCAAAGTGCCATTTTGGTTTACTGGAAGCTCACAGGGAAAGAAGTAGAGAACCAATATCTTGTGTACTTAGAAAAGCAAGTCACCCGAGATGAACTCGATAACCTCAATGACGATTGGTTAGCTCAGCATGGTATTAAGCTAGATATCAAAGAGCTGCTTGCAGCACCTAAGCAGCCTGTTGCTGAAAGACAGACCACTCAACCTGTTGAAACGACTAAAGCAGAGAGCAAACCAGAGACGCATACTGTTGCTACAGACTTAGATACCCATCAACGTGAGACGTGGGGAGCGATAGCTGAGCAATATGGTTTGTCAGCCAAACAGCTTCTTGATTTGAATCCTCAGTACAATGCTGACCCAATGTCGTTGAAAGTTGGCGATACGCTCACCGTCCAACAACATGCAGATCTTGATAGCCCCAAAACTGTTAAACGTGATTTACCACCAGTGGAGCCAGAGACATACAATCAAGCTGCAAACTCTTACTATGCTTATAACGGCAATTTTCAGGGAACGTCTGTCAAACCTATCAACAGTGAGACAGTTTTAAATAATGATCTTGTTGTGGCTAACTTGGGTCAAATCTCTCCTCAGGATGTCGATGACGTGTATCTCGTGTTCGCCGATAAAAAAATGAGCATTGAAGAGTTTGCTCAAGAAACATATTTATCGACAGATGAAACGATTATAGAGCATGTAATAAAATCGAACCCTCACCTCAAACGTAGCTTTAGCCAAATTATTGAAGGGATGCCTTTAGTTGTGTCGCCATGGGTAGAAAAGCATCCAGATGAAGACTTAGCGATCAAACAAGCCAATGATCTTATGACTGATTTTTTGAAGCTATCTAGTGAAGAAAAGAAATGGTTTGCAGAGCATCATGAAACGGCAACTAATGCTTTACTTGTCGCAGCAACATCCGGTTTAGATGTTTACCAAGGTGAGTCTGTTTCAACAGAGCTTGGTGATTTTAATTTAAACCACATAGTTGCAGGTGCCGGAGCTGTAGTGGCGGGAGCTCAAGTTCAAGGAGATAAGCTTGGCAACCGGATGAAGTCATTTGCTGAGTATTCGCGTTATATTGCAGAGAAAACAAAAGGACTGTCAGGGCAAGCGCTCTACTCTAACCCTGAGTACAAAGCATGGCGAAAAGAAGCAAGAGCATTTCAAAGTGAGATGAAGTCGATTCTCTCCGAGGTAGGTAAGCCGGGTTACATTAAAAACGTTCAAGCTAAGCGGATTAATGACTACCTTAATGTTGGTAAGCGACAATTGTATCGCGCGAAAGATTTCTCTAAAGCAATATCAGGCATTGAAATGACAACGCTATACAAGCAAGCTATGTCTTTCAGTCGATTTTTGGGTGTTGCCAATGGGTTAGTGATTGGGGCTGGTTTGTATGGCAATGCTGTGGATGTAGCAAAGACATGCAATACGAGCGGTTGGTTTGAGGAAGCCTGCAATCGAAGTGTTGTTAGAAATAGTACATCAGGCCTTACAAACGTTTTGGGTGGCCTTGCTATAGGATGGGGAATCGCTCTTATACCGGTAACTGGAGGGTTATCAATTGCATTGGTTGCTGGTGGCTCTTTTATCTGGGGAATGTATGGAGGAGAGCTCTCGAACGAAACAGGGAAAGTAATTGAGGAAATGATTTTTGATTGATCTAGTTATTAAAGCTGGTGTGTTACTTCTGGTAGCAGGCGGGTTCCCATACGTTGTCTTGAATATCTACTTATCAATAAAGCTTCGGAAGCGAAAATACGAGATTATTCATAGCACAGTGAATTGTGCTCCACCTAAGTTTAGAGAACGAGCTAAATTTATTTTAGAGAGTAATATTTCGTGGATTTTTGCTAGTTCTACAAGTCATATATTGTACGCATATCTCATACTTAGGTACGCTTGGCGAATACCGAAGGCAGAGATTCAAGAGTGGCGTCAAAGCATCCAATCTATTTATGGTTCTGATTATCCTATATATAGACTGTCGACCTTATTAGCCAACGTGTGGTTAACAGGTCTCCCTGTTTTGTTATTGATTGCTCTTCGTGGGTAAGCTTTTTAACAGATAACATATAACTTCAAATCAGTGCATTAAGGCAAAAAAAGAATGGGGAGCGTGATCGCTCCCCATTGTCATTTTTATCCTTGGCTGGTGGCATTACTTCTCTTTGATGGCTTCACAGCCTTTAGGTATCGCAACTGACGATACCTGTTTACCTGCGTTTAGGGCTGCTTTTACATCCAGCTTGTATTGAGTGCATTTGCCTACACTGACGTTAACCGCTCCCGTTTCTACCGATGGATTACCGCCAAGCGATCCACCACCTTGAGCCAAAACAAAAGGTGATGCTAAGGTAGTCAGTAGAACAAGTGTGTTTGTGATTTTTTTCATGGTGTCATTCTCACTATAATTTTAAAAAGAAAGTTGGGGATTAGTTAGCCGTTTGTTCAGCTTCAGGTGAACACTTATTCTTATCGGAGATCTGACCGTTAAGCTTTCCACACGCATCGGCTGTCCAATGTAGAAGCGCTCCAGCGACAAGAGTGGATTGAGGGCCTTGTTTTCCATTCCAGTGTTTCTCCAGATGCGCCTTAGATATGTTTGGTGTTCCACCGAGCGCAGCGTTTGCCATTGATGAAACGCTTAGAGAGCTCAATGCAATCGCGATGAGTACGTATGATTTTTTCATATTCGATCCTTATTGGTGTTGAAAAATAGATGAGTTGTTTTGTTTTGCTTTCGGTTTAGAAGGTGTAAACAAAGGTGCCAGCCGTTGACGTCACTTCAATTTCTTTTACGTTATCGACGGTGCAGTTGTTGCTGTATCCCGTGTAGGTTTCCCCGAACTTCAATGAAACGTTTCTAGATAGCTCTGAGGCCGTACCAGCAGGAATACGACAATTACCTCGGTTAATTACAACGTCGGTGATGACGGTGTTGTTGGTGATGGCTTGTAGGTCAAAGACTAAGCTTCCCCAGTGAGAGTTGGTGGAGATCGATACTTCTATATCAGCAACGGCTTCAGGAGATTCTTCCTGCTCAGTACAGCCTGTTGCTCCTATAAACAGGGCCATCGTGACTGCGTATCGAACCGATTGGTTTAGTCGATGTTTTAGTTTGGTCATGGGTTTACTCTCCTCATTGGTGAGTGAAATTCTGGGTAGCCTGCTCCTTCGTGAGCTAGCATGAACTGCTCAACATTGAAGTTGACGGGATAGGTAAATGAAAATGTCGATACACTGGCCTCATCGATGAGTGGTAAGGCAACGGTGTGTACTGGATGTTGGTCGGATAACCGAAAGAGCAGCAAGAGCGCGTCGCACTGAACCGAGAGTCCCAGTGGTTCAATGAGCGTTTGCTCTTGCTGCAAAGCTTGGCTAGAGACCTTTAGCATTCGGTTGTTAAGTAATGCTTCATGGACTGACCCTAAGACTTGTTGCTGCTTGTTACTCCAGCTTCTCGTATTAGGTAGGTTGAGGTGTACTTTGCTTAGCCAAAGTTGTTCTTTTGAAATGGCTGAAGCCTTATCCCGTAAGGGTTTGTCTCTCTCCGAGGGCCGACCCTGTCCATAATTCAGTGCATCAGGAATAAGCGGTTGTAAGTACTTGTTGGTCAGTTGCCAATAGAGCATTTCTTGCTTATTGAACGTCAGCAACTGCTCGGATGTTTTTCGGTAAACATGGGGCATGCTCATCGAATCGCACTCCACGTTAAACACCTCCACAATGACTTCATCTAGGTAGCGTTTGATACTGCGGGTGGTGCGGTGGATATCGATTAGGGCTAACTGCTGCTGCAACTCCCTAACGGTGACCCATCGATGTTGAGGAATAAGCATCAGCGTGTGCAGCAAAGCAGATAAGCCTTCAATGCTGGTTTTATTGCTCATGGCTACTCTCTCAATACATAGCGCTCCACACCGGAGTCGGACATTTAATGTCGGGAGAATAGAGGTGGGTTCGACACATAATGTCCAACGGTTAAAGCGCCATCAATCGGCTTAGTGAAAGCGTGAGTCGATTAACATTATCTATGGTTGTTTTTATCTCTCAGCTCTGAGATGGCTACCAGCAACCCAATCAGCAGTACCACCAGAAAGCCTAAGGTCGTTAGGGTTCCAATGGCACCAAAGAAAGGGGAAAGAGAAAGTAACGTGATGAGGGCAGAGATAAGTTTGATGGTTTGTAGAAGAAGGGAAGTCATGAGTTATTGCGGGGTAAGGGTAATGTCGTCGAATACCTCCATCTCAACGTATGCGAGAAAATTACTCTCCCACAATTTATACAGCTCGATAGCCTCACGGTTATCTTTCATTGAAAACCAGCCGTGGTAGCTGGCAAAACATTGACTAGCGCGAAAGTCAAAATCTAAATTCCGCTCAAGCTCAGGGTAGTAGTTCCCCATATAAGCAAAGTCTGTGATGTACTCAACACACCATTCTCCTGTTGAAGACTGGCAAATAGACATTTCGACAGGGTGAAAGCCACCAGCATCAGCACTGTAACTTTTATCACGAAAGTTAAAGACCACATGACGGCTGGTGGAGAGCGTTTCATTGTTAAGCAAATGAGCTGAGTAACGCTCATTAAGCAAGGTATATAGCTTCTTAGAAACTGGTAGGGGTAATGACGTAAAGGCTAATTGGGACATCGACAGTCCTCCTTGTTTAGGGATAAATCAGAAAGTAGGTAGGGGATTAGTTAAACGAGCTGACTAGCGAGAGTTGCACGCTATCAAAGACGTTTCGGCTTAGGTGGCGAGTTAATGCGTTCACCCAAGCAGAGAGCACCTCTTGCACTTCTGGATGAGATAAATCCGTTGTTCCTGTATCGGGTTGATAAAACCAACGATTAGCAAGATGAAAGTACAACTCTGGCTCTACTGAAGTACTGTTGTCATTAGGGTAAGAAAAGCTCGCAAAGAATACGATGACCCAAGGACCTGAGATTGACTCTCGTTTGAGTTGTATCTCAATCGGGTGCAGTCCTTGACGATGGCGGTAGTAACTCATTTGACGGCAGTTCAGTACCAGTCGCTTAGCATGCTCAGGTAGTGTATGACCAGTAAGAAGACTTTCTAGTGACGAGAGCAGTGCATCATTGATACTGATATCACCATAGTGTTGTTCAATCATAACCAGCCTCGCTCAGCAAATGAGGTGCAGGTTTCGCCCGTTACGATATGGTCCAATACGCGCACATCCACCAGCGCTAAGGCGTCTTTGAGTCTTTCGGTTATACGTCTATCCGCTTGTGAGGGGGTAGAGTCACCAGAAGGGTGGTTGTGAGCCATAATCACCGCAGCTGCATTGACCTCTAATACCGCTTTTACTACTTCTCTTGGGTAGACGCTGGCGGCATCGACGGTGCCATGAAAGAGCTCTTTAAACTCAATCAATCGGTTTTGGTTATCCAGTAGCAGTAAAGCAAACACTTCACGTTCATAGCTGCCGAGTTTGCAGCGTACATACTCTTTGGTCGCATCTGGGCTAATTAAGGCATCACCACGTACATAGCGTGTCGCGAGTATCTCAGCGGCATGCTCTAGGATTTCATTCTCCTGATAGCGCTGTTGTTTGTTGTAATCAGAATTTTGGGTAGTTGCCATTACGGGCTCCTGTCGGATTCAATGATGGGGTTTCACATTGATGACATATGCCCGAAGATTTTTGGTTTAAGGGTGCGAAGCGATGAAAGATCATAAGGAAAGATGTGTTATTGAAGGGGGCGTATGGTTTGTTAGCTTTAGAGGTAGGTTAGAGAGGAAAGCTGCTTGCGTTAGAATGAGAGAGCGCTGGAGAGAGTCGCTGGTGATCATAGTTAATTGAGTTGTTACTGTACGACAGAATCGCTTGGTGGTCACAGTTAATTGAGTTGTTACTCTAAGTGATTTTTGCCCCATTATCTGCCAGCATTATCTGCCAGAGTAAATACTCATTCACATACTGTTCATATGTGGTTTCCCTACCAAATCTAATCCGATGAAAGAGGGTAAGACCATGCTCATTTTGGTTCCTGATTACGCATAAGTTTCAGCTTGATCATTTCCTAACCAAGCCTATACTCAGATCATTAGTTTGAGAGGTGTTTATGGCTAGAAATGAGATCCAGTTTCAAAAAGGTGTGTCGTTGATCCGCTTCAATAGCCTTTATGGGACGGAAACTCAGTGCTACGAAAGACTTTTTAATCTTAGGTGGGGCAATGGGTTTGTCTGCCCTAGCTGTGGAGGTAAAGAATACTGCAAGCTAAAACGGCATTCATTATATCAGTGCAACACCTGCCACCAACAAACTTCCCTCACCGCAGGAACTATCCTCGACAACACCAAGTTGCCACTAACTAAGTGGTTTCTTGCTATCTTCCTGCTCACTCAAGTAAAAAAATGGAATATCAGCATTAGAACTATCAAGGCTAATTGAAGTTTCGTATAACACGGCATGGCGCATGAAGCATAAGCTCATGCAGGCAATGAAAGAGAGTGATGATAAACGCCAACTAGATTACATCGTGCAGATCGATGATGCATATTGGGGTGGTAAAACAAAAGGTAAGCGTGGTCGAGGTTCTGCAAACAAAGTGCCTTTCATTGCTGCTGTAGCTCTGAACGAAGATTACAACCCTGTTTACATGCGAATGACCGTCGTTGAAGGCTTTCGTAAAGACGAAGTTGAGAAGTGGGCTCAGAAGCACTTAGTGCCGTCTACTATCGCTATATCAGATGGACTTTCCTGTTTTGAAGCTCTATCCAATGCGAACGTACACCATGAGCGGGTTGTTAAAGATGGCGCACCTGATCTTGATGAAATTCAAGATAAATACTTCCATTGGGTCGATACGATGATAGGTAACATCAAGAACTCATTGAGAGGTACTTACCACGCTATCAGTAAGAAACATCTACCCAGATACCTCGGTGAGTTTTGCTTTCGATTTAACTACCGATTTAGACTTGAAGAAGTGTTAGATGAGCTACTGGGATCGTCAATGACAACACCTCCCATGCCATATCGGTTATTAAAACTACCCGAATCTTTTTAGCTAGCGTCTGGTTATATCAACCACATGATTTTTAGCATCTTTCTCCATTTTCTTCATTTTTTGACTTCTAATCGCAGTTTCTTTCGAGGCTGGTTGAGCATTTCTTAATTTTACTCCACTCATTCTATCCCAAATCACCTCTTCAGGTATTACTTGTCGTAGCAGCCTTTCGATAGCAATCTTTGGCTTCACAGAGTACTTCTCTGCGGCTTTGTTTACCGCATTTTTGAAGCTCCAATGTTTGTCTAGGTAGAGGCATAGAGCTAAATCAACTCATTTATACAGTGTTTTATCTTCAATAAACGGTAAGTCTTTCACTGCCTCTTCTTTAGTAAATAGAATCGCCATGATTTATTCCTTATTTGGCTTAAAGTTTGTAGTAATCAGGTTAATGTTTGAGCAGGCGAAAATCGTATTGCTCAGACACCGCTGGAGTTATACGGAAATTTTCGGCAATTTCTGAAGTTCATATCTTAGCGCTAGGCAGCACAGGCGTTCGATTGAGCGTGAGTATAATTAGAGTTGACTGATGATTGGTTGCATATAATTAAAGAATAAATCCGTTTAATAAGCGTCATAGCTCAAGTCAGACTTACTGCTCCAAAAATTATAGCCACGTTTATCACGTATAGTTTTGCTACCTGTACGTTATTTGCGTATACTTTGCGTATGAAAAGTGTATTTGTCGAATCAACCATATTTGAAAAGTACCGTTATGAATATCTCAGCGATGATGAGTTTAGGCTTTTTCAAGCTGAGTTAATGTCTAACCCGAAGCAGGGTGACGTGATTCAAGGTACAGGTGGTTTGCGAAAGATTCGAGTTGCAAGTAAAGGTAAGGGCAAGCGTAGTGGCTCTCGCGTTATCTATTACTTCCTCGATGAGAAGTGTCGTTTCTACTTGCTGACGATTTACGGCAAGAATGAAATGTCCGACTTAACCGCAGACCAAAAGAAACAACTAAAGGCTTTTATGGAGGCGTGGCGTAATGAGCAATCGTGATCTATTTGCGGAGCTAAGTTCAGCACTTGTTGAGGCTAAAGAGCATTCAGAGGGCAAGCTTACCCTTAAAACTCATCAAGTTAACGACATCAGTGAGTTAAATATCTCACCTGATGAAATCGTGAGAATTCGAGAGCATTTTAATATGTCTCGTGGTGTTTTTGCTCGTTTGTTGCACACATCATCTCGTACGTTAGAGAACTGGGAACAAGGGCGTAGCGCACCAAATGGACAAGCAATAACCCTTCTAAAATTGGTTCAGCGCCACCCAGAAACTCTGTCGCACATCGCTGAGCTATAAAGTTTGTTAGCTTTTCCTCTGTCAGTCAATTTGGCAGAGGTGATGCGAACCGACTTTAGCAAACACGCTTTGCCCCAAAATTGGTTTCGCCAAAAAGTGTACTGGTCTAATGCGAGTGGATTTTTACCAATAGTCACAGGAATTTGTCATGAGTAATACTGATAAACGAAGCAAAAGAGCAAAAAACAAAGCAAAGAAAGCTCGCTTACAAAAGCAAAAGAATATCGAAAAAAAGAATAGAGTAGAAATGGTGAGTGTTGGTAGTGACTTTTTGAAGCTTTTTAAATCATTACCGAAAAAAGACAATCCATACGATCTGATACCATTATTCAAAGAATATCTTGTTGGAAATGGTTCAATAGATATTGAAGCTGAAACAGCAATGCTGTTTGTCACCCATGCGTTTTGGCTTGCTTCTGGAGATAAATCTTTCGTCCTTGATGATGTTGAAATGATCGTTAGTGAAACACTAAGTAACCCAGAGTTCTTTGAGTATTATGATGATGAAAGGAAAAAAGGAACAACTAAAGAAACAAACGTAATCTATCCAGATTTTTCTAATGATGATGATGAATTTGAGGTGAAGTATTCCCCTTTAAGCTGCGAGTTTGAGCATGATGAAAAATTGTTTGAAATTGCTATCTATGAGGGTGACAAGGGCCTATGGTTGTTAGAAGTTGTAGGTTCATGCGGAACGTCATGCCTTTGGAATGAGCAATATAAATCAGATCAAGATGCCCTCAATGAAGCTATTGAAACGATAAAATCAGAGAGTACATCTATGTTTTTAGAAGATAAGTTGCACTGATGTAACATTTCCATCCCAAAGCTAGCGTTCATTAAATAACAGTTGTCAAAATGAATGGTGTTGCATTTTTTGTGTGATCTTATTTTGAATATCGTCATGACACTCTTATATCGCCCACTTTCTTAACTCCGCAATCGTGGGCTTTTTTACTTTGCCATACTTCAGGGGCTCTTCTCCGCTTAG
>NZ_MCZK01000164.1 GCF_002875945.1 Vibrio lentus
AACGAAAAGCAGAGCATCACACGCTGATGGTGTTTCGTAGGTAACTGTCACTGTAATGCAGTGACAGTTACTTGACGTGTCGATGTCTATTGGTTTCAAAGGGTGTTTTGAAAAGTGATAGGTCGGTGATAGACCGAAAAGATGAGTCAAAAAGAACGATTAGCAGGATTCGCATTTTGTGCTACACGCTCCAAAACCCCCGATCTACGATGTGACTCAGCGAGGCTTTGGGTTGTTTTTCTGACGCACTCACTCCGTTCGATTGTCGGATCGTTCTTCCTCATGAAAGGACTTCGCCCACTTCACGAGAAATTACGATCTTAGGGGGAAAGTTTCAGTTATGAGCGTTACGGTGTGATTTTTGGGTGAGTTCAAAAGATGTTAATTCGCATTGTGAAGCACCCAGAAAGTGAAATTAACTTTCAAAGAGGATTTGTGTGCCCGTTGGTGGTTTCAGCTCTTAAAATGGCTTACAGGCCGCGTGATAGCCTTCTAGGCGGTGTTTCTGATAGAAAAGTCGTGGATTTTACATAATAGGAATAATGAACATCAAGAGTTATTCATCATTCATTCAGTTTCTAATGTTATTATTTGTCCATTCAACTCGAACTATTAGTTAGGATTTAGTGTGAAAAAAATAATTTGTGCAGCTGTTGTTTCAATTGCCTTAATTGGTTGCTCTGATGACAGCAACAGCAACAGCAACAGCAACAGCAACATAGAGTTATCAGAGCAATTTGAAGGTCTATATTTGAATGAATCAGCAGGAATCGTTAACTCTGCTGTTATTTCAAATGATGATCAGGGGGATTTTCTTTTAATTGATTTTGCTTCTAAAACTAGTTTTGTTCCGTCTCCATTTTCAGAGACCACCAATTCAATCGATTACAATCAATTTAAGGAAGGAACTTCTGGAAGCTGGATTAACAACACTGGAAGCTTCAAGGTAAGCTTTTCGGGAATGATAGCCAATAGTGACCAATTAGGGGTGGATTTAAATAAGTCTTCATCAGATCCGTTAGGGAGCATATCCCCAACTTGGAATGTAATTGGCAGCAACTTTTCTTTTACATCTGATAACGGTAATACGTATAGCGGAACTTTAGAGTTTGATTCTAGTGGTTACTGGGAGCTTGATGATGATTTTCCATTTACAGATTCCTCGGGAAATCTTGTCTCTTCAACGGCTGAAATTATCGTATTTGTAAGGTCTGGAAAAACATACTCAATTATCTACGATAAGCAGTTTAGTCGTGTTATTGATATTGATATTCGATAATTTAACGTAACTTCACTTAATCCGCACCCAGATTCAGAAACAAAAAAGCCTCCCGTATGGGAGGCTTTTTTGTTTGTTCTTGCCCAGCGACAGAAGTTTGTCGTTGAGACTTTGAGCATTTGAACGTAATCTAATGCCCATATGTGACGAAATCAGTTGGAAGCTGATTTTCGTCGAGATACTCAAAACGTTAGCAAGCGTTGAAGTCCTTTCATGATAGTTCATATCGAGTCGGCACTTCAAGAGTATTCTCCAAGTAATCGGTGGTAGGATTTAGAGTCACTAGGGTTACGAGACAGCATAGAGATGTAGAAATCGTAAGATTTCCTCCACAAATCAGAGACTTTCAACCTAGTACGTTGTTATTTGCTTTGGTCTGATGGGGACTAGCGAAATTGTCGAAAGCATCACCCACATGAGTGGTTCTTCTTGAGTCTACGGATATTAGCGGTAGCAAAGAGGCTTGCAGATTGGAGAGTTTACTTCCTTGCAAGGCACTAACAAGAAGAGCGGCGAGAGACGGGCGACAAGGCTCATAACAGAGCGTAACTCTCGCAGAGAACCGGTGTTATCAAGGTTCTCCTGATGAAAATGAACTATACTCGGCTCCGGTCGGCAAGTGTCATCAGTCACCACTAAGAGGTTTTTTTAAAAATCTCTTAGGGTGAGTGTGTCTGAATCCCTCCCTACCTCTCACCAATCAGCAAGGGGATACCCCTTAACATCATCACTTAACTTAACTAAAAAAATGAAAACAAAATCATTTGATGATGATTTGATATTGTCACCGCTCGGCGCAGTGTGTGAGTAAGCGAAGCGTCCGAACATCGAGCAAGCGGAATACACTCGATCTTAAACTGGGGCACTGTCACGGCATTAGCCCAATTTTCTTCATGTTTACGTGTAACTCTTTCGTGTAACTACTTCCGGTAACAATAGTTACACGTAAAGGTTACAGGTAAGAGTTACACGTAAATAAAAAATAAAAGCATAGAAAAGAGCAGCTTAGAAACATGTTTCTAAGACCTTGGATGCGTAGCGCTACGCGCGACTGAGCCCCTTTTAAAGGTGAAATAATCCGTTTCTTCGCCCCGTCAGTTTCACTCTAATAAAATGCTCTCAGTCTCGCCTACTCAACGCATCCAAAAGCATGCGCTAAAATTAACAATTCCCCTCTCAGGTTCGGCACTTTTCAGTGATTGAATTTCTTAACGCTTATAGAGCACTTTCATTCCCACATAACAATTAAACCCCGCAGAGGGGGCGCATGGGCGATTGATTTAG
>NZ_MCZK01000165.1 GCF_002875945.1 Vibrio lentus
TACGCAACAAAGCCGAACAACAGCAACGAACAGTGTGTATTAGACATGCCTGCGGGGGAATTCAACATCATGGTGCGCGGCTACCGTAACTTTAACGATGTCACCATCGTCGCTAACTTTGTGCCGGATTGGCTGTAACTAATCACTAGGTTTACTCGGCCAACCAATTGGCTAACCACTTAGGCAAAAAACATAACGCAGCTGACTGGCTGCGTTTTTTGTCAGTGGCAACATAGATGTAGATGAAAATAGTTACTTCACCAAAAGCTAATTAAGCATACCTAAATATAAATAAGAGGTTATATTTTAATTAAGTAATTCGAAGTCCTTACTACTAATACATCCACCTTATATTCAATTCTATAAATAACCAACACGAATAATAAAGCGATCACTTAATTAGTTAATGCTTATTCCATTGTTATCTAACCCGTTAAACGAATACCTAGCACCCAAATCCAAACGCCAATTTAAATATAATTTCACAAACGCTCATTTAATTACTTATTTAACGAAGCTCAACATCATGCCCATATAATAAAAGAGGATAAATACCAAAAAAGGAGTAAACGATAACAAAGATATAGCCAACAAAAACAACAAGTAAGACCAGATCGTCGACATAAGGAAGAACTGGTTCAATTAAACCCAGCACTCCACATAATCATAGAAACAGACAACCAATACATATAATAAATATTGCATATATCAAACGGATGTATATTATCTATAAATTATTCGAGTTTATATGTACATTTTATAAGTTTTGTTTTCAATTCAACAGGGACAACCCTGAATTATACAAATCAAACACTACTTATATTGGGGTTAGTTATGAGTAATAAACTAAAAAGCATTATTTCTTTTACGGGATTAACTGTCATTTTAATCATGACGACGAGCTTATTGAATTGGAAGAATTTCAAAAAATCGTCAACCGTAAGTAACAGAAAACCGTTGGAGTACAAATTTAGTGCCCCCATCGAAGCTGCACTCGCTGGTGTTCAAGGACTTAGCTTTGCCATCTTAGCCGATGAGGTTCGCCACCTCGCTAACCGTACTCAACAAAGTACCACCAAAGTTAAAGAAGTTATCACCTCACTTCAACACGAGGCCAGCAACTCAATCACCACTATTGAAGATATGAAGTCTCAAATAACCACCGCGACGGTAGAGCAAACACTTGTCGCTGGAGAAATTAATCAGAGTCTTGTGGACATCCATCACAATGGCTCCCGCAAGCGGTACGCACGTTCAAACTAAACAGTTAAACCCTGTATTCACTTAACACTAAATAGGGGAAACCACTCCCCCAACTCACAACATCTGAGTTAAACAATCAAGTCACCTTACAAGGTGGCTTGATTAGCGATTTACCGTGTCCACCCAACAACATAAACCCCTAGTTTTCTCTTTGCCATATCGGCAAGGAGAGGCTTTTTGCTTTCTAAAATAAGTAAACAACTTCGCAAAAAACAAGGATAACCCTATGAAGTTAAAACGATTAACGCTCATTACGGCCATGATTTCATCCAGTGTCAATGCTTTTGAAATCTGTAAGATTGGGGACGAATATAACGTCTTAGATAGCGAGAGCTTCCACCAAATCCGCCAAAAAAATTACGATGCATTTAGTGATGGCATTACCCCTGAAAACCTTTTCCCATCGGCGCCGGAACACATTATCGACTTAAAACCATCTCTATCCGAAGCCAGTGATATTTTGCCAGAAACCGCCACATTACTGGAGACAGGGCCAGCCTCGGCGATTGCGATTGAACCGGTAGAAGCGACACGATTAATGGAAACCTTGGGGCGATCGACCAGTGGCATAGCAAAAGACGCGTTAGAAGCCTTGGGGCCAATTGGTGATGCGGTGGCTGTCGGCCTTTGGGCAAAAAGCGTTGCCAATAGCTTTCAAGACGAATCGCGCACCTCTTATGATAGGTTTGCCACCGTTATGGAGTTAGTCGATTGGTTTGGCGTATTAAAGCTTCCAGCCAGAGAAATAGATCGTCAAATATTGAATAGCCGTTGGGATAGGATTGCGGCGGGTGACCATTATAGTTATCGCGTTCATGATGACCTGATTACTCAGCAAGATCTAAGAGACAAAAACCATTGGGCTGAACTCGCATCCAAACAGCAGGCCATGTTAAACGCAGTAGCACAAGGCTTCGCGACCGATATTGCACTCAAATACCAACAGCATTATCAAGAAGTCGTTCAAGCTCAAACCATCATGGCAGAAGAGCTGATTACAGGTGTCGAGCAAGAACTGCGCAAAACCCTCTTTAGCCAGTTTGCAATCGACCATCAAGGCTCTCGCCTGTTTGCATCAGACATTGCCTTAAGCTGTAACGAAGAAACCCAAGCATTGGCAGAGCTTTACCCTCAACAAGATGTTGAAGAAAACAATAACCGCCCACCAGCGGTGCCGTCAAAACGCCAAGCCAATCGAGCTCTTGCCAAACTCCAACACTGCCAACAGCAACTACTGGATGAAGCTATTGCCAAACTTGATGCCTTACGATCGGGACAAATTCCAGGGCTTGACCAAGCCGCTGTTGAAGAACTTTATACCCGAACGTTAGCAGCAAAGACGCAGATCATTGAAACCGCGGACAACCATGTCAATTTGCTCAAGAGTAAGTTGCAAAAAGAGATGTTTACACAAGGTGAAGTCGTCGTTGAACGACTATTCCGTTCAGGCTCTGTAGAGACCATGCATAACTTCTTTAAGGCGCAAGCTGAGCGCAGCGCCATTGATGAGATGACACGGAGTATTCTAGGACGACCAGCAACGTCACAAGAAATACGCAACAAAGAGATCGTCCTTCAAAGTGGTTACGAGAAATGCGTTCGTATTGGTATTCTCGGAGGAGACCCGAATTTTCGTGGCTGTGTCGAATATGCTTGGATACCAGCGGAAACTCGCCCGTTTAATCCATCTGAAGATACGGTTATTGCGCAAATCTACCCGCCGAATAAAGAAGCGGTGAAGCGAGTTCTTTTCGATACGTTAAGCACCTTAATTGCCGACGGCTGGAACTCAGAAGACGAGGAGCATTGGTTAGAGCAACAGATCTTGAACTTTTCTGCACAGCAGCGCCTAAAACAACAAGCCGAATTCGATAAACAGCAGGTTTATCACTGGCTATTAGATTCAACCGCGCAACTTGGAGGTCAATGCACGGGTGGCAGTTCATGTGCAGGCTGGAGCAATTCGTATCTTCAAACACAGAACCTATCACGCCAATCGTCGTTGCATTACATCAACAATTGGCACGCAAACTACTCCGGCAAAAGCGCCTATGTGCACTCAAAGCGCTATCAAAAACTTGAAAGCCTCATAGCTGTCGCACTGGCAAGTGAATGGCAGGCCAAACAAGCAGTAGAGTTTTTTAGTTTTACTTATCCAGGTAGTGCCGATCTCGAAACTAACGCGCCATTAATTTACTCAGCACTCAAGTCTTCATCGCTAGACATTACTGACCTACAAGGTAATACGCTACAACTGGCCAAAGGGATAGTGAAAACTCGACTTGCCGAGGCGATAAGCGTCTCAGACAGCAACGGTATTGAGTGGCTACATTCGCAAGTGGGTCAATTCCAACGCTACACGTCTATCATCCACTCTCAACATATCTCTACGGGACATTACGCCTCTGGGGAAGAAGAGGTTACCGCTCTATTTTCAGAGATGCTACCCGCGCACCTAATGCGATACCTGATTTCAGACATTATCCCTGATAGCTATGATGCCCGTATCGAGCGCTCTATTGACGCCATCTTTAACCCAACGTCTGAACTCAATCAAAAGCTCGATAAATTAAGCAACACCAACGAAAACTTTACCAATCAACCGGGTCGTAGCTGCATGATTTACTACCCATACCTTAAGAGCGCACTCCTTGATGTTGCAGCAAATGATGACCTGTATTGGATCTCACCGCTCTCTGAATGGTACGACGCAGTCACTCGACAACAACTTAATATGTTTAGCGCACTTCAGTCTGCCGTAATCAATCAGAACAGTTTCGGCATTCCATGTGATTTAAGCCCTAACAGCTACCGATACCAATAAAGGACGGACACTATGAATACTCGTTTTTTATTACTTCTCTGTTGTTTGAGTTTTGCTGGCTTCTCTCAGCCGTTTGATACGCTCAAACAGCCAAACCGTTCTGAGGAAGAGATCATCCAACTAGCAGAAGATTTCAAAGACTGGTCAAAGGCTTCCAGTGGTTGGCGCTACTCATTCATAACTGCCAATGAAAAGGAAGCCGTGGAAGACTTTTCAATTTCCGGCTATCAGACCGCTAATGACTACCTAAGAGCAACTGACACCTCAACATGGGGCGTCGCGGGGGCGGATGCGAGGCAGTACATTCGCACGGTTAAATCGGCCCTCAACAAGCTGCCAAAATACAAAGGGACCACCTATCGAGGGACTTGGGTAAAACTATCGCTGCTTAACAAGCTCGAAGAGGGGGACGTGTTGGTCGAGCCAGCATTTACTTCAACCTCTACTCTCCCAGAAGTCGCTAAACGCTTTTCGGTAGTGCACCCCAACTCCCCACAAAGGCTCAAGCGAGTCCTGTTTGAAGTAAAGATTAATCAAGGGGGTCACACCATTGCCGGGCTTTCGGAATACAGCAAAGAAGCAGAGGTTCTATTTGCGCCAAATGCACACTTTCGAATCACCCAGATAGAGCGAAACTCTACCCATACCTACATCGGCGTGGAGACGGTGAAGGCGTCTGCCGTCAAAAATACTCAGAAATATAATCTCTATTCAGGCAAAGAAGTAGAAGCGTCATTTTGGCACTCTCTCGTTTGTACATAAGCTAAGGATCAAGCAATGAAAAAATTTATTTGGGTGCTTTGTCTCTCTTTACTGACAAGTTTTTCGGTACAAAGTGAGGAGTTTGCGGAATTTAAAGGACGTTCACTCTCCCATGAAACCCAGCAACAAATTGCTGACAACTTAATGGACTGGGCTACCACTCATCATGTCAACGCAGAAAAAAAGATGGTGCCTGAAGAATATTCCGCAATCAAAAACTATGGCCGAGTGGATCACGACGTGGTCAATGAATACATGCGGGCTGGAGAACCTGAAGGGTATTTGTCAGAAATGTTTGGTCGTACATTAAAGTCGCGAGTCTTTCATATGCGGAATGTGATGAATAAATTACCCAACTACAAGGGTACAGTCTACCGTGGCTCATCGATAAAAAATACGCTACTGGATAAGCTAAATGTTGGTGACATTCTGCACGAGAAAGCGTTTTTATCGACTTCGACATTACCGAGTGTTGCCAAGAACTTTTCGTCTGCTGGCATTTACGAAGGCGCCTCTGCAGCTCAATTCAAAATTGAGTTAAAGTCAGCAGGTCGAGCGATCAATGCTTACACGTTCAAACCGGATGAAGCTGAAATACTCGCTAAACCCAACACTTACTATCGAGTAGAAGCGATTGAAAAAATAGCGCCACACAAAAACTACATCAAGATGAGAGAGGTTAAGAATCCTAGTCGTTATCTTAAGGCTGAACCCGATATCCATATATACGATAGCTTTAATGGTGAAGAAGTCTCCCTTAGAAATCGCAGTTCCCTCTACTGCCTGTAGCGTTATGTACCTGTCGATGACGTAATACACCTGTCTATGGCGTAATGCACCTGTCTATGGCGTAATGCACCGTCTTCTCAGGTTATGTTCTTAACGAACGCTTAAACACAAAAAGACCATCATAATGATGGTCTTTTTTATTATTGCGATTCGCTAATCTAGCGCTATTAGCTTGCGGTTTTACGCATCACCTTGCCACAAATATACTCACCAATCGGCATTGCTGATGTCGCCGCCGGCGATGGCGCATTGCACACATGCAAGCTTCTTGGGCTTTCGGCAAACAGAAAATCATGAACCAAGGTGCCATCTTTGAGGACCGCTTGGGCACGAATGCCTGCTGGGTATGGTTTGAAATCTGACACCGTAATGCTCGGGCAATATTTGTTCACTAGCTTTAGATAGCCCGGCTTCCACCACGAGTTTTTAAACTCGACCAAACCGGTTTTTAGATTATTCGCAGTCACTTTCCAAAAGCCCGCAAAACTCAGCATCTGCCAAGTGTCCTTGAAACTAAAGTTAAGCTTGCCATAACCTTCTCGCTTCCAGCCTTGAACTGCATTTGGCCCTACTGTTACGGAGCCATCAATCATGCGTGTTAAATGCACGCCCAAGAATGGCAGTTCTGGGTCAGGGATCGGATAGATAAGATGATTCACCACTTGGTTATGTTTGGCGTCCAGCTGATAGTACTCACCGCGATAAGGCACGATTTGGAAATCGGTTTCTATGCCAAGCATGCTGGTCATTCTATCGGCCATTAAGCCAGAGCATGTGATCAAGAATCGGCTGTTCAGTTGTAGAGTTTGACCATCGACTTTACACGTTAACTGCACCTCATCTTCTTGCTCATCGGCCAAGATCACTTCAGTACCAAGGCTAAGTTTGCCTCCTGCTTCTACAAACTCTTGAGCCATCACTTCGGTGACTTTTTTGTAGTCGACGATACTCGTGGTTTTGACATAAATCGCGCCCAAGCCCGTGATGTTCGGCTCGGCAAGTTTCAGTTGCGCTTGATCTAAGAGGTCGACATCAATGTCGTTATCATGACAACGTTGATAGAGCGCGTTCATGCGCTCCACTTCCTGCTCATTGGTCGCGACCAACAGCTTGCCACAGTTTTCGACAGGGATATCGTGTTGGCTGCAAAAGGCGATGGTGCGCTCTACGCCACGCTTACAAAAATCCGCCTTTAAACTGCCCGGAGCGTAGTAAACGCCAGCGTGAACCACACCACTGTTATGGCCAGTTTGGTGCTGCGCGAAGCCCCGCTCCTTTTCGACTAAAAGGATACTTTTATCAGGGTGAGCTTGCTGTAATTGCCATGCCGTCGACACGCCAACAATGCCACCACCAACGATAATATAGTCGTATGTTGAGTTCATAATATTCCTACATTCAATCCTTTTAATTATAGGGAAGACGCGACAGTGTCAGGTTCAGTTGGAGACAACGATTCTTGCTCATCTTCCGATTCCTTTTTCACTTGATTAGCGTCGTATTGACGAGCCGTGTGAATAAAGAGACCAACGAAAAGCGCTACGCACACTAGGCGAATCACGACTGAAATATCAGGCCAAACCAATGCCACACCCAGCACGATTAACACAACACGAGTCAGCAGATTAATTTTACTTTCTAGATAGCCTTCAATCGCAGCAACAAACGCGTAAGTACCAATAATAGCAAAACCACCCGTGACCAAAACGGAGGTCACATCCCAACTTACCAAGTTAGTGTAGGCAATCAACAATGGCACTAAGTACAAGCCTTTTGCGATCTTCCATGCCATTAAACCGGTTCTCATTGGTGGGGTTTTAGCAATGGTCGCGGCGGCAAACGCAGTTAAGCAAACTGGCGGGGTGACGTTACTGTCTTGCGACAACCAGAAGATGATCAAGTGTGCAGAAAGCAGTGCAAGGCTGATCGCTTCTAAGCCCAAGCTTTGCTCAAGCAGGGTCTCCACGAAATCAGCAGGGACTAAAGCAATCATCTCTTTGGCTGTTTCGAGAGCCATTGGCGCATTCAGTAAGTCTAATTTTTCTGGCGCCGCCAACATGAAGATGGCTTTAGCTTGCTCAGGTAACTGACCCGAAACCAGCAAGTCGAGTAACTGGCTTTCAGCAATCAGTTTGTACAAAGCAGGAGCCGACAGAGTGCCCAACACGATGTAAGCCGCGGTTACAGGTAAGCCCATACCCAGAATCAAAGATGCCAGCGCGATTAAGGCTATCATCACCAACAAGTCGCCGTTCGCCCAGCTGTTGATCATCAACGAGAAGGTGTTACCAATACCCGTTGTGCTGATCACGTTGATAACTAATCCAATGCCCACCAACAACACCGCCGTGGTCGCCATGTTTTTTGCGCCTTGAGAAAGCGCTTCGATGATCGCCTTTGGACCCATTTTGTGATTTTTAGAGAACCATGAAGCCACTACGACAGACAGAATCGAGATACCCGCAGCATAGGTCGGCGTGAAGCCCTTCACCAACAGAGTCACCAACACCGCTAATGGGATCAGGTTGTGCCAGCCCGACAGCAATACCTTCAATAGAGGTTCACAGCCAGAAGTGACTTTTTGCACGCCACTGCGTTTTGCTTCGATGCGCACGAAAAACGCCACAGACAAAAAGTAGATAAGCGCAGGTAAGAAGGAAACCGCAATGATGTCGACATAAGGGATCTGGGTGTAAGACGCCATGATAAACGCCCCCGCCCCCATCACTGGTGGCATCAACTGCCCGCCCGTCGATGCAGCCGCTTCAACACCTGCCGCGAAACGCGAAGGGAAGCCTGCTTTTTGCATCAGAGGAATACTGATCACGCCCGTCGATACGGTATTTGCTACGCTCGAACCAGACACAGATCCCATCAAGCCAGAACCAATTACCGCAATGAAACCAGGACCACCAATCACCTTGCCAGCCGCTGCGCGAGACACATCAATGATGTAATCACCAACACCCGAGCGCACTAAGAAAGCACCAAATAGGATGAACATGAACACGAAGGTCCAGCTGATTCTTGAAATAGAACCAAACATTCCTTCCGATGAGTAAAAGCTTCGATAAAGCAGTGTTTCAAGGCTCAAGCCTGGGAAATGGAAGATGCCGCTGGTCCATTGCCCCCACAGCACCACATAGCTCAAACACACCAAGATAAGTACCGGAATAAACCAGCCCATGGTACGACGAATCAGCTCAATAACGATGGCGATCGCCAAAATAGAGAAGAACCAATCACTGGCGATGAACTTCACGCCTCGCTCATAAAGGGCATCTTCTGCAAAGGGAATGTAGATAAGGCAAGCCAGAGCCGCCAAAGCGATTCCGATATCCACTGCCAAAGCAATTTTGTTTTTTTTCAGTGAGATATGGGCGGGATACCAAAGCGCACAAATGATCGCAAAGCCAGCGAAGTGTGTCGCCGAGATCCAAAGCTCTGGCAAGGTAGATAAGGTATTAAACCAAATGTGTAATAGGGAGAGAATTACTCCCATGGTTGTTATCGCTTTGCCCACCCACGGAAAATCCGTTCGGGTCGGCAATTCAAATTTTTTCAGTTCCTGCTGCAGCGAATCGCTCATAGAAAACTCCTGCTCTCCGCAGCAAACACGAAGAGAAAATCCATAAAGTGAGGAGGTGCACGAACACATTCTTGAGCGAACGTGCACCAAGCAATTAAGTCACGAAGGGGGTATTTGTTTAACTAACGTAAACCGTCATTCGGCGAAAACCGTTAGTTAACGATCAACTCAGAAGGGATATCGATGCCCACTTCTTGGTAGTAACGTGCAGCGCCCGGGTGAAGTGGAACAGGCAGACCTGCGATCCCTTTCTCGAGAGCCATTGCTTTAGTTGCTTTGTGGATACCTTGTAGGAAAGGTAGGTTTTCATAGATAGCTTTGGTCAGCTGATAAACATCTTCTTCTGAGATGTCTTCACGAACCGCTAGGAAGTTGGGTTGAGCGATAGTGGTGATCGGCTTATCAACACCTGGATAAGTGTTTGCCGGGATCTCATATTTAGTCCAGATATTGTAATCGCCGTTCGCTTGTTTGATTTGCGCATCGGTAAACGACAGGATTTGAATGTCTTCACCCAAGGCTGCAAACGCTTGAGTTACCGCGCCAACAGGCACGCCAGCAGGCGTATTCATACCATCAATGGTGCCATTTTGTAGTGCGCTGGCACTGCCGCCGTAACCCATAAAGGCGAGTTTAAATTGTTCTGGGTTAACCGACAGGCCTTGCATGATTTGGCGTCCTGAATTCTCTGTACCTGAGTTCTTCTTACCGATAGAGAATTTTTTGCCGTTTAGATTTTCTAAATCACTCATGGTGCCCGTTTCTGTCAGATCAGAACGCACAATAAAGTGTTCAACGTTTTGCCATAGCATAGAGACTGAACGCAGTTGTTTTTGACTGCCTGACTTCTCATATGGACCAAGCCCTTGCCACGCCCATGCGCCATACAAACCTTGCAAAATAGCAAACTGTGCTTCGTTCTCATTGAGAAGTTTCACGTTCTCGCCCGATCCTGCTGAGCTGATAGCCGCCAAAGAAAAGTGCTGCTTTGGCGCAAGCTTAACTTTACTCAATGTCGCTAAAGCCACACCCACTGGATAGTAAGTACCACCCGTTGAGGCCGTCGCTAAAATGTAGCTGCGATCTTCTTGAGCTGAGGCATTGCTGATAAGGCCGATAGAGGCCATTGCGATTGCTAAAGTTTTAACTAGCTTGTTGTATTTCATTATTACTCTCCATGTAGAGTTATTCACGTTATATTTTTGTTAACAACAATTGCTAGATAGCAAGCACAATGCCAGTTTTTAAATTACTGTTTTTATTGATATTTATTTCAAAATTCACCTGAAGTAAGCCATTTCTTGCTTATTTGACTACGAATCAATGAGCTATTTTTTGCTTATCCCAAGCAGCGAATAACATCGGTTTAAAGGTAGCCAAGTCACACTGTGTTACATTTGCGTGATCAATGTTTATAAAATGATAAATATCTGATGAGCCATTTTTTGCTCATTGATGATGAGACAACATCTCTAATCTCATCACCAATTACGAATCGACATAATCGCTTCGGTTCAACGCATAGCGCACCATCTTTTGGTTCAATGTTCGACGAGGTAAATCCAAGTCTTGCATCACATCATTGATGCGCCCCTGATAACGCACTAGCGCATCATGAATCACTTTTCGCTCAAAGCTCTGTACTTGAACCGCCAACGGGATGCCTGCTGTTGTGGACTCTGTGACAGAGTTGGGGCGACACGCCAAGATATCGCCAACAGTCAGGCTTTCATCCAGTGCGAAACGAATCGCGACATTACGCAGTTCACGCACATTGCCCGGCCATGCATACGACAACAAGGCATAGCGATCAGCCTCACTGGCAACTCGGGTTTCACTGTTCGCTTCTTGAGTGAAGTGTTCGAAAAGGATCAAAGCATCGTCTTCTCGTTCACTAAGGGGAGGTAAATGCAGTTGGGCAACGTTCAAACGATAGAAAAGGTCTTGGCGAAAATCGGGGTGATTCAATAGATCGCTTTTCGAGGCAGAGACCACGCGTAGATCAACATGTTGTTGCTGATTCCCCCCCACACGTTCGACAACATTATCTTGCAAGGTACGCAGCACTTTGACCTGCATCGACAGTGGCATGCTCTCTATTTCATCGAGAAACACCGTGCCTTTGTCGGCAAATTCAAGCTTACCAATACGTCGCTTGGCGGCACCAGTAAACGCACCAGCTTCGTGTCCAAACAGTTCGCTTTCAAAGAGGTTTTCAGGAATCGCGCCACAGTTTAGCGGCACAAACGGATTGGGTTTACGCAGGCTAAACTCATGTAAGCAAGAAGCAACCAGCTCTTTACCACAGCCGGTTTCACCATAAATGATCACATTGGTATCAATTGAGGCGACTTTTTGTATCTGCTCTCGCAATTCACACATCACTTTACTGCGGCCAATCAGAACCTGTTCAATACCCTTAAGGTTATCCAGATAGTTCTGACGACTGTTTCTGTCTTGGCCACTTTGATGTTTGTCGACCGCTTCCGATACTGTTTGAGACAGACGTTCTGGGTCGAATGGCTTTTCAATAAAGTCATACGCACCTTGCTGTAACGCCTTCACCGCCATATCGACATCGCCATGACCCGTAATCAAGATAACGGGCACATCTGGCACAAGATGTTTAAAGCGCCCCAACAATTCAACACCATCAATATCAGGTAAGCGCACATCACTAATGATGGTTTGGAAATCACCCTGCTCTACCGCGTTTAACGCATCTTGCCCAACCTCAAATGCGGTGACATCGAAGCCCGCTAATTGTAACCACTGGCTGGTTGCTTGACGCACAATTGCATCATCTTCAATCAAAGCTATACGCTGCATAGTTTGGTTCCGCCACTTACATCAGAATAATGTCGCCCACGGTATGTAAAAAATCCGCAGACGAAAAGGAGCTAGCTCCCACTTTGAATAACACTCCTTTAACAGTTTTCTAATGTTTGTTAGCTTCAACTTGTTTCACTCTCCATCCGCTTAAAAAGCAAACCGAAAACCTTCTCAAGTCACTAGCTTTAAGGGACAAGTCACTAATTTTAAAAGGATTTAATCAGAAATGATGAATAACAATCGATATTGGTTGTTCCTATGTGCCTGTTTATTAATTGGTTTGGTTCAGGTAACCACCAAAAGTGGCATCAGCCAATGGAAGCTCGAACAAGCCCAACGCTATGCAGAACAGCGCTTCCTCGGATACATTGCCGAAGCCAGACGTACCCTGAAACGCTTCTATTATCTGCCCTACCTAGTGACCAATGATGAAACCAGTGTGCGTTTCATTGATGGTGAAGTCCGCCTAGAAAAACGCATTAAGAAACAGCTGATTCAATTGGATAAAGCCGCTAATACCAAAGGTTGGTATCTGCTTTCTGGCGAAGGTGATTTGTTGGTATCGAGTGTTGAAAGAAGCAAACTGAGCAAAAAGAACGCCAGCACGATTGTGTCTAAGATCCACCAGCAAGGTGGTGCGATTTCGGTGGTGACCAAAAATAAAGGCGTGACACCCGATTACTTTATTGCCGCGCCGGTTTATCGAGCGTCAGATGTGGTCGGTATTGTCGCAGTACAAATCGACCTATCGTTGCTGACCGATCAATGGTTCGCCGATGGTGAAGCGATACTGTTCCAGAACCCTCGTGATCAGTTCTTTCTCTCCAGTGATCACCGACTGAGTGCCGACTGGTTCAATGACACGTTCAATTCTCAGCCCACAGCGACAAAACGTGAACTTTATGACCAAACCCATATTCGCGTGTGGCGACTGCAAGATAAAGACTACCTTATCCAATCCATCAAGTTAGATGACCTCAATTGGCGTTTAACCTACTTAACGCCATTAACCAGCCTCAACCAGACCACGAACTGGATCAGCTGGAGCGTAGCGGTTGGCTGTCTTTTCATTCTACTGTTGCTGGTTATTCTTTATCAAAGGCGTCAGAAAAAACTCAGTAATCTGCGAATCCAAAAGCTCATCGAAGAGTCGGAAAAGCGACTGTCTGGAATGATCAACAAAACCCACGTTGGGCTAGTGCTGATCGATAAGCATGGCCATATCCACGATATCAACCTGATGGCGAAGAACTACTTTTGCCTTTCTGATTCAATGATCAGCAACATCAAGGCGTGGCAGTTATTTGAAGCAGGCAACCCAAATTCAACCACGTTACAACTACTCAAGAACTTAGAACAACACCAAGAACTGGCCGAGATCACCAGTGTCGAAACCATGGCAAGGCGCAGCGATGGCAGCTACTTCCCTGTGCAGTTCTCTATTAGCTCGTTCCCTTGGCATTCAACGCCTTATTACCTGTGTACCGTGATTGATATCAGTAAGCGTAAGAAAGCAGAAATTGCGGTTCAAAACGCCAATAAAACACTGCAACTTCGAGTAGAAGAGCGAACACAAGATCTCAAAGACGCGCAGCAAGAACTGGTGGAATCAAGCAAACTTGCCGCATTAGGTCGGATGTCGAGTGCGATTACTCATGAGTTAAATCAACCGCTTACTGGTCTAAAAACCTTACTTTCAAGTAATCAGTTGCTGATGGAAAGAGGTGAGACCAAGATGTTGAAAGCGAACATGGACTTAGTAATGAGCCTCATCGACAGAATGGCCAACATGACCAGTCAATTGAAGTCGTTCGCCTTTAAAAGACTTGAGAAGCCCTATCCAGTTTCACTCACCGAAGCACTGCAAGAAACCCTACGAATTCACCAAGCCGAATTAGACAACATCGATATTCGCATACGTGTCGCCTCTAATATTTCGATGGTGATGGGAGAGGAGGCGCGACTTCGTCAAGTGCTTGGCAACCTAATCAGAAATGCCGTAGATGCAACTCAAAATCAAACACCCGCGACCATTGTTATCAGCGCACATACCGATCAACAACGTGTGATCATCAAGGTGCAAGATAATGGCTGTGGCGTGTCAGAAGACCAACTCGAAACCATTTTTGAACCCTTCCATACCAACAAAAAAATGGGCGAAGGTTTGGGTCTCGGCTTGGCCATCACAGCAAACAATGTGCGGGATATGCAAGGCACCTTGATAGCAAAAAACAACTCAGATCAAGGCATGACATTCACGTTAACGCTACAGAATATTGATAGTGATAGTGATAGTGATAGTGATAGTAAGTAATCGCTTACATAGAGTTTAGAGTTCACACACTATTGAAAAACTAAAACTAAAAAACCGCCCACAGAGGGCGGTTTTGATTCACTTATTGGCGTGTGACTTATTCGCTAATCCGTTAACGACTTACTCAGCTAGCTGCTTCAACAATAGTTCTGTTGGGCGCACAATAGCGATGATCGATTCATCGTAGATCTTCGCTGATTCAGACAGTATCGCTTGGTAGGCTTTCGCGTCTGATGCTCGAACTTTTTCACCCGCTTGTGCTTTAGCAATCAAGGTTAACGCCAAGTCTGCGACTTCCGCGGTTTTCTCTGCGACAACCACAGTCTCTACCGAAGACACATTACCTGCGAAGACAGTTTTAGCTGCGAATGCAGCCGCTTTTGCTTGTTGATAATGCTGAACTAGTTGCTCAAGCGCTTGTTGATTACCCGTAGCAACTTCATTGACCAAGTCTTGCATCTCATACACAGCGTAGCTTTCTACTGGCAGCGCATCAACAAAGCGATTTAGGCGCTCGTATTGGCTGTATAAAGTGCCCTTAGGTTCAGTAGAATTCCACTTTTCCCAGTTACGTGCATAGTACTGTGCTGGCTCGGTGTACTTGGCAAGCACGCGCAGGTCGTGGATATCTTGGCCTTTTGCAATACGCTTCAACAACATGTCAGCATCCGCATGATGACGTAAGCCAACCGACACTTCAGACCATGTATCCATCGCTTTCATACGCTTGTACATGCTGCGCTCGTCAGTCAATTCCGCATCAGACCAGAAGCGCTCAGCAATCGCATAGCTGCGCGGCCATAGATAGTTTTCAACCGTGTGGCTGTCTTTGTTTTCTAGCCACATGGTGATCTCGCCACCCAAGATAAGCTCTTTTTCTTTGTCAGTTAATTCTGCAGGATAACCGCCATTTGGTTCAGGAATCACGCTGCCTTCAACATCACTGCTCGCAATCACTTCACCTGTGGTAGGCCAACGCACGTTACCCACCAGTTGGTAACTGCCTTCAGCAAACCCCTTTGCATTCAGGTTTAGGTTAAATTCGGTGTACGACATGAAGTTATCGAAGTGGCCAACAAAGGTTTTACCCGGCACATAATCAAGGATGAAGATCTCTTCACGAGACTTACCGTTGTAATCACTGAATGCGCGGAAAGTACCGTCTTTCGCTTCAATGATCGTCAGTGTTCCCTTACGTGGGCCGCCTTTTGAACGTGGCTTCTGCCATTGATACGTCACGAACTTTTCGCCACTGTGCTGCTTATCGTCAACAGTGATGCCACTTGGCATTGGGTCATTGCGATAATGGTAGCTAGTCGGCTGAGGTTGATCGAGGTAATAACCCGTAGAAAGAATACCTGGGTAGCCCTCTTTCGCCGCACGACCAATGCTGTCGTGCCCTTGCCAGCTTTGAATCACGATTGAAGTCGGCAGATCTTTATGCCAAATCTCATCCCAACCGGTCATCTTCTTACCGCGCTCTTCGAGCATCTTCTCAACTTTTACATTGAGGTAAGACTGCAGACCACGCTCACCATCGATATTGTTCTCTTCAATGAACTGTTGGTGCTTTTCGCTGTTTTTCCACTGCGCGTAATTCGGCTCATCGCCGCCAATATGGAAGTACTCATCAGGGAACAGCTCGGTCACTTCGTCAAACACATCACCTAGCATCTCATAGACTTCTGGGTTCAGTGGATCCATGAGAGGTTCAAACACGCCCCAGCCTCTTTCTTGCTCGTAGTTTTGCCCTTCACCGCCTGACATCAAACGCGGGTAAGCGTGAGCAACCGCAGAAGAGTGACCCGGAAGAGACACCTCAGGAATCACACGAATACCAAGGTTACGGGCGTATTCAACTAGGTAGCGAACTTGGTCTTTGGTGTAGTAATTACCATCAGCGGTTTCAGACCACAGACGCGGCCAAGATTCAGTTTGAATGCGAATGCCTTGATCGTCCCAGAAGTGCCAATGGAACACGTTCATCTTCGCCGACGCCATCGCGTCTAACTGACGAATCAACACATCGAATTCAATGAAGTGACGTGACGTATCGTAAGAGACACCACGCCAGCGGAAGCGAGGCTCATCGACAATGGTTACGGCAGGAATATGGTAGCCAGTCGCTGTGGTTTCAACGAGCTGTAAAAGGGTTTCGATGCCGTGAATTGCGCCGTATGGGCTTGGAGAGCTCAGAGTGATTTGTTCACCCTGAGTGGTAATTTTGTAGGACTCTACAGAGTCGATATTTTGTATTTCAGACCTTGGTGCCGCATCGATATCAATGATCAGGTTCGCTTGGTCTGCACTATCCACCTGCCAATTTAGAATCGGCACACCTGTCTGACGCTCAAGGCGATCAATAAAGGGCTTTGTTGCGTAATTC
>NZ_MCZK01000166.1 GCF_002875945.1 Vibrio lentus
TTTTTGCTTTCTGAATCTAATTACATCATTAGCAGAACACCGGATTCCTCGACTTACGAGAACTGCGCGTGTTGTAGTCTAAACCTCTACTCTTACCATATACAAAGCCTCAGCAGAAATGCTAGGGCTTTTTTATGTCTGTTGTTTTTGCGAAGCAATGTTGGGAGCACTAGGCGTTCCCCCCTGCCATACTTAAGGCTCTAGACTGCGCGTCCCGGTAGAAAGACTAAAGCCTTTTGCTTTCTCCGTATAGAGAAAAGAGCAACAAACCTCTGCGGCTACAAATTATCGCTAATGGGCAGTCCAACTTAAAAGTAACCAATATTGCTGTTTGAATAGATTAAGGCTTCAGTTGAAAGACTGAAGCCTTTTTATTTTCTGCTCATGTTGAAACTTCATCTATAAGGCGATGAATTAACGCTGTTAATCGATAAGGTGTAGTAAATTAAGTGACAAATTTGAGACCCTTACGTCTCTTCGGTTAGCCAATAGTAGTGATGAAAGTTAGCTGATAAGATGCGTTGCTTGTCATTTTCATTTAATGCCCCGAAAAACTTACTACTTATGTGCCCCAATTCCTCAATGACAGCTAGTATAAATATTAAAGATAAATCATTTAGGATCGTTATGAGGTTACTTTGCGCTGCGGCTACTGTGTTATGTTCATTCGTAGCCATAGCAACGCCTTGGGAAAAGGCTAAGAGCCCGACAATCAACTCAACATCATCTATTGGCAGTTATGCTAATGGCTGTCTAGATGGTGCACAGGCTTTGCCAATCAATGGGGAAGGGTATCAAATTATTCGCCCTCAGCGAGAACGCTACTATGGCCATACCGAGGCCATTCAATTTATTGAAAGACTAGGTGTAATTACAAGCAAGCAACTCAACACCAACTTATTAGTTGGCGATATTTCGCTACCTAGAGGTGGACGCTTCTCATCTGGTCATTCAAGCCACCAGACTGGGTTGGATATTGATATATGGTTAAGGCTCACTGATGAGAGACTTTCCGAGAATGAACTCGCTGTTCCTAAGCCAATAAGTGTTGTCGACCTTACCAACTACAAATTACGTAAATCAAATTGGACCGATGATCATTTTCAAGTGATTCGCTATGCAGCCAAAGATGAAAAAGTGGTACGAATCTTCGTCCATCCTGTCATTAAACAAACTCTTTGTGACCAAGAAAATTCTGATGCCAATGAAAGAGCTTGGTTAGGTAAAATCAGGCCTTGGTGGGGACATCATTCTCATTTTCATGTTCGTCTAAAATGTCCTAAAGGCAGTTCTAACTGTATCGCTCAAGCAAACCCGCCAAAAGGTGATGGTTGTGGGGATGAACTTGCAAGTTGGGCCCCGCAGACCATTCCAGTTCCTCCACCTAAAAAAGTGGCTAAAAGTAAGAAAAAAAAGAAAGTTAAAGTGATGCCGAGTCAGTGTTTGGCCTTGATATCAGATAAGTAATCGTACTTGTCGAGGCTCATTACAGTGGTAATGCCACTGTCTTTCTCGTCTCTAAAACTGGAGAAATGTCACACTTTTGTCTAGAGTTTATAAACACGTAATTAAGAACATCGTTTGATATCAAAACAAACGAATAACGACAACAGCAAAAACAACGATGAATTTGATAATGCTTAGTCAGGGATGGCGTGTTTCTTGGGTGAAAGATGCGGCTTATGTGCAGTATATGAAAATCAGAGTCTGATACCCGTCTATAAAAATTCCAAGGATAAGACAATGACTATGATTTGTGCGAGGGAGTTCTCTCAATGGTTAAGACATAGATTCACTAATGAGAATGTCGGTATTTCAATTTCTAGAGAAGATATAAGTCAGCTAACAGGTCGACAACGGTTAGACCCTAGCTTTGTTAATGATGTTCATTATGAACTGATGCAGCATGGAATGGCGTTTGTCACTGATACCAGTAGGGAGAGCTTTTATCTAGTACCGGTGTCTCAAGCTAAAAACTGGCGAGAGCAACTTGAATATCAATTTGAGAAAGAGATGTTCTGTAACATATATCCCATTGAGAAATCGGGTTAAAAAAAAGGTTCAACTTGATGATTAAGTTGAACCTTTTATCTTTTAGGTCAAGCCTTGAATGATGACAAACTTTTCTAATAATTCGTCATCGGTTTCAATATGTTTTGGGTCAGTAATGATGCATTTAGTAATTGGGCATACTGACTGACATGTTGGCTTCTCATAGTGACCTTTACACTCAGTACATAAATCAGGATCGATTTCGAAGATACTGCCACCCATAGTGATTGCGCCATTTGGGCATTCTGGATCACACATATCGCAGTTTATGCACTTGTCAGTTATTAGTAGAGCCATTGCTTTCTTCTCAGTAGAGTTTCTAGGTAACGTTATTTACCTGAAGCGTTACGTGTATCTTGGCCTGCGCTCAAATTACGCATTAACAAACCAAACTCTAGGTCAAGATCAGCTGGTACTGGAATAAAGACAAAGTGACCGTTACCTTTTGCGTCTTCTACTGGCTGAGATTTACGGTTCTCCATAACTTCTAATTTGAAAACGATGTTACCTTTTGGTGTCATCATTTCTAAGCTATCGCCAACTAGGAATTTGTTCTTAACTTCGACTTCTGCTAAGTCGCCACGGCGATTACCAGTGAATTCACCAACAAACTGTTGAGTATCAGAGATAGAGTAACCGTACTCGTAGTTTTGGTATGTGTCGTGGGTGTGACGACGCAAGAAACCTTCAGTGTAACCACGGTGAGCTAGGCTCTCTAGCGTACCCATAAGGCTCTCATCGAATGGTTTGCCTGCAACAGCGTCGTCGATAGCTTTACGGTAAACCTGTGCTGTACGTGCACAGTAGTAGAAAGACTTAGTACGGCCTTCAATCTTCAATGAGTGAACACCCATCTTAGTTAAGCGCTCAACGTGTTGGATTGCGCGAAGATCTTTCGAGTTCATGATGTAAGTACCATGCTCGTCTTCAAACGCAGCCATTTTCTCTTCAGGTTTGTGTGATTCAGAAAGTAAAACGACTTCATCCGTTGGCTTACCAAGGCCTAGAGTGTTGTCTGGGCGCTCGTCTTGAACTTCAATACCTTGAGTTTCTACTTCTTGAATAGCAACACCTGTTGGGTTTGCTTCCACGATCTGACCGTTTTCGTCTTCTTTTGCAGCTTCGGTTTTGTATTCCCAGCGACAAGCGTTAGTACAAGTACCTTGGTTTGGATCGCGTTTGTTCATGTAACCAGAAAGTAGGCAACGACCTGAGTAAGCCATGCATAGTGCACCGTGAACAAATATCTCTAGCTCTGTTTCTGGGCAGTGTTCGCGAATCTCTTCGATCTCTTCAAGTGATAGTTCACGAGATAGGATCACACGCTCAACACCTTGAGTGGACCAGAATTTTACGGTCGCCCAGTTTACAGCATTGGCTTGAACGGAAAGGTGGATCGGCATTTCAGGAAACGATTCACGTACCATCATGATAAGACCTGGGTCTGACATGATAAGAGCATCAGGGCCCATCTCAACAACAGGCTTAAGGTCGCGAATGAATGTTTTTAATTTAGAGTTGTGTGGCTGAATGTTACATACAACATATAACTTTTTGCCTTGAGCATGAGCTTCATCGATACCGATTTGTAGGTTTTCGTGATTGAACTCGTTGTTACGAACACGAAGGCTGTAACGTGGCTGGCCTGCGTATACTGCATCTGCGCCGTAGGCGAATGCGTAACGCATGTTTTTAAGGCTTCCTGCCGGTGATAATAGTTCAGGTACAAATGGTTTTTGTGTAGTCATTGCTTCGTTCTCTAATCTGATCTCAAGTCAGGTTGATACCACCAAGTGATATCAAAGGGGCGCAAATTTTACGCTAAAACGAGTTTGGTTGATAGCCCTAAAGATAACAATGGTATTAAGAAGCGAGTTGATAGGTATTGATAAAGGGGAGCAGGGAAGAAAATAAGCTCAGATATCGTCGACACCTGAGCTTCAAATCGGAACAATTAAGCGTTAGGTTGAGTTAACCCGCCTAATGATTCAAATAGGTTTGGTAGGAAAACACTGAATTCACCACATAGCAGTGAGAAATCTGCATCAAAGCGCGCTGCTTGATCTTCACGAGGAATGTCGTCGTTCTCATCTTTTAGTTCATCACTGAATTTCAGGCGCTTGATGCTGCCATCTTCAGCAAGAATGAACTCAATGCGATCTTGCCAGTTGATCAGAAGCTTAGTTACCACTTTGTTGGCTTCGATGTGGTTTTTAATCTCATCAGCTTCTAATTCTTGTTTCTTAACTCGAACAATACCGCCGTCTTCTTGGATTGATTTAAGCTCTGCTTCATCGAGCATAGTGATGCCTTTAGGCGTATCACCAGATTTCACCCACTCTGTCAGAGTCGTATCAATCGCTTGCTCTGGGATAGCAGGCACTACTGGCAAACTACCCATTGTTTTACGTAGTAATGCTAATACGTCTTCCGCTTTTTTGTAGCTGCTAGCATCAACAACAATAAAGCCTTCTTTCGGCATGATCAGTGCGTAAGTGAAGTTACTGCGGCTGAAAGCACGAGGAAGAAGATCGATGATGATGTCTTCTTTTAGGCTGTCTTTCTCTTTCTTTTTCAGAGGAGTACCAGACTCAGCCTCAAGCGTTTCTACTTTTGCATTCAATGAATCTTTGATCACAGAAGCTGGAAGCATTTTCTCTTCTTTCTTTGCACAGATGAGAATGCGGTTTTCTGATACGTGCGTCATCATATCGCCGTGTCTACCCATCGCATTTACCCAGCCAAACTTCTGTTTGTCTTGGCTGCCACAAGGGGTAAAACGGAACTCTTCAAGTTGTTTCTCTAGCTGATCTGCGTTGAAGTCTATATCACGATTAAAGCGATAGACGAGGCAATTCTTAAACCACATAAATATTTCTCATACCTTTATCTGAAGACGCTCATCATAGGAGATTTCGATCCATTTGTCTTATACCTGCAATAAAAATTAAAAGTGAAATGTTTGAGACAGTTATATGAAAATTTGTTTTCAAAGGTCACAAAAGTGTCATAATTAAACCAGATAATGCAATGCGTTGATTAAATACTAAGGCTATTCAATTATGTCGAGAAGGATTCTGGTCGTTGAAGATGAAGCACCTATTCGTGAGATGCTGTGTTTTGTACTTGAACAAAAAGGCTACCAAGCAGTAGAGGCTGAAGATTACGATACAGCGGTAAACAAGCTATGTGAACCTTTCCCAGATCTAGTATTACTAGATTGGATGCTACCTGGTGGTAGCGGGATAAACTTTATCAAGCACATGAAGCGTGAAGAGTTAACTCGCAACATCCCAGTTGTGATGCTGACGGCTCGTGGTGAAGAAGAAGATAAGGTTCGCGGTTTAGAAGTTGGCGCTGACGACTACATTACCAAACCATTTTCGCCAAAAGAGTTGGTCGCTCGTCTGAAAGCGGTTATTCGCCGTGTAACACCAACGGCATTGGAAGATGTGATTGATGTTCAAGGGCTTAAATTAGACCCTGTATCTCACCGTGTTACAGCAAGCGAAGGTCCAGTTGATATGGGACCAACCGAGTTCAAAATGCTGCATTTCTTTATGACTCACCAAGAGCGAGTATACAGCCGAGAGCAACTGCTAAATAACGTTTGGGGTACCAACGTTTACGTTGAAGATCGTACGGTTGATGTTCATATTCGACGTCTACGCAAAGCACTTGAATCTGCTGGTCATGACAAATTAATTCAAACGGTTCGCGGCGCAGGCTACCGTTTTTCTACAAAGGCTTAATGTGGCTTCGCTGCCTAGTTTACGGAGTCCTGAATGGTTGAGAAGTTAACCTGGAAAAAGCTAGCTTGGGAGCTGGCTTTTTTTTACGCACCATGGGTTTTAGTCGGATGGATATTCGGTTACCTACCTTGGTTACTGCTGGCTGCTACAGTATTGCAGCTCGGCTGGCATCTACATAATCAAATGCGTTTGTCCGCATGGTTGTGGGATGAGAAGCGTCTAACACCACCTTCAGGCTCAGGAAATTGGGAATCTCTGTTTAACGGTATTTATCGTATGCAGCAGAGACAGCGTCGCAAGCGTAAAGAATTGACCAACCTTATCCGCCGTTTCAGAAACGGTGCTGAATCCCTTCCCGATGCCGTTGTGGTGTTTCGCGGTGAAGGTAATATTGTTTGGTGTAACAAGCTTGCTCAGTATTTACTGGGTTTTCGCTGGCCAGACGATTCAGGTCAACCGATCTCGAATTTGATCCGAACTCCGGATTTTATCAAGTACCTCAATAAACAAGACTTCTCTGAGCCATTAGAAATGCCATCGCCACTCAATGTGGAACGTATGCTTGAGCTGCGTATCGTGCCTTACACCGAAGGTGAGCATTTGATGGTAGTACGTGATGTTACTCAGCTTAAACAGCTGGAAGGCATGCGTCGGAACTTCTTTGCTAACGTTTCTCACGAGCTACGTACACCTATGACCGTACTTCAAGGTTACCTTGAAATGACGGAAGACCCAGACATGATTGTTGGTCCAATGTGGACGAAAGCTCATGGTGTGATGACTGAGCAATTGAATCGCATGAACAGCTTGGTCAATCAGCTGCTAACGCTTTCAAAGATTGAAGCGGCGCCAATGCATGAATTGGATGAGGTGGTTAACGTTCCGGCTATGTTAGAAGTTCTTGAAAAGGAAGCGGCTAGCCTAAGTGGGGATCGTGAACACAAGCTGGAATTTGATATTGATAAGAGCCTGCGCGTATTAGCTGATGAAGATCAGATGAGAAGTGCGATATCGAATCTGGTTTATAACGCGGTGAAGTACACTCCGCCCGGTGCAACCGTCAAGGTTCGTTGGTATCAAACCAGTCAAGGTGCGTGTTTGGATGTGTCAGACACCGGTGATGGCATTGAACCTCAGCACTTGCATCGACTCACTGAGCGTTTCTATCGAGTTGATAAGGCACGCTCTCGTGATACGGGTGGCAGTGGTCTCGGGTTAGCTATCGTTAAACACGCACTTAGCCATCATGACTCACACTTAGAAATTCAAAGTGAAGTGGGTGTTGGTAGTCGTTTCCATTTCACACTTCCAAGCAGATTGACTGTGTAATGAAAGCGCTGATACGCATAATGCGTCTTCCTATTGTTTCTGCGCTCGTGTTGGCTACAACTCACTACGCTTATGCGGAGCAGAGCGTAGAGTCGCTTCCTGATTACTCTAAAGTTCCGGGTATTTCTGGCAGCTTGTTGTCTGTCGGTTCCGATACATTAGCGGGAATGACGACGTTATGGGTTGAAGAGTTTAAGTCTTATTACCCGAACGTGAATGCTCAAGTTCAGGCGTCTGGTTCTTCGACGGCACCTCCTGCATTAACGGAAGGTACTGCTCACCTCGGGCCGATGAGTCGTCCGATGCGCTTACGTGAAATTGAAGCATTCGAGAGAGAGCATGGCTATAAACCCACAGCTCTTCGAGTTGCAATTGATGCCATAGGCTTGTTTGTACACCGTGATAACCCAGTTGAAGGGCTTAACTTTCGACAAATCGATGGGATCTTTTCGCAAACATTACGCTGCGGTGCAACGAAACCACTCAATAGTTGGCAAGATCTCGATATTGAACAGCCTTGGGCTAAACATCGATTCCAACTGTTTGGCCGAAATTCGGTTTCAGGGACATACGGCTATTTCAAGCAAAATGCCTTGTGTGGCGGCGATTTTAAGAACCGAGTGAATGAACAGCCTGGCTCTGCATCTGTGGTTCAATCCGTGGCCTCTTCCATTAGTGGTATTGGCTATTCTGGAATTGGTTATCGCGTTGCCGGTGTGAAATTGATACCGATCGCTGAACAAGGTTCCGATTATGTAGAGCCTACTAGAGCAAACATCTTGAGTGGTGATTACCCACTATCTCGTTTTCTGTATGTGTATGTAAACAAGCATCCAGATAAGCCACTTTCGCCGGTTGAGAGAGAATTCCTTACTTTTGTTTTTTCAAAACAAGGACAAGAGTTGGTGGAAAAAGATGGTTACTTGGCAATACCGTCTGAGTTCGCAGAGCAAGAGTTAGCGAAGATAGGGCTATGACACGGTCGTTATAGAACGATAAAAAAATGCTTCATCAGCCATGATAATAACGCCCTAACAGCTTGCTAATGCAGGCTGTTTTTCATTTTGGTCATGATTAATTTAACACTAACGTCCAACCCACACTTTTCCAACGTTCTTGCTCTTCTGCAAGTTCATAGCTAATTAGCTGATGGTTTGTTAGCCAGTCAACATTGCTTCCGGTCAAAGACCAACATTCTCTTCTCTCAATCCTTAAGTGTATCTCTGGGGTTGGGGATTGGCTTCGTTGTCGGTTAAGAATAATCGCCAGTCTCAGAACCCTAATGAGCAGCGTTACCTGTTCTTCGGTAAATAAATAGAGTTCTGGCAACTCGCGAAGCTTAATGGCTTTTCTTTGATTGCGAGCTAAAAGCGACAACAAGCGTTGTTGTTCAGCATTAAAACCGGGCATCGTCGTATGTTTAAGCAAGTAAGCTGAATGGCGATGATAACCTTGGAATGAGATACTTTGCCCGACCTCATGAAGCAGTGCAGACCAACCCAAAAGATCAAACAACTCGCGATGCACAGGTATGTTTATTTGAGATTGAGCTTGTTTCAACAAGGTGACGGCTAGTTTTTTTACTCTTTCCCCATGAGTTAAATCTACGTGATAGCGAGATATGAGTGTTTCGGCTGTTCGAGTGCGGATATCAATATCTTTAAATCTTTCTTCCATATCATAAAGAACCCCTTCTCTTAATGCGCCATCAGAAAAATGAAGCTCCTTGATATCGAGAGTGTCCATGACGGCAGATAGAATTGAAACTCCAGCGGCAAATACGGCCTTTCTCTCGTCACTCAAACCTGAAAGGTTGATGTCATCAGAGGTGTCAAATTCGCATAATCGATTTTTGAGGTAGCTAAGCCGCTGTGGAGTTACATAGCCGTCAGTAAACCCTAACCCAATTAAGACCTCTTTTATTGATTTCGCTGTGCCGGAAGAGCCGAAAGCGATCTCCCAAGTGACGCTGCGATATTCATTTACTACAGGCTCAATTAAACGAATCGCTGCGGTACAAGCAATGGCGAATTTTTCAGGCGTTAATATTTTATCTGCGAAGAAGCGTTGGGTAAAATTGACACAACCCATAGGTAAGCTATGCATCGTTGTTGGTGTAAAACCTTGCCCAGCGACGATTTCTGTACTGCCGCCACCAATGTCGATAACGAGTTTACTGTTAGAGGTAGCTTGAGTATGTTCGACACCGTTGTAGATGAGTCTGGCTTCTTCCTTGCCTGAGATTATTTCTATCGGAAAGGGAAAAACCTTTTTTGCTTGTTCCAGAAAAACTCTGGAATTTTTTGCCTTCCTGAGTGTATGGGTAGCAACGACTCTCACATCATCGAGTTCAAAATCGGCCAGTCGTTCAGCAAAGAGTTCAAGACAGTCTAAACCCCGTTGAATGGCACTTTCTGATAGGTGTAGGTTAGCGTCGAGCCCGTCACCTAATCGTACTTTTTGTTTGTGGCGACTCACTAATTGTAAGTGCTGCTCAAAGACCTGAGCGACAACCATATGGAAGCTGTTCGAACCTAAATCGATGGCGGCAATACGTCTTGAACGTTTATGGTCGATTAGCTGCATGATTTTTTCTCTTTCTTATGTTTTTTACGTGCGTGCTTCTCTATACGTTTAATATAGTGGTATGTCGCCAGTTGTGACGTCGAGTAATCAAGCGGCTCTGAAGGTGGCGCTAAGTAAAGGTTGCTCATTGCCTGGTCAAGGCTTCTCGCTTTGTTGTAATCATCAAAGTGAAACTCTGTGATATCGATGATCGTTTGCTTGGCTTTGGAATCTAAGATCGGCGCTGCGACTTCGATTCGATGGTCAAAGTTTCGAGTCATCCAGTCGGCAGAAGATATGTATACCCTAGGCTTTCCATCATTATGAAAGATCATCACTCTAGGGTGTTCAAGGAAACGATCGACCACACTAATTATCTCAATATTGTCGCTGATGTTTGGTATTCCTGGAACCAAGGAGCACATACCGCGAATGATCATTTTTATGGTGACGTTGGCTTGGCTAGCTTGATAGAGTTTTTCAATGATCTCACGGTCGACTAAATTGTTGAGCTTGAGGGTTATGCTGGCTGGTTTGTTCTCAGTGGCATTCTGAATTTCATTATCAATCAACTGATACAGGCGTTTTCTGGTGTTCTTGGGAGAAACAATCAGTTGTTTAAATTGAGATTTTTGATGTGGGCTTTCAATATATTTAAAGACCTGTTTAACCTCTTGAGTGATCTCTTCTCGTGCCGTCAGCAGAGAAAAATCCGTATAAACACGAGCGGTCACTTCATGAAAATTGCCAGTCCCAATATGAGCATAATGCTCGAGCGCTTTTCCATTTTTTCTTGTGATCAGTAGAAGCTTGGAATGCACCTTTAAACTTGGAATACCATGGATGACTTTTACTCCGGATTTTTGAAGTGTTTTCGTCCATTGGATATTAGCTTGTTCATCAAAACGAGCTTGAAGTTCAACAGCCACCGTCACCTTTTTTCCGTTGTGCGCGGCATCAATAATCGAGCTGAGTAGTTTGGAACCTTCAGCAACACGATAAACATTTATTTTGATGACCGTTACTTTAGGATCGAATGACGCCTGCCTGACGAGTTCAGTGATGTGGTCGAAGGTGTGGTAAGGGTAGTGCAATAAGATATCGCGCGCTTTAATCGCCTCAAAATAGTTGGGGTACCCGCCGAACTGAGCGCATTTGATTGGCGGTAGAGGGCGGTGGACTAATTCACGACGGCTGAGGCTTGGAAACTCAGAAAAGTGTTTAAAGTTATGGTAACGACCTCCAGCAATGACGCTGTCATAGTCGGATAGCTGTAGCTTTCTGCGTAAAAAATTCAGCATTTCAAGAGGCATTTCTGATTCGTAAATGAGGCGAATAGGAAGTGCTGTGAGCCGTTGCTCTAGCCCTAATGACATGGCCTCTAGTATGTTACTGTCATTCCCTTCTTGGAGCGCGTAGTCTGCATCGCGAGTCATTTTAATCGCATAGCAGCTCAAAGAGTCGTATTCAAAGAACCCTTTTAACAGGTCATCTAAACAGAACCGAACTATATTATCTAATAAGATCAGAGTCGTACGTTGTGAATCTGAGTTGTCAGGAAGTTTCACAAAACGAGGAAGGTTCTCCGATGGGATCTCGAGCAACACGTATTGAGAGCTATCTTGATGCTTTATATCGATGGCAAGATAGCTTTGTTCGTCTTTTAGAATGTTGAGCAATGGACTTTCGTCGTTCAACAAGAATGGCGTTAGCTGTGGCAGTACTTTCTTCTTGAAGTATTTTCTTACCCATTCACTTTGCTCTGCACTGATTTGCTGTTCATTGATGAGAAAAATCCGGTTACGTGCCAGTTCTAACAGTAAGTCGTTATAAAGTTCATTAAAGCGAAGATCCAGCTCGCTTGCCTTACTTTGCATTCGCGCCAATAACGTTTTCGGTGAATGGGGTGAGGGTTGTGGATCTTGAAGGATGATCTTTCGTTTAACGTCAGCAAAGCGAACTTTGTAAAACTCATCGAGATTGTTGGAGTAAATACCTAAAAAGCGCACTCTTTCGATCAACGGAACAGACTTATCAGCGGCTTCTTGTAGGACTCTTTCATTGAACGATAACCAGCTAAGTTCTTTAGTAACATAGTCTTTTTCCATCGTCATGCTTATTCCTTGGGCGCTGGTTATAGAGTTTGTTACTTTAAGTGAGAACGTGGCTATTCACAAAAACAATGATCTTATTTTAAGAAATATGACGAAGAAACTTGTTATTAGTTTCAGTTGTTTAAAGTAACTTGTAATATAATTGTCATCTAACGTACATATTATGTCAGTAGCTAAAAAAAGGTAGATAAACAGATGGCTTCAGCCCAATTTTCATTGAAAGAGCGCGACAAAAAAAGATGGTTGAAAGATCGTCTCGTCCGTTTTTCGGTGACATGTGGCGGTGTCAGTGTTTTAGCTTGTTTAGTTTTGATCTTTGTTTACCTTGCTATGGTCATTTTGCCGGTATTTTCTGATACTGGACTTCAGACCGACCAAGTCGTTAAAACCGTTGATGTTGAGCAGCCAATTGCTTTATCTGTCGATGAATATGGTCAACATGCCTTTACTATCGAAAAGTCCGGCTTAGTGCAATTTTGGGCTTTAGACGCTCAAAATACGCAGTCTTACTTTGAGCGCGATGTTTTCGATGACCCAATAGTATTCTCTCGTAACACCCCATCTGAAAACTGGTTTGCTTTTGCTGACAGCGCCAGCAACATGACCTTCTTTTATCCAGAGTATAGTGCGCCTGTGCTTCAAAAGGACAGGGTTGTACAACCTAAGATCACACAGATCGAATTACCTGAACCGTTTTTGAAGAGTGACGAATCGAACGGAGCGATCATCGATCAGTTCGTATTTTCTAAGAATGCGCGTGGAATTACCGTTGTTGCGCAGTTAAGCGATCAACGAGTTATCGTTAAGTGGTATCAAAGCGATCTTGCTGGTGACTATGTATTTAAGAACAGCCAGTGGTTATCGAACAAGTTAGGTTTACAGCAGCAACTGTTAGTTACACCGGATGGAAGAACGATATATCTAAGATCTCAATCGGATCTAGCTGTGTTGAAGCTGTCTGACACTGGTTTCAATGTTCGCGAAGTGATCGACCTTAGTTTGAATGATGCGAAACACTCGGTGAAAAGCATCGACTTGTTGTCGGGCGCCTATTCTCTATTGGTGACGCATGAAGATGGACAGGTTTCTCAGTGGTTTGATGTGCTTAAAGATGAACAGCGTAGCCTGACACACATTCGAGACTTCCAGCTCGCGGAAGAAGTGCAATTTATTTTGCCAGATACCTATCGTAAAGGTTTCTACAGCTTCTATAAAAATGGCACGTTGCAAAGCCATTATACGACCAGTGAAAAGCTATCCCTATTCGAACGAGCATTTGATAAGTCACCACAATTGGCGGCAATGTCGGCTAATGAACTGCATCTTGCGACGCTTATTGATGGCGAAATCAGCGTGGCTAAAGTCGACAATGAGTATCCTCAGATTTCATTCTCATCGTTGTGGCAGAAGGTGTGGTATGAGAGCTACCCTGAGCCTCAGTATGTTTGGCAATCCACGTCCGCTAATGACGATTTTGAAGAAAAATTCAGCCTAGTCCCTATTACTTTTGGCACCATTAAAGCGGCCTTGTTTGCGATGATGTTTGCCGTGCCTGTGGCGGTATTAGGCGCTATTTATACCGCTTATTTCATGTCGCCTCGAATGCGTAGAGTGGTAAAGCCTTCAATCGAATTGATGGAAGCCTTGCCAACAGTGATCATTGGTTTCCTTGCTGGGCTTTGGTTCGCTCCTATTGTAGAGACGCATCTCACCGCTGTTTTCTCTTTAATGGTGATGTTGCCATTAAGCACTTTATTGACCGGATTAGCTTGGTTCTGTTTACCTAAAGTCATCACGAGCCGTTTTGCTAATGGTTGGCATGCCTTGATATTGATTCCGGTATTAATCATTACCGTGATTACGGTATTTGCAGGCGGAAACGGTATTGAAGCCTTGTTGTTTGATGGAGATATACGTACTTTCCTTGCTAGCTATGGCATCGACTTTGACCAACGTAATGCGCTGGTGGTTGGATTTGCGATGGGCTTTGCGGTTATTCCTACCATCTTTACGATTGCAGAAGATGCGATTTTCTCTGTACCAAAGCACCTATCGGATGGTTCATTAGCTCTAGGCGCAACAGCGTGGCAGACTCTGATTTATGTTGTGTTACTTACCGCAAGTCCGGGTATATTTTCAGCCGTAATGATGGGACTTGGACGAGCTGTGGGTGAAACCATGATTGTGTTGATGGCAACCGGCAATACTCCAATTTTGGATTGGAATATCCTCGAAGGGATGAGGACGCTTTCTGCTACGATTGCGGTCGAACTACCAGAGTCAGAAGTTGGCGGCTCTCATTTCCGATTACTGTTCTTAGCGGCACTGTTGCTGTTTATTTTCACGTTCGCAGTAAACTCTGTAGCAGAGTGGGTAAGACAAAGGTTAAGAGATAAATATCGTGCTTTGTAGTGTTGAAGTTATGCCTCATTGTCTTGCTAATATGGCTGAATCATCGGTTTATGTCTGTCATGAAAGCGCGTGTTGCCTAGCTGATACAGTTAAAGGGCAGGTGAATCATGTTTAACAAACTCAAATCATTATTATCTTGGGTTAAATCTGGTTCCCCTTGGATCTGGTTAACTGGCGGTGCGGTGAGTATTAGTATGCTCTCAGTACTTGGCCTAATGCTGCTGATCGGTTGGAAAGGTTTAACCTATTTTTGGCCTGCTCCTCTTTATCAATGGCAAGTTGATTCTAAAGATCTATCGTTAGTTGTCGATCTTGATGAAACGGTCTCACAGCAGGATGTGTTGATTGGTCAACTTTACGAACGAAAGTACATCCCGATAGAGCAAGTGCCACAAGCTCATGACTTACTGTCGCCTCAAAATATTGCCACGGGGTTAATTCAACGCTTAAGTATCAAAGTCGCTAATAGAGAGCTTTACCCAGCCGATTTTGTTTCAATACTTGATGTGAACCTGCGTGAACCGACCACTCCGTCAGAATGGGCTGTGATCGAGCGCAGTCGTGGTGGTTATTTCTTTGGTAAACCGGTTGGCTTTAAAACGGCTTCAGGGACATACCAAACCAACATAGACCAAAAACTCCAAGAAGGCTTGGCGTTTGCCGATACCTTACGTGAAGAAACGTCACGAGTTGTGGATCAGGAAATTCGCAATATCAGTTGGCAGTTGGAAAACCTGCGTTTAGAAAAGCGCAAACTCGAGCTCAATGAGTCGGTCAGTAATGAATATCTTAAAACCTATACTAAGACTAAGCTTGAGTTAAACAGTCAGCTTGGTGATGCTGAGATTAAACTCGAGCACCTTAGAACGCAGTTAAATGTGGAAAGCTTGTTGGTTGAAGATATGACGGGTGAGCAAGTCGAGATATCGCTTAGTCATATTCTTGATTACTGGTATCCCAATAACATGTCATACCCTGAAAAGGTTGTGCATTGGGGTAAACAGGTTTGGAAGTTCTTATCTGAAAACCCTCGAGATTCAAACTCGGAAGGTGGCGTTTTTCCTGCGATTTTCGGTACGGTATTGCTCGTAATATTGATGTCGATTGTGGTAATGCCTCTTGGGGTTGTCGCCGCTATCTATTTACATGAGTATGCAAAAAATAACGCACTGACACGTTTGATTCGCATTGCGGTGATTAACTTGGCGGGTGTTCCGTCGATTGTGTATGGGGTATTCGGCTTAGGTTTCTTCGTGTATACCATTGGTGGCTCGATCGACTCTTTGTTTTATGCAGAGCGATTGCCTGCACCGACATTTGGTACTCCAGGCTTGTTATGGTCCGCACTGACCTTGGCTGTTTTAACCCTTCCCGTTGTTATTGTCACCACGGAAGAAGGCTTAACACGTATACCTAGCGCGGTGAGACATGGTTCTCTAGCGCTGGGAGCGACTCAATTTGAGACCTTGTGGCGCATTGTATTACCTATGGCAAGCCCTGCGATTATTACTGGCTTAATATTGGCGATCGCGAGGGCGGCAGGTGAAGTAGCGCCGTTGATGCTGGTGGGTGTCGTTAAATTAGCATCAAGCCTGCCGGTTGATAGCCAATTTCCATATATACATTTGGATAGAAAGTTCATGCATTTAGGCTTTCATATCTACGATGTTGGATTCCAAACATCGAACATAGAAGCTGCCCGCCCGTTGGTGTACGCGACTTCATTTCTATTGGTTACCGTTATCGTTGGCTTGAATTTAACGGCAATCAATATCCGTAATAACTTACGTGAAAAATACCGAACCTTAGGACAAGATTAGATGTTCTCGATTAATGAAACCTTGGGTTACCAAGCGCCACTTGATGTTCACAACCTGAAAGATGAGCAAATTGCTATCTCGATTGAAGGGCTGAATCTTTATTATAAAGAGAGCCAAGCACTTGATGATATCTCGATGCAGATCCCTAAAGGGCAGGTGACGGCTTTTATCGGCCCATCGGGTTGCGGTAAGTCGACCTTGCTACGCTGCATTAATCGAATGAATGATTTAGTTGAAGGCTGTAAGGTTTCTGGGAAAGTGAAGCTTCATGGTAAGAACGTGTACCACCCTAAGGTTGATGTCGCGACTCTACGACGTCGTGTCGGCATGGTATTTCAACGCCCGAATCCTTTTCCTAAATCCATCTATGAGAATGTGGTTTATGGTTTGAGGCTGCAGGGTGTGAGCAATAGCCGAGACCTTGATGATGCAGTTGAGCGCTCTCTGCGCGCTGCCGCGTTATGGGATGAGGTGAAGGACCGTTTGCATGAGAATGCCTTTGGTTTATCAGGTGGCCAACAACAGCGTTTGGTTATTGCTCGTGCGGTTGCGATTGAGCCTGAAGTGTTGTTGTTGGATGAGCCGACATCGGCACTTGATCCGATTTCCACATTGACGATTGAAGAGTTGATCAACGAACTGAAAACTCAATACACCGTTGTTATTGTTACCCATAACATGCAACAGGCTGCTCGTGTGAGTGACCACACTGCTTTTATCCATATGGGTAAGTTGATCGAGTACTCAGATACCGATTCTATATTTACTTCGCCATTGAAAAATCAAACAGAAGACTACATTACAGGTAGGTATGGCTAACGTTTAAGTTAGTGCCATCTAGAGCTAAGTCACTCTTAAATAAATGACTTTATTCATTTCTTTTAAGGAGCTGACATGCATTTTGGTCGCCACATCTCAGGACAGTTTAATGTCGAATTGGAATCTATCCGTACCCACGTATTAACCATGGGTGGGCTGGTAGAGCAGCAGTTGTCCTTTGCGATGCAAGCACTTCATAAAGATGACGCGGAACTGGCCAAAAAAGTGATTCGTGATGACCACAAAGTGAATGCGATGGAAGTTTCAATCGATGAAGCATGTACTCGTATTATTGCTAAGCGTCAGCCGACAGCAAAAGATCTACGTTTGATTATGGCGATCATCAAAACCATTACCGATCTTGAGCGAATCGGCGATGTTGCCTCTAAGATTGCACAAGGTGCTATTGAGATCCCTTCAACGAAAGAGCAGAAATTCCACGTCTCTTTAGAGCCTCTGTGTCGACAAGCGATCACTATGCTTCATCAAGTTTTGGATGCTTTTGCGCGAATGGATGTAGATGCCGCGGCAGAAGTCCATAAGCTAGATGACAAGCTTGATGCGGAGTACGAAGCCGTGATTCGTCAGTTGATGACGTACATGATGGAAGACCCTAAGAACATTCCTAACATCTTACAAGTGATGTGGTCTGCAAGGGCGATTGAGCGAGTAGGCGATCGTTGTCAGAATATTTGTGAATACATCATCTATTTCGTGAAAGGCAAAGATGTTCGTCACCTAGGTGATCAAAGCTTAGATGACGTTTTACGATAGTTGTAATTCTTAAAATCCTACTCAATCTAGAAGCTTACTATCGCCCCTAGGGTGATGTTGACGGTGGTGTTATAAGGCACGAAAGTCTTGTTGTGATCAAACATGTTTACATCTGCACCCGCTCTCAAAGCCAAGAATGAATTGGCTTGATACACATAAGCACCACCCAAACTCAAACCCGTCGCTGTTTTCTTTTGTGTGATGCCAGAACGTGTCTTTTCACCATCATAATCAGCAAAACCAATCTCAGCTTGGAATCCGTGTATTTGCTTTGCACCAAACATGTTTTGGATTCCAACGCGATATGAATTCACCGTTTCATCATAACGGCCACTCTCATACCATATATCCGAGTAGCTCAAATAGATTGCTCCAAGATCAGCAACCTGAGTCATTCCTGCTTGAATGCCAAAGCCATGATAAGCCCCGATTTTTATTTCTGGAGAAAGATGAAGCCCACTTGCCGAAACGGAAGAGGAAAGGAGGGTAAGTAAAAACAGGGGAGTTTTTATCTTCATAAAAATACCTAGAGCAGTTAGCCGTCCTTGGCTTGCTAATATTTATTTGTGAATTGATCGTAAAAAAGCCAGCGTAAGCGCTGGCTTTTTCTATTGACTAGAAGCGGTAACCGACAGTCCATGAGAATGTGTCGTAATCCATGCTGTCGTAACTAGCGAATTCAAAACGCATATCAGTGTATAGGTGTTGACCGAATTCAGCACGACCACCTAGACCAACGACGAAGCTGGTATCATTGTATGATTCCGTCCATTTTGTATCATTATAGCTAATAGAGTTATCTTCACTTTGACGAGCTAGACCAAGAACACCATAAGGCTTCAAAGAGAAGCCATCTAGGTCAAATTTGTAACCGATGTCCGCGTCAACTTGAAATTTAGACCCATCGATATCGGCTTTTAAGCCTTCGACGCTTTCATCGTCAGTGTTAGTTGCGTAAGAAACGTTGATACCTACGATACGGTTAAACTCATAACCGTATTCAAGTTTGATGCCGTTACCCCAATCAACAGTATCGTCGCTTATCCAGTCGGCAACTTGGGTTTTGCTATAACCAAGACCTACACGGTGTTGGCTTTCGAAACTGTTTGCAAGAGCAGGAACAGAAAGTAGTGAAGCTGAAATTAGGGTAGTAAGTGCAATTTTCATATTAGTCTCTATTTAGGGTTAACTTAACTGCACGATCCTTCGTACTTTAGTGTCCGTTTGATAGAGTTAATATTAAACAGTGTTTTATTGTTATTCTAAGTAGGTATTTATATACCTATAATAAGCAATTCTTATTAACCTGCTTCTCCAATGCGGTTTGAATAACATTGAATAACCAGTGTAAAAGCGGGTTGTTCCGGTTCTTGGTATGGATATGGCTGTAGACAGCAACTTTCTTATATTCATCTGCAATTAAGATATCAATCGCTCTAAGGCTAGGATAGCTGTCTATGGGGAATAGGTCAGAATGTGGCATATACATATCAGAGTGGTTTAAGACATCGATAATGGCCATCACGATCTCAGAACGAAAGCCTATCTTATGGGGGATGGAAAGACTTTCTAGAATCTGCGAAGCTCGACTGAAGTTATCGTTCCAACCTGGGGATATCATCGATGCAATATCGTAGCCCGCCAAATCTTGTGGTGTTACCAAGGATTTTTTGATTGGGTGATCTTTTCTTACTATCAAACGACCCGTGACTTCAACCATTTGCTTGGCATAGATTTCCTTCGATTGGTTTGGCAGTTCATACGCAACCCCGAGTAAAACTTCCCCTTTTTGAATATCTTCGGCTGACGATGTCGTCCAGCTTGTAAGCTCTAGCTTTGAGTTCGGAGCTTGGGTCATGATCTCTTTATATAAGGTGCCAGATAAGCAAGAAAGTACGACTGGAGATAAGGCTATTTTTATCGGGTAATCAATGGCTTTTGGATCGAATGCTTTTGAGGAGTTAACGGCTGTCATCAAACCGTCTAAATGAGGGGTGATCTCATTGGCTAGCTGATCACTAAAGGTCGTTGATTGCAATCCACCATGGACTTTAACGAAGAGATCATCGGAGAAATGATAACGTAGCTTTTGCAGAGCTTGGCTAACCGCTGGCTGAGAAACGAATAAACGCTCCGCAGCCTTTCTGGTGTTTTTTTCTTGGTAAACAATCAGAAAGGTACGTAATAAGTTTAAATCGAGAGAGCTGAATAGATCCTTAGCCATAACGTTCCATGTGTCGCTATATTGAACCTACCAATATACTTGAGTTCCGTGCTTTTACTAGGGGTGTAATATCAGTGTTTAGTCAGCTCTCGGAGGCTTTCTACTTATCGATGGTAGCTCTCAGTTCTTTAATCTTTTGACTACTCGTGATCGGAATCAAGTAGTCGTCTACGTCATCGTGTCCCATCTGAGCTTTTGAAGCTTGTGTCATTAGACTCGGCCGTGTTGATTTTGCAGACAAGTGCAGAGCCTGAACTTTGGCATGCTTAAGAATTTCATGACCATTGTCAGCGGTAACACCGGCCCCTGCCATGATATCCAATCGTCCTTGGCTGAGTGATACCATCTCTTTAAGAATGTCTTTTCCTAGCTCGGCATTACTTGCTAATCCTGACGTTAAAACACGCTCACAACCAAGCTCAATAATCTGCTCTAATGCTACTTTATAATCCTGAAGTTGGTCGATTGCTCTGTGGAAGGTGATGCCTAGTTTGAGTTGATGAGCCTTGGCTGCGAGGGTTTGCATCGCAAGCATGTCTATCTTCCCTTCGGGTGTTAGTACACCGAGTACCACACCATTTAAACCAGCATCGGCAGTGGCTTGGATATCGTCAAGCATACACAACACATCATCATCATCGAAAATGAAGTCGCCTTGCCTTGGGCGTATCATGGCGTATACCGGAACTGATGAAATTCGAGCCGCTTGCTTCATTATTCCAAAGCTCGGTGTTAGTCCACCTAATGCCAATGACGAGCAGAGCTCGATCCTATTCGCGCCGCCAGACAGTGCGTTATGGAGAGATTCTAAGTTATCGATACAGACTTCAATTTCGGTATTCATCATATTTACTCGTTCTAAGAGATACTGATGAAATAATAGCAATCTAGATACGAATCTGAATAGGTGTCGGTAGAGGAAAATAGGGGTAAAGTTTGAGTTTGCAACTACCTCAATTGCGCATCCGTAGAGACAAGTTAGTGTGAAAGGAAATACGCTGGGGATATAAAAGAAAAAAGCCCGAAGCGTTAACTTCGGGCTTTTAATAGGACTTTACTTCTTAACTGATTGGCGGTGCGCTTTGCGCTATTAGCTTATGCTTTATTTCTCTTTATAGAGAGTCTTCCAACCATTAACCTGAGTTGAGTTCAGGCTTAAGAGGTAATTACTTGCTTAGGTCGTCAGCGTGCTCAGATAGGAATGCTGCAACACCTTGTGGAGATGCGTCCATACCTGATTTACCTTCTTCCCATTGTGCAGGACAAACTTCACCGTTCTTCTCGTGGAAGTTTAGTGCGTCTACCATACGTAGCATTTCGTCGATGTTACGACCTAGTGGAAGATCGTTAACTACTTGGTGACGTACAAGGCCGTCAGCATCGATTAGGAAAGAACCACGGAAAGCAACGCCTGCTTCTGGGTGCTCAACATCGTATGCTTTGCAGATCTCGTGCTTAACGTCAGCAATTAGAGGGTATTTAACTTGACCGATACCGCCATCAGCGATAGCAGTGTTACGCCATGCGTTGTGAGAGAATTGTGAATCGATAGAAACACCGATTACTTCAACGCCTTTAGCTTGGAAATCTTCTAGACGGTTGTCGAAAGCGATTAGCTCTGAAGGACAAACGAAAGTGAAGTCTAGTGGGTAGAAGAAAACTACAGCTTTCTTACCTTTAGTGAATTCTGCGAAGTTGAAGTTATCAACGATCTCACCGTTACCTAGAACAGCTGCTGCAGTAAAGTCAGGGGCTTGACGACCTACTAGTACCATTTGGAATCTCCTAAAAAATTAGTTGGCCCAACACATCTTTGTTTGGGCTCCGTTTCTACGGGACAAACTATAGTACAATCGGTACTATAGAAAAAAGCGAATTAAATAGATTAAGTTAATCGAAAAAAGCGATGAGCTTAATCTTTGCCCAGTCCTTAGGTCTGCTGACCTTTACGTAACTTATCCTACTCATATTACAAAGTAATTTCATGAATAAATGGCCAAGTCTTAAGCAGCTTCACTATCTTGTTACCCTTCACGAAACTCGTCACTTTAGTGATGCAGCGGATCGCTGCTTCGTGAGTCAATCTACGCTAAGTAAAGGCATTCAAAACCTAGAAGAGCTGATTGGTTGTCCTCTGTATGAGAAGAAAGATAAAAAGAGCCCATTGGTTTTTACTCAAGCGGGTGAGCTGGTGGTTAAGCACGGTCGAGAGTTATTGGCGAAAGGGCAAGACTTGGTTGAGCTCGGAAATCTATGCAATGGTGATGCGATGCAAGGGCAGTTGCGAGTCGGGTGTATCCCTACCATTGCGCCATTCCTTTTGTGTGATTTGGTCCAAGAAGCCAACCATCGTTTCCCACAATTGAACTTACTGTTACGTGAAGACACGACGACTAACTTATTGGCTGCACTGCGTCATGGTGAGTTAGATGTGTTGATTCTGGCTCTGCCTGTCGATATCGACAACATGGAGAGTAAAGTTGTCGGGCAAGACCCGTTCAGAATGGTGATCAGTCGTAATCAAGCCGATGGTATTCGTGTCCCAATTAAATATGACGACCTGCCGGATGAATCTGTTTTTCTATTAGAAAATGAACACTGCTTAACCGAGCACGCGGTATCAGCTTGTAAGTTAACCGACAAAGAGAAGATAAATCCGTTCACCGCCACAAGCCTCCACACATTGGTGCAAATGGTGGCCAATGGTTTAGGTACTACTTTTATTCCTCAAATGGCCATCGACCACGGTTTGCTGGAAAACCAGAATCTCGTTGTGATCGATCCTCCTGGTCAGCAAGCGTACCGAGATATCGGCCTTGTATGGCGACCAAGCTCATCACGCCGTGAAACCTTCCATCAACTAGCCGATGTGGTTTCTGAGTTGTTGTAAAAAACTGTCGTCGACACTTACGTATTCCCACTACCTTTGAGTGGCTATTCAAGTCGCTATTTTTATTAAACCAAGCAAACTGTCAATAAATATTGATAGTTTGCTTGGTTTAAAGCCGATTTTATTATCTTTTCTATCACTCCAATGATTAGTAAACGTGAGCAGTGCTAGGTTAATGATAAATTGAATTTATAAATATTGATGTCACATTTTTTATATGGATAGTTAACCTAGTTATTCGTATTGCCCTCATTACTCTAACGCCTAAAAATTGAGTGTATTTGCCACTTTCTATGATGTTATCTACTGATTTTATTAATGGTTTGACGTTGTTAACGTAAGTGTTAGAGCAATATTTTTAATTTCTGTTGTTGTGGTAAAAATTCGAGGGACTAATGTAAAACGAAGAGGGTAGAGTCGAATAATTAGGTCGAGGTAAATAGTGTTGGTGCTATTTACCTATTAATCAAAAATAAAAATCAAAAGAAAAATCATGAATGATACTAAACACAGTTTGGTAGGGCTTCTTATACCCTTAATATTATTGTCGGGTGCGGCTAGTGCTACAGAAAATATAAGTAAAGAAACGTTAATTCAGTTATCTCAAAGTGATTCTGCAACTGTAATAGATGAGACTTTGGCTGCGCTGTATCCTCAATATGCGAATAGCTCTGAAGCAAAGAGTTTGACTACTTTTCGTTACTTAGAGCGTATGTACACTCTCGACCCAAAAAGTGGCGAAATTATTGTCGCAATATCTGAAGGTAGAGAAGGAACTCGTTTCGATTCTTTGTGGGGAAATAAAGAAAAGCGCCAAGCAGACGATGCAATTGAAACCATTGAAAGCCTTGTTATAAAACCTTCAGATTTGGATGTTTTAAAAACGGTGCTTTTTGATGCCTATTATGACCGTGCTACAGCTGAATTTATTCTTGCTAATCGTTCAATTGATGAGGCCAGAATACAATGGATTGAGCAAGCGAGTGTCTCGACAATAGAAAAACACCGCCAACAATCTTTCGATATTCTGTTACGTGCTTTTGATGATTATTGGAAGTTAATCGAAAACCACTCTCAAGAATTTGTTAGTGAGCAGTCATCTCGTAATGTACAAAGTGCTCGATATTTAAATGGCGATGGCAAGTCAGTACCTGTATATCAAGGTGGCAGTTTAATTACGGGTTATAAAGATGCTTTATTAGCGTATCAGTTAATGAATGAATTATTGGCCCAGCAATTACACCTCAGTAAATTAAAGGCAGTATCGGCTAACCCTGAAGAGCAAAAGTCTAAGCTTGCAGATGAAGCTAGATCACTTCTTGCTCTTGTTTCGTTAAAAGAGAAGCAGCTAAGCAGTTTGTTAGGTGCTGAGTCCTACACTCATATAATGCTGTCCTCTGAGCTAGGTAAGTTTAAAGGCAACACGGCCGAATTGAAATCGGTGATAACTTGGCTTAAAGGTGATGGGAACTATTTGGGGTTACCTGATGACTTTGTCGTGTTGATGCCTGATTACAACTCACAAGAGAATGTTGAAAATAGCTCATTCGAGTCTGTGGAAAAAGTGTTAGGTGGGATGTCACACTCATTAGAGTATTCATTGAATAAAGCTCAAAAAGAACGTGTTGACTACCACTACCAATTGGATTCATTTACACGAAACTTTGCTCAAGAAAATGGCCGATTAAAGGCAAGATTGTTTACTTTACTCGGCTGTTCGGTCGACTCAGTTGTTACTCCTTGTAAAGAGCAGACCGAGGGTCAACGTAAGGGCAGTTTAATCGGCTACCAGTTGAAAAGCGTTCAAGCTGCAAAGACCGAAGGTGAACGAGCCTATAGAGCTCATCGTGAGGTATTAAAAAATATATCGATAGAAATTAAACGTATTGAACAAGAACAACAAGTTAACAATGCGATCGATAACATTACGGTTAAACTGGGCCTTAATGACGTTCCTTTCAAAAGCTTAATTGATGAAAGCCGAAAGTCGACTTTGGACATGAACTTAGTGCTGTCTTCCGAAGAAGTTAAGCGCTCTCTCGATATACTAGGCCGCTTTTTGAATGATATCGGTTCCACCGACTTGTCATCGACATTTTCTGCTATTGAAAGCTTACAAGGCGCTTTGAACGAAAGCTCCCTTAAAGCTGAATTATATATTCAGAAGTTGGCTTTGCTCGAGCGTTCAAGAATCAAAGGCTTACGAGCAGAACAATTAGATGTCTTTACAGAAGGTCGGATTAAGGAACTAACGTTAGAGCTAGAAACTGCTAAAGCTGATATGGCTAAGTCGCTTTCTAATTTAGTTGATGATGCCGGTAGGTTAGTAATCTTTAGTGCAGAAGCTCAGCGTTTGGTTGCTCAAATAGAACAAAATGAACATCTTAAATCTGAACGCTCTTATGCTGACCCGCTGAATTTTAGTGCGTTGACCGTTGAAACATCTCGAGCTGAATCACAGTTCTCTAACCTTCAAGAATGGCTTTTTTATGCTGTACAAGCACTTGAATATAAATGGCAAGAGTCGTTTTATGATCGTATTGAGGGTTTTGATAAAAACTATGTGTTTAAGCTCCAAGATACTCAGCAATCAACCGTTTACTTAGACGCATTAAAGCGTTTTGACGATAAGAGGTATACGCCATTCGGCCAGAAAGTGACGGATGTTATTTCCCTAAAGGAACATATTTTCGGTTACATCGATAATCATGGTGGGAAAACCATTTATTATCCTGCTCCTGATGGTAGCGGAGATATGTTGACTGCAGATGAAGCGTTTAACGCAAAGTTAAAGCTGCTTTCTCGTAACTTTGGCTTTGATAAATGGTTAACTGTAGAGTTCAGTACTGTGAAACACTTTCCTAAAACGAACCTTTTTCATGGACCGATACTTGGCAACGAAGATGATGTGATGTGTTTAGAAGTAGCAGGGAATTACTCGGATAAAATTGACGGGATTTCGATTAACCTTGCAATCAATTATGACATATCGGGTGAATCTGCAACTCGAGCACTTCTTACTTATGGTGGTAATAACTACATGCGTAGCCGTATTCCAGGAGTGTTAATGGATGATGGACAAGGGCTTAAAGGTGATTTGATTTCCTATTCAACACGTTTTGCGGATATTTCCAATAACGGTGTTGTATCTAAAAGCAGTTTTAAACAGCATATGAGCGCTAATATCATGACTGGCTATCATGATAATAAAGAACTCCTTAACCCAACTTATTCATTTAAAGAAAGAAGTGTTGCAGCTTCAGGATGGAGATTGTCTCTTCAGTTAGGTGACGAATATGGGGATATTGTTGAAACTGAAGCGATTGATGATATCCAAGTGATAGTGCAGCACAACCTGAAGGCTCGACGTGCCTCAATTTGCAGCGGCGAATCTGGTCCTTTATAACAACATAAATAACCTTACTTTGAGCCTCATGATTTTATGAGGCTCTTTTTATAGCTTCCGAGCGTTACTCTACTTCAGCTTCTTCCGGTTCTACTTCTTCTTGTAATTCTAACAAATTGATCGCTATCGTGACGAAGTCACTGTCTGTAATGATCCCCACTAATTCGTAGTTTTCTACAACAGGTAAACAGCCCACTTTGTGTTTCTGCATATAGATAGCTGACTCTTTTAATCCTGCACGCGGCTCTACCGACATAACGCTTTTGTGCATGATGTCGTTGAGTGGTGTTGAGAGAGTAAAAGATTGAGCTTGTGGGATATTTTGTAGGCTGGATTCTTGAGCGCCAAGAACGTCTCGTTGTGTGACGACGCCAAGTAGCTTTCTGTCCGCATCAACGACTGGGATATGGCGGATATCAAGCGCTTCCATCATGTGCTTAGCATCGGCCAGTGAATGTGAGCGCAATAGAGTATGAGGGTTGCGAGTCATCATATCTTCAACCTTGATCATACGAACCTCCTTATTTTTTAATTTGTTGCTATTACTATAGTTTTTTATCCAAAAAATAACTGAGAGCTGACGCATTTTTGGGGGAGTTTTATGCAACTAATTCGCGAACTTTAAGAGGTGAATCAGTAGCATTATTTTACGCCTCTTTACAATAATCCATTGCTGTAAACCTTGCTATTGCGGCTCGTGTGCCTATACTAGCCCACTGCGAAATTTTTAGTCGCGCCTGCGATCTGTTTACGGTAGCTATTTCCTTACGGTAACGGTTTATTGGCGGCAGCGATTGATGATTCGTCAACGATACAAACCTCATCAACTAAGACAAGATTAGACACATGCAAGTTTCAGATTTTCACTTTGACCTACCAGATGAACTTATTGCTCGCTACCCTCAAGAAGAGCGTACAGCAAGCCGACTGCTTAAATTAGACGGTAATAATGGCAACCTAGCTGATGGTTCGTTTAAAGACGTTTTAGACTTGGTTGAACCAGGCGATCTTGTCGTTTTCAATAACACTCGTGTTATTCCTGCTCGCGTATTCGGTCGCAAGGCATCAGGCGGTAAGCTTGAAGTGCTTGTTGAGCGTATGTTGGATGAGAAAAGCATTCTGGCGCATGTTCGTTGTTCTAAATCACCAAAGCCGGGCACTAAGTTGTTCCTTGGTGAGAACGATGAATACGAAGCTGAAATGGTGGCGCGTCATGATGCGTTATTTGAAATCCATTTCACATCCGATCAAAGCGTTTTAGATATTCTAAACAACGTCGGTCACATGCCATTACCGCCTTATATCGATCGTCCAGATGAAGACGCCGATAAAGAGCGCTACCAGACTGTCTATAATGAAAAGCCAGGTGCAGTTGCTGCGCCAACAGCTGGCCTTCATTTTGATGACAAGTTAATGGCTGGCATGAAAGAAAAAGGTGTTGAGTTTGCTTACGTGACACTGCACGTTGGTGCTGGCACATTCCAGCCCGTTAAAGTGGACAACATCAATGATCACCACATGCATGCAGAGTACGTTGAAGTGCCGCAAGAAGTGGTTGATGCCGTAGCGGCTGCAAAAGCACGTGGCGGACGTATCATTGCCGTTGGCACAACATCTGTGCGTTCATTAGAAAGTGCAGCGCAAGACGCACTAAAAAAAGGCACTGAGCTCGTTCCTTTCTTTGGTGATACAGAAATCTTCATCTTCCCTGGCTATGAATACCAGCTAGTGGATTGCTTGATTACAAATTTCCACTTACCAGAATCAACACTGATTATGTTGGTGAGTGCATTTGCTGGTTATGACAATGTGATGGGCGCATACGATCACGCAGTGAAGAGCGAATATCGTTTCTTCAGCTACGGTGATGCCATGTTCATCAACAAGAAAACAGCATAATTTAAAGCTTTGCTCTTAAAGCTCAAAGCTTGGTGAGCTAATAGATTCACCATTAGATACAAAATATTTACGGGTGCTAGCAGTAGGCTAGGAGTCGGGCAGGTCACTGTCTAATCTCTCGCAAGGAATACGCGACCGCTCCTCATAGAACTCGCTAGATTGAACTTATGTTTAGCTTAAGGTTCTGAATTATCAGTCAGATTGTTTCTCTGGCATATTGGAGGCTTCGTGAAATTAAAATACGAACTTAAAAAAACAAACAGCGGCGCACGTCGTGGTCAACTTCAGTTTGAACGTGGTAGCGTTGAAACACCAGCGTTCATGCCAGTAGGTACTTACGGTACGGTTAAAGGCATGACTCCTGAAGAAGTGAAAGACACCGGTGCTGAAATCCTACTAGGTAATACGTTCCACCTATGGTTACGCCCTGGTCAAGAAATCATGAAACTGCACGGTGACTTGCACGATTTCATGAACTGGAAAGGTCCGATTCTGACTGATTCAGGCGGTTTCCAAGTATTCAGCTTAGGTGCTACACGTAAAATCACTGAAGAAGGTGTTCACTTCCGTAACCCTGTAAACGGTGACAAGATCTTCATGGACGCTGAAAAGTCGATGGAAATCCAAAAGGATCTAGGTTCAGACATCGTAATGATCTTTGACGAATGTACGCCTTATCCTGCGACGCATAAAGAAGCTAAAGACTCAATGGAGATGTCTCTTCGTTGGGCTCAGCGTTCACGCAATCACTTTGATAAGCAAGAAAACCCGAACTCACTATTCGGTATCGTTCAAGGTGGCGTATACGAAGACCTTCGTGATGTATCCGTTAAAGGCCTAACAGAAATTGGTTTTGATGGTTACGCTGTTGGTGGCCTAGCAGTAGGCGAACCAAAAGAAGACATGCACCGTATTCTTGAGCACACATGTCCTCAACTGCCTGAAGATAAGCCACGTTACCTGATGGGCGTAGGCAAACCTGAAGACTTAGTTGAAGGTGTTCGTCGTGGTATCGACATGTTTGACTGTGTTATGCCAACGCGAAATGCACGTAACGGCCACTTGTTTGTGACTGAAGGTGTGATCAAGATCCGTAATGCGAAGCATAAAACCGATACAACACCACTAGATTCAGATTGTGACTGTTACACTTGTAAGAACTACAGTAAGTCTTACTTACATCATTTGGATCGCTGTAATGAAATCCTAGGTGCAAGACTAAACACTATCCATAACCTGCGTTTCTACCAACGAATCATGTCAGACATTCGTCAATCTATTGATGAAGACCGTTTTGAAGAGTTCGTTGCTGAGTTCTACGCAAGAATGGGGCGTGAAGTGCCACCACTAGGTAAAGAATCTTAGTATTTCTTTTTTGCGAGCCCTATCTCTCTTCCGAGTGATGGGGCTTGAAAATAAAGGGATACAACCCAATTAGACAAACAATTACTAAAATATAATAGAGGATGTTTTTAATGTTTATTTCTCAAGCTCACGCAGCAGCAGAAGGTGCACCAGCAGGCGGCGGTTTCGAAATGCTTATCATGCTAGGTATGTTCGCTGTGATCTTCTACTTCATGATCTACCGTCCACAAGCTAAGCGCGTAAAAGAGCATAAGAACCTTATGTCTTCTATGGGCAAAGGCGATGAAGTTCTAACGAGCGGCGGTCTGATTGGTAAGATCACTAAGATTGCAGAAGACAGCGACTACGTTGCTATCGAACTGAACGCAAACAACGAAGTTGTTATCAAGAAAGACTTCGTTACAGCAGTGCTACCAAAAGGTACTCTGAAATCTCTATAAACAGCTAGAGGATCCTCGCTGTGCTAAACCGTTATCCGTTATGGAAGTATTTGATGGTGATGTTTGCCATCGCTATCGCTGCGTTGTACGCACTTCCAAATATATACGGTGAAGATCCGGCAGTTCAAGTTACAGGGGCGCGCGGCGCCTCTGTAGATCTGTCTACGCTGGATGCTGTCACCGACGCTCTTGAAGCAAAGAGCCTTTCTACTAAATCCGTTGCTCTAGAGAACGGTTCCATTCTTGTTCGCTTTAACGATACAGATACGCAAATCAGTGCCCGTGATATCATCACAGAAGCACTAGGCGATGACGTTATCGTTGCTTTAAACCTAGCTGCTTCAACTCCTGATTGGCTCGAGTCTATTGGTGCTGCACCAATGAAACTGGGTCTTGACCTACGTGGTGGTGTTCACTTCTTAATGGAAGTGGATATGGACGCTGCAATGGAAAAGCTCGTTGGCCAACAAGAAGAAGCGTTCCGTAGCGAACTTCGTGAAGAAAAAATCCGTTACCGTGCTATTCGCCCATCGGGTAAAGATGCCGTAGAAGTGATTCTGCGTAACGAAGAGCAGCTTGCTGAAGCGAAATCGCTACTGCAATCTAAGCACCAAGATATGACGTTCGTAGATTCAGAATCTAACGGTCGTTTCTCTTTGATTGCTAACTTCACTGAAACTCGCCTTCAAGAAATCCGCAACTACGCGGTAGAGCAAAACATTACCATTCTACGCAATCGTGTTAACGAACTTGGTGTTGCTGAGCCTTTGGTTCAACGTCAAGGTGCTAGCCGTATCGTAGTGGAATTGCCAGGTGTTCAAGACACGGCTCGTGCTAAAGAAATTTTAGGCGCAACCGCAACTCTTGAATTCCGCGAAGTGGACAGCAGTGCCGATTTGGCCGCTGCAGCTTCTGGTCGTGCTCCTGCTGGTAGTGAAATCAAGCAAGACCGTGATGGTCGCCCTGTCGTACTTAAGAAACGCGTTATCTTAGGCGGTTCTAGCATTACAGATGCAAGCTCAAGTGTTGATGAATATGGTCGCCCACAAGTTAACATCTCGCTAGACAGCGAAGGTGGTAGCAAGATGTCTACGTTCTCTCGTCAAAATATCGGTAAGCTAATGGCAACCGTATTTGCAGAGTACAAAGACAGCGGTCGTAAAACACCTGAAGGCCGAGTGATCCTAAGTAAGCACGAAGAAGTGATTAACCAAGCGACGATTCAATCTGCGCTTGGCCGTAACTTCCGTATTACAGGTATCGATTCAACGGCTGAAGCTCATAACTTGGCACTTCTACTACGTGCTGGTGCATTGATTGCTCCTATCTCGATTGTAGAAGAACGTACGATTGGTCCATCTATGGGTCAACAAAACATCGATATGGGTATCATGGCGATGGTTTGGGGTATGGCTGCAGTAATGCTGTTTACACTGCTTTACTACCGTACTTTCGGTTTGATTGCGAACGTCGCTCTGATGGCTAACTTGGTGTTGATTATTGGTGTGATGTCGATGATTCCTGGTGCGACAATGACGCTACCAGGTATTGCCGGTATCGTATTGACGGTCGGTATGGCAGTCGATGCCAACGTTCTTATCTTTGAGCGTATACGTGAAGAACTTCGAGATGGACGCAGTCCACAGCAAGCGATTCACCAAGGTTATGCAAACGCATTTAGTACAATCGCTGATGCCAACATCACCACACTATTAACAGCAATCATTCTATTTGCTGTCGGTACAGGTGCGATTAAAGGCTTCGCAGTAACGTTATCAATCGGTATCTTGACTTCAATGTTTACAGCTATTATCGGAACACGTTGTATCGTGAACCTGATGTACGGCGGTAAACGTGTTAAGAAACTGTCGATCTAAGGCTAGGAATTAATATGTTTCAGATTCTAAAAGCAGAAAAAATGATCGACTTTATGCGTTGGTCAAAGGTTGCCTTTGTATTCTCTATCTTGATGATTGGTACGGCTATCTTCACCCTAACAACGAAATCGTTGAACTGGGGTCTAGATTTTACTGGCGGTACTCTGATTGAAGTGGGTTTTGAGGAACCAGCAAACCTACCCGATATCCGAAGTGCACTAGAAGCTGAAGGCTTTGGTGATGCTACGGTTCAGAACTTTGGTTCTGCGCGTGAGGTAATGGTTCGTCTACGTCCACGTGACGGTGTTGCGGGTGAAACGCTTGGTAACCAAATCCTGTCTGCAATTAAAGATGGTACTGGTGAGCAAGTTGAGATGCGTCGTATCGAGTTCGTTGGTCCAAACGTGGGTGATGAACTAACAGAAGCTGGTGGTCTTGCGATCTTAGTTTCTCTAATCTGTATCTTGATCTACGTATCAGTACGATTTGAATGGCGATTGGCTGCCGGTGCTGTATTAGCCCTAGCGCACGACGTTATCATCACACTAGGTGTGTTCTCTCTAATGCAAATTGAGGTAGACCTTACTATCGTGGCAGCCTTGCTGACGGTGGTCGGTTACTCCCTCAACGATACCATAGTGGTATTTGACCGTATTCGTGAGAACTTCCGTAAGATGCGTAAAGGCGAAGCGCCTGAAGTGTTGAACAGCTCAATCACACAAACATTGAGCCGTACCTTGATTACTTCTGGTACGACGTTGTTCGTGGTTATCGCTCTGTTTGTACAGGGTGGTGCTATGATTCACGGTTTCGCGACTGCACTTCTATTGGGTATTACGGTTGGTACTTACTCTTCTATCTACGTTGCATCAGCACTAGCTATGAAGTTGGGTATCACGCGTGAACACCTAATGCCACCACAAGTGGAAAAAGAAGGCGAAGAGTTTGAAGAAATGCCTTAAGCCTTGGCTTAAACTGTTTCGATAAACCAAAAAAACCGCTAGTAGCCTAGCGGTTTTTTTACATCCGTATTTTGTGGCTGAGCTCAATGCAATTTAACGTTGAAGTGAGTTGCACTCGATGCAACTAAGCGCCACCTTGCTCGTCTCTCGTCTCTCGTCTCTTGAAGAGCAGATACAAAAAAGCCCCGCAATCGCGAGGCTTTAGAATTTCTACGCTCCCTTGAAACAGGGAGCTTTAACGTAAGGCCTGAATTACTTCAGCATACCTTCGTTTGCGTTCTCACGAACGTGCTTAAGAATAGACTTAACACCACGTGCGCTTGAAGCAACAACATTACCAGAAGTCATGTAATCAGTACCGCCAGCAAAGTCAGTCATGATAGCACCAGCTTCACGAGCGATTAGATCGCCAGCTGCTAGATCCCATGGTTTAAGGCCTAGTTCTAGGTAACCGTCAACACGGCCAGCCGCTAGGTAACATAGGTCAAGAGCTGGAGAACCAGTACGACGGAAGTCAGCACAGTCAACGAATAGACCAGTGATGATTTTCATGAAAGATTCAGAATGTTGTTTTTGCTTGAATGGGAAGCCAGTAGCAAGAACAGTACCTTGAAGGTCTTTAAGTTGAGTAACACGCATACGAGCGTTGTTAAGTTGTGCGCCAGCGCCACGTTGAGCTGTGAATAGCTCGTTTAGCATTGGATCATAAACACAAGCAACTTCTGTACGACCGTTCATGCGAACAGCGATAGATACTGAGAAGTGAGGGAAACCTTTTACAAAGTTGTTGGTGCCATCTAGTGGGTCAACGATCCATTGTACGTCAGAGTCTTTACCTTCAGTTAGGCCTGACTCTTCAGAAATAATGCTGTGCTCTGGGTAAGATGATTTGATTGTCTCAATAATCATGTACTCAGCTTCTTGAGCAATGTTAGTAACGTAATCGTTGTTACCTTTTAGAGACGTTTCGATCTTATCAGTTGTTTCTAGAGATTTAGCAATATGGTTGCCAGCTTTACGCGCAGCGCGTATCGCAATGTTTAGCATTGGATGCATAGGTTTTTCCCACAAGATGTTAAAGAACAGTTTAAAGCGGCGGCGAGTATACCAAATTTTTTGCAAAAGGGAAGTGGTTGTTTTTTGAACTCTTGAATTCACATTACGAGAAGGGTCTGACCATTTTACTTAGCTATGTGTTAATATCTCGCGATTATTTTTAAAGTGGTGTCATATAGCATGTTAGACAATGTAAAAGTCGTTCTGGTTGGTACGTCTCATTCGGGAAATATCGGATCAGCAGCTCGCGCAATGAAAGTGATGGGTTTGAGTCAATTGGTTCTTGTCGATCCTCAATGTGAAGTTGACGAGCAGACCTTAGCACTGGCAGCGGGTGCAGGTGACATCGCAGAAAATGCGACGATTGTTTCTACACTGGATGAAGCAGTAAAAGACTGTGGTTTGGTGGTAGGTTCGAGTGCGCGTTCACGTACGCTCGAATGGCCAATGCTTGAGCCGCGTGAATGTGGTGAAAAGTTTGCAGTTGAAGGTCAAAAACACCCTGTAGCGTTAGTCTTTGGCCGTGAGCGTACTGGTCTAACAAATGATGAACTACAAAAGTGTCATTACCATGTGTGTATCCCTGCGAATCCTGAGTACAGTTCACTGAACCTAGCAATGGCGGTACAAACGCTAAGCTATGAAGTTCGCGTGGCACACCTTGATATGGTTGCTAGCCAATATCAGCCGCAGCAACAAGATGACTATCCTCGTCACGAAGAACTAGAAATGTTCTACGAACACCTTGAAAAAGTGATCATCGATACCCAATTTATCTCTAAGGACAAGCCTGGTCAGGTGATGAACAAGCTACGTCGTCTATTCAGTCGAGCTCGTCCAGAACTGCAAGAGATCAATACTCTACGTGGTATTTTGACCTCAATTGAGAAGAGTAATAAAGATAAATAAAGCCCATGCAATAGGTAGGGGTGAATACCTGACTAAAATAGTCAACTAAATACTTGACCAATTTAGTCGGGTATGGGAAAATTCCAACCACATAAACAATGTGGATACGGTGTGATATGAAACTTACATCTAAAGGAAGATATGCGGTAACAGCTATGCTAGATGTAGCACTGCATTCGCAAAAAAGCCCAGTTCCTCTGGCTGACATTTCAGAGCGACAGGGTATTTCGTTATCTTACTTAGAACAGCTATTTTCTAAGTTACGTAAAGCTGGCTTAGTTGCTAGTGTTCGTGGTCCTGGTGGTGGTTACCGCCTAGGTGCTGAAGCGGGCGACATCGCTGTCGGAACTGTGATTGCTGCAGTAGACGAATCAGTTGATGCAACTAAGTGCCACGGTAGAGCAGATTGCCAAGGTGGTAGTCGTTGTTTAACTCACACCTTATGGCGTGATTTAAGCTCCCGTATTAGCAGCTTCTTAAATGACATTACGCTCGGTGAGCTAATGAAAGATAACGAAGTTTTACAGATTTCTGATCGTCAAGATATCGATCTTGCGGTTAATAATGGTTTTGCACAAAAAAATACGAGCACTACAACGATTAGTGCAGCACCTCACGGTGTTAATGCCCGCTCTTAGCGGTCAGTTTTTACATTGGAGTAGAAAATGAAACTGCCTATTTACTTTGACTATTCAGCTACATGTCCAGTCGATCCACGTGTTGCTGAAAAGATGGTTCAGTGTATGACGATGGATGGTAACTTCGGTAACCCTGCGTCTCGTTCACACCGTTATGGCTGGCAGGCAGAAGAATCAGTAGATAATGCTCGTGAGCAAATTGCCGATCTACTAAATGCAGACCCACGTGAAATTGTTTTCACGTCAGGTGCTACAGAGTCAGACAACCTTGCGATTAAAGGTGCAGCGCACTTTTATGAGAAGAAAGGTAAGCACGTAATTACGTGTAAAACAGAACATAAAGCGGTTCTTGATCCATGTCGCCAACTAGAGCGTGAAGGTTTTGAGGTTACATACCTTGATCCAGAAGCTAACGGCATCATCGATCTAGACAAGCTACAAGCTGCAATGCGTGAAGATACAGTTCTTGTTTCTATCATGCACGTGAACAACGAGATTGGTGTAATCCAAGATATCGCTGCAATCGGCGAGTTATGTCGCTCACGCAAGATCATCTTCCACGTTGATGCGGCTCAGTCTGCGGGTAAAATCCCACTAGACGTAAAAGAGATGAAAGTAGACCTTATTTCATTTTCTGCACACAAAGCATATGGCCCTAAAGGCATCGGTGCTTTGTACGTTCGTCGTAAGCCACGTATTCGCCTAGAAGCGCAAATGCACGGTGGCGGTCATGAACGTGGTTTCCGTTCTGGTACGCTTGCAACTCACCAAATCGTGGGTATGGGCGAAGCATTTGCTATCGCTAAGCAAGATATGCAGAAAGATTACGATCACGCACTAGCACTTCGTGAACGCCTACTTAAAGGTGTTCAAGATCTAGAAGCAGTAACCGTAAATGGCGACTTAGACCAACGTGTACCACACAACCTAAACGTGAGCTTCGCTTTCGTTGAAGGTGAGTCTCTGCTTATGTCTCTGAAAGACCTAGCAGTATCATCAGGTTCTGCATGTACATCAGCAAGCCTAGAGCCTTCATATGTTCTGCGTGCTCTTGGTCTAAACGATGAACTGGCACACAGCTCAGTACGTTTCTCATTCGGCCGTTTCACAACGGAAGAAGAAATCGACTACGCGATTGCACAAATTCGTGTAGCGGTAAACAAATTACGCGACATGTCTCCTCTATGGGATATGTATAAAGAAGGGATTGATTTGAACACTGTTGAGTGGGCTCATCACTAATCTCACGGAAATAGAGGATTCGAGGTAACTATCATGGCATATAGCGAAAAAGTAATTGATCACTACGAAAACCCACGTAACGTAGGTTCGTTTGATAAAGAAGACCCAAGTGTAGGTAGCGGCATGGTTGGCGCACCGGCTTGTGGTGACGTAATGAAACTGCAAATCAAAGTATCTGCAGAAGGTATTATTGAAGACGCAAAATTCAAGACTTACGGTTGCGGTAGCGCAATCGCTTCTAGCTCACTAGTTACAGAGTGGGTTAAAGGTAAAAGTATTGATGAAGCAGCTGCTATTAAAAACTCTGAAATCGCAGAAGAGCTTGAGTTGCCACCAGTGAAAGTTCACTGTTCAATTCTTGCTGAAGATGCAATCAAAGCAGCTGTTGCGGATTACAAAAAGAAGCACTAATCGCTTCAATACCGTAATCACGTCGACAAAATAAGTAATATTTGGGAGCACCCTTTGTGCTCCCACCTGAGTTCTCAATTTATATAAAACACAAGGTTGTAGTATGGCCATCACCATGACAGATACGGCAGCAAGCCGAGTTCAAGCTTTCCTAGATAACCGTGGTAAAGGTCTCGGGTTACGCTTAGCAGTAAAAACTACTGGCTGTTCGGGTATGGCGTATGTACTGGAATTCGTTGACGAGCTTAACGAAGAAGACGAAGTGTTTGAGCATTCAGGTGTTAAGGTCATCATTGATCCAAAGAGCCTAGTATACCTAGACGGTACTGAGCTTGATTATGTAAAAGAAGGCCTAAACGAAGGTTTTGAATTCAACAACCCTAACGCGAAAGGCGAATGTGGTTGTGGTGAGAGCTTCAATGTTTAAACGCTTGAGTCGTTAAGCGTTGTAAGCGAAGAATAAAATTAGGCTCTGAACAAAGAGCCTAAACTTAGGACCACCTTTACATGAATCATTTCGAATTATTTGGGCTACCACTTCAGTTTCAACTGGATGGTAGCCTTCTTTCTTCTCAGTTTAGAGATCTGCAACGCCAATTCCATCCTGATAAATTTGCGATAGCTTCTGAGCGTGACCGCTTATTAGCCGTGCAAAAAGCGGCACAAATCAACGATGCGTACCAGGTATTGAAGAATCCAATCAGCCGAGCAGAATACCTGTTGGTTCAACACGGAGAAGACATTCGTGGCGAACAACAAACCATGCAAGATCCTATGTTCCTGATGGAGCAAATGGAACTGCGTGAAGAGCTGGAAGATATCGCAGACAGTTCTGACCCTGAAGATGCGCTATTTGCATTTGAAGGCAAGGTTAGCAAAATGTATAAACAACAATTAAGTGCTATCCAACAAGAACTCGAAAGCGAAGCTTGGCTAGAAGCTGCAGACCGAGTAAGAAAGCTTAAGTTTATTGCAAAATTAAAGAATGAAATCGAATTAGTTGAAGATCGTTTGATCGGCTAGTTTGTATAACAAGGACACATCCATGGCACTACTTCAGATTGCAGAACCAGGGCAAAGCGCCGCTCCTCACCAGCACAAGCTTGCAGTGGGTATTGATTTAGGTACAACAAACTCGTTGGTTGCTGCAGTACGCAGTGGCGAGGCGAGCACACTTGTTGATCAACAAGGTCGAAGCATTTTACCTTCAGTTGTTCACTACCAGTCGGAATCTTATACGACTGGCGATGAAGCTCGTGCTAACGCGCAGACTGACCCTAAAAATACCATTATCTCAGTAAAGCGATTAATTGGTCGCTCACTGTCGGATATTCAACAGCGATACCCGTCTCTGCCATATCAGTTTGAAGAAAGTGATAATGGTCTACCTGTGATCCGTACAGAACAAGGCAACAAGAACCCAATTCAGGTTTCTGCTGATATTCTACGAGCGCTTGGCCAACGTGCTGAGTCTACGCTAGGCGGTGAATTATCTGGCGCCGTGATTACGGTTCCTGCGTATTTTGATGATGCACAGCGTGCGGGTACGAAAGACGCGGCTCAACTTGCTGGTCTTCACGTATTACGTCTTCTTAATGAACCTACTGCGGCAGCGATTGCTTACGGTTTGGATTCAGGCAAAGAAGGCGTGATTGCGGTTTATGACCTTGGCGGTGGCACGTTTGATATCTCTATCCTACGCCTGTCTAAAGGTGTCTTTGAAGTATTAGCAACAGGTGGTGACTCTGCATTAGGCGGAGACGACTTTGACCACTTGATCGCAGAACACTCCCAAGAGCAAATGGGCTTAACAGAGCTTACAGCAGAACAGAATCGTATCCTTTTGGATGCTGCAACAGACGCTAAGATAGGTTTATCTGAAACTGAAAGCGTTGATGTTGAAGTGTTAGGTTGGTCTGGTTCGTTAACTCGTGAAGAGTTTGAAGGCATCATCAAGCCATTGGTTAAGAAAACACTGCTTTCGTGCCGTCGTGCATTGAAAGATGCTGAAGTTGACGCGGATGATGTTCTAGAAGTAGTGATGGTCGGCGGTTCAACTCGTACATTGCTTGTACGTGAAATGGTGGGTGACTTTTTTGGTCGTACGCCACTAACCAGCATTAACCCTGATGAAGTGGTTGCGATTGGTGCTTCTATCCAAGCGGACATTTTAGTAGGCAACAAGCCTGACTCTGAAATGCTATTGCTTGATGTTATCCCGCTTTCTCTAGGTATCGAAACCATGGGTGGCTTGGTCGAAAAGATCATTCCACGCAATACCACGATCCCTGTTGCTCGCGCACAAGAATTTACCACGTTCAAAGACGGTCAAACTGCAATGACAGTGCACACCGTGCAAGGCGAACGTGAGATGGTTGATGACTGTCGTTCATTGGCTCGTTTTGCTCTGAAAGGCATTCCACCAATGGCGGCTGGCGCGGCGCATATTCGTGTGACTTACCAAGTAGACGCTGATGGCCTGCTATCGGTTACCGCTATGGAGAAGAGCACAGGTGTTCAAGCTGAGATTCAGGTTAAACCGTCTTACGGCTTAAGTGATAATGAAGTGGCGAATATGCTGAAAGATTCGATGACGTTTGCTAAAGAAGACATGCAAGCGCGTGCTCTAGCTGAACAACGTGTAGAAGCGGATCGTGTTATCGAAGGCCTTATTGCAGCAATGCAAGCGGATGGCGATGAGCTGCTTGATGAGCCAGAAAAGCAGCAACTTCTGCAAGCTATTGAGGCACTGATTGAAGTGCGCAATGGCGAAAGCGCTGATGCCATCGAACTAGAAATTAAGAATACCGACAAAGCGAGCCAAGACTTTGCTTCTCGTCGTATGGATAAATCAATTCGAGCTGCACTGTCAGGTCAGTCAGTCGATAATATTTAATAGTTAGAGAATAGATAAACATGCCAAAGATTATTGTTTTACCTCACGAAGATCTATGTCCAGAAGGCGCTGTTTTAGAAGCAAAAACTGGTGAGACGGTTCTTGATGTTGCATTGAAGGCCGGTATTGGTATTGAACACGCATGTGAGAAGTCGTGTGCATGTACTACATGTCATGTCGTGATTCGTGAAGGTTTCGACTCATTAGAAGAAAGTGATGACCTAGAAGACGACATGCTTGATAAAGCATGGGGTCTGGAAATGGAATCTCGTCTTGGTTGCCAAGCTAAAGTAGCTGATACAGACCTAGTAGTTGAAATTCCAAAGTACACATTGAACTTAGCTTCTGAAGAGCACTAAGAACTCTGCTCGACTAAACGTGTTAGTAAAATTGGCATAGAATATAAATCATTAAGATGACAAATCGTCGCTGATAAAGATAAGGAAGTGTTATGAGCTTGAAATGGATTGATTCGCGAGATATCGCGATTGAGCTATGTGATTTATACCCAGAGACTGATCCTAAAACCGTACGTTTTACGGACTTGCATCAATGGGTGTTAGATCTTGAAGATTTTGATGATGAGCCGAATCACTCGAATGAGAAAATTTTAGAGGCCATTATTTTATGCTGGATGGATGAGATGGACTAACCCTCTTGTTCTATAATTTGGCCGTTGGTTGGAATTTACCCAATATAAAACACAGCCAAGTTAACAATTCTTACTAAAAAAAGCGGACCTTATGGTCCGTTTTTTTATCAAAATGACATTTTACTTCTACATAATGCTAACATCAGAGCGCTAATAAAAAATAATCAGAATCACTCACTCAACGTGGTTCAAAGACAAGGAGAAATCATGTCTACACAGATGTCAGTATTTTTAAGTCAAGAAGCTGCCCAGCCTCAGTGGGGAGCAAGAGCTATCTTATCGTTTTCGGAAGCGGGAGCGACAATTCACATTGGTGAAGGCCACGATTTAGGTGCGGTTCAACGTGCTGGTCGTACGCTTGACGGACAAGGTATCGCACTGGTTGCACTTAGCGGTGAAGGTTGGGATCTAGAAAGTGTTTGGGCTTTTTACCAAGGCTACCGTGGACCAAAGAAAAAGAATGCATTGGAGTGGGATGCTCTAGCTGAAGCTGATCAAGTTGAATTAGAAGCACGTATCCGCGCGACAGATTGGACTCGTGACATCATCAACAAAACGGCTGAAGAAGTTGCCCCTCGTCAATTAGCGACAATGGCAGCTGAATACATCAAGTCAGTGGCTCCAGCAGGCACTGTTAAAGCAAAAATCGTTAAAGACAAAGATCTCCTAACTGAAGGTTGGGAAGGCATCTACGCAGTAGGCCGCGGCTCTGAGCGTACTTCAGCAATGCTGCAACTGGATTTCAACCCAACTGGCGATGAAAACGCACCTGTGTTTGCTTGTCTTGTGGGTAAAGGTATCACTTTCGACTCTGGCGGTTACAGCATCAAGCCAGGTCAATTCATGACAGCAATGAAGGCTGACATGGGTGGTGCGGCGACTATTACGGGCGGTTTAGGTCTAGCGATCGAACGTGGCCTAAACAAGCGTATCAAGCTTATCTTATGTTGTGCTGAGAACATGATCTCTGGTCGTGCATTGAAGCTTGGCGACATCATTACTTACAAAAATGGTAAGACAGTCGAGATCATGAATACCGATGCAGAAGGTCGCTTAGTTTTAGCTGATGGTCTGATGTTCGCAAGCGCACAGAATCCTGAGCTGATCATTGACTGTGCAACGCTAACTGGCGCGGCTAAAAATGCATTAGGTAACGACTACCACGCACTATTGAGTTTCGATGATGAGTTGTCTCATCAAGCACTAACAGCTGCAAACCAAGAGAAAGAAGGCCTATGGTCATTGCCTCTTGCTGATTTCCACCGTGGTATGTTGCCTTCAAACTTTGCTGATCTTTCAAACATCAGCTCTGGTGATTACACACCGGGTGCAAGTACCGCTGCTGCGTTCCTTTCTTACTTTGTAGATGACTACAAAAAAGGTTGGATTCACATGGACTGCGCGGGTACTTACCGTAAGTCATCAAGTGATAAGTGGGCTGCAGGCGCGACTGGTATGGGTGTTCGTACACTGGCTCGTCTTCTTATCGACCAAGCAAAATAATAATAAGAGTGAGCGGTATTTCGATACCGCTTATTCATAAACTCAGATCGAATGATCTCAGTAATTTCAGTATTTAATAACAAAAAAATGAAGTGAAGGAATCCCTATGGCTCTAGAAAGAACGTTCTCAATTGTTAAGCCGGATGCAGTTAAGCGTAACCTTGTCGGTGAAATCTACCACCGCATTGAAAAGGCTGGCCTACAGATTATTGCCGCTAAAATGGTTTCTCTTACAGAAGCACAAGCAAGTGGCTTCTACGCAGAGCATGAAGGTAAAGAGTTCTTTGGACCACTTAAAGAGTTCATGACTTCTGGTCCTATCATGGTTCAAGTACTTGAAGGCGAAAACGCTATTGCTCGTTACCGTGAACTAATGGGTAAAACTAACCCAGAAGAAGCGGCATGCGGCACTATCCGTGCTGACTACGCAATCAGCATGCGTTACAACTCAGTACACGGCAGCGATAGCCCTGAGTCTGCGGCTCGCGAAATCGAATTCTTCTTCCCAGAATCTGAAATTTGCCCACGTCCAGCTGAATAAGCAGACAACAGCAAGTATCAACAAAGGCTTCACTTCGGTGAAGCCTTTTTCGTTTCTGGAGAGTTCGAGTGTCATTCCTGAAAGTGAAGAAGGAGCATATCGAGAGTCTGAGTTTACTATTGGAGATTCCAGATACCTCGTTCCTCGGTTCTCGAATGACGAGCAAGTAGCGTTAGTTGGAAGGCTGAGAAGGTAACGAATAACGTAAGCTGGAGGTCGTAGAAAGGCACGAGTATTCGGTGCTTAAAGCCCGTCTTTCCCGAAAGCGACAGAGGTGTGAAATCGGGAATCTGAGTTTACTATTGGAGATTCCAGATACCTCGTTCCTCGGTTCTGGAATGACGAACAAGTAGCGTTAGTTGGAGGTCGGAGAAAGGCGCGAGTATTCGGTGGTTAAAGCCCGTCATTCCCGAAAGCGACGAAGGAGTGTAATCGGGAATCTCGCTTTGAATTGGCCAAACGTAAGCAGGTAAATTTAGCTGTGTAAATTTTAATCACTTAAGTTTGAATGTCTTAGTAAACACAAGGTTTTACAGTGCTTGTTGAAGTTGCGTAAAGGCTGTACAATTCGCGCCCTTAATTATTGTTCCGTCATTGAGAGGCATCATGACCACAGCTAAAGTCAATCTACTCGATTTTGATCGTAAAGGTCTTCGTAAATTTTTCACAGAAGAACTGAATGAGAAAGCGTTTCGAGCAGAGCAAGTGATGAAGTGGATTTATCACTTCGGTGTCGATGACTTCGAACAAATGAACAACATCAACAAAAAATTACGTGAGAAACTGCTGCATCGCTGTGAGATTGTTGCACCTATTGTTTCTGAAGCTCAGCACTCTGCGGATGGCACCATTAAATGGGCTATGAGCGTTGGTGACCAAGACGTTGAGACGGTATACATCCCAGATGGTGACCGTGCGACGCTATGTGTATCTTCGCAAGTAGGTTGTGCGCTTGAATGTAAATTCTGCTCTACCGCTCAACAAGGCTTCAACCGTAACCTGAAAGTTTCAGAGATCGTTGGTCAAATCTGGCGTGCTGCACGTGAAATCGGTTTAGAGAAAGAAACGGGTCGTCGTCCAATTACTAACGTCGTAATGATGGGCATGGGTGAGCCTCTGCTGAACATGAAGAACCTAATTCCATCATTGGAGCTGATGCTTGATGATCTAGGTTTCTCACTGTCTAAGCGTCGTGTAACCGTATCAACATCTGGTGTTGTTTCTGGTCTTGATCAGATGACAGACAACATCGATGTAGCTCTGGCGATTTCTCTACACGCACCAAACGATGCACTACGTAGCCAAATTATGCCAATCAACGACCGTTGGGATATCCAAGATTTCCTAGCATCGGTTCGTCGTTACATTGCTTCTTCAAATGCTAACCGCGGTAAAGTAACGGTTGAGTACGTTCTATTGGATCATGTGAATGATGATATGGACCACGCTCGTGAACTTGCTGAGCTAATGAAAGATACGCCTTGTAAGATCAACTTGATTCCATTTAACCCTTACCCGGGTTCGCCTTACAAGAAGCCAAGCAACTCTCGTATTGATCGCTTCCAAAAAACGCTGATGGAATACAACTACACAGTAACGGTTCGTAAAACACGTGGTGATGATATTGATGCCGCATGTGGTCAGCTGGTTGGTGATGTTATTGATAGAACCAAGCGTACTAAAATGCTGAAAGCCGCCTCTGAAGCTAACTTAATCGCAGGTGATGTGATTCAAGTAAAAGCGGTTTAAATACCATTTAGAACGAAACAAGCCAGAAGGATTCCTTCTGGCTTGTTGCTTTTCTGGAAGGTGAATTTCCAAGAATTGGATTTTTTCCCCACGCTTTCTTACATTTTTCGTTAAATTTTGGACAAAACCATGAGCTGACGGTAAATTTTGTCGAAAGTGTTTTTGCCTTGTAATGGCATTAGCTTATGATTAAATAATCTTAAATTAATTTAAGTGCTCGCTTGTTACCCGATAATCGTCAATGTGTCTATTTAGGTTGGCTACTTGATAAACTAGCTTCCTGAGAAAATCGCTCATCAACAGCGTGTGGTTTTCTACTTTAAGGGTTGATGAAATGGGTTGCAGGAAAAATTCCACATAGTAGGTTGTAAGATTGAGCTTAAACGAAAATAAAAAATGCTCTCATCAACCTGCGATAATTATTTAGAAGTTCACTCTCTATGAACACAGAACACGAAACACAAACACAACCGAAAGAAACTGTCGCTCCAGCAATTGAAGCGGGAACGCTGCTCAAAAATAAACGAGAATCTCTGGGTTTAACACAAAAGCAGATCTCTGATCGCTTGAAACTGCGCGTTACGCTGATCCAACAAATTGAAGAAAACCAATTCGAGTCCGATCAGGTTGCCACCTTTATGCGTGGTTACATTCGTTCATACGCGAAATACGTCAATCTTGACGAAAAGGTCGTATTGAGTGCGCTTCATCACTCTGGTGATGCTCAACACCAAGAACAAGAAATGCTGAGCTTTTCTCGTAAGACAAAAACAGAGAAGCACAACAGCCGTATTATGATCCTCACATGGAGCATCTTTGCTGTGATTGCGGGTATCTCATCACTTTGGTGGTGGCAGAACCAGCAGCAAGACACCTTATCTCAATCTCTCGCCAACACAGAAAGCTCAGAAGAACTTGTGGTGGAAGAGTCTCTAGAGCCAGAATTTACGTCATTAGAAGTGATTGAAGCCGAGCAAAATACTGAGGAGCCTTCAGCGACTGAAAGGACGGATGAACTTGCAGTGGTTAGCGCGGCTGAGGCTTCAGAGAATATCGAGCAAGCAGAACAGACACAAGACGTTGCAGAGGTTACCCCTGTAGCGGCTGAATCAGAGACAGTGACGCCTGAACCTGTAGCCAACGAACTAGTGATGCAGTTCTCTGCAGACTGTTGGATCCAAGTTAAAGATGCGGCAGGCAAGACTTTGTCTACTGGTATCAAAAAAGCAGGTCAGACACTTAATCTTTCAGGAACTGCGCCATACAAAGTGATTCTAGGTGCGCCAGAGGGCGTATCAATGACATTTGCAAGTGAACCTGTTGACCTTTCTGGGTATACTTCAGGCAAAGTAGCTAGAATAACCTTACCTTAGAGTTTATATGCAACACGAATCTCCTATTATTCGTCGCAAATCAACCCGTATTTATGTGGGTGATGTGCCGATCGGTGATGGTGCACCAATTGCTGTGCAATCCATGACCAACACAAGAACAACTGATGTCGCCGCTACCGTTGCTCAAATTAGAGCTTTGGAAAAAGTTGGCGCTGATATCGTTCGCGTATCTGTACCGACCATGGATGCCGCTGAAGCATTTAAGCTAATCAAGCAGCAGGTTTCTGTTCCTTTGGTGGCTGACATTCACTTCGACTACCGTATTGCCCTTAAAGTGGCAGAGTACGGTGTTGACTGTCTGCGTATTAACCCTGGTAACATCGGTAACGAAAGCCGCATTCGCTCTGTTGTGGATTGTGCTCGTGATATGAATATCCCTATTCGTATTGGTGTTAACGGCGGTTCTCTTGAAAAAGAGATCCAAGAGAAATACACAGAGCCGACAGCAGAAGCACTGGTTGAATCCGCAATGCGTCACGTCGATATCCTAGACCGTTTGAACTTTGATCAATTTAAAGTCAGCGTTAAGGCTTCTGATGTGTTCCTAGCCGTCGGTTCTTACCGTTTGCTGGCTAAGCAGATTGATCAACCTTTGCACCTTGGTATTACCGAAGCGGGTGGTGCTCGTGCTGGTTCTGTGAAATCAGCGGTAGGTTTGGGTATGCTTCTTTCTGAAGGTATCGGCGATACGCTGCGTATCTCGCTAGCGGCAGATCCTGTTGAAGAGATCAAAGTTGGCTTTGATATTCTTAAATCTTTGCGCATTCGCTCGCGTGGCATCAACTTCATTGCGTGCCCGAGCTGTTCTCGTCAAGAATTCGATGTTATTAACACCGTTAACGCCCTTGAAGAGCGCTTAGAAGACGTTATTACCCCAATGGATGTATCAATCATCGGTTGTGTGGTTAACGGCCCTGGTGAAGCTGAAGTCTCTCACTTAGGTTTAGCGGGTAGTGCACGCAAGAGTGCCTTCTATGAAGACGGTAAACGTCAGAAAGAGCGTTTTGACAACGATGACCTTGTCGACAAGCTTGAAGCGAAGATCCGAGCAAAAGCATCGGTGCTTGATAAAGCAAATCGCATTGATGTAGAAAACTTAGAAGATTAATACAACGCGATGGGGTGTGATTGTCTATTCGCACTAACACCTGGTTGTGAGAAATTACGGAATAAATACTGTGGCTAAAAATATCCAAGCAATTCGAGGCATGAACGACTGCCTTCCAACTCAATCACCACTGTGGCAGAAAGTAGAAAGCGCAGTTAAAAGTGTGGTGAGCGCATACGGTTACAACGAAGTACGTATGCCTATCGTTGAAGAAACGAACTTATTTAGCCGTGCGGTTGGTGAAGAAACTGACGTTGTTTCAAAAGAGATGTACACCTTTGATGACCGTAATGGCGATAGCCTAACGCTGCGTCCAGAAGGCACAGCAGGTTGTGTACGTTCATGTATTCAAAATAGCCTTATCAATCGTGATGAACAGCGCCTATGGTACATGGGTCCAATGTTCCGTCACGAGCGTCCTCAAAAAGGTCGTTACCGTCAATTCCACCAATGTGGTGTGGAAGTGTTTGGCCTAGACGGTCCAGATGTAGACGCTGAATTGATTATGATGACTGCACGTCTATGGCGTGAACTAGGCATCGACAAACACGTTCGCCTAGAACTGAACTCAATAGGTTCTCAAGAAGATCGCGTAAGTTACCGTACTGCGTTAGTGGCATTCCTTGAGCAACACATCGATGTATTAGATGAAGACTGCAAACGTCGCATGCACACCAACCCGCTTCGTGTACTAGATACTAAGAACCCAGACGTTCAAGCTATCTTAGGTGACGCACCTCGACTATCTGAATATCTAGGTGAAGAGTCAAAGCAACATTTTGCTGGTTTGTGTGAACTTCTTGACGCTGTTGGTATCGAATACCAAGTTAACGAGCGTCTAGTTCGTGGCCTAGATTACTACAATCGCACAGTATTTGAGTGGATCACTGACAGCCTAGGCGCGCAAGGTACAGTATGTGGCGGTGGCCGTTACGATGGTCTTGTTGAGCAACTAGGCGGTAAAGCAACTAATGCTGTTGGTTTTGCAATGGGCCTAGAGCGTCTAGTTCTAATGATGGAAACGCTAGAACTTACAGAAGTTCGTCGTAGCGTTGACGTATACATGGTTGCTGCTGGCGAAGGTACAATGATCGCGGGCATGCAGTTAGCGAATCAATTACGTGACACTGTTAAAGGCGTACGCGTGATGAACCACTTCGGTGGTGGTAGCTTTAAGAAGCAATTCAAGCGTGCTGACAAAGTAGGTGCTGTTGTGGCGCTAGTGCTTGGTGAGAACGAAGTTGCTGACAATACCGTTGTACTAAAAGATTTGGTTGGCGGCGTGCAAGAAACCGTGTCTCAAACGGAAGTTGCAGAGAAAGTAGCTGCGCTAATCTAGTTAGCCATTGAGCAAACGCTCATCATGAATATTAACGTCAGCACTATGCTGGCGTTTAAAGAATTAAAGAGGACAGGAAGTGGAACTTTACGATAGCGAAGAGCAACAAGTTGAAGCCATTAAAGATTGGTGGAAAGAGAACGGTAAAGCCGTAATCTTTGGTGCGGTTATTGGTTTAGGTGGTCTATTTGGCTGGCGCTATTACCAAGATTCAGTCGTTGAAGCGCGTGAAGCAGCTTCAGAAAGCTACACCTCTGTAATTTCAGCTCTTGATACTAAGGGCGTTGATGCTCAATCTGATATTCAAGCTTTCATCGACGCAAACAAAGACGCTGAATACTCTGTTCTTGCTGCTATGCAGTTAGCTAAAGCACAAGTTCAAGCAGGTGATCTTGCAGCAGCACTTGAACAGCTTGAGTGGGCAAAATCGGCAACTAAGGACGCGGCATTAGCGCCACTACTGACTTACCGTGTTGCTCGTATCAAAGCTGAGCAAGGTGAATTTGACGCAGCGTTGACTGATCTTGAAGCGATGACTGACGAATCTTGGAAAGGCCGTGTTGCTGAACTACGTGGTGATATCTCACTTCGTAAAGGCGACACAGATGCGGCTTACAGTGCTTACTCTGAAGCTCAACAAGCTGCTGATGCGAGCCAAACGCTTCAAATCAAACTTGACGACCTAGCTAAATAAGGCGCTTTGAATGAAGAAGATGTTTCCAAAAGCGGCGTTGTGTGCGATTGCTCTTGGCCTGTTAGCGGGTTGTGCGGGTGAAGAAGACACCGTAATCATGGCTCCAGTACCAACAGTAAACAGCGAGTTCACTCCTAAGCAGGAATGGTCTACGTCGGTTGGTGATGGTGTTGGTCATTACTTTTCAAAATTAACGCCAGAGCTTGCTTACGACAAAGTATTTGTCGCGAGTCGCGAAGGTATTGTTAAAGCGCTTGACCCTGAAACGGGTAAAAAGCTGTGGGAAACCGATCTTGAAAAAGAAGTGCTCGCACGCTTATCAGGCGGCCTAACAGCGGCTTACGGCAAAGTGTTCCTAGGTTCTGAAAATGGCGAAGTGATCGCGTTAGACGAATCGACCGGTGAAGAACTGTGGCGTGTATCAGTCAACGGTGAGGTGCTTGCATCTCCTGCAACTGAAAGCAACATGGTACTGGTTCATACCAGTCGTGGCATGATGATCGCTTTGGATCAAGAAAGCGGCGAACAGAAGTGGACGATTAGCACTGAAGTTCCAAGCCTAACATTACGTGGTGATAGCGCTCCTGTTGCTGTTTCTGGTGGTGTTTTCTGGGGAACGGCAAATGGTCGTTTGGCTGCTGCAATCGTTGACCGCGGTCAGCTGATTTGGCAACAACCGGTTGGCACGCCAAAAGGCGCAACGGAAATTGATCGCTTAGTTGATGTCGATGCGTCACCTGTTGTTCTTGGCGGCACGCTGTATACCGTTGGTATTAATGGTCAGTTGATTGCTATCGATCTTCGTTCTGGTAAGCCAGTTTGGAAGCGTAACTACTCGTCAGCGATTGATTTGACGAGCGATGGTAGCCGTTTGTTCGTAGTAACAGACAAAGACCACGTGGTTGCAGTCGATGCGCGTAGCGGCACTGAACTATGGAGCACTCCATTGTTAGAAAACCGTTTACTGACCGCACCTGCTATTATCAATGGTTATGTAGTTGTAGGTGATACAGAAGGTTATCTGCACTGGTTAGATCGTTCATCGGGTGAGTTTGTTGCTCAGCAGTTAGTTAACGATAGCGGCTTTGCGGTTGCGCCAATTGAACTGCCTGAAGGCTACTTAGTGACTACTCGCAATGGCGATGTAAAGAAACTAACGATTAGCCAATAAAAGCGTGATACAATTCACAGTCGGCTCCTGGTTGGTAACAGCTAGGAGCCGTTTTGTTGTTATAAATTAATAAACCATGTGGTTATAGGTAAGAGTTTAAACTTGCGAACAAGTGCTTACCTATAACTACATTTAGAGAAGAAATTGTAGAGGTTGTTATGGTACCTGTTGTTGCTCTAGTAGGGCGTCCGAACGTAGGTAAATCTACGTTGTTTAACCGATTGACTCGAACTCGTGATGCATTGGTTGCGGATTTCCCTGGCTTAACGCGTGACCGTAAATACGGCCATGCTCATTTTAGTGAGCATGACTTTATTGTTATCGACACTGGTGGTATCGACGGTACCGAAGAAGGTGTTGAAACTAAAATGGCTGAACAGTCGCTAGCGGCGATTGATGAAGCTGATGTCGTTCTGTTTATGGTAGATGGCCGTGCGGGTCTAACACCTTCCGATGTGGCTATTGCTAAACACCTTCGCCAACTAGAAAAGCCTTCAATGCTAGTAGTGAACAAGGTTGATGGTATCGACCCTGATGCTGCAAGTGCTGATTTCTGGCAGCTAGGCGTTGAAGACATGTATCAAATCGCAGCGGCACACGGTCGTGGTGTAACCGCACTGATTGACCTTGCACTTAACCCATTCGCTGAAGCGCTAAAAGCTGAGAATGGTGAAGTAAGCGATTTGACTGAGTTTGAAGACGAAGAAGAAGAGCAAGTTGATTTCACTGAAGAAGAAGCGGAAGAAGAATTCAAGCGCCTTCAAGATCAACCGATTAAGCTAGCGATCATTGGCCGTCCTAACGTAGGTAAATCAACACTAACTAACCGTATTCTTGGTGAAGAACGTGTTGTTGTTTACGATATGCCAGGTACAACTCGTGACTCTATCTACATTCCGATGCAGCGTGATGAGCGTGAATACGTTCTGATTGATACTGCGGGTGTTCGTCGTCGTAAAAACATCAATGAAACCGTAGAGAAGTTCTCTGTAGTTAAAACACTGAAAGCGATTGAAGACGCTAACGTTGTTCTACTTCTGATTGATGCTCGAGACAATATCTCTGATCAAGACTTGAGCTTGTTAGGCTTTGCGTTGAATGCTGGTCGTTCAATCGTGATTGCAGTAAACAAGTGGGATGGTCTAGACAGCGATGTTAAAGATCGCGTTAAGAAAGAACTAGACCGCCGTTTAGGTTTCGTTGATTTCGCACGCATTCACTTTATCTCTGCACTTCACGGTACAGGTGTTGGTCACTTGTTTGAATCTGTTCAAGAAGCTTACAAGTCAGCGACAACACGTGTTGGTACTTCTGTTCTGACTCGTATCATGAAAATGGCAACCGATGATCACCAACCGCCTATGGTTCGTGGCCGTCGTGTGAAACTAAAATACGCGCACGCTGGTGGTTATAACCCACCTATTATCGTTATTCACGGTAACCAAGTTCGTAACTTGCCAGATTCGTACAAACGCTTCCTAATGAACTACTACCGTCGTTCACTAGAGATCATGGGTACACCGATTCGCATTCAATTCCAGAACAGCGAAAACCCGTTTGAAGCGAAAACAAACAAGCTAACGATTTCTCAGGAACGCAAACGTAAGCGTATGATGAGCATGATGAAAGGCCGTAAATAACCCTTTCTAATCGATTTGATACCCGAGCCTGTCTCGGGTATTTTTTTAAGCAAAATTTACGTTAAGCCATAGCTTCATGTCTCGATAGCGTTATGGATTAACGAATCAGACTCGATTTCAAAAGAAGAACAACATGACAACTAACGATTTGATTACATCTGTGCAAGCAATCACACCAACCATCACTCAATTCTGTCATCAGGCGTGGCAGCTCAATGCGAAAGCGCTTTATGTTGAGAACAATGATAGTCAGACCTACTTGATCACCGATGTCACACCTTTTCACCCTGTTAGTCATATTTGGCCCGATCACCCAGCAGACCAAGGTTTTGTCAGCGTAAATGGTGAGCAGTATATTGTTGAAGATTGCCTTGTTGGTGCAATAGAACAATCCACTGGCAAACTTTGTATCGCAGCAGATATTCCTGTTAAGCGTGATACGGAAGGGTGGGCGTTTGTGGTTGTTCACCAACTACCTGCATCAGCTTCTATGATTAATATTGGCGATGAAGTTGAGTTGTCGGTTGATAAAGAATATCAAGCAAGCTTGAGCCGTGGGCATAGTGCTGGTCATATCGCTTTCTTAGCGTTGAATAAAGTCTTGGCTGAGAGTTACTGGCGCAAAGATGCGGATAGAAAAGATCCACTTGGTAGTTACGACTTCAATAGCTACGCACAAGTCACCAGCTTTGTGACCCCAGAACTATGTACCGACAAGTATCGTTTGGGCAAAACCTTGAAGAAGCGCGGCTTGAACGTCGCAGACATGCTAGCAAACCTTGAAGGGGTTGAAGCCGACATCAATCAAATGATTGCAGGCTGGCTAGCTGAGTCTACTTCAGTCGCAATGAGACTGGAAGGCGAGGCATTAACGGACTCTCGTTACTGGGAATGGCAGATTAATGCAGACACTCTCGTGTCTATTCCGTGTGGTGGTACTCACATTGAGAATACGTCAGAGCTTCAGGCATTATCAGTTAAGTTAACCCAGTTAGATGACCAACATATTGAAATGCTGACGCATGTAATTCGATGATTTAGGTTACAGATCGAAATGGCTTGTGCTGTTTATTCTATTTTATGATGTAATTTTTGATATAAATGACCATTTAAAATTGAAATGCAGCACATGTAACTTATGCTTTCGGTGTGTGGTGATATAAATATTCTTTTTGGGGTAGATCGCTGTTCAAAATAGTTAAAGCGAAAGATCAACCTATGATCTTCGGTTGTGTGTCGTACTAATTTAGTGTGTTATTATTAACCAATAACAAGCTTGCATAAGAACAGGCTGTACCCGATTACACAATTGAAAGCTTTAGTGAATGGAACAACAATTTTTATTAGAAGGCCACCGAGCAGTCAACAGTTTGCTTCGAAAGCTTGCTCTTGGGATGGATCGTAAAGATTTAAACCATAGGATTATTCAGCTTACCGAGCAGCTTTTTGGGCAGCGCATGGCTTCAATTTTACTGCTCAACTCAAAATCAAAGACTTTGCACCTTGAACATGCCCCGAACCTGCCTGATTTTTATAATCAGCAGATAGAAGGTGTAGAGATTGGTGCTGGGATTGGTTCTTGTGGCGAAGCCGCGGCACTCAAAAAAGCCGTTATGATCTCCAATATTAATGCACACCCGAATTGGGCACCTTTCTTAGCCTTAACCAATCAAGCTAATCTTCATGCGTGTTGGTCAGTACCAATCATCTCTTCACATGGCCATGTGTTAGGTACCTTTGCGATTTACAGCAAATACATCTCTGAACCCCATGAATTTGAACTCGAGATCTTAGAGTTATTGGCTTCCTTATATTCTGTGGCGTTAGAGAAGTATGAATTAGAGAATCAACTCAACTTTTTTGCCAATCGAGACTCCCTGACACACAGTTTGAATCGCCGAGCATTGCTGAGAGAAGCCGAGCAGGTATTAACCAAACGCTGCTTTGCTGAAAAAGTGATGGCGTGTCTGTTTGTCGATGTCGATCAATTCAAGTCGATCAACGATACCTACGGCCATAGTTTTGGTGATTATGTGTTGTTAGCGGTTGCAAAAGTGCTCGATGAGGCAACGACTGCCTGCGCCAAGATCGGGCGTTATGGTGGTGATGAGTTTGTGGTGTTCTCTTGCTTCGATGATAAAGAAAGTATTCTTAGCTTTTATCGCAGCTTAGAAAGAGCCTTGGAACAAGCTCTTTATATCAACGATACTCAGTTCACCGTCAGTGTAGGGCTTTCTTACGAAAAAGATCCTGAGTCGTTAGAAGCTTTGATCGCACAAGCTGATAAGAACATGTACCAAATCAAGCAAGCTAAGTCTCAGCAGTAGTAGATTGTAAAAATAGTAGTGAATTAGGAAATGCTAATGAGTGAAAATATCTGCCCTAAGTGTCGATCTGAGCTGGCTTGGGATGGCAAGTATCACTGTGAAAGTTGTCAGGCTCACTTTACCAAAGTGGGGTTCTGCCCTGAATGCAGCCGTCAATTAGAGAAGCTTCAAGCCTGTGGTGCTGCGAGCTATTTTTGTAATGGTGACTGTAACGAGCTTAAATCTAAGTCGAGAGTAAAGTTCGAATTCCAACCTGCGGAATAGTCTAAAGCCCGAGCGCTTAAATGACTGTCAGTGATGTTATACCAGAGACTCAATACTAAAGTGTTGGGTCTTATTTGTATCTGATGAATAGGTATGTGTCATCTTGGTTCATTCTTATCGCTACTGCACCAGTATGAAACATAGATACATGATTGCTATGCACTTTATTGGTGTGAATGGTTTTTTAGTTCCATTAATACAATGGCTTATAAATTTAATTGTTAATTTTTAAGTTTGGCACTCTTCTTGTAACTCTGTAATTGAATAACAAAAATACAATTATGGAGTAATATCATGAACAAGGTGTTCAATTTATCGCTAGCTGCACTGTGTACAACACTTTCATTTTCTTCTGCATCAGTGCTTGCGGCTGACGAAACCATCAAAGTCGGCGTTCTACATTCACTGTCCGGCACTATGGCGATCAGTGAAACAACGCTAAAAGATACCGTGCTGATGCTCATTGAAGAGCAGAACAAAAAGGGCGGCTTACTTGGTAAAAAGCTAGAGCCTGTGGTTGTTGACCCAGCGTCAAATTGGCCTCTATTTGCTGAAAAAGCGCGTGAGCTGATCGAGAAAGAGAAAGTCGATGTAGTCTTCGGTGGTTGGACATCGGTATCGCGTAAATCCATGCTGCCAGTGTTTGAAGAACTCAACAGTATCCTTTTCTACCCAGTTCAGTATGAAGGCGAAGAGTCGTCGAAAAACGTTTTCTACACTGGCGCAGCGCCAAACCAACAAGCGATCCCTGCAGTGGATTACTTGATGGAAGAGCTCGAAGTTGAGCGCTGGGTACTAGCCGGCACCGATTACGTTTACCCACGTACCACCAATAAGATCCTTGAAGCCTACCTAAAAGATAAAGGTGTCGCAGAAGAAGACATCATGATCAACTACACACCATTTGGTCACTCTGATTGGCAGTCTATCGTTTCAGACATCAAAAAGTTCGGTGAAGCGGGCAAGAAAACCGCTGTGGTTTCTACTGTGAATGGCGATGCGAACGTTCCTTTCTACAAAGAGCTTGGCGCGCAAGGCATTTCATCTGAAGACATCCCTGTTATTGCATTCTCTGTTGGTGAAGAAGAACTATCAGGCATGGACACTGAACCACTGGTTGGTCACCTTGCGGCGTGGAACTACTTCATGAGTGTTGATACCGAAGCCAATGAAGAGTTTGTTGAGACATGGCAGTCATTCATTCAGAGTGAAAAACGCGTCACCAATGACCCAATGGAAGCGCACTATGTTGGCTTCAACATGTGGGCGCAAGCGGTAACCAACGCAGGCACAACCGATCCTGAATCTGTACAAGATGCCTTGATTGGCGTGTCGGTTCCTAACCTTTCTGGCGGCTACTCTACCATGCTGCCAAACCACCACATCACCAAACCCGTCCTGATCGGTGAAATCCAAGACGATGGTCAATTCGATATCGTTTGGGAAACCACAGGCCTTGTTGCGGGTGATGCTTGGTCGAGCTACTTACCTGAATCAGCGAAGCTGTTCTCTAGCTGGTCTAAGCCATTCTCATGTGGTGCGTTTAACGTCGAAACTAAGAAGTGTTCTGGCGGTAACTAGATCGTTAAGTCAGGAATATTGAGCCTTCCTGTTTGGGAAGAGCGCCTCTGTTTAGGGGCGAAGCGAACGGAGGGCTCATCGTTTCAGGTAACAACCACTATCCACACATCCTCCAAGTAAAAATAACAATATCTAACTTGGTTGGTTAAGGAAGCAGGGATGAAAAACGTATTAAACGTATTTAAGGCACTATTGCTCATGGCAGTCAGTGCTCAGTTGGCTTTTGCTGGAATAACGGATGAAGCTAGCTTTACCAAGGCGCTAGTTGGTAAGAAAACATCGGATAAAGAATTGGCTATCGATTGGGTGGTTGAGGCACAGACGGGAGACGTGTCGAAACCTATTTTGGATGGCTGGTTAAACGGTAATCTCTATTACTTTAATGACAAACAAAGCGAGTACTATCAACAGCTCTACCTGATTCAAAGCATTAAAACGGCAACCTCGGCCCTGTCGGTATGGGATCAATCAAGCCTCAGTATCGAGAATGCTAAGCAGTTTAAAAAGGTTCGCGTGAACAACAAACTGCGCGGCATCTTACGTGGGGAAATTGCCTCGATTGGACTGAACAGCAGTAACCCAGATGTACGTTATAAAGCGGTTCTGGATCTGCTCGGTACCAAAGATTCTGACATTATCGATCGTTTAGCTGTGCTGAGAACCAGTGAGTCAGAGGGCAAAGTCGCTGAGTTGATGGACTTGTCGTTAGCCATTTTCACCTCTCTTAATAACAGCGCCACCACTGAAGATCGTGTGGCTTCAATTGAACGAGTTGGCGACTTCAAACATTCCGTGGTTCTGAAAACATTGAATCAACTGCTGAGCAGTGAGCAAGAACCGAAAGTCTTAGCTGCAGCTGAGCGTGCGATGGACGATTATCAACAAAGCCAAGCACTTTACTCGGGTGTTGAGACCGTATTCTTTGGCTTGAGTTTAGGTTCGGTATTGGTGTTGGCAGGAATTGGCTTGGCGATCACCTTTGGTGTGATGGGCGTGATTAATATGGCCCATGGTGAGCTAATCATGATTGGCGCTTACACCACCTATGTATTGCAATTGTTGATGCCCAATCACATTGGTTTGGCACTGATACTTTCTATTCCTGCGGCGTTCATTGTGTCTGGCTTAGTGGGTATTGTAATTGAGCGAAGCGTGATTCGTCATCTTTACGGTCGCCCATTAGAAACCTTACTCGCGACTTTCGGTATTAGCTTGATCCTGCAGCAAGCCGTTCGCTCTATTTTCTCTCCACTCAATCGCTCGGTGAGCACGCCTGAATGGATGTCTGGCGCACTTCAATTAAACCCAATGTTGTCTCTGACCTACAACCGCCTTTATATCATCTTGTTCTGTGGTTTGGTGTTTATGGGGCTATTGATGGTTCTGAAAAAGACACCACTAGGTTTGCAGGTTCGTGCGGTTTCTCAAAACCGCGGTATGGCGCGTGCGATGGGTATTCGTTCTGAACGTGTTGATGCGATGACCTTTGGCTTAGGCTCGGGCGTTGCAGGTGTCGCGGGCGTCGCACTCTCTCAATTGACCAATGTTGGCCCGAATATGGGGCAGGCGTACATTATCGATTCGTTCATGGTGGTGGTGTTCGGCGGAGTAGGCAACTTGTGGGGCACATTAGTCGCAGGGCTAAGCCTAGGCTTGTTCAATAAGATTTTAGAGCCATGGGCTGGCGCAGTACTCGCCAAGATCCTAGTACTGGTTTTCATCATTCTATTTATTCAAAAACGCCCACGCGGATTGTTCCCGCAACGTGGTCGTGCGGCTGAAGGTTAAGGACAACATCATGCAGTCTAAATCATTTGTACTTTCGGCGATGCGTGGTGATAAAGGTGGCCAACTGACCATCCTTGCCATTCTAGCGGCCGTCATTATTATCCCATTGGCTAATACCATGTTGCCAAGTGGACACCCACTCCATGTTGAGACTTTTACTATCTCGCTGATGGGAAAATACCTGAGCTATGCAATGTTGGCGTTGGCGCTCGATCTGGTGTGGGGCTATCTCGGAATACTGAGCCTTGGCCATGGGGCTTTCTTTGCCCTTGGCGGCTATGCCATGGGTATGTATCTGATGCGTCAGATTGGTGACCGTGGGGTTTATGGTGATCCAGTTTTGCCTGACTTTATGGTGTTCCTTGATTGGTCTGCGTTGCCATGGTTCTGGCAAGGTTTCGATCAGTTCTGGTTTGCTTGTCTGATGGTGGTGTTAGTGCCGGGCGCATTGGCTTATTTGTTCGGTTATCTGGCTTTCCGTTCTCGCGTGTCTGGTGTTTACCTTTCTATCATGACCCAGGCGTTAACTTACGCCTTGATGCTGGCGTTCTTCCGCAACGAGATGGGCTTTGGTGGCAACAACGGACTGACGGATTTCAAAGACATTATCGGGCTGAGCTTGCAGAGTGATGCGGTCAAGATTGGTCTGTTTGTCGCGACAGGTATCTCACTCATCCTAAGTTACATCGCGTGTCGCATGGTAGTGACGAGTCGATTAGGGCGTGTGGCACTGGCGATTCGTGATACTGAGTCTCGCACTCGCTTTATGGGTTACGACGTCGATGGCATCAAGCTGTGGGTCTTCGTACTGTCTGCGGTGATCGCGGGTATTGCAGGTGCGCTGTATGTTCCTCAAGTGGGCATCATTAACCCTGGTGAGTTTGCTCCGCTCAACTCGATTGAGATTGTGGTTTGGGTTGCCTTAGGCGGGCGCGCCACTCTGTTTGGTGCCATCGTTGGTGCACTGATCATCAACTACGCCAAGAGCTGGTTTACGGTTGAATTCCCAGAAGTATGGCTATTCGCCCTAGGTGGTTTATTCGTTCTTTCGACCATGTACTTCCCACAAGGTGTGATTGGCTTTGTCAGTGAAAAATGGCAACAGCTACGCAAAGCATCGAATTCAAAAGGCGAAGGGCAAGATAAGGATGATCAGCACAAAGCCAAGGAGGTGATCGCATGACCACATTTAATAGCGTAAAGGAATCGGTTCAGGCGTTCACTCGTCGAGATGAAGTGTTTGATTACCTTAAACCTGATGTTCATCCTGCCATCGATACCCGTCACAACGTGTTGTTGTATGTGGAAGGCGTTAATAAAAGCTTCGATGGTTTCCAAGCGATAAACGATCTTAACCTTTATATCAAAGAGGGCGAACTGCGCTGCATCATCGGCCCTAATGGCGCAGGTAAAACCACCATGATGGATATCATCACCGGGAAAACTAAGCCGGATACTGGTGAAGTGTGGCTAGGTTCGAACATCAATCTACTCAAGATGAACGAAGCTGAAATTGCTAATGCAGGTGTTGGACGCAAGTTCCAAAAGCCGACCGTGATTGAATGTTTAACCGTGTGGCAGAACCTTGAATTAGCCATGGCGGGCGACCGCTCAGTATGGGCGACTTTCACTGCCGTAATGTCTGGCGAGCAGAAAGACAAACTAACTTCAGTGCTTGAGCTGATTCACCTAAAAGACGAAGCAGCGAATTTGTCGGGCAACCTGTCACATGGGCAAAAACAGTGGTTAGAGATCGGCATGTTACTGATGCAAAACCCTAAGCTGTTGCTGGTGGATGAACCTGTCGCAGGCATGACTCACCAAGAGATGGATCGCACCTCTGAGCTACTCAACTCACTGGCAGGCAAGCACTCGGTGGTGGTGGTTGAACACGATATGGATTTCGTTCGTTCTATTGCTAGCCATGTCACTGTGCTTCATCAAGGTCACGTGTTGGCAGAAGGCACCATGGACCAAGTACAGGCTCACCCTGAAGTTAAACAAGTTTATCTCGGAGAATAGGATGTTAGAGGTTAAATCAGTTAATCAATATTACGGTGAGAGCCACACCTTGTGGGATTTGGATATGCAGATCCCGGAGGGCAAATGCACGGTGTTAATGGGGCGAAACGGTGTTGGTAAAACCACCTTGCTGCAATGCATTATGGGGCTGGTTAAGGTTGAAAGTGGTGACATCTCTTTATCGGGCGAGTCACTTTTGAAAACCGATGCCGAGGATCGTTCTCGCCAAGGGATCGGCTATGTGCCACAAGGTCGCCAGATATTCCCGATGCTTAGCGTTCAAGAAAACCTAGAAGTTGGCTTACCGATTAGAGAGAAGGGCGATCGTAAAATCCCTGAATTCATCTTCGATATTTTCCCTGTGTTAAAAGAGATGCTGCATCGACGTGGTGGCGACTTATCTGGTGGTCAGCAACAACAGCTCGCGATTGGTCGTGCGTTGGTGGTTAATCCTAAGCTATTGATCTTGGATGAACCGACAGAAGGTATTCAGCCCAATATCGTGCAAGAGATTGGCGACATCATTCGTATGCTTAACGAGAAGATGGGACTGACGGTTTTGTTGGTTGAGCAGAAGCTGCCGTTTGCAAGAAAGGTCGGTGACCGTTTTTGTATTCTCGACCGTGGCCGTCAGGTGGCTGAAGGTGAAATGACAGGGCTCGATGAGTCCTTGATTAAGGAGTACCTAACCGTATGAATTCTCTCTTTTCTCCGAATGAAGTCAGGAACGCTTCTTTAGTTGAAGCTTTATCTTTGAATGACACCATCGAACAAGATATTCGAGATGGTTGGCAAGCGAGCTTAAACCTCACCTTTGTTGACCGTGGTGATAAAACCGTATTAAAGAATCGCCAGCAGTCTGGTCCGCTTGCGGTGCAACGCCCACTGTATCCTGATGGGGAAACGTGTCACACCTACTTACTCCATCCCCCCGGCGGAGTGGTAGGTGGTGACACTCTCAATATTGAGGCAACCGTAGAAAGCGGTGCACATACGTTGATCACCACGCCAGGCGCGACCAAGTTCTATCGTTCTAACAACAAGTACGCCAAGCAGAAGCAAACCCTTCGAGTGAAGAAAGGTGCGCGCTTGGAATGGATGCCGCAAGAGAACATCTTTTTTCCCAATGCACACGTTCGTCTAGACACTGAAATTCGCCTTGAAAAGGGTGCACAGTTTTGGGGTTGGGAGATGCACTGTTTTGGGCGACCTGCACAGAATGAGGGATTTGAGCGTGGTCACCTTGTTGGGAAAACGGAAATCTATCTTGATAATCAAAGGCTTCTGACTGAAGGTTTTAATTTTCATGGTGGCGATAAGTTAATGATAAATATGGGGTTACTTGATTTCTCAATGATGGGGACTTTTTATCTCACCTCAAATGAGAAGCAAGATTTAGAGTTGGTACAGAGCTTGCTCCTATCTATTACACAGCAAGCTTCACAGCAATCAGTTACAGCAAAAATGTCGAGTGAACCTACATTAATAATGGGCGCGACGCAGATAGAAGGATTGATTGTAGTGCGAGCCTTGGGTAATTGGAGTGAAGACATCCTCCAAGCCTTTGGTCAGATATGGCAAGCAACTCGCTCTCATTTGTGTGGTACGACTCCGGATTTACCAAGGATTTGGGCGACTTAGCGATTAGCCCTTTTGTACCTAGGGTGACTTCCGGCTCTAGGTACATTTTTTCAAGCTTGCTGTGTTTGAATCCCACTTACTGCTCATGCGTTTTTGAGCACTAAGAAAATAACACTAACAGCGGGCGGCTAAATGGAATTAACACCAAGAGAAAAAGATAAGTTACTTATCTTCTGCGCAGGAATACTGGCACAGCAGCGCAAACAAAAAGGCTTAAAACTCAACTACCCAGAATCTATTGCGCTGATCAGCAGTGCCATTCTTGAAGGTGCCCGCGAGGGTAAGACCGTTTCGGAATTGATGGATTTTGGACGCACACTGCTTACCGTTGATGACGTAATGGAGGGGATCCCTTCCATGATCCCAGATGTACAAGTCGAAGCTACTTTTCCTGATGGCACCAAGTTGGTGACCGTTCATGAACCTATCGTGTAGGGAGAAGTAATATGGCTGGTTCCACCAAACAATATTCAGGTTTCGTTCCCGGAAAAGTAGAAACGGCTCCGGGCCACATCACCCTCAACGAAGGCCGCGACACGACGTCAGTTAAGGTGCAAAACATTGGCGACCGTCCTATTCAAATTGGCTCTCATTACCACTTCTACGAAGCAAACCCTTCGCTGATCTTTGACCGAGAAGCCACTAAAGGTTTTCGACTCAATATCCCTGCAGGCACCGCAACTCGCTTTGAACCGGGTCAGTCGCGCAGCGTCGAGTTAGTGCGTTATGCCGGTAAGTTAGAGATCTACGGCTTCCAAGGAAAGGTGATGGGCAAGCTCTAAGCGCTCTTCATGGAAATAACTAAAACAACAAAGGATTGATCATGGCGACGATATCCAGACAGGCTTACGCCGAAATGTTTGGGCCAACAGTCGGTGACCGAGTGCGTCTTGCTGACACCGATTTATGGCTAGAAGTTGAAAAGGATTACACCGTATACGGCGATGAAGTGAAGTTCGGCGGCGGTAAAGTGATTCGTGATGGACAAGGGCAAAGCCAACGACCAAGTGCCGAAACTCCTGACTTGGTGATCACCAACGCGATTGTGTTGGATTACTGGGGCATCGTAAAAGCGGATGTCGCAATCAAAGATGGTCGAGTTCAGGCATTGGGTAAAGCGGGTAATCCAGACGTTCAACCGGGTGTTGATATTGTGATTGGCCCGGGTACGGAAATTCTGGCCGGCGAAGGTTCAATCCTCACGGCAGGTGGCATCGACTCACACATTCACTTTATCTGCCCGCAACAGATTGAAGAAGCTTTGGCATCGGGTGTTACGACCATGATAGGTGGTGGCACCGGGCCAAACACCGGTACCAACGCAACCACATGTACACCGGGCCCTTGGAACATGCACCGTATGTTGGAATCGCTCGATCAGTTCCCAATGAACTTTGGTTTGCTAGGTAAGGGTAACGCTAGCAAACCGGAAGCACTGCGTGAGCAAGTCGCAGCAGGTGCAGTCGGTTTGAAGTTGCACGAAGACTGGGGAACAACCCCTGCTTCAATCGATACTTGTTTGAGTGTGGCTGACGAGATGGACGTACAAGTTGCGATTCATACCGACACTCTGAATGAATCTGGTTTTGTTGAATCGACACTTGGCGCAATCGGCGACCGAGTGATTCATACCTATCACACCGAAGGTGCGGGCGGTGGTCATGCTCCCGATATTATTCGCGCTGCAGGCGAACCGAACGTTCTGCCTTCTTCGACTAACCCAACACGACCTTACACCATCAATACGGTCGATGAGCATTTAGACATGTTGATGGTCTGCCATCACTTGTCACCATCGATTGCTGAAGATGTCGCGTTCGCTGAGTCGCGTATCCGCCGTGAAACCATTGCTGCAGAAGACATTCTTCATGATTTAGGGGCGTTCTCGATGATCGCGTCGGACTCGCAAGCGATGGGACGTGTAGGCGAGGTGGTCACTCGAACATGGCAAACTGCGCACAAGATGAAAGTACAGCGTGGCAGCCTAAAAGAAGATTCAGATTACAGCGATAACTTCCGCTTAAGACGCTATGTCGCTAAGTACACCATCAACCCTGCGATCACTCATGGTATGTCTCATGAAATCGGTTCTATCGAAGCAGGAAAGCTCGCGGATTTAGTGCTGTGGAAACCTGCCTTCTTTGGTGTGAAACCAAGCGTGATTTTGAAAGGCGGCATGATCGCGATGGCACCAATGGGTGATCCCAATGCTTCTATCCCAACTCCTCAGCCAGTTCACTATCGCTCTATGTTTGGTAGCTATGGCAAGGCATGTCAGAACACATCGATGTTGTTTGTCTCTAAAGAAGCCAAAGCGCAGAACATCGATAAGCAATTAGGTTTGCAGAGCTTGATTGGCGTAGTGAGTAACTGCCGAAACATCAGTAAAGCCGACATGAAGTTGAACGATTGGATGCCAAAAATTGAGGTCGATTCTCAGACGTATCAAGTGAGCGCCGATGGAGAACTTCTGACTTGTGAGCCTGCTGAAGAACTACCAATGGCACAGCGGTATTTTCTATTTTGATAGCTCGGCTGAAGGATCTTGTTTTAAAGGCTTAGCTGAGGGCTCCTGTTTTAGCTCTTGGCTGAGGGCTCTTATTTTGAACGTTATAAATCTCACAAGGAGATTGAGGTAATAGCATGATTGAACTGACTCAACTGAATACTCAAATGCAAAATGCGCCGGACGGCTACTTAAGCCTGCCGATCGATAGCCGAATTAAAAGCCGTCTTAAGGTGATGCTTGATGATGGGCGCAATGCCGGACTGTTTCTACCACGAGGTCATATCTTGCGTGGTGGCGAGCAACTTTCAAGTGAATGCGGCTTAGTCGTCGAAGTGAAAGCGGCACCAGAAACCGTTTCGACGGTTTACTGTGAAGACTTGCTTCTGTTAACGCGAGTGGCTTACCACCTTGGCAACCGACATGTTCCGTTGCAAGTGGAGGCGGGCTGGGTTCGTTATCAACATGACCATGTTTTGGATGAAATGGTTGAAGGCTTAGGCGCAAAAGTGACTACCGAGACACAACCGTTTGAACCTGAAGGTGGCGCTTATGGCGGTCGCTCAGGTGGACATCATCACCATCATTAATCGAGTCATTGATGGCTCACTAAACGATTTATATAACAACGATATTAATAACTATAAACGCAAGGAACTCGCGATGAACTTTAAAACAGCTGCAGGCTTATGCACTTTCACAATAGCTTCTCTAACAACATCAACATTGGCTTTCGCTCACCCCGGACATGGATCGCATTCGGTTCATGAGTCTCACTCGTTTATGTCTGGCTTAACTCACCCAGTGACAGGTATGGATCACCTGATCATGCTGATTGCTTTCGGTCTATTAATTGGCGCACTGTCGTTCTCAACCAAGATAAAAGCCGCTCTGATTGGCGGCGGATTAGCGTCTTTGGTAGTAGGGCTTATCGCAGGCCAAGCCTTAGGTTTCTCTGTGATTGTTGAGCCAGCAATTATCGCTTCTCTGTTCGTCGTCAGCTTATGTTTATGGCACGTGTTCTCACCATCAACCAAGCGTGTAAACAGCGTATTAGTCGCTTCGATTGCTATGCTGTTTTTCCATGGTTACGCACACGGCGTTGAGGCCGCGAGTAATCTGACTCAATTCGCAACCGGTATGAGTATCAGTGCTCTGGCATTAATGGTTATCGGTACTTTGGTTGGCCGCGCGGTTTACTCTAAATGGATGTCAATCGGCGTCGCTTCAGCAAGCGCACTATTGATTTTAGGCGCGTAAGCTCTCGAACTTTTCGATTCTAGAAGACAGAGAGTAAGAGTATGACCACAACAGAAAATGTCGCGATTTATCGTCTGTTTCAACTGATCAGTCCATCGTTGCCGATTGGTGGTTTCACCTATTCGCAAGGTCTCGAACTGGCGGTTGAAGCGGGGTGGGTGACCGATCGCAACAGCATGGAACAGTGGCTTAATACCATCGTCAGTTCCAGTGTAGCGACTTTGGAATTGCCCATCTTAGAGCGCCTTTATCACGCTGTAGAAAAGGGGGAAATCGATGAGGTTGAGCATTGGTGTAACTACTTATACTCAAGCCGTGAAACCAGTGAATTACGAGCGGAAGAAAAGCAGCGCGGACATGCATTGAACACCTTGTTGAAGCGCTTAGATATCGATATTTCGCTGGTGGATTCTGTTGATAGTCACCCAAACCAATTGTTGGGCATGTGTATGGCCGCTCAACATTGGAATATTGATTTAGAAAGTCTCAAGCAGGGTTATCTATGGAGCTGGCTTGAGAACATCGTTACCGCAGGGGTCAAGTTAGTGCCTTTAGGTCAAACCGATGGTCAGTTGGCACTGATTAATATCACCAACACGTTTCCCGAGCTGATTGAGAAAGCACGCACGATAGAAGATTGGATGATAGGCAGCTTTTCGCCTTCGATGGCATTAGCGAGCTCACTGCACGAAACACAATACACGCGACTATTTCGTTCGTAGCGGTTAGCGCGAACGATGTAGCAAAAAGAATATAAGGAAGTAGACAGTGGAAAGTTATAAGCAACCCCTTCGAATTGGTATTGGTGGCCCGGTAGGGTCTGGTAAAACAGCACTGTTGGAAGTGCTATGTAAAGCGATTCGCGACAAGCTCAACATTGCGGTGGTAACCAACGACATCTACACCCAAGAAGATGCCAAGATTCTCACGCGAGCAGAGGCTCTGGAACCTGACCGCATCATTGGCGTAGAAACCGGTGGCTGCCCGCACACGGCTATCCGTGAAGATGCCTCGATGAACTTAGCTGCCGTAGAGGAGCTCGCTAAGCTGCATAAGAACCTCGATGTGGTATTCGTCGAAAGTGGCGGTGATAACTTAAGTGCGACGTTCAGCCCTGAGTTAGCCGATCTTACTATCTATGTAATCGATGTAGCGGAAGGGGAGAAGATCCCACGTAAAGGTGGCCCGGGTATTACACGATCCGATCTGTTAGTCATCAACAAGATCGATTTAGCACCGTATGTTGGTGCGTCACTTGAGGTGATGGAGCAAGATACGCAGCGCATGCGTCCAACCAAACCATACGTGTTCACCAACCTAAAAGAGAGCCAAGGGTTGGACTTCATCATCAACTTTATTGTGACGGAAGGAATGCTGACCATGAAGGAGCCTTCTACGACTGAGTAGGGCTGAAATTCGTTAGTTTTCCTGCAGCCGTTAGATACAAAAAAGCCCTGTCGATTATTGATAGGGCTTTCTGGTTTTAAATGGTTTCTAACGTTCTAATCGAAGCTAAAGCTCGCTCTTAGCGACTCTTGTTGTTACTTGCGATTCAATTACACCATCTTCTACTTGAGTGGTAATCACTTCACCTACTTCGACGTCGTTAATCGATGATACGGTCTTGCTCGACGCTGAATGAGTAATGCTGTAGCCACGCTTTAGGGTTGCTAGCGGGCTCACTGTTTCTAGTTTTTCTGCGGCCATAGCGAGCTGGTGGCGAGTCGTTAGTAACGTCTTATCCATTGCATCCAATAGTTTTTGCTCTGAACGTTGCAGATGCAGTTTTTGTTCGCCAAGGCGTTTCACTGGCGAGTTCAATTGAAGCTGGTGCTGTTTACGTTCAACACGCTGTGCATGCTGTTTTAAGTATTGAGTCATACCACGACGCAAACGCATGTCTAAGTCATCAAGCTGCTGACTCTGTTTTTGCAGTTGGTAGCTAGGGTGTTGCTTCTCTAAGCGGTATTTCAACGTTTGAGTTGACTGCGCTTGTTTGATTAATACATGACGAATCGCACTCACTAAACGAGCACGTTTAGAGGCAAAAGCTTGCTCTTTATGACTGTTATCACGGCTAACCAATTCAGCGGCTGCTGATGGCGTTGGAGCACGTATATCTGCCACGAAATCGGCGATAGTGACGTCAACTTCGTGGCCAACGGCGCTGATAATCGGAATCTGGCTTGCTGCAATCGTGCGAGCAACGATCTCGTTATTGAAACACCATAAGTCTTCTAATGAACCGCCGCCACGACCCACGATCAATACATCACATTCGTTGCGCTCATTGGCACGTCCAATCGCTTGAGCGATCTGAATCGAAGCTCCTTCACCTTGCACCATGGTCGGATACACGATGACTGGCAATGAAGGATCGCGCCTTTTCAGTACATCGAGAATATCGAAGAGGGCTGCGCCTGTTTTAGAGGTGATGACACCAACGCATTTAGGATGTTCTGGAAGAATTTGTTTACTCGATTGAGCAAATAAGCCTTCCGCCGCCAAGTTCATCTTAAGTTTTTCAAACTCTTGTTGAAGCTTACCGTCACCCTCTGGCTGCATGCTTTCGATGATTAGTTGATAGTCACCGCGCGGCTCATAAAGAGACAGACGAGCTTTGACTAGAACTTGATTACCGTTCTGAGGCTTAAAAGTCACACGACGGTTATTGCCACGAAACATAGCGCACTTAACTTGAGCGTGAGAGTCTTTAAGCGTGAGGTACCAGTGACCAGAGACAGGTGCAGAGAAATTTGAGATTTCACCAACGAGCCAGACTATTCCCATTTCGTTTTCTAATAGGAGACGAACCTCTGAGTTGAGGCGAGAAACAGTAAAGATGTTTGGATTAGTCATAGAAGCACTATCTTTCCTTGAAGGAAGGTCTTTCTTGGAATCTCACAGGGCGTGAGTATGGAAGATAGCGGCAATATAATACATAGCAAGGGGGTAAATGCAAATTAAAAATACAAAAATGTGTAGCCAAGCGATTTCGTTGGCCGTATAATCCGTCCGCAATATCTAATCCAAATGCAGTTTGATTTTCCTTAATTGGCTGCCCTCATTAGGCGAAACGATGAGATTGGATTGTTTCTTTTTACTCCTATTATTGTGAGATATTGCAAATGCTAAGAATTGCCAAAGAAGCGCTGACATTCGACGACGTACTGCTAGTGCCAGCACACTCCACCGTTCTCCCTAATACAGCTGATCTTCGCACTCAGCTGACGAAGAATATTTCCCTAAACATCCCAATGATCTCTGCATCGATGGATACTGTGACAGAAGCTCGCCTAGCGATTGCACTGGCACAAGAAGGCGGAATCGGCTTCATTCATAAGAACATGTCTATTGAACAGCAAGCTGAAATGGTTCGCCAGGTTAAAATTTACGAAGCAGGTGTGGTTTCTCATCCTGTTACTGTAAACCCTGACGCGACAATCGCTGATGTTGTAGCCCTTACTCAAAAACACGGCTTCGCCGGTTTCCCTGTTGTTACTGAAACAAACGAACTTGTTGGTATTATTACTGGCCGTGACGTTCGCTTTGTGACTGACCTTTCAAAGAAAGTTGACGTAGTAATGACGCCTAAAGCTCGCCTTGCTTCTGTTAAAGAAGGTGCAACTCGTGAAGAAGTTCAAGAGAAAATGCACGAAGCGCGTGTTGAGAAAGTTCTTGTTGTAAATGATGACTTCCAACTAACGGGAATGATCACTGCAAAAGATTTCCACAAAGCAGAACGTAAACCAAACGCTTGTAAAGATGAGCGCGGCAGCCTACGTGTAGGTGCAGCTGTTGGTGCTGGTGCTGGTAACGAAGAGCGCGTTGCTGCTCTTGTTGAAGCTGGCGTAGACGTTCTACTTATCGACTCTTCACACGGTCACTCTGAAGGCGTACTTAACCGTATCCGTGATACGCGTGCTGCATACCCTGATCTACAAATCATCGGTGGTAACGTAGCAACTGGCGCTGGCGCTCGTGCTCTTATCGAAGCGGGTGTTAGTGCGGTTAAAGTAGGTATCGGCCCGGGTTCAATCTGTACGACTCGTATCGTTACTGGTGTTGGTGTTCCTCAAGTAACAGCAATCGCAGACGCAGCTGAAGTAGCTAACGAATACGGTATTCCAGTAATCGCAGATGGCGGCATCCGCTTCTCTGGCGATATCTGTAAAGCTATCGTTGCTGGCGCATCTTGTGTGATGGTTGGTTCAATGTTCGCGGGTACTGAAGAAGCACCGGGTGAAGTTATCCTTTACAACGGTCGTTCTTACAAGTCTTACCGTGGTATGGGTTCTCTTGGCGCGATGTCTCAAGGTTCTTCTGACCGTTACTTCCAATCTGACAACGCTGCAGACAAGCTTGTTCCAGAAGGTATTGAAGGTCGTATCGCATACAAAGGTCGTCTAAAAGAGATCGTTCACCAACAGATGGGCGGTCTACGCTCAAGCATGGGCCTAACGGGTTCTGCAACTGTTGAAGATATGCGTACTAAAGCTGAGTTTGTTCGTATCTCTGGTGCGGGCATGAAAGAATCTCACGTACACGATGTTCAAATCACGAAAGAAGCTCCTAACTACCGTTTAGGTTAATAATACGTCCGAACGTTTGAATAATGTGCTGATTTAGTCGGCACATTATTTTATCTACCGTCTGTTTTGTTAAAAGTCCGATTTTCTCAAAACACGTGGTTAAAGATATCTAACGAAAACGTTTGCTTTATTTCTTGAAGAGTTAATCAGAGGTGAGTAAACTCGCCTCCGTTTTATCACATAGCCAATAAGACTGCTTACAATGACTAAAAATATTCATGACCAACGTATTCTAATTCTGGACTTCGGTTCTCAATACACACAGCTAGTAGCTCGTCGTATTCGTGAGATCGGTGTTTACTGTGAACTTTGGAGCTGGGACGTAGAAGAAGCGGATATTCGTGAATTCAATCCAGACGGTATCATCCTATCTGGTGGCCCTGAAAGTGTAACGGAAGATAATTCTCCACGTGCACCTCAGTACGTATTTGATTCAGGTGTTCCTGTCTTCGGTATCTGCTACGGCATGCAAACGATGGCTGAGCAACTTGGCGGTAAAGTAGCAACGTCTACTGAGCGCGAGTTCGGCTACGCTGCTGTACAAGTGACGGGTGAATCTGCACTTTTCGCTGACCTTGAGACAACTCAAGATGTTTGGATGAGCCACGGCGACAAAGTGGTTGAAATCCCTGCTGATTTCACAAAAATCGCAGAGACAGACACTTGCCCATACGCAGCAATGGCAAACGAAGATAAGAAATACTACGGTGTTCAATTCCACCCAGAAGTAACACATACTAAAAACGGCCTGAAAATGCTTGAGAACTTCGTTCTTAACGCGTGTGGTTGTGAAGGTCTGTGGACTTCAGCGTCTATCATTGAAGATGCAGTTGCACGTATTAAAGAACAAGTAGGTGACGACGAAGTTATCCTTGGTCTTTCTGGTGGTGTTGATTCATCAGTAGTTGCGATGCTTGCTCACCGCGCTATCGGCGACAAACTAACATGTGTATTTGTTGATAACGGCCTTCTTCGTTTAAACGAAGGCGAGCAGGTTATGGACATGTTTGGTGACCAATTCGGCCTGAACATCATTAAAGTTGATGCTGAAGAACGTTTCCTTAACGCTCTGGAAGGCGAAGCTGAACCAGAAGCGAAACGTAAGATCATCGGTCACGTGTTCGTAGATATCTTCGACGAAGAGTCTAAGAAACTGAAGAATGCTAAATGGCTTGCTCAGGGTACTATCTACCCAGACGTTATCGAGTCTGCAGCATCTAAGACAGGCAAAGCACACGTAATCAAGTCTCACCACAACGTTGGTGGCCTTCCTGATGATATGGAAATGGGCCTTGTTGAGCCTCTACGTGAGCTGTTTAAAGATGAAGTACGTAAGATTGGCCTAGAGCTTGGTCTTCCATACAACATGCTTTACCGCCACCCTTTCCCGGGTCCAGGTCTAGGTGTTCGTGTACTTGGCGAAGTTAAGAAAGAGTACTGTGATTTACTGCGTCGTGCTGATGCTATCTTCATTGAAGAGCTTCACGCTGCTGACCTTTACCACAAAGTATCTCAAGCATTCACGGTATTCCTACCTGTACGTTCAGTTGGCGTAATGGGCGATGGCCGTAAGTACGATTGGGTTGTATCTCTACGTGCAGTAGAAACTATCGACTTCATGACTGCTCACTGGGCACACCTACCATACGACTTCCTAGGTAAGGTATCTAACCGTATTATCAACGAAGTTAACGGCATTTCACGTGTTGTTTACGATATTTCTGGTAAGCCACCAGCAACTATCGAGTGGGAATAATCTCTTAGAGATTTAACCAGTTTTGATTAAGATCTTAAGCCTCGAACTCAGTTCGGGGCTTTTTTCTTTCTGATTCTGGGTATTAAAGAGCTATATATAACCGCTAGAAACCGAATGAGTTGGAAACTAGATATCAGCTCAAGAAAGTATGAGACGCGTTGTTACGTTTAACTATACATAAAACTATCACTCGCACTTTTTATAAATTCATACCGCAACAACTAGGTCATTTCCCACGCGCCGCATACTCTTTGATGGACTTATTAAGGACAGATAAGAGAATCCATCATGTTAAAAATCAAATATTTGGCGACAGTAGTTGGCTGCACTTTAGCAGCACACAGTTACGCGTCTTTGAACATTCAACCTGATCCGCAAAACCCGAATGGCTACCTTGTTGAAAAGTCGGCATTACAAGCTGCAGAACAAGCGAAAACATCCGATCCTATGTATACGATCTGGTCACAAGCATTACAAACTCGTCCCAACAGTATCGTTGAAGCGATTGAGCCGGGTTTAGCCTCGAACCCTGAAAACGTGAAACGAGTCGAGCGTGTGTTCCCTCAATCTGAATGGGACTTCCTCACTCAGATGGCGGCACCTGAATACACATACACTCGCTTCTTACGTGCGATTGGTAAATTCCCAGCCTTCTGTGGAGAGTACACCGATGGCCGTGATTCTGATGCCATCTGTAAAAAATCCATCATTACGGCCTTTGCTCATTTCTCACAAGAGACGGGCGGCCACATCGCAATAGACAACACCTCTGATAACCCATTAGCGCTAGAAGAGTGGCAACAAGCGCTGGTGCATGTTCGTGAGATGGGTTGGTCTGAAGGTCAAGAAGGTTACACCACGGGATGTGGCCAGAACGATTGGCAAAATGCGCGTTGGCCTTGTGCCGCAGGGCAGGGTTACTTCGGGCGTGGTGCTAAACAGCTTTCTTACCACTTTAATTACGGCGCGTTCTCGGAAGTGATGTTCGATGGTGATGCGACGGTGCTATTGAATAATCCAGGTTTGGTTGCTGATTCATGGTTGAACTTGGCTTCTGCTATCTGGTTCTTCCTTACGCCTCAAGCCCCTAAACCAGCAATGCTGCATGTTATTGACCGTACTTGGACACCCTCTCAACGCGAATTGGATGCGGGAATTGGTTATGGCTTTGGTACCACGATCAACGTGATTAATGGCGGTATCGAGTGTGGTGAGCAAAATAAAGACAAAGGCCAACCCGTTAACCGTATTCGTTACTGGGAAGGGTTAGCAGCGCATTATGAAATTCCTGTAGAAGCGGATGAAGCCAATACTTGTTGGCAGCAAACGCCTTACGGAAGTTTGAATCTGAATGGCGCAACTGATGTGCTGTACACCAACTGGGATGGTAACTGGAAATACTACGCAGACCGCCCAGAAGGCTATTCATTTGAATGTGAACTTGTTGGTTTCCAAACTGCTTATTCAGCGTTAGTAGCGGGCGATTACGAGAAGTGTGTGACCAACTTTTATGGGTCTCATGCGAGCTGGCCTGAAGTAAAAGTGGTCGATAAGCTTGATCCGGTAGACCCTGGGGCAGATCCGGGTGGTAATGGTTGGAGTGCGACTAAGGTTTACAACGCTGGCGACCAAGTTACTCACAACGGTGCGACTTACGAAGCGAAATGGTGGACACAAGGGGATGACCCTGCCAATGGCGGCCCTTGGAAATTGGTTGCTGGAGAGCCAACACCACCCGTAGTGACAGATCCATCGCCAGTTGACCCTGCCCCGGTAGACCCAACCCCAGTTGAACCACCTGTTACCGAGCCGCCTGTCGTTGTTGACCCATCGGTATTTATTACATGGCAAGCAGGCGTTAGCCAAGTGAGTAATGGCGACAAGGTGACACATAATGGCAAGTGCTTCGTAGCTAAAAACGGTCCGGGTGTTTGGGAGAGTCCTGTTCAATCGAATTGGTTCTGGGATGAAATCACTTGTAATTGATAGTCTGAATACAGAGGACGTGACCTAAGTTACGAGTTCAGTTGTACGACCATAATGATATAAATAATCAAAAGCCGAAAGTTTCTACTTTCGGCTTTTTTTCGTTTCGAACTTGGCTATCTAAGGAGGGCAATTGGTCTATTTAGCTATGTTGAAGCGCATTTAAAGACTAATTATCCAGTTAGAGGATAAAGTTCTGTACAAATGATTCTTGTGAATTTATATTCAAATTTAATTTATATTCATTCTTTTATTTTAGGGTTAAGGTGTACCTATGGAACAGACAGATATCACGTCACTCATCCCCATTGTGATTACTTTGGTGTTGTCGTTGGCGACAAGGAATGTGGTGATAGGCCTTTTTGCTGGTGTACTAAGTGGCGTAGCGATGCTGACTGGCATGTTTAGCGAACTTAACCCGCTTGATACGTTTGGTACCATGGTTAAAGGTTACCTAGTCCCTCAACTTACCGACAGCTATAACGCAGGTGTGATCATGCTGTTGGTGTTCATCGGTGGCTTTGTTGCTCTGATGGAGAAATCAGGTGGTGGCGTTGCATTTGCCAAGCGTGTTACTCAATGGGTAAGCAACAAGTGCCAAGCTCAAATTTCAGCATGGTTTGGTGGAATCGTTATATTTTTCTCAGACTTAGGCACCCCTTTAATTGTTGGCCCTGTTTTTCGTCCTCTTTTCGATAAACTGAAACTTTCTAGACAGAAGCTAGCATTTATCATTGATTCAACCTCATCGCCAGTTGCGATCCTTATTCCTTTCATTGGATGGGGCGTTTACATCATGAGCCTGATCCAGAAAGAATTTACTGCGTTGAGCGTTAACATGTCTGATTGGGATGCTTTCATTGGTGCTATTCCTTTTCAGTTCTACGCATTCTTAGCGATCTTCATCGTTCCTTTGGTGTCAGTCAAAGGTTTAGATTTCGGACCAATGGCGAAAGCTGAACGTGATTGCCAAGCGGGAATCGATACTGGCGTGAATAGCGAATCACTGAATCCGTTCTCGCATAAAAATGCAAAGGCATCTTTTGTTTGGGCGCCGTTGCTAGTGATGCTGGTGGTGTTGTGTGCCATGTTGGTTCCACAAGGTTTCCCATTTCAAAAGGTCGCGGGTTCATCATTCAGAGCAGCTTTATCATCGGCTTACTTCTTTGCTGCGATTACCTTGATCTCGCTAATGGCTTACTACGGTGTAAGAAAACTGTCTGACGGTGTTTCTGTGTACTTAAAAGGCATGGGAAATATGATGCCAGTCGCGATCATCTTGGTGTTAGCTTGGGCGTTAAGCACAGTTGGTAAAGAGTTGGGCGCAGCAGCTTATATCGCCGAGCAAGCACAGAGCGGCTTTCCTTATTGGCTAGTGCCTGCAGTTGCCTTTCTGTTGTCGGCTATCATTTCATTCGCTACTGGATCGTCATGGGGAACCTTCGCGATTATGATGCCATTGGTTATCCCTACGGCTGTGGCAATAGATGCTCCGCTTCTGGTTGCGATTGGTGCGGTACTTTCTGGTGGCTTGTTTGGTGATCACTGCTCACCGATCTCTGAAACAACGATTCTTTCTTCAACAGGGGCAGGGTGTGATCAGTTTGAACACTTTAAGACTCAGCTTCCTTACGCATTGATGAATGGTTCTATCGCTTTGGTCAGCTTTGTCGTGGCAGGATTCACGGGTAGTTCACTGGTCGTGCTTGGTGCACTGATTGCTCAGCTAGTTGTTGTGACTCTATTAGCGAAGCGTGATGCGAGTAAAAACGCTCAATCAGATGTGCAATCTGAAGTCTCTGATTCTAAAGTTCAACAAGCGTAATTTAGACTACGACTGAGGGGCGAGATTCCAGATATCTCATCCCTCGATTCTGGAATGACGATTTAATGAGTAGATACGGGATGCGAGTAAACGAGTATCGAAAAGCTAGCCTTATTATTGCTCATGTTTGCTATTTAGTTTCTCGCTACTCAATCTGAACGCGCTCTTTGTATCCTGTATCTCGTTACCCGCATCTCTTTACTCGTATCTAAGCGAACCTCGTCATTCCCTAAAGTGAGGGACGAACGTGATAGGGAATCTCTTTAGTGTGTCGAAAGTGCTTATAGCTAAGAGGAGATTCCAGATACCTCGTCCCTCGATTCTGGAATGACGATTCAAATAAATAGATACGGGATGTGAGTAAACGAGTAACGAAAAGCTCGTTCTCTATCTATTGCTCTTCATTTCACACCTAGCCTCTCACTTTTTTCAATCAAGACCTGCTCCTCGTATCCCGCTTACTCGAATCTACAGGCTCTTTTCGCATCCCGTATCTCGTTACTCGCATCTTTTTTATAGTGTGATAGGGAACCTGCTTACTTATAGTTTCTATGAATCAATTTGCCTTGTTATGAAACTCATTTTTCATAGGATCATTTCGACAACCTTAGTTTGCGTTAACTTGATTATCCTTTGTGGCGGTTTATAGATTAAAATTTTCTTACAAATTTTATCGATTTTTTTTAATCAACCACTTTAATAAGGTAAATTCGCAATGTCGACCAAACTAGCTAACCCAGCGCCACTAGGCTTAATGGGTTTCGGTATGACCACTATTCTTCTTAATATCCACAACGCAGGTTTCTTCCCAATGGATTCAATGATCCTTGCGATGGGTATTTTTTACGGTGGTTTGAGCCAAGTTATCGTGGGCACTATGTGTTTCAAACGTGGTGACACGTTCGGTACAACTGCGTTTACTTCTTACGGCCTATTCTGGTTGTCTTTGGTTGGTTTGATTGTAATGCCTTACATGGGTCTACCAGCAAGCCCTGCAGCATTCATGGGTTGGTACCTACTACTATGGGGCATCTTCACAGGCTTCATGTTCATTGGTTCTTTATGCTACCCAGTAGCGAAGCAGGTCGTATTCGGTTCACTAACTATCTTGTTCTTCCTACTTGCAGCTCATAACTTCACGGGCAGCTCATTGATCGGCACTATCGCTGGTTTCGAAGGTATCTTCTGTGGCGCTTCAGCTATCTACTTTGCAATGGCACAAGTAATCAACAACGAATACGGCCGCACAGTACTGCCTGTTGGTGAGAAGAAAGCACCTCAAATAGCAACACAAGAAATCGCTGCTTAATGCTCTAACTTGGGAACAGTTAGTTTGTTATAAGCCATTTATTGGTTATGAATAAAACAAAAGGGGTTAGCCGAAATGGCTAACCCCTTTTTTATGCGTTATTAATAGCGCGAGTTAAAGCGGACTATTTGTAAAGGCAATCTTACGATGAAGGTTGCTCTACAGGTTTAGTGTCTGCAGCTTCTGCTTCAGGAGACTTACCTGTTTTACGCTTGTACTTCTCTTCCCAGTAAGTAGCACCTTTGATGCCTAGTTTTACAGGGTTGAATGTGTACTCAGTTACGCCTTGTTTCTGTTGCTCTTCATAATCAGCAAGTGCTTTAAGCGCAGGCTTAGACATGAAGAAGATGATCAAAATACCTACGATGTTTAACCATGCCATCAAGCCAACACCAACATCACCCATTGCCCATGCAAGGTTCGCTGTTTTAACTGTGCCATAGAAAACCGCAGTGATAAGAACAAGCTTAAGTACGAACATCATGCCAGGGATCTTGATGGTACGACGTAGGTAAGCAATATTCGTTTCTGCGATGTAGTAGTAAGCAAGAATCGTTGTAAATGCGAAGAAGAACAGAGCAAATGCGATGAACGGCTTACCAATGCCTGGTAGCGCACTTTCAATAGCAAGCTGTGTAAACACTGGACCATTCGCACCAATGTTTGCTGCTAGGTTCTGTACAAGGAACACACCTTCAGCGCCGCCGTGAACGTTGTAAGCACCAGTGATGATGATCATGAACGCTGTAGCAGAACATACTAGAAGTGTATCGATGTAGATAGAGAACGCTTGCACCAAACCTTGCTGAGCTGGGTGATCAACACTTGCAGCAGCTGCCGCGTGAGGACCAGTACCTTGACCCGCTTCGTTTGAGTAAACACCACGCTTAACACCCCAACCAATTGCAGCACCGAAGCCTGCCATAGGTGTGAATGCATCGCCGATGATCATTGCGAAAACAGTTGGCACTTGGCCGATGTTTAGCAGAATGATAACGAATGCGATGATGATGTAAGCCAATGCCATGAATGGAACAACGATTTGTGTGAAGTTCGCAATACGTTTAACACCACCAAAGATGATGAAAGCAAGGATGATAGCAACAACAGTACCAGTGAAAATTTTAGCGAAACTGAATGTACCGATAGCTGTTTCAATCATGTCGCCTGAGCCAAATGCAGCTTCTACAGCATTACCAATACTGTTTGACTGAACACCTGGAAGCAAAATACCACATGCAAAAATAGTCGCGATAGCGAAGATCCATGCGTACCACTTCTGACCCATTGCTTTTTCAATGTAGTAAGCCGGGCCACCACGGAACTGGCCTTCGTCTTCTTCTTTGTAGATTTGCGCTAGCGTAGATTCTGCGTAAGCAGTCGCGGCGCCAAAGAAAGCTACAACCCACATCCAAAATACTGCACCTGGGCCACCGAAACCGATAGCGGCAGCAACACCAGCAATGTTACCTGTACCTACACGGCCAGATAGCGAAACGGCTAAAGCTTGGAAAGACGAGATGCCTTTTGATGAGCTTTTACCCGATAGTAGCAAGCGCCACATTTCAAAGAAGTGACGGATTTGAACAAATCGAGTCATGATGGAGTAGAACAAACCTGCACCTAAACATAGGTAGATAAGTACTGGACTCCAGATTATTCCATTCAAAAAATCAACGAATGACTGCATGAGTATTTTCCCTGTTAGTTTTGCTTATGATTGTTTTTCGAACAACACAATACTTCACTTGTAACCCAAGTGTTAAATTATTTAACTACGCATTAGGATTACTGTGACATAAAGCAAGTTACAGAGGGTATTTGTTAACGCTTAGTGCTAATTCGATAATCGTTCTATTTAGCTGCATATGCAATCGATTGTATTTTTGAGCGTTTGGCTGAGTGAATAAATAGTGATTAATACAAAAAGGGAAATTTGAGGCGTAAAGAAGAAACTAAATTGAGAAAAACAATGGTGAAGGCCGCTTAGCATGAACGGCTGTTATGTGAGTGGTGGGGTGGAGCAAGCTGGAACATATCACTGGCATCGTGTCTAAGGGCCGGCCTAAGTGGCTGCGTTCTTGAGGATGTGATTATGGCAGTTTTAATCTTTATCAGAGGGGAAGCCGCGAATTTGGTCGCAACTTCAAACAACCTTGAATCCTTGTTTAAGCAATTCTTGAGCGAATTCAGACTGAGTATTTGGCTCTCCGTGGATCAAATGTACTTCTTTTGGTAGAACGGGAATTCCTGTTATAAATCGGTTGAGATCCTCTTTATCAGCATGAGCAGAATAGCCAGACATGCCATGGATCTGAGCATTGACCTCAACGTCTTTGTTATCAATAGAAACTTGTTTCTCGCCTTGTTGGAGCTCGTGCCCGAGCGTTCCGTGTGCTTGATAGCCCGCTAAAATCACATCGGTTCGTTTGTCGGGAAGTAAGGCGGATAAGTAGTTCATTATCCTGCCGCCCTGACACATTCCAGAGGCTGCGACCACAATCGCGGGCTCACCTATCGAACGCAGGCGATTGACGATTTTCTTGTGCATTCGATGCCCATCAACGGTAATGCATTGTTCAAAAGCGAGTGGGTGACGTTTTAGTTCAAGGCGATGCTTGGCTTCTTGCCCCCATAACTCTTTAAAGCGTCGATAGGATCGCGTTACTTTTTCTGCCATAGGCGAATCGAGGATGATAGGAATATCGCTGCTGAGTTGATGCTCAAAGATCAGGTTTTCAATATCAAACAACAGTTCTTGTGTTCGGCCGATACTAAATGCCGGGATCAGAATGACACCCCCATCGAGTAACGAACGGTCAATGATTGCTTTGAGGCGTTCAGAGCGTGTAGAAATATCGTCGTGCATGCTAGTGCCGTAAGTGGATTCGATAAACAGGTAATCGGCTTGTTGTGGTGGTTTAGGATCGGGCAGCAGTGGCGTGTTACTTGGGCCCAAGTCGCCAGAAAAGACCACTACCTCTTGGCTTGGTAACTTAATCTCTATATAGGCCGAACCTAAAATATGTCCTGCAGGTTGAAAGCGAGCATACAGAGTATTTGGCCTATGATGATCCTTTCCATTGTTTTGCTGTTTAGAGACGATTGGAAACCACTCCCCATAAGGTTTAGGAGCAATCAACGAATGAATCTTTTTAAGAATGAGTTTGGATTGTTTATGACTGAGCCCTTGCAGTTTTAGTCCGTCTTCAATCATTAAAGGGGCGAGTTCAGCTGTCGCCTGAGTGCAATAAATCGGTTGGTTAAAGCCACTGGCGAGCAACCAAGGTAATCGACCAATATGATCTATGTGGGTATGAGTCAGTAGCAGAGCGTTGAGGTGGGAAGTTTCAAATTCAATATCAAGAGGACGTGCGTCTGAACCTTGGGACTCTTTACCTTGAAACAAGCCACAATCGATGAGCACCGCTTGGCCTGAATCTCTTAGTTCGTGACAAGATCCGGTGACAGTATGTTTGCCACCATGGTGAATCACTTCCATCGTTTACTCCCATTGCTCTATAAAGCCGTTAACGCCTGTTTTTATTTTGCGGATAAGCGCCGGCATGTAAAACAAGAACAATGAGAGTTGCGATCGTTGAGTCTCTTTTTAAGTAACTGAGCGATGACTCAGTGTATTCGTTGCGAGTTAGTTCGTAGAAGAGCCGTCTGAATCCAGTTCTGGGTTTTGCTGTGCTTCTATACGAGCGACTTCAGCATCTAACTGTGCAATTTTTTCAGCCATCAATGCGTGACAGCGATTCGCCAATTCTCTTGCGTCGCTGAGTTTGTACCCAGTCACATCGATAGGCTCAAGCATCTCGGTGATCACAACGCCATTATTAATTCGGTTGAGGTCAATCTTATTGTGCGTGGTGCTGGTACACATCGGAGTGATAGGCACGCCGGCTTCAATCGCCATTCGGAAAGCGCCCGTTTTGAATGGCAGTAGTCCACGCCCTTTACTGCGCGTTCCTTCAGGGTAAATCCAAACAGACAGATCTCTCTGATGAATCGCTTCTGCCACTTGCTTGATGGTATCGCGTGCTTTGGACTTATCTTCGCGGTTAATCATGATGTTACCGGTGATCCAATACAGCAGACCAAAGAAAGGCACATATAACAAATCGCGCTTGCCTAAAGAAACGGTACGAGGCCTTAGCATCCCAGGGTCAGTCACAAAGTCTAATATGCTTTGGTGGTTAGAGATGTAGACGCTTTTTTCTGACGTCGGCGCATTGTCTAGGCCGCGCTGCACCAGTTTCACACCGACGATCTTTTGTAGTTGATTGAACCAACGACAGAAAACGTACACATGCTTAGGGTTCTTGGGGCTAAACAAGCAGTAAACAAAAGCACATAGAGTGGTGAAAATAATAAACACCGTCGCCAAAATAATACGAAGAACAGCAAGCACAATTCACTCCTTACTCACCGCAAGATTGCAGTGATTAAATAGTTTTAGATGCTTGAAGTTTTCACTCTATTTAACTGAATTGCAACAATTAACTGTTATAGGGTGTGATTTTTAGATCTTTATATAAAACAAGGACTAACAATGGGTGTTTGACACGGTTATCGAGCTTACACGTGTTCACCAGTAATGGTTAATGATCACCAATATTGTTTATTTGGGTCCGATTTTTTTACCCATTCTGGGTCTTGTCGCGACTCTAAGTAGAGCTGTAGTCCGTTATAAGACATGAAAGCTGCAGGGCCACCAAGATGCTCGAAATAGTCAAAATAATCATCTTCGAGCGCGCAAAGGTGAGCCAAATCTTTAACGTTATTCATCATTGCCCATTGAATCGCGAACACCGGAGCCGTCGAACCTGAAATGCTGACTTCTTCGACATTTGGGTTAAAAAGTGAATTGGCTTGTTCAAGCTGTATCTCTTCTTGCTCAGACTCTTGCTGCAAAATCTCTTCGATGATCTCCGAGCGCTTGGTATTGGAGACATTCTTGTTTAGCTTGGCGATTCGTAATGCGTAGCTAAATCGGTCTGATGAAACGATGTCGACAAGTTGCGACAACAGTTCCTTATCCACCCCAGCAGCTTTGGTGAAGTAGTCGATACACGAATTGATTGAAGCATAACGAGTACCGTCAAATTCAAAGCCACTGGTTTCGTCGTAGGCCTCGATTACAATGTCATCAACCGACAAAGGCCAGCCTTTATAGTCGATTCGCTGCTTGGCGATTTGATACATCTTCCAAGCACTGCGCCCAAACCCGCCAAGCGTCGAGCCTGAAAAGTCAGAATCAATAAGCTCTTGCTCCGTCCAATTTTCACCAATCCCTAAGTGCTTTGCGTACTTGTCGATGAGTGCGTGTTTTATCTGATCACGCACAGCCCAAATCGAAGTTAGATCTTTTGCATACCTAACACTCGCGCACTCCTTACAAGCAGGCAGTGCAATCGGTGAATAGTCTATCTTGGCAATAGCCTGTGCAGTCTTAGGGAATTCAACAACATCATTGGAAGGTTCACCACAAAACCAACAGGTGTGGCGCAGGTTAAACGGGATGTCTATGTACGAGTATGTGGTCATTAGTCTTTTATCGGCTGGGTGCTTGAGGGCGGTTAATTATCAAAACAATTATCCCTGTTCGGGCTTGTCCTTGCACGCTGTTATTGGATGTTCTGACTATATTTAACCAACGACAATAATAAAATCAACGCAATTCGGAGGCCATGTATGTTGTTTATTCTCGCTTTGTTCTGCATCTTTCTAGTGGGGTATCTCGCCCAAACTACGGGCCTTTGCATGGTTCGGGGAGTTAAAGAGGCGACAAGTGGATCACCAATGCTGATTGTCGCGATTGTGTTTAGTGGCTCATTGGCTTGGGTGTTTATGGCATTAGGATCGGCGGTGGAAGGACGATCTTTATCTTCTGCGTTTTGGCCGAGTCTGTTTTCCCTATTTGGTGGTTTTCTGTTTGGTATCGGAGCGGCGATTAATAGTGGTTGTGGGGTATCGACGGTGAGTCGTTTAGCTCGTGGTGAACTGGTTATGTTGGCGACCATATTAGGGTGGTTCGTTGCTTGGTTGTTGTTTGCTCCAGCTTTACCGACGGAGTTAAAAGGTTCTCGGTTGGTTTTATCTGATTTTTCTCGTTATGCATTCCTTGGGATCATTTCGTTCATTATTGTGGTGAGTTGCTACTTCATGAATGCGATAAATCGCAAGTTATGGTTCTCAATGTTGGGGATTGGGTTAATGGCAGGCTTTGTTTTCTTGTATGAACCGCACTGGACGCCAAGTGGTTTATTGAAATCAATGGGAACTTCACTCTGGCATGGAAGAGTTGAAGATTGGCCAAGCAGCGAGCGCTTTATATTAATGGCCATGCTGCTAGTGGGAATGGTCAGTGCCGCGTTGTTTACTGGGTCTTTTTCATTAAGGTTGAGCTCTATACGTCGATTGGGTAAACACTTGGTTGCGGGTGTGCTTATGGGATTTGGCGCCGTAATGGCTGGTGGCGGGAACGATACTCAGCTGTTAGTAGCGATGCCTGTGCTGTCGTTGGCGGGTGTTTTTTCTGTGTTGAGTATCATTGTGGGTATATATACCGGAGTTAAGTTGATTCAAAGCCGATAGTTAGGGACAGTACGTAAATAACATGAGCACGTAATTTGAGAACACAATGAAATACATCGGAATTGATGGCTGCAAGGCGGGTTGGATCGCTTGGATTGTCTCAGGCAATGAGCTACCTGAGTTCAAGGTGGTGAAGAGCCTCGATGAGCTGGTTGATGATCTTACGGGATCAACAACGTTAATCGATATGCCTATTGGTTTTAGCGATTCACAGACTCCAGATAGATTATGCGACAAAGCAGCAAGACGTTTTCTAACCAGCAAGCGTGGCTCTTCCGTGTTTCCGGTTCCGTGTCGTGAGGCGGTTTACCAAACCGATTATATTGCAGCGTGTGATGCCAATGTGGAGAAGCTTGATAAGAAGTTTTCTAAACAGACTTGGGGAATTGTGCCCAAGATTCGTGAGCTTGATGAGTTAATGAATGCTCATTCAAATCTATCGATACGAGAGTCTCATCCCGAAGTTGTGTTTGCTGCCTTGAAAGGGGAACCGCTAGCGTTTTCTAAGCGAACTCAAGAGGGCAAAGAGGAAAGGCTTTCAATTATTCAGCAACTCGCCCCGCAATGGTGTGAGGTTGTGGCGTTAGCTATCTCAAACACCAAGCGTAAGGATGTCGCGATAGATGATATTTATGACGCATTCATATTGATGTTGATTGCTTCTCATGCTCAAACATTGTCGTGCTTGCCTGAACTTTCTGAGATTGGCGGAAAGGCGGATAAGGATCAGAATGGCCGAGTTCGCGAAATCGTGTATTGGAAGAAAACGCACTAGCAAATTATGCACTCTGTTAGGTTGAGTGTGTTATTTTCCACTTCCTGTCTTTTTACTCTTACTGTTTTTGAGCTTTGATATGAAACGTTTAATTGTTGGTTTGCTGGCAACCTTGCTCAGTGCGGCGAGTTACGCACAAGTTGCTCCTATATCTCAATGGCAATGCGACATGATGAAAAAGAACAAGGTCTTGAGCAGTGGTGCGCCTGTTGGTTGTGAGCGACTATCCAAAGTGGATTTCGATTTCATTAACTTCAAAGGAGAAATGCAACAGGGCAATATGATTGTACTTGATGTTATTGCACCTTCAGTTGAGCGAATCTTTTCAGAGTTAAAACAGCGTAATTTCCCGCTTCATTCTGCTCGCCTTATGCGTGAGTTTAACGGTGACGACAACGCCTCAATGGACGCGAACAACAGCAGTGCCTTTAACGCTCGGCCTATCACTGGTGGAGGTGGTTGGTCGAAACATGCCTATGGTGTGGCAATCGACATCAATCCGGTTCAAAACCCTTTCTTAGAGTTCGATAGCAACGGAACCATCACGGTAAAGCCATCGCAATCGGCTACACGCTATGTGAACCGCACTCGCTTTCGTGCGCGTGATGACATTGAGCGCAGTGGTATGGCAGAAGATGTGGTTGAGCTTTTTGCCCATCACGGATTTATGATCTGGGGAGGGGATTGGAATAGCCCAATCGATACTCAGCATTTTGAGGTCGGCTCAAGAAAGTTCGTCAATCAATTGCTCTCTAAATCACAACCTGAAGCCAAAGTGCTATTTGAGCGTTACGTCGAATCTTATCGACAATGTTTTAATCAGAATAAAGGCGAGGGCGCAGAAAAAGCTCGTGCTATCTGTGCAAAGAAAACAGTCGGCACCTTTTAGTGCTATGTTTATCTAGAACCGTTTGTGTTTTAGCAAGTTAAACTCGCTTCAGGTGTGTTTTGAATAGCTAAGGTCAGCGCTTGTCGCTGGCCTTTTTTGTATTCGTTTCTTCAATATCACATCGACTACTGAACAGGTTATTGGGTATCCATTAGTCAATAACTGATGAAGTAATGCGGCGCAAAGTCATCGGTTTGTCATTGAAAAAGTCATAACGTAAACGTTATGTGAGAACCGTTGCTGGTGGGGGAACTCTTTGCCGAATCGCCAGTATTATTAGTGAACTGATCACAACGGACCAACTAATGAAAAAGATACCTTTGGCTCTAACTCTTTTAAGCACTCTACTTTTTTCACAATATTCTTTGGCTACAGACACTTCACACACCACTCAAAACCCGACTTACGAACTCGATGGTAAGGCGGTATTAGGCCGTACAGAGAATGTGTACCTATCGAGCGTTCAAGGGCTAAAAGACGTTCCTTTCATTGGTAAAATCGATACCGGTGCAGAAACTACCTCTATGCATGCGGAAGACATTCATGTGAAGAGCACGAATGCCGATTACAAGAACCTTAAAGACAAAGAGTTGATGGCGGCGTTAACCGAAGATGTGTTGAACAATAGCGATGTTGATTACGATGATTGGGAAGGCAGCACCTTTGCGAAATACCAAGCTGTGGTCTCTTTTAAGGTTCAAAATCCACGTACTGGTGAGATGGTATTGGTTGAAGCGCCTTTAGAGCGTGTCAGTATGATACGCAGCCGTACCAGCAGTACGCCTTTGCTTCGCCCTACGGTTAAGATGTCGCTGACCATTGCGGATCAAGAATTAAAAACAGACGTTAACCTGACGGACAGAAGTCACTTCTCTGCGCCAGTGCTGATCGGCAAAACCTTTCTTGCTGACAACGCACTAGTGTTCGCTGGCTACGACTATTTGCAAGAACAAGAAAACGCGACGGTTGTCGGCCGTAAAGAGGTGGTGTCTATCTCTGGTATGGCGATGAACGCGACCTTCTCATTAAAAAATCGCTACAGCATCCTTCATGCAAAAGACATCGATGTAGATAAAAAGAACAGTGAAGTGACGTTTGATATGTTCGACAACGATGGCAAGCAGAAAGAGATGACACTGCCACTGGTTCGCATGCTGAGCGTGAGCGGCAAAAAGAGACCTCTGGTGTATGTGCCGGTTCAACTCGATGAAAACACGACCAAAGATGTTCTCGTGTACTTACGTGACCGCTCGAACAGCAGCTCGCAGCTAAGGTTGGGAACTAACACCGCCAGCGAACTCTTCATGATTGATACCAACGCTGAAAATATCCTTTCAAAAGGTTCTGAGAGCTTTAGCGATGTGGCGGAGACTAGTGAGCCTTTAATTATCTCACCAGAAGAAGACATTACCATTGATAACTTCCCGCTTAAGGCCGTGGCTTCTTTCACCGTCAACACGCCTTTGTTGAAGGTTGATAGCTTTGAGATTATCGGTAAGGGCAAAGAGACATCGGTTGAGTTCTACCTAACTGACGTGAATGGCGAACAGCAAAAAGTCACCAAACCTGTGATTAAGAAATTAAGAGTCGGGGATGATACTCGTCCAGTTGTGAGTGGTGAATTTTCGGTTTCTGGCAAAGTTCGTCAGCAAGACTTCGCGATTGATGTATTGGATAGCAATGAAAAAGAAGCCTACTTCATTCTAGGCAAGAAGATGGCGAAAGAGGGCGTTTACGTGAACACGCGTTCTGACTACCTATTGAAAGCCGAGCCATTGTTTAAAGTCGGGCACATTGAAGTCGTTGAAGTGAATGGCATGACATTCCCGGCCAAGCTAGACACAGGTGCCGATGTGAGTTCAATGAATGCCGTCAACATCAAACGATTCAAGAAAGATGGTCAAGACATGGTGAGCTTCACTTATCAAAACAACCAAGGTGATAAGCAAGATTTTACCAAGCCAGTGATTGATGTGATGCGCATCAAAGCCAAGAAAGGCGAGAAGGTGAACATTCGTCCTGTGGTAGAAATGAACGTTAAGCTAGGCGATTTAGAGAAGAAGGTGAGAGTGAACCTTCAAGATCGCTCACGCTTCGAATACAGCATGATCCTAGGTAAGAACTTCCTGAAGCACGGCGCAGTAGTGAGCAGTGATGAAGATTACTTGCTGGGCGAGATGGATTAGCACCTGAACTTATCTAAGTTTGTAATATAACAGTTCTAAACGGCCACACATTTCAGCAATGGGATGTGTGGTTTTTTATTAAGTGTCTGGTGTTATTGTCGACGTGATGAAGGTAATTTGTTGTTATAAAAGAATTTTGTCATTTTGTGGCAAGTAAAATAAAGATAAAAAAAGGACCAACTCTTTCGAGTTGGCCCTTTCCAAACGTTTGGTGGCTGGCGGGAGTTGATTTTTGAGTTTAAGTTGTTGATATTGAATTGTTTATTAATATTTTAATTTCGCATGGAGTACTTTTTGGAATACCTGAAGATTAGGTGACTGAAATCACATAATAGATATTAACGTCGTACCTACTCGATGAATAGATTGGAAAGAGCTTGAGTCGTTCTTCTATCTTAAGTCAATCAAGAAAATTGTTAAAACCGGAAAAGTGAACCTAGGTAGTGATAAACATGATTAGAATGCTTTCAACAGTCCTTTTTGTTTTTTGTCTCCAAATAACCCAAGCCGCACAGGGAGAGTATCGTGTCTTTAGTAATTAAAGGCGCCAGAAATAAATGAACGATGTCTATTCAAAAATGGTGTCAGGTTATTAAAGTGGCTAAATTTTTGCTAATCATTTTTCGCCTTTTTTAGACTCTTATATTCTTGCCTGATTATTCTATTGAGAGCTTGTTTAATTTTTGATGGATACTTTGATTCAGTGATACTGATAAGCATGTCCCATTGCTTTTGAGAAAAGGTTAGAGTGAAGTCTTTGCAC
>NZ_MCZK01000167.1:0-14342 GCF_002875945.1 Vibrio lentus
AATCCGCGAAGGTGGCCGTACAGTTGGTGCTGGTGTTGTAGCTAAAATCTTCGCTTAATCGCGAATTGATTTTGCACACTCTTCATTAGAAGAACTGCATTGAAAAAGGGAAGCTTCGGCTTCCCTTTTATTTTTCTAACCTCTTTTGTTTCTACAATTCCCCAAGCGTTCCCCTGTTCTTTGCTATTCGACTTGCGTCATTCAGCTACCGTCGATTACCTCCATCAAATATATTCCGATTATTTTTCCAACGACACTTGCATACCAAAATGTGATCTGTATAATGCATCGCACTGGCTAACGCCGGTTTGTGAACCAATGAGCACTGAGGAGTAGGTCTTACCTAGTAATGTATACTCAGCTTATGTTCGCGGTTAATAAAAATAGTAAACCTTGTGTTTACTTCAAAAGTTAACTGACAATGCGTCCTGATTTTGGATGCTACGGTTTCACATAAATCAATCGGCATTCTCTCGTTCTTTCGAGTTTGAGTGGCGATATTGTTTGTGTAATTATTAATAATTGGAGCTCTGTCTCATGCAGAACCAACGTATTCGTATCCGCCTTAAAGCGTTTGATTACAAGTTAATCGATGCTTCAACTGCGGAAATCGTTGAAACAGCAAAACGTACTGGCGCACAGGTTCGTGGTCCTATTCCACTTCCTACTCGTAAAGAGCGTTTCACTGTTCTTACCTCTCCACACGTCAACAAAGATGCACGTGACCAGTACGAAATTCGTACTCACAAGCGTTTGATCGACATCGTTGAGCCAACAGATAAAACTGTTGATGCTCTAATGCGTCTTGATCTTGCAGCTGGCGTTGATGTTCAAATCAGCCTAGGTTAAGGGAGATAAGAATAATGATTGGTCTAGTCGGACGTAAAGTGGGTATGACCCGCGTATTTACCGAAGAAGGCGTTTCTATCCCAGTAACTGTTGTTGAGGTTGAAGCGAACCGTATTTCTCAAGTTAAAACTCTTGAGACAGACGGCTACGCAGCAATCCAAGTAACTACTGGTGCTAAGAAAGCTAACCGTGTAACTAAACCTGAAGCTGGTCACTTCGCGAAAGCGGGTGTTGAAGCAGGTCGCGGTCTTTGGGAATTCCGTTTAGAAAACGGCGAAGAGTTTGAAGTTGGCGCTGAGCTAAACGTAGAACTTTTCAACGAAATTAAAAAAGTAGACGTTACTGGTACATCTAAAGGTAAAGGCTTCCAAGGCGCTATCAAGCGTTGGAACTTCTCTACTCAAGATATGACTCACGGTAACTCTTTGTCTCACCGCGCACCGGGTTCAATTGGCCAATGTCAAACTCCAGGCCGCGTGTTTAAAGGCAAGAAAATGGCAGGTCACATGGGTGCTGAGCGTGTAACGACTCAAAACCTAGAGATCGTACGTGTTGACGCTGAGCGCAATCTACTCCTTATTAAAGGTGCAGTACCAGGCTCAACAGGCGGTAACGTGATCGTAAAACCTGCTGTTAAAGCATAACGTCTAGGAGTAAGTAATGGAATTGATGGTTAAAGGTGCTGATGCACTAACTGTTTCCGAGACTACTTTCGGACGTGACTTTAACGAAGCTCTAGTACATCAAGTAGTTGTTGCGTATGCAGCAGGTGCTCGTCAAGGTACTCGTGCTCAAAAGACTCGTTCTGAAGTATCAGGCGGCGGTGCTAAGCCATGGCGCCAAAAAGGTACTGGCCGTGCACGTGCTGGTACAATTCGTAGCCCAATCTGGCGTACAGGTGGTGTTACTTTTGCTGCGAAACCACAAGATCACAGCCAAAAAGTTAACAAGAAAATGTACCGCGGTGCTATGAAAAGCATTCTTTCTGAGTTGATTCGTCAAGAGCGTCTAATCGTTGTTGATAACTTCTCTGTAGAAGCACCAAAAACAAAAGAACTTTTAGCTAAGCTTAATGAGCTTCAGCTTAACGACGTTCTGATTGTAACTGGCGAAGTAGATGAAAATCTATTCTTAGCTGCTCGTAACCTGTACAAAGTTGACGCACGTGACGTTGCTGGTATTGATCCAGTATCTCTAATTGCATTCGACAAGGTTCTAATGACTGCTGACGCAGTTAAGCAAGTTGAGGAGATGCTAGCATGATCACTGAAGAACGTATCTTAAAAGTTCTACGTGCTCCGCACATCTCTGAAAAAGCAACTATGGCGGCAGAGAAAGCGAACACTATCGTTTTCAAAGTAGCTAAAGATGCAACTAAGAAAGAGATCAAAGCAGCTGTAGAAAAGCTATTTGAAGTTGAAGTTAAGTCAGTAAATACTCTTGTACAAAAGGGTAAGACCAAACGTCAAGGTATGCGTGAAGGCCGTCGTTCAGACGTGAAAAAAGCCTACGTTACTTTGAAAGAAGGTCAAGATCTTGACTTCGTTGGCGGCGCGGAATAACAGGAGTAGTAAAAATGGCTATTGTTAAATGTAAGCCGACTTCCCCTGGTCGTCGTCACGTCGTTAAAGTTGTTAACGCTGACCTGCACAAGGGTAAGCCATACGCACCACTTCTAGAGAAAAACTCTAAGAACGGTGGTCGTAACAACAACGGTCGTATCACAGTACGTCACATCGGTGGTGGTCATAAGCACCATTACCGTTTGATTGACTTCAAACGTACTAAAGACGGTATCCCAGCGAAAGTTGAGCGTTTAGAATACGATCCAAACCGTAGTGCTAACATCGCTCTAGTTCTGTACGCAGACGGTGAGCGTCGTTACATCATTGCACCTAAAGGTGTTAACGCAGGTGACCAGATTCAATCTGGTTCTGATGCGCCAATCAAAGCAGGTAACACTCTGCCGATGCGCAACATCCCAGTAGGTTCTACTGTACACTGTGTTGAACTTAAGCCTGGTAAAGGTGCTCAACTAGCTCGTTCGGCTGGTGCATATGTACAAATCATCGCTCGCGATGGTGCATACGTAACTATCCGTCTACGTTCTGGTGAGATGCGCAAAGTACTTTCTGAAGGTCGTGCAACGATCGGTGAAGTTGGTAACTCTGAGCATATGCTACGTGAACTTGGTAAAGCTGGTGCTTCACGCTGGCGCGGCGTACGTCCAACCGTACGTGGTGTAGTAATGAACCCGGTGGATCACCCACATGGTGGTGGTGAAGGCCGCACATCTGGTGGTCGTCACCCAGTTTCTCCTTGGGGCGTTCCTACTAAGGGCTTCAAGACTCGTAAGAACAAACGCACTGACAAGTACATCGTACGTCGTCGTAATAAATAATCTATAAAGAGGAATCGCCATGCCACGTTCTCTCAAGAAAGGTCCTTTTATTGACCTACACTTGCTGAAGAAGGTAGAGAAAGCGGTGGAAAGCGGAGACAAAAAGCCTATTAAGACTTGGTCCCGTCGCTCAATGATCATCCCAACAATGATTGGTTTGACCATCGCTGTCCATAATGGTCGTCAGCACGTTCCAGTTTTCGTTACCGAAGAAATGATCGGTCACAAATTGGGCGAATTTGCACCAACTCGTACTTATCGCGGTCATGCTGCAGATAAGAAAGCTAAGAAGAAATAAGGAGTAGATGATGGAAGCTTTAGCTAAACATAACTTTGCTCGTATTTCTCCACAGAAAGCTCGCTTAGTTGCAGACCAAATTCGCGGTAAGTCGGTAGACCAGGCTCTAGAAATTCTAACTTTCAGCAACAAAAAAGCTGCTGTACTAGTTAAGAAAGTTCTTGAGTCAGCTATCGCTAACGCGGAACATAACGAAGGTGCAGATATCGACGATCTAAATGTCGCTAAAATCTTCGTAGATGAGGGCCCTATCATGAAGCGCATTATGCCTCGTGCTAAAGGTCGTGCGGATCGTATCTTGAAGCGTTCAAGCCACATCACTATTGTTGTAGCAGATCGCTAAAGACTAGGAGATTAAGCAATGGGTCAGAAAGTACATCCTAATGGTATTCGTCTTGGCATCGTTAAGCCTTGGAATGCTACATGGTTTGCTAATACCAACGAATTCGCTGACAACCTAGACGGCGACTTCAAGGTACGTCAGTTCCTTACTAAGGAACTACAAAAAGCATCATTATCTCGTATCGTTATCGAGCGTCCGGCTAAGAGCATCCGTGTGACTATTCACACTGCTCGCCCTGGCGTTGTTATCGGTAAGAAAGGTGAAGACGTAGAGAAACTACGTGCAGCTGTAGCTAAAATCGCAGGTGTACCAGCGCAGATTAACATCGCTGAAGTACGTAAACCTGAGTTAGATGGTCAGCTTGTAGCTGATAGCATCGCGTCTCAACTAGAGCGTCGTGTTATGTTCCGTCGTGCAATGAAGCGTGCGGTACAAAATGCTATGCGTCTAGGCGCTAAAGGCATCAAAGTACAAGTAGGCGGCCGTCTTGGCGGCGCTGAAATCGCACGTTCAGAGTGGTACCGTGAAGGCCGTGTGCCTCTACACACTCTACGTGCAGACATTGATTACGCAACTTCTTCGGCTCACACTCAATACGGTGTGATCGGCATTAAAGTTTGGATCTTCAAAGGTGAGATTCTAGGCGGTATGCCAGCTGCTAACGCAGTAGAGCCTAAAGGCGATAAGCCTAAGAAGCAGCGTAAAGGCCGTAAGTAAGGAGTCGAACGATGCTACAACCAAAACGTACTAAGTTCCGCAAGGTTATGACTGGTCGTAACCGTGGTCTAGCTAAAGGTACTGAAGTGAGCTTCGGCGAATTCGGTCTTAAAGCTGTTGGCCGTGGTCGTCTGACTGCACGTCAAATCGAAGCGGCACGTCGTGCTATGACACGTCACATTAAGCGTCAAGGTCAAATCTGGATCCGTGTGTTCCCAGACAAACCGATTACTGAAAAGCCTCTTGAAGTTCGTCAAGGTAAAGGTAAAGGTTCAGTTGCGTACTGGGTTGCTCAAATCCAACCAGGCAAAGTTATGTACGAGATGAATGGCGTACCTGAAGAGTTGGCACGTGAAGCGTTCCGCCTAGCGGCACGTAAACTGCCTGTTAAAACTACTTTTGTAACTAAGCAGGTGATGTGATGAAAGCACAAGATCTACGCGAAAAGAACGTTGAAGAGCTTAACGCTGAGCTATTGAATTTGCTACGTGAACAGTTTAACTTGCGCATGCAAGCTGCAACTGGTCAACTACAGCAAACTCATACTCTAAAAGCTGTACGCCGTGACATCGCACGTGTGAAAACTGTTTTGACTGAAAAGGCAGGCGCATAATGAGCGAAACTAACCGCATCCAGCAAGGCCGTGTAGTAAGTGACAAGATGGACAAGTCTATCGTTGTTGCTATTGAGCGTACTGTAAAACACCCAATTTACGGTAAGTTCATCAAACGCACGACTAAAGTACACGCACACGACGAAGACAACACTTGTGGCCTAGGCGACAAAGTTGAAATCGCTGAGTGTCGTCCTCTGTCTAAGACTAAGTCTTGGACATTGGTTAAAGTTCTAGAAAAGGCGAAGATTTAATCTTTGTAATTCTATAACTTAAAGCGGCTCCAAATAATTTTTTGGAGCCGCTTGTTTTTTGTCTACCCAATTTAAAAAAAGGGTGGTACAATTCGCGTCCCTTTTAAAGAGGCAGCCCGACCCGAGAGGGTCTAGTTTTAATATTTAGCGGAGCACTAACAATGATCCAGATGCAAAGTACACTTGACGCAGCAGATAACTCTGGCGCGCGCAAGGTAATGTGTATTAAGGTTCTGGGTGGCTCTCACCGCCGTTATGCACATATCGGTGACGTCATCAAGGTTACAGTGAAGGAAGCGATTCCTCGCGGTAAAGTAAAGAAAGGTGATGTTCTGAAGGCGGTAGTAGTGCGCACCCGTAAAGGCGTTCGTCGCCCAGACGGTTCTGTCATTCGCTTCGACAGTAATGCTTGTGTATTGTTAAATGACACTACTGAGCAACCAGTCGGCACACGTATCTTTGGTCCTGTGACTCGTGAACTTCGTAACGCGAAATTCATGAAGATTGTATCACTAGCACCTGAAGTTCTGTAAGGAGCGGCAACATGGCAGCTAAAATCCGTCGTAATGACGAAGTAATCATTCTTGCTGGTAAAGATAAAGGCAAGAAAGGTAAAGTAACTAAGGTTCTGACAACTGGTAAAGTTGTTGTTGAAGGCATCAATCTTGTTAAAAAACACCAAAAGCCGGTTCCGGCTCTAGGTCAACAAGGTGGCATCGTTGAACAGGAAGCAGCTATTGATGCTTCTAACGTTGCAGTCTTTAACACGGCTACTGGTAAAGCAGACCGTATCGGTTTCCGTATCGAAGATGGCAAGAAAGTTCGTTTCTTCAAATCTAACGGCGAAACTGTTTCTAACTAATTAGAAGTAATTTGGAGTTCTACTATGGCGAAACTGCATGATTACTACAAGTCGTCTGTAGTCGCTGAGCTTACCAAAGAGTTCAGCTACACAAGCGTCATGCAAGTCCCTAGGATTGAGAAAATCACCCTAAACATGGGCGTTGGTGAAGCAATCAACGATAAGAAACTGCTAGAAAACGCAGCAGCTGATATGGCAACGATCTCTGGTCAAAAGCCTCTTATCACTAAAGCGCGTAAATCTGTAGCTGGTTTCAAAATTCGTGAAGGCTACCCAATCGGTTGTAAAGTAACCTTGCGTGGTGAGCGCATGTGGGAATTTTTAGAGCGTTTAATCTCTATCGCACTTCCACGTGTACGTGATTTCCGTGGTGTTAGCGCTAAGTCTTTTGACGGACGCGGTAACTACAGCATGGGCGTTCGCGAGCAAATCATCTTTCCGGAAATCGACTACGATAAAGTCGATCGTGTCCGCGGTCTTGATATTACTATCACGACATCTGCGGGATCCGATGAGGAAGGCCGAGCTCTGCTGGCTGCCTTTAACTTCCCATTCCGTAAGTAAGGGTAGGGTTACTGTTATGGCTAAACAATCAATGAAAGCACGTGAAGCTAAACGTGCAAAACTAGTAGTTAAGTTCGCTGAAAAGCGTTCTGCGCTAAAAGTTATCATTAGCGATGTAAACGCATCTGAAGAAGATCGTTGGAATGCGGTTCTTAAACTGCAATCTCTTCCACGTGATTCAAGTGCATCACGTCAGCGCAACCGTTGCAACCAAACTGGTCGTCCACACGGTTACCTACGTAAATTCGGTCTAAGCCGTATTAAGGTTCGCGAAGCTTGCATGAAAGGCGAGATTCCGGGTCTTCGTAAGGCTAGCTGGTAATTGCCACTTAATCATTTGGAGTAAATCTTATGAGCATGCAAGATCCGATTTCGGATATGCTGACCCGCGTTCGCAACGGTCAGGCAGCAAACAAAGTTGCTGTAAAAATGCCTTCTTCAAAGCTTAAAGTTGCAATTGCTGCATTACTTAAAGCTGAAGGTTACATCGTAGACTTCGCTGTTGACGGCGAAGCAAAACCTGAGCTAGAAGTTACTCTTAAGTACTTCCAAGCTAAACCTGTAATCGAGCAAATCAAGCGTGTATCACGTCCTGGTCTAAGAGTTTATAAAAATAAAGACTCTTTACCTACAGTGATGGGTGGTCTTGGTATTGCAGTTGTTTCTACTTCCAAGGGTCTGATGTCTGACCGTGCTGCTCGTAAAGCAGGTCTTGGCGGTGAAATCATCTGTTACGTAGCTTAAGGAGTAGATTATGTCTCGTGTTGCTAAAGCACCTGTCGCTATTCCAGCTGGCGTAGAGGTGAAACTAAACGGCCAAGAAGTTACTGTAAAAGGTAGCAAAGGTGAGCTTACTCGCGTTCTTAACAGCGCCGTAGTTATTGCACAGGAAGAAACCAACCTTACTTTCGGTCCGAAAGAAGGCGTTACTAACGCATGGGCACAGGCTGGTACAGCTCGCGCTCTAGTTAATAACATGGTTGTGGGTGTTACTGAGGGCTTCACTAAGAAGCTAACTCTTAAGGGTGTTGGTTACCGTGCTGCTATGAAAGGCAATACTGTAGCTCTAACTCTTGGTTTTTCTCACCCAGTAGAGCACGCTCTACCTGAAGGTATTAAAGCTGAGTGCCCTAGCCAAACTGAGATCATCATTACTGGTTGCGATAAGCAAGTAGTAGGTCAAGTTGCGGCTGACATTCGTTCTTACCGTGCTCCTGAGCCTTACAAAGGCAAAGGTGTTCGTTACGCAGATGAAAATGTGCGTACTAAAGAAGCTAAGAAGAAGTAAGGTATCACTATGGATAAGAAAGCATCTCGCATCCGTCGTGCTACACGTGCACGTCGTAAGATTGCAGAACTTGGCGCAACTCGCTTGGTAGTACACCGTACTCCTCGCCACGTTTACGCTCAAGTTATCTCGGCAAACGGCTCTGAGGTTATCGCAGCTGCTTCTACTGTAGAAAAAGCGATCCGTGAGCAAGTTAAGAACACTGGTAACGTTGATGCAGCTAAAGCAGTTGGTAAAGCTGTTGCTGAGCGCGCTCTTGAAAAAGGCGTAGCTACAGTTGCATTTGATCGTTCTGGTTTCCAATACCACGGTCGAGTAGCGGCGCTAGCAGATTCTGCTCGCGAAGCTGGTCTGAAATTCTAAGGTAGGGTTGGAAGATGGCTAAAGAACAACAACAAGCTAATGATTTGCAAGAAAAGCTGATCGCTGTTAACCGTGTATCTAAGACGGTTAAAGGTGGTCGAATCATGAGCTTCACTGCACTAACAGTAGTTGGTGACGGTAATGGTCGCGTAGGTTTCGGTTACGGCAAAGCTCGTGAAGTACCTGCTGCGATTCAAAAAGCAATGGAAAAAGCGCGTCGTAACATGGTTACTGTTGCGCTTAACGAAGGCACTCTTCACCACCCGGTGAAAGGTCGTCATTCGGGCTCTAAAGTTTACATGCAGCCAGCTGCTGAAGGTACAGGTGTTATTGCCGGTGGTGCAATGCGTGCCGTACTTGAAGTTGCAGGCGTACATAACGTACTTTCTAAAGCATACGGTTCAACGAACCCAATCAACGTTGTTCGCGCAACGATTGGTGCTCTAGTAGACGTTAAGTCACCAGAAATGGTTGCTGCTAAACGTGGTCTAACTGTTGAATCTATTTCGGAGTAAGAACACGATGGCAACTATTAAAGTAACTCAAACTAAAAGCTCAATTGGTCGCCTACCTAAGCACAAAGCGTGTCTTAAAGGTCTAGGTCTTCGTCGCATCAACCATACAGTAGAACTTGAAGATACACCGTGCGTACGCGGTATGATCAACAAGGTTTACTACATGGTTAAGATTGAGGAGTAATCAGAATGCGTTTGAATACTCTATCACCGGCTGCTGGCTCTAAACCTTCTAAGAAGCGTGTAGGTCGTGGTATCGGTTCTGGCCTTGGTAAAACAGGTGGCCGCGGTCACAAAGGTCAAAAGTCACGTTCTGGCGGCTCTGTTCGTCCAGGTTTTGAAGGCGGTCAAATGCCTCTAAAACAACGTCTACCTAAATTCGGTTTCACTTCTCGTAAGAGCCTAGTGTCTGCTGAAGTTCGTCTAGCTGAGCTAGCGAAAGTAACAGGTGACGTAGTTGATCTTAACAGCCTTAAAGCTGCTAACGTTATCACTAAGAACATCGAGTTTGTTAAGATCGTTCTTTCTGGTGACCTAAGCAAAGCTGTGACTGTTAAAGGTCTACGCGTGACTAAAGGCGCTAAAGCTGCAATCGAAGCTGCAGGCGGTAAAATCGAGGAATAATCTCGAGGAACGAGGTACAGATGGCTAAGAAACCAGGAAAAGATTTTCGTAGTGCTCAGAGCGGCTTAAGTGAATTAAAGTCGCGCTTGTTATTCGTAATTGGTGCACTTTTAGTATTCCGAGCCGGCTCTTTTGTGCCGATCCCTGGTATTGACGCAGCTGTACTTGCCGATTTGTTCGATCAGCAAAAAGGTACCATCGTAGAAATGTTTAACATGTTCTCCGGTGGTGCTCTTGAGCGTGCATCTATATTAGCATTGGGTATCATGCCGTACATTTCGGCATCGATCGTAGTCCAATTGCTAACTGTAGTTCATCCAGCGTTAGCGGAACTCAAGAAAGAGGGTGAAGCAGGCCGTCGTAAGATAAGCCAATATACACGCTACGGCACGCTTGTACTTGCAACATTCCAAGCTATTGGTATCGCAACAGGCTTACCAAACATGGTCGACAATCTGGTTGTTATCAACCAAACCATGTTTACGCTTATTGCTACCGTGAGTTTAGTAACTGGTACCATGTTTTTGATGTGGTTAGGTGAACAAATCACTGAGCGAGGAATCGGTAATGGTATTTCCATTCTGATTTTTGCAGGTATTGTTGCTGGATTGCCTTCTGCAATCGGTCAAACAATCGAGCAAGCGCGTCAAGGTGAATTGCATGTGCTTCTTCTGTTGTTTATCGCGGTATTGTCTTTTGCTGTAATTTACTTCGTAGTTTTCATGGAGCGTGGTCAACGTCGTATCGTCGTTAACTATGCGAAGCGTCAACAAGGTCGTAAAGTGTTTGCAGCACAAAGTTCTCACTTGCCACTTAAGATTAATATGGCAGGTGTTATACCAGCGATTTTTGCATCAAGTATTATTTTGTTCCCAGGAACATTAGCGCAATGGTTCGGTCAAAATGGTGAAAGCAGCGCGTTCGGTTGGTTAACTGACGTGTCATTAGCTCTTAGCCCAGGTCAACCTTTGTATGTAATGCTTTATGCAGCAGCTATAATCTTCTTCTGTTTCTTCTATACAGCGTTGGTGTTTAACCCACGTGAAACAGCTGATAACTTGAAGAAGTCTGGTGCATTCGTACCCGGTATCCGCCCAGGTGAGCAGACAGCGAAATATATCGATAAAGTGATGACTAGACTAACCCTTGCGGGCGCTCTATACATTACTTTTATATGTCTGATTCCTGAGTTCATGATGGTCGCGTGGAACGTTCGTTTCTACTTTGGCGGCACATCCCTACTAATCGTAGTGGTTGTTATCATGGATTTCATGGCACAGGTACAGACTCATCTGATGTCACAACAGTATGATTCTGTGTTAAAGAAAGCGAATCTTAAAGGTTACGGCCGTTAATCCGGTTGTAGCATTTAGATTCCATTACGGAGTTTAGCAATGAAAGTTCGTGCTTCCGTTAAAAAAATCTGCCGTAACTGTAAAGTTATCAAGCGTAACGGTGTCGTTCGCGTGATTTGCAGTGAGCCAAAGCATAAGCAACGCCAAGGCTAATTAGCAGAAATTTTTACTTGAAATACAAGGTAGAGTCGAGTATATTCCTCGGCCTACCTTTTGCGTGCAAAAGAAGTAGTATGCCGCAGCGTATCCATCACGGGCTTTGCTGCGGATAATTCTTTTATGAACCCCTTAGGAGTGAATAATGGCCCGTATAGCCGGCATTAACATTCCTGATCATAAGCATTCTGTAATTGCACTTACTGCAATTTACGGTATCGGTAAAACTCGCTCTCAAGCTATTCTAGCTGAAGTGGGTATTGCTGAAGATGCTAAGATCAGTGAACTAACTGAAGAGCAGATCGATCAACTGCGTGATGGTGTAGCTAAGTACACTGTAGAAGGTGATCTACGTCGTGAAGTATCGATGAACATCAAGCGTCTTATGGACCTTGGCTGTTACCGCGGTCTTCGTCATCGTCGCAGTCTACCACTACGTGGACAGCGTACTAAAACCAACGCTCGCACCCGTAAGGGTCCGCGCAAGCCGATCAAGAAATAGTCGGATAAGGTAGAGTACAATGGCAAAACAACCAACTCGCGCGCGTAAGCGCGTACGCAAGCAAGTAGCTGATGGCGTAGCGCACATCCATGCTTCTTTCAACAACACAATCGTAACTATCACTGACCGTCAAGGCAACGCTCTTGCATGGGCTACAGCTGGTGGTTCAGGTTTCCGTGGTTCTCGTAAATCTACTCCGTTCGCAGCACAAGTTGCAGCTGAGCGTTGTGGTGAAATGGCTAAAGAATATGGCCTAAAGAACTTGGAAGTTATGGTTAAGGGTCCAGGTCCAGGTCGCGAATCTACTGTTCGTGCACTGAACGCTGCTGGTTTCCGTATCACTAACATTGTTGATGCGACACCAATCCCTCATAACGGTTGTCGTCCACCTAAGAAACGTCGCGTTTAAGTTTCGTTTCTAGGAATATTGGAGAAAGATCATGGCAAGATATTTGGGTCCTAAGCTGAAGCTTAGCCGTCGCGAAGGTACTGACTTATTCCTTAAGTCTGGTGTCCGTGCGATCGATACCAAGTGTAAAATTGATAACGCACCAGGTGTACACGGCGCTCGTCGCGGTCGTCTATCTGAGTATGGCGTTCAGCTTCGTGAGAAGCAAAAAGTTCGTCGTATCTACGGCGTTCTAGAAAAACAATTCCGCAACTACTACAAAGAAGCTGCACGTCTTAAAGGCAACACAGGTGCAAACTTGCTTCAGCTTCTTGAAGGTCGTCTTGATAACGTAGTTTACCGTATGGGCTTTGGCGCTACTCGTGCTGAATCTCGTCAACTAGTTAGCCACAAGTCTATTCTAGTTAACGGTAAAGTTGTAAACGTTCCTTCTTTCAAAGTAGCGGCTAACGACGTTGTTTCTATCCGCGAGAAAGCTAAACAGCAATCTCGTATTAAAGCGGCTCTAGAAGTTGCTGAACAACGTGAAAAGCCAACTTGGATTGAAGTAGATGCTAGCAAGATGGAAGGTACATTCAAGCGTATGCCTGAGCGTTCTGACCTATCAGCTGACATCAATGAACACTTGATCGTCGAACTTTACTCTAAGTAAGGTTAAAAAAAGAGAGGACACAATGCAGGGTTCTGTAACAGAATTTCTTAAGCCGCGTCTTGTTGACATTGAACAGATCAATACGACACACGCGAAAGTAACTCTTGAGCCATTAGAGCGCGGTTTCGGCCACACTCTAGGTAATGCTCTTCGCCGCATTCTTCTATCTTCTATGCCGGGTTGTGCCGTAACAGAAGTTGAAATCGAAGGTGTGCTACACGAATACAGCACTAAAGAAGGCGTTCAGGAAGATATCCTAGAAATCCTTCTAAACCTTAAAGGTTTGGCTGTACGCGTTGCTGAAGGCAAAGATGAAGTGTTTATTACACTGAACAAATCAGGCTCAGGCCCTGTTGTTGCAGGTGACATCACCCACGATGGTGATGTAGAGATCGCTAACCCTGAGCACGTTATTTGTCACCTAACGGATGACAACGCTGAGATCGCTATGCGTATCAAAGTTGAACGTGGTCGTGGTTACGTTCCAGCTTCAGCTCGTATCCATACTGAAGAAGATGAGCGTCCAATCGGTCGTCTACTTGTTGACGCTACTTACAGCCCGGTCGATAAAATCGCCTACGCTGTAGAAGCGGCACGTGTAGAACAACGTACTGACTTAGACAAGCTTGTTATCGATATGGAAACGAACGGTACTCTTGAACCTGAGGAAGCAATCCGTCGTGCAGCTACTATTTTAGCTGAACAACTGGATGCGTTCGTAGATCTTCGTGATGTACGTGTACCTGAGGAGAAGGAAGAGAAGCCAGAATTCGATCCTATCCTACTGCGTCCTGTAGACGATCTTGAACTAACAGTTCGCTCTGCTAACTGTTTGAAAGCAGAAGCGATTCACTACATCGGTGATCTTGTACAGCGCACTGAGGTTGAGCTACTTAAAACGCCAAACCTTGGTAAGAAATCTCTTACAGAGATTAAAGATGTGCTTGCTTCACGTGGTCTTTCTCTAGGCATGCGCCTAGAAAACTGGCCACCAGCGTCAATCGCTGAAGATTAATCGAAAAGTTAGAAGGATTAGGTCATGCGCCATCGTAAAAGTGGTCGTCAACTCAACCGCAACAGCAGTCATCGCAAAGCGATGTTCAGCAACATGGCTAGCTCTCTTGTTCGTCACGAAGTTATTAAAACTACCGTGCCTAAAGCAAAAGAACTACGTCGCGTAATTGAGCCGTTGATTACCCTAGCTAAGACAGACAGTGTTGCTAACCGTCGTCTTGCATTTGCTCGCACTCGTGATAACGAAGTTGTGGCAAAACTATTTAATGAACTAGGCCCGCGTTTCGCGGCTCGCCAAGGTGGTTACACTCGCATTCTTAAATGTGGTTTCCGTACTGGTGATAAAGCTCCAATGGCTTACATTGAGCTTGTAGACCGCCCAGCTGCTGAAGAAGCTGCTGAGTAATCTATACTAGATTCTTAATACAAAAGCCGAGCATTAGCTCGGCTTTTTTGTATCTGGATTTTGTGTCCTTAGAGTAAGAAACTTGCACCACGATGTTTGGCATTTATTCTTGCCTTCTCTGCTCCATTATTCAAAAATATCTCGTATCTCGTATCTC
>NZ_MCZK01000167.1:14425-88868 GCF_002875945.1 Vibrio lentus
GTATCTCGTATCTCGTATCTCAAATCCCTTTTCTTCCGCGCACAAAAAAGAGCACCGAAGTGCCCTTACAATATTCTTTTACTAATCGCTAATCGCTAATCGCTAAGGCCTACTGCCAAATAGCTGCAAGTGAATCCATCAATCCGCTGGTTGCACCTTGAGATTGAAGTGTTTGAAGAATGATTGGTGCGAATGTTGTAATCATTGACGAATCCATTCCTAAACCTGAAAAAGCGCTTTCTACCGCACCTTGTGAGCTTAGAACAGATGATAAGCCAGTAGATTCAAGTGAAGACATTCCAGGGATAAGCGACGCAAGTTCTTTATTGTCGGCAGAGCCAAGTGAGTTTTGCGCAAGCGCCAACATTGAACCAATTCCGCCGATAGCTTGATCGCTTGTTACAGACGCTTGGTCGGCAACAGTATCAGCAAGAGGTGTTGTTTCATTTTGTTGAGACCACATATTCACCGCTGCCATTAGTGCAGTTTGTGATAATTGGGAATAGTTGGTATCTGATGATGAACTGGTTTGTTCAGAATCGCTCGTGCTAGCGCAAGAGACTACAGCAAGGCTGCTGAGCATAGTGATGAGTATTTTCTTCATTATTCTTCCTTAAGTAATAAAGTAATCGACCTATTCACTATAAACGAAAAACGGCGATGTAGTCACATCGCCGTTGGATTATTTCAATTTTATTTGCCTATAGTATTTTGTTTTACTAAAGGTTTTTATAAAAATTAAAGAATAGCTAGAAGTTCTACTTCAAATACTAGAGCAGCAAATGGTGGGATTGCAGCACCTGCGCCACGCTCACCGTATGCTAGATCTTGAGGGATGTATAGCTTCCACTTAGAGCCAACAGGCATCATTTGTAGAGCTTGTACCCAACCTTGAATTACGCCAGTTACTGGGAATTCAGCAGGTTGACCACGAGATACAGAGCTGTCGAAAACAGTACCGTCAGTTAGTTCGCCGTGGTAGTGAACACGTACTTGCTTGTCTGCAGTAGGGATTTCGCCAGTACCTTCAGTTAGTACTTCGTACTGAAGACCAGACTCAAGAACTGTTACTTCTGAACGAAGAGCGTTGTCAGATAGGAAAGCTTCGCCGTCAGCAGCTGCTGCTTTAGCTAGTTCTTGACGTGCAGCTTCACCACGAGTGTGTAGCTCTTGTAGTGCGTTGTTGATTTCGTCAACTTCGATAGCTGGCATGTCACCAACTAGAGCTGTTGCGATACCAGCAGCGATTGCGTCAACGTTTAGGCCTTCAAGACCAGAACCAGCAAGTTGTTGGCCCATTTGTAGACCGATACCGTAGCTAGCTTTTTGCTCTACAGTTTCAAATTTTACTTCAGACATGAAAAGTCACTCTTTTTGTCAGTACGAAAAGGGTAAGAATACCAGTATTAGCAGCCTGAATAAACGGCTAGCCCCTGATCACTTACGCTTTACCGTGTCCAAATCACAGCTATGTCAATTTTCTTGCTTTGGTCTCTGTTGTAGCGGAAAGATCTATACTGTTGGTACTTTGGTTTTTATACTGTAGTTATTCAATGTATAGGACGCAGTGGCATGAATCGTCGTCAAAAGAAAAAACAGAAAGTAGACCACTTAGCAGAGTTCAAGGATCGACTGAATCAGGTCAAAGAGAAATTAGGTTCGATCGATATAAAGAAAATGAAAACCTCAACAACACAAACTTGGGGTTCGTTACCGAAATTACACCAACGACTATTGATGGTGATTTCGCCGATCGTATTAATCTTACTTTTTGTGCCGCTACCAGAACCTAAAGTAGACGCTGCTCCAACCACATCGCGCGTTGAGCTTGAGATAAACACCGTTGGCTTAAGCGAACAGCAAAATACTAAGAGCAGTTCATCAGAACCGAGTAACAACAACTGGCAGGAGTACCTGGTTAAGCAGGGCGATACGTTGGCACAGGTATTTCGAAACAACGATTTGCCGTTGTCTGATCTGAATGCGCTAGTACGGATTGAAGGTTCAGACAAGCCACTGAGTCAGATCAGAAAAGGTCAGCTAGTTAGATTCAAGCTCGCCGAAACTGGACAACTGGATATTCTGCAGTTAGAGAAAGGCGACACGTCAGTGATGTTTTTCCGTTTGTCTGACGGTGGTTTTGGCCGCAGCAAATAGGTCTAACGAAGAGCCTTGAGCTATACGCTTTAGTCGACAAAGAGATACGAGAGAAAAGAGCTAACTGTTAGCTCTTTTTTTTGGTCGCTTGAAAGGGGCGAGTGGAAAGATTATGAGCATAATGCCGATAAAGGTTAACGTATCTGGAATCTCATCAAACCATATCGCGCCGATTAGTGCGACGAACACTAAGCCTGAATATTCAGCCAAGGCGATTTGACTAGAATGCGCTTTCTGGTACGCGGAAACAGCAAGGCCGTTATAGCTCAATATGAGCGTTGCGCTGAGTGCGATGTATCCCAAGTGCTCCACAGATACCGGTTGCCAGTATAGGAAGCACAGTATCAATGATGCTGGTATAGAGAATAACGTTGTCCACCACAGCGTAGTGACCACCGTTTGCTCACTCGGAAGCTTTCTTACCAACACATTGAACAGTGCGAGCGTCAGTGCTGTGCCTAATGCAAACAGTGCTGCCCAATGAAATTGCGATGGCCTTAAGACAATCAGTGCACCAATGAAGCCGATAGTGGTTGCTATCACCTTACCCAGTGCGGGTTGCTCTTTGAGTATAAACATCGATAAAGGCAGCATCAACAAGGGTGCGACATAAAATACAGCGTTAGCAGTGGCCAAAGATAAATGGGTAATTGCGACGACCATGCATCCACTGCCAATTAATATCAGCTGTCCGCGTATGATGGTCACTTTGGCTTGCTGTAAGCGTCGTTGTTCCTTTTTCTGCTGTAGCCACAAAGGGGTGATGATGAGCAGAGATATCAACTGTCGGAAGAAAATATACTGAAGAGGTGGCACTTCGCCATTCAATAGTTTTACCGCTACGTCCGAAAGTGAGGCAAACAAGTTACCTGCAATCAGTAATAGAATACCGACAGTGATATTCGACATTACTTCTCTAATCTCATATCGACGTGCGGAATATCGTCTTCCAAGTACATTTCAGAGATCGTCTTGAAGCCGTGGCTCGCATAGAAGTTTTCTAAGTGTTGTTGCGCACCAATATCGATAGTCGTGCTCGGCCAAAGAGCCTCACAGCGTGTTAACGCTTCTTTTATCAATTGATGTCCTAAACCATCACCTCTTGCCGATTGCGTAGTCGCCACTCGGCCGATGCTCGTGTTGTCGTAAGACGTCCCCGGTGGTAACAAGCGTGCACACGCCACTAGCTCTGCATCAGCATAGCCAAGCAAGTGTTCAACACCTGCGATTGTATCTTTACCATCGAGCTCTGGATAAGGGCAATTTTGCTCAACGACGAACACATCTACTCGTAATTTAAGTAGTTGATAAAGCTGTTGTGTTGAAAGTTCAGAGAAGGGAATTGAGTGCCAAGTGATCATGTTTACATCCAGAGGTTATCGATGCTCTGAATGTACTATGTGCGATGATTGTTGGCATTAACTATTGTTAATTCGACCTTTAATTCTGCTCAGACTGATCGCGGTTATTCCTAGGTAAGCGGCAATCTGGTTGTCGTTCAAGCGTTGCTCAAGGTCGGGATAATGTTCGCAGAAAAGTTGATAGCGTTGCTCTGGAGTATAGAGCAGCATAAAGCGTTCTTTGTTTTCCTTATGCATCAGCTGAGTTTCTAACAGCTTTAAATATAGAGGATTGTTTGATGCACGCCACTCGATAACCGCGTTCATTGGCAGTTCTAACATAGTAATTGGTGTGAGTGTTTCTAATAGGTAAGGTGACGCTTGGTTCTTTATCAAACTCTCAAAGCCGATGATCCAATCTTGTTCCCAGTAGAACTCTTTGCTGTATTGCTTACCGTCATTAGTGAGGTAGCAAGCGTGGCACAATCCCTCAAGTACAAAGTAGATTGAGTTCGCCATTTCACCTTGATTGATCAGGATGTGTCTGGTTGGTAGCTCAAGCGGTTTCGCGACGGCTAATAGAGATTCAATCTGACTTTCAGAAAAGTCGAAGCTTTGTAGTTGTTCGATAAAAGAGGTGTGCATGGAAATAACCTAACCCAAATAAGTGTCGAAATCATCGCACTTATTTGAGTATAGGTACAGAGCGGGCTAAATCAGCGTCGAGCATGTTGTTCTAGATAGTCTTGAGCGAGTTCTCTGCCCATGTATTTACCAAGAGTTTTCAATGGTACTTTCTTTAGATTAACCACAATCAAGCCATCCAAGGCATCATTAAATGATGGGTCGACGTTAAAGCACACCAATTTACCATTCATCCCTAGATACTGGCGCAGTAGTACTGGTAGGCCTTTTCCTTGCTCCATACGTGCTAACACTTTAGAGAGCAGAGGAACACTCGCCAATGACGATAACAGGTGATTCTGCCAGAACACATGATTACTGGTATTGAGTGGTGACGAAGGAGAAACTAAATTCGCCTTTTCCTCATCGTAGTGGTGAATCGATAAGGTTGTCGCGATCAACAGGCGAGCATTGTGGCTGTAATCATTACTGATACTGACTGGACCGAATAGATGGGTGTATTGAGGATGACGATACACGAAAGCCGCGATTCCTTTCCATAATAGTAACAGTGAGTTAAGGCTCTTTTGATAAGGCTTGCTCACTACAGAACGCCCAAGTTCAATGCTGTTATCTAGGGTGTCGATGAATTCTTGATTGTAGTTAAACAGGCTACGAGAGTAGAGCTGATCAAGTCCATGTTCTGCGATTAACTTGTCGACTATACCGAGTCGATATGCACCGACTAATTCAGCCTTGGCTTTGTTCCACACAAACAGTTGGTGGTAGTAAAGGTCATACTCATCCAAATCACAGGCAAGCCCGCTGCCTTCACCGACTTCACGGAAGCTCTCTTCTCTGACTCGACCAATCTCGCGCATTAAGTTTGGAATAGATTGGCTTGGTGTACAGTAGACCTCGAAGTCACCTTGCTCGAGCAGTTTCATCTCTTCAGGGAGCGAGCTAATCTCGATGGACAATACTTCTGGTGAGATTGGTGCTATCACTTGAGTGTCAAAAGAGGGGGCATGGACTGCTGCGCTAGGGCTATCTTGTTGACTCATTAGATAGGTATTGAGTCGTAGATAGTTGACGATATCCATCTCTTGTTCGAACGATTTTATTTCCGAATACGGAATCGATGAGCCAATAGAGATAGAGATGGTAGTCGCTTGTTTATTGAGGAGTTCGCGCCCAAGTAAAGCAGTTCGTAGCAGTGGATGGACACGGCCAGCTTGATAGAAAAGCTCACTGTTTTTACCATTGATAAAGATAGGCACTGTAGTGGCTTGATGACGTTTGACGAACTTGGCAACCGATTTGCTCCATTCGATGTCTGTCAGTGTTTTTGCTCCTTTACGGTAACTCGATACTTCGCCCGCAGGGAACACAATCAACAGCCCACCGTCGGCTAAATGACGATTGGCATCTCGAATCGCTTTAGCGTTGGTGCGTTTCGATTCTTTACTATTAAAGACATCGACTCCGATGAAAAGATCATCCAGTTCAGGCAGTCGCTTGAGCAACTCATTCGCTAACACCTTCACATCTTTCCTTACCGATCCTACGAGATCGGCAAGGATCACACCTTCAATCGCGCCGAGCGGGTGGTTAGCCACAATGACTACAGGTCCTTCTTCAGGGATATTATCAGTGGCACCAGCTGAAACAGAATAGTCGATATTCAAAGCCGACAGGGTGTGATGCATGAATTCAAAGCTAGATAACTCATCAGGCCTATCTTGATAGAGCTTATCTAGCTTAGATAGCCCAGTTGCCCACTCGACAACAGACTCACCTAAACCAAAAGGCGTGTAACGTGGTAAACGAAAAGGACTATCAATCATAATGAAGCTACCTTATTGACTAAAGTTGTTTAGGAAACCGTCTTGATTCTTGTAATCTTTCACACTTAAAAATGCACCGCACAGCCACACTAGGCATGCCATACCAAACAGTAATCCACCGTCATAATCGACAATTTCACCCGCTGCATTAAACTCAGGCATTTGAATACCGAGTGGCGTAAACAGATGGAAGAAAATCGCGCCACTCATAATTCCCACACTCATGATGGCACCCAGACCATGCCAACGGGTAAACAACAAAATGGCCGCAATCAATTCAGCGAATCCAATCAAGTAGCCACCGAATGAGCCAAACCAGCTTAAGCCTGACCATGTCGCCAAGGTGCCAAAGATATGCTCAGTCTCGTATGAGCCGGTGAACTTAAAGAACAGCGACTGAATAAACACAAAAGCGATAAATGCTGCCGGAAGATGTTTAGCAGGAGTGAATGTCATGGTTATTCCCTTACTTAATCAGCTGCGGCCAAGCTTTATCGGCTTGTTGAATATGCTCTGCTCGGTCTTGCTCCCAAGTGGTTTGAATTTCTTGGTCGTAGTTCAGATAAAGTTTGTCATCAACTATGGTCCAATACTGTGGATCACCTGGTGCGAAGTCGTTTTTGGCAGAAACGGCCCATGCGCAATAGCCACCATATTGAGGTGCATATTTTTCAGGATTATTAACAAATAAAGTCAGATTCTTTTCAGAAGAGAAATACCAGTCCGCACCTTTGTACTCTGTGCTGAATTTTTTACTGCCTTCAATAGGCTTACCTGAAGTGAAATAAGCCACAGTGTCGTAGCCATCGAGCGCCTTGCTGCTAAAAAATCCGGTGTAGATTTCATCGGCGGCAAATACGTAAGGGCTAACAAGTAGCATGACCATGGTGATTAGTTTTCTCATGATGGACTCCATCTATAGATTAATTGCTGGTGATAAATCGAAGGTAAAACGCTGTTGATTTATCTGGCATGGTTTAATGGGTTCACAAGGCGAGCCGGGTGCGTAAAACATAGAGGCTTGGCCGTGTAGATTGCGTAAGTGTGTAAAGCTCACGGTGTGCGCGTCTTCACGATGCATACAGGTCGCTAAATGAGGCTGTTCGCTGTGATGGTGAGAGTGAAATTGAAGTAAGTTCTGTTGATTCTTCCCCGTTGCCATAAGCTGATCGTATTTTGCTTGTCGGTAGGCTTGCACTCGCTCTAAATCAACACCGGATGAGAAGAGTGGCGAATCGGTTTCGACTATTTTTTGTTGAATGCCATCCCACATATAGGCAATAACCAAACCATGGTGTTGAGTTAAGTTCGGCGCGAAAGCCAGTAAGGTAAACGGGGCAAAAGAGTGCAGGTCGAGCTTATGAAAAGCTTCAGAGAGCTGACTGATATTACGACTCGATGATAGGTTCTTGAGTAACAAACCACGGCTGACCAAAAGTCCATCAGGTACGATGCCTTGATAGTTATTGAGTAGGCATAACGAAAGCCCGAACTCATTGATACTGATCCAGCTACCACCACCGGTTGGGTCGAGTGGCATGATGATATCGACGCCGTTAACTCGATATTGTTTAGGTGGCATCGCCAATGCCCGTGTCTTTTGTTCATCACGATTAAAAAAGACCTGATAGCCATTGTCTTCAAGCAGCCAAGATACTGAACACATGATTATTGCTCCCTCAAATAGCTGCTGGTGGTTGGGGCATAACCAAAGGTGTTGCATGTTTCGACATCAAGAAAGGTCGTGATCACTTTGATCATCGCGTAATGATGATTGGCATGCAGCGCGGCAAAGGTGACTTCTCTTTCTAGCGTAGAAGGCAGGCTGGCGAATACTTGTGTATCCATCGAAACTTCGGTTTGGATCATGATAGGCGCTTCGAGATCTCGACGGTCTAATCGTTCAAGCCAGTTGATCACGTAATGGATCTCTTTCAATGCAATCGACCTGTCGAATTCGACGGGGTGACCACGACGACGAGTGTTGTAATCAACGGTCGCATTCTCTTTTAAAATCAGAGCATGAAAAAGATCGAGCGTGTGACGAGTATGCTCACCAATAGAACTTGTGACGTGCGGCTTTGCTCGTGTCAGATAGTCGCTGTCAGATATCGCTAACAAAAACTCTAAACCCTGATTCAATATCTCTACCGCTCCCTTGATACTAGGAGAGAAAGAAGTGAGGGCGCTCGGTTGGGCTATGGGGTTCATTCATGATCCTCGTACAAAGTTAATCGGTGGTCGGATATTGTTGAACAAGACGTCGCTCTTCTTGCCACGCGTTAAACAGGCTCTTAAAGGAAGGAGGCTGGTGGCCTCGCTGTTTTTGCTGAGCGCCAATATCAAAAAGAATGCGGTATTGCAGAAGTAGCGTAGAAAATATCTCTCGCAATGGTGTGTTGCGATCCCAGATATGCCCAGCCTCACTGCTTGCGCCATTGACCTCAAGGATAGTGAAATCCTCGCCGTTCATTAGGCTGTGCATGTCCTTGAATTTGACGTCGAGTCGACCAAAGTGGAAACCATCGAAGTCGTCGAATATCTCATCTAAGCGTTCAGTTAAAGCCTGAGTGATGTATTGGTTGCCGTCTCGGAAGATACAGCCACGGCTATGGCTACCTGCGAACGCAAGTTGGAACTCTTCGCCCTCTGCGAGCACTTGACCCAATTTATCTTGATGTCTTGGCAAATACAGGTGACTAAGCTGCCCAGCACGCGGGCTATTTTCAATTAACTGTTTGAGTGTCGAGCTGCCATCACCCACTACCATTGGCGCATACTTGAGTGTGATCGAGATGATCTCGCCTTGCTTTTTGTTTGGGTAACGAACATAGAAAACCCCCGCTTCAGCTTGATAAGGCGCCTTTTCTTGCAATAGAAAGCGAGCACCATTTGGGAAAGATTCAACATACTGTTCAAGTTGATCTTGTGTGTTGATCAGCTTAACGCCAACACCTCGACAGCCAAGATCCGGTTTAGCCACAATCGGGAAATCGAGATCCGATTGTATGAGTGCACTGCGTGCATCTTCAGCTTGTTTCTTACTGCTGAGATCCGTTTTGGTTAGGGTGATAAACGGAGAGATCCAGCGCTGACTCGATGATCCGGCAAGGCTCAGTATTTCGTGTTTTGATTCGCCTACCATGCCGCTTAGCTTGATGCTCGGGTTGGCGATGAGCGGCAGCGCCCAGTCAAAGTGCCGTAACCCTTGCATCAGGCTTTGAATCACCACTGGCGTGTAGAAGAACCACGTTGGAAGAAACTCATAAGGAGAGACACTGCGCACGGTATCTTTTTCAAGCAAGGGCATGCCTGCATTGATTTGATGTGCTGGAATGATGCGAATATCTTGCGGTGAACTCATGATAATCCTCTAGAGTAGGTTTTATTCATTAATCGATTGCCGATAAACAACAAAGCGATGGCACACGGGATGATGATCCATTGATATTCAGAGGCTTGCAGCCACGCTGATGTCCCTAAATAGTAGATGGCAGAGAAGACAATGCCAGTCCAGATCGCGGTGGCACTAATAACGGCAAACAAGAAAGTAGGCAGTGGGATGGCGAAAAAGCCACTTAAGGTAAAACCAACGGTACGAAGCCCAGGAATAAAGCGGATGACAAAAAGACTGCTGAAAGCGTTTTGACGTAATTTAGTGCGAAGCGCACGAAAGTATCGGTTGGTGAGGGCTTTGTAACGAACGCCTCGGAAATAACGTCCTGATTTACCTAGGTAATAGAGGCCGAGATCACCTGTGGCAATGCCGATAAAAATAGCAAGCAGCGCATATTGAGGAAGTATGAGACCTTGAGTCGCTAAACCTGCCGCTGTAACAATCGCCAGATCTTCAAGCAGATAAGAAAGCGCAATAATGCCAAGCATCAGCCATAGCAGCGATTCTTCTCCTGTATTTAACCATGCTTGAATGCTCTCGACGGTGCTCATTAAATGTCCTTATCTATCCTATAAATGAATGGCTTATTGGCCATTCATTGAGTGTAGTAAATTAAATAGACAGGAGGAGCAGAGAAAAACTTACAGCGGATTAGCGTTTTTTTGTAGGGGCTTAAATCGATTGACGGTTTGAGTCGTGCTGTTTGGATGCTGAATCAGCGGGCGTTTACGGTGACAAAAGTAGGTCGGTGGAGGCGATTTCTAAATAACAAAAGAAAAAGGCTGAGTCGTTAAACTCAGCCTTTCAGAACGTTAACTATGGATTACTGGGTAATCTATTTAGTTAGGTCAATCTGGTAAACAGCAAAACCAACATCGTCAGTCGCAACACGTTTCATCGGGTATTGACCCTTTTCTTTGATGAACTCTGCCGCTTTGTCGCTTGGAGATGTTTCAAAGCGGATATCTAGTTTGTTATCCGTTTTGATTGGCGCAAATGACCAGTTGTTATCAGCTGTTGGGCTAACTTGACCTTGCTCTTTGCTTACGCGAGAGATGTAGTTTGCAAGAACAGTACGGTTCTCATCTGGAGCATCAAATGCGATGAAGTCTTCACCCGTGCCTGGGAACTTAGCACTGTACGCACGGTAGTTGTTGGTTGCGATCAGGAAGTCTTGCTTCATGTCGATTGGCTTACCTTGGTAAGTTAGGCCAACAATACGTTGTGAGTCAGGGTTAACGACTTTACAGTTTGCATCGTATTTCGCAGGTTGAGTTACGTCGATTTGGTAATCAACACCGTCGATAACATCGAAGTTGTAAGTACGGAAATTATCCCACTCGATCAACTGTTGTGGTGCTGTTGAGTTAACATCAACTTGGTTGAACTGACCAGCAGAACACTCAAGCCACTCTTTTACTTCGTGGCCTGTTACCTTCATCGCGACTAGCGTGTTCGGGTAAAGGTACAAGTCAGCTGCGTTACGGAATGTCAGTTGACCAGATTCAACTTCAGTGAAGTTCGCTGGGTCATTCTTACGACCACCGGCTTTAAATGGTGCAGCTGCAGAAAGTACTGGCGTACCATCTAGGTCTGGGTCGCCTTGGATGAACTGTTCAACGTAATCTTTCTGTGCAAGGTTAACGATTTGTACTGTTGGATCGTCTTGCACTAGAGATAGGAAGCTGTACATCACGTCGTCTGCTTTACCAATCGGTTGGTTAACAAATTCACGAGTACCTGCGTGGTCTTTTTCTAGTGCTGTTACGATGCCTTCATCAGCTGCAGCAAGCGACTTCTTCTCGATCTTGTCGTAGATAGGGCGAGCTTCTGATTGGCCTTTAACGACTTCCCACTTACCGTCTTTTTGCGCAAGTGTTAGATCCATAACACCAACGTGGCTACCCCAACGACCTGGCATTACTGCCGCAACGCCGTTCATTGTGCCAGTTTCGTTATCGATGCCTTGGATGTCATCAAAACCTTTACCTGGGAACACTGCGTGAGAGTGGCCGAATGCGATTGCATCAATGCCATCTACTTCAGATAGGTAGAACGTTGAGTTCTCTTCGCCATTTTTGTATGGGTCAGTTGATACGCCTGAGTGAGGGATAGCAACGATAACTTCAGCGCCTTCCGCTTTCATTTGAGGTACTAACTCGTTAGCTGTCTCAATGATGTCACGAGCGATCACTTTGCCTTCTAGGTTCTTCTTATCCCACGTCATGATTTGTGGTGGAACAAAACCGATGTAACCCACTTTTACTTCATGCTCTACGCCTGCTGTATCTTCAAACGTGTGCGTCTTGATGATGTAAGGCGTGAAGTAGTGTTCTTTGGTTTCTGCGTCGTAAACGTTAGCACTGATGTATGGGAAATCAGCGTCATTGATCGACTCTTCTAGGAACTCAAGACCGTAGTTGAATTCGTGGTTACCTAGGTTTGCAGCGTCGTAGCTTAGTTGATTCATTGCTTTATATGCAGGGTGAACTTCGCCCGCTTCGATGCCTTTATCTGCCATGTAGTCACCCATTGGGCTACCTTGCAGCAAGTCACCGTTATCAACTAATACGCTGTTGGTTACTTCGCTTTGAGCTTCTTTTACTAGAGTTGCAGTACGTGCTAAGCCAATTTTTTTCGATGGCTTGTCTTTGTAGTAGTCGTAATCCATTAGGTTGGTATGGATATCCGTCGTTTCTACGACACGTAATTTAATCACTTCATCGGTATCTGGTGTTGTTGTGCAGCCTGCTAGAGTCAAACCAAGACCCGCAAGTACAGCCAATGATAAAGGTTTCATTGCAACTTTCATTTTGTAGCTCCAAAGTGGATAGTAGAAAATTCGTTGCGTAATGTAACAAAACCGAATGAAACAATGATTACAACGAATGTTAATTCGTGACTTAGATCGATTACTTTATGGTGTTCTGCAAGACGCCTCCCAAACCTGCTCAATCAATGTACAAATCACATCGATAGTATTAGTCCATTCATTTCACCTATTTATCGATGAATCTCATCCCTTATCAGCTTTTCGAATAAAAAATGAAATTTTAGAATTTCCAGTAATATGAGAGGCTCGTCATAATGCCTATATCAAGGACGTATCAGGCAGATGAATAGCAAGGATAGCTCAAAACGAAGCTTCTGTTTTCTTCTAGTGCCAATACTCCCATTCACTCAAGTGGATGAGTTAAATCCCTTGCTTGGCAAGACCAAGTAATGAATTGCTCGTACTGCGAGCCTTAAAGGAAGCACTGAAATGGACCAAGAACGTTTAACCCACCTAAAACAGCTTGAAGCGGAAAGTATTCATATTATCCGTGAAGTTGCTGCTGAGTTTGATAACCCAGTGATGATGTACTCCATCGGTAAAGATTCTTCTGTGATGCTTCATTTAGCTCGCAAAGCGTTTTATCCAGGCAAGATTCCATTCCCACTATTACACGTTGATACGGATTGGAAATTCCGCGAGATGATTGAGTTTCGTGATCGTACGGCTAAAAAGTACGGCTTCGACCTTTTAGTACATAAGAACCCAGAAGGTATTGAGATGGGATGTAGCCCATTCGTACATGGTTCTTCCAAGCACACTGACATCATGAAAACTCAAGGCCTTAAGCAGGCGTTAAACAAGTACGGGTTCGATGCCGCTTTTGGTGGTGCGCGTCGTGATGAAGAAAAATCTCGAGCGAAAGAGCGTGTTTATTCTTTCCGCGACAAGAACCACACATGGGATCCAAAAAACCAGCGCCCTGAACTTTGGCATACCTATAACGGCCAGGTTAATAAAGGCGAAAGCATTCGTGTATTCCCGCTATCTAACTGGACTGAGCTCGATATCTGGCAATACATCTACCTAGAGAGCATCGATATTGTTCCACTTTACCTTTCAGACAAACGTCCTGTGGTTGAGCGTGATGGCATGTTGATCATGGTTGATGATGACCGTATGGAGCTGCAAGAAGGTGAAGTGATTGAAGAGAAAAGCGTTCGCTTCCGTACTTTGGGTTGTTACCCACTGACCGGAGCCGTTGAATCTGAGGCGAACACGCTAACAGGCATTATTGAAGAGATGCTGGTGGCAACATCCAGTGAGCGTCAAGGTCGAGCGATTGACCATGATCAGTCGGGCTCAATGGAGCTGAAAAAGCGCCAAGGTTATTTCTAAGAATCTAAGGAAAGAAAAATGAATAGTGCAGTAGAAGCCGAATTGGCTGAACTAGGGATTGAAGGTTATCTAAGTCAGCATCAGCATAAATCTATGCTTAGATTTTTAACTTGTGGCTCGGTAGACGATGGTAAAAGTACGTTAATCGGTCGCTTGCTCCATGATACAAAACAGATTTATGAAGATCAGCTAGCAGCGGTTCACTCAGATAGCCAACGAGTGGGTACTACGGGTGAGAAACCTGATTTGGCACTGCTTGTTGATGGCTTGCAGGCTGAGCGTGAGCAAGGCATCACGATCGACGTGGCTTACCGCTACTTCTCGACGCAAAAGCGTAAATTCATTATTGCTGATACCCCAGGGCATGAGCAGTACACACGTAACATGGCAACAGGCGCTTCAACGTGTGATCTGGCTGTGATCCTGATTGATGCTCGCAAGGGTGTACTGGATCAAACACGTCGTCACTCGTTTATTTCTAACCTACTTGGTTTGAAGCATTTCATCGTCGCAGTCAACAAAATGGATCTCGTCGAGTACTCGCAAGATCGTTTTGAGGAGATTCGCGATCAGTATCTAGAGTTTGCAGAAAACTTAGAGGGTGAGACCAACATTCAGATCTTGCCCGTTTCGGCACTTGAAGGCATTAACGTTGCTGCACCAAGTAAAGAGCTTGCATGGTTCGAAGGCCCATCTCTATTGGAGGTACTAGAGAACGTCGACATTGACCAAAAACGCTCTGCGGGTGAATTCCGATTCCCAGTGCAGTACGTCAATCGTCCTAACCTAGATTTCCGAGGCTTTGCCGGCACAGTGGCTTCAGGTCGTGTCAGCGTGGGTGATGAAATCAAGGCGTTGCCTTCAGGTAAAACCTCTAAGGTGGCAAGCATTGTGACCTTTGATGGTGAACTTGAATCAGCACAAGCGGGCTTGGCGGTAACGCTGACTCTTGAAGATGAGATCGATATCAGTCGTGGCGATTTGATTGTGTTGGAAAATGCGCAAATTGAATCCACCAACCATGTATTGGCAGATATCGTGTGGATGACAGAACAACCACTGCAACCGGGTAAAGCTTACGACATCAAAATCGCAGGCAAGAAAACCGTCGGTCAGGTTGAAACGGTTCGTCACCAATATGACATCAACAACCTGTCGACCCACGCTGTCGATGAGTTACCACTGAATGGTATTGGCTTGTGTGAGTGGTCTTTGAACGAGACTGTCGCATTGGATAAATACCGTGAGAGTGCGGATACCGGTGGTTTCATCGTTATCGACCGTCTAACCAACGTGACGGTTGGTGCGGGTTTGATTCGAGACCGTTTGGACTCTGTTGAACAGCAAGTCGGTAACTTCTCTGCATTTGAACTTGAGTTCAATGCTCTGGTTCGTAAGCATTTTCCTCATTGGGATGCCAAAGATTTAAGCCAACTACTGAAGTCATAAACGACCAAGCAACAGCTTATTGAATCAGGCGGAAACTCATTGTTTCCGCCATAAAGGACGGGTATATGTGGCAACAAGGATTTGTATTAGCGATTTTGCTCGGCATCATTACTTGCCTGCTCGTTACCCGTATTAAGCCAAGCTTTATCTTTGCTGGCGCGGCGTTTATTGCTTTTATGGCTGGTATGATCGACTTGTCGAGCTTAGCCAATAACTTCACTAACTCCTCGTTACTGACTTTAATTCTTTTGATCCTCGCCTCAAGTGCGTTGGAGAAAACTCGCTTAATCAGCTGGGTTAGCCGCAATATCTCTGAAGGTAGGCTAGGTACCGTGGTTGCGAAGTTGGGTATTTCCACAGCGTTACTTTCTTCTTTTACCAATAATACGGCGGTGGTTGTCTCTTTGATCGGAGCGATCAAACGTAATCAGCAACATGCGCCATCTAAACTGCTTATCCCTCTGTCATACGCTGCCATCTTAGGTGGAACGCTGACATTGATCGGCACTTCAACTAATTTGATCATCAATAGCTTTGTTGAAGATGCAGGATTGCCGAGTTTAAACTTTTTCACACCAACCTTGATCGGTTTAGCGGTCTTGGTCGGTGGTGTGTTGATCCTTATCCCTCTGAGTTACTTCTTACCAAGCTACGATGATGGTTCCCAAGATGATCTGCCTTACTTTCTAGAAGCTAGAGTTGAGCCCGGCTCACCGTTAGTTGGCCGCAGTGTAAGCGAAAATAATCTTAGAGCTCTGAGAAAATTGTTCTTAGCGGAAGTGATTCGAGACGGTAAAACAACAGCGTCTATAGACCCTGACTTCATACTGCAAGCTCGTGACCGACTGTTGTTTTGTGGCGACGTTGAAAGCGTAGCGACACTGCAAGAAATTCAAGGATTAACTCTGTTTGGTCAGCATCACCTTAACGGCCAGAGTTTTGTTGAGGTCGTGGTGAGTTCGTCGGCAAGCTTCTGTAATAAAACCCTGAAAACCAGCCAGTTCAGAGATCGTTTTGATGCGGTTGTGGTTGCTATTCGTCGCGGTCATGAACGCCTAGAAGGTGGCCTTGGAAACATCACACTAACCGCTGGGGATACCTTGATTTTGGTTCCCGGTAAGCGTTTTGAAGAGCAGCGTCAACAACACAACAAAGAGTTTGTGTTGATGAATGACTTGGACTCGAGTGCCAAGCTTGATGCGGATAAATCGACGTTTGTATTGCTCGGTTTTGCCAGTGTGATTGGTTTAGCCCTTGCTGAAGTCGTACCGATTATCAAAGGGCTGGCTGGTTTCTTACTGTTGCTGGTGGCCTTTGGCGTGGTGCAACTTGGTGAGCTTCGTCGCCGTTTTCCGGTTGATATTGTGGTGATCGTTGGCTCTGCACTTTCTATTGCTCAACTGATGATTTCATCGGGTTTGTCTGAGCGTATGGGGCTGATGTTTATGGAAGCCTTTAATGGCTGGGGCGTGTTCGGTGCGTTAGTTGCGACCTATTTCATGACCTTGGTTCTGACTGAGTTAGTGACCAATAATGCGGCTGCAGCACTCTCGTTCCCAATTGGCTACAGCATGGCTATCGGCTATGGCGTTGACCCTATGCCATTCATTATGGCGGTTCTGTTTGGTGCCAGCGCCAGCTTTATTTCGCCATACGGCTACCAAACCAATTTACTTGTTTATAGCGTAGGTAATTATCATCTCACCGATTATCTACGTATCGGCATCCCAATCTCGATTGTCTATTCGGGCTTGGTGCTGACCCTAATTCCTTACTTTTTCCCATTTTAATGCTGTTTATTTAAAGGACTAATTATGACCGCAGTACTCAAACCAAAAGATGAGAATGTTGTGTGGCATCAACACTCGATTGATAAAGCATTCCGCTCTAATCTGAAATCACAAAAGCCAGCCGTGCTCTGGTTCACGGGATTATCTGGTTCTGGGAAGTCAACAGTCGCTGGAGCATTAGAAAACCGCTTGGCACAGCTTGGTTACCATACTTACTTATTGGATGGCGATAATGTTCGTCACGGATTATGTAGCGATCTTGGTTTCTCTGAGCAAGACCGTCGAGAGAATATTCGTCGTATTGGTGAACTTGCTAAATTGATGGCGGATGCGGGTTTGATCGTATTGTCTGCGTTTATTTCTCCACATCAAGCGGAGAGACAGTTGGTGCGTGATTTATTGCCTGAAGGTGAGTTTCTAGAGGTGTTTGTTAATACGCCTCTTGAGGTTTGCGAACAGCGCGATCCTAAAGGTTTGTATAAGAAAGCGCGCGCTGGAGAAATCCCGAATTTTACTGGCATTAGCTCAGTGTACGAAGCGCCTCAGAACCCTGAGATAGATCTACCTGCGGGTGAGAAGACACTCGATGAACTGGTCGAATTGTGTATTGATGCTTTAGAGAAGCGTAATATTTTAGCCAATTGAGATCGTTGGTATGACTAAGGCTACTCGCCTGCTTATCTGCTTATTCATGATGGATAAATAGAGCAGCCTTGGTTTACCGAGACAAGAAACCTATCCTCTAGATTCTCTTTACTCTTCTCAATATTCTTTACTGTGTACACCGTCATTACTAGACGGTGTAATTCACACTGCTTTTCACTTCTGTTTGTACCGTAAATTTCTGACTCAATAGAGCAATCAGTTGGTCGTAATACTGCATGTTGGGTTTGTTGCCAAGTAAGGTACACAGCTCATTGCCTGTTGGACTGAATCGGTAGTAAACCAGCTTGACCCCTTTTGATATAGGCGCCAGTGACATGCTCTTACCTTGATAAGTCAGGTGCAACGCTGGGTCGAAATCAATCTCACCAGACTCTAATTCAGTGCCTAGAATGATACCGAGCTCAATCAAATGGAGCAGGCTAGAGTAGGGCAGGTTGTGCCCACCAAGGTTGATGGTGTTGGTGGTGTCTCTTTTGCCGAAGCTGAATATTCCAGCATGAGATTTAAAACCAAGTAATAGCTTTCTGCTGCTATCACTACCAAAACTACAGCCAAGTGAAGCCGCTCTTTGTAGGGTGAGTGCTTCTTTTGGTGTCATGTCCTGCAAGATCTGCAGCGCCTTCATCGACGTTGAACCTGGGTTGGTGACCTCTCTTTTTAATACCTGAGCCCATAGTCTCTGCATCGATGTATTGTGGATCTCTTGTGCCATATCGAAAAAGCGATATAACCAGTCCTGATCAGGATCTCCAGCCGCTTCATCCTTACATGAAGAGTGCGCCAATTTCAGAATCTGTTCTAGATTCTTTTGACGCAGTTCTTTGCGTTTCTTCTCTCGTAATAGCGCCCGCTCGATAAGCGTACTCTCAGCTTTATCGCTTGGTTTTGCACTATGACTGATTAAAGAATCTAAGCCGAAGCTTTGTGCGATGTGCAGCATTCTACTTGTGCTGTCGGCAATATGAGGCTTTTTCTCATGCTTGTGCTGTGTATCGCTAGCATGTTCAATGATCACTGGCTGTTTGGTTTCTGACATAAGAGTACCGTTAGGAGACGACTCAATACCAATCGTAGTAATTAATTGCTCGCCCTAGCTTGTTAAAACGCTCGATAATTGCGTTAGCAATTTTGATTGTAGAATAACTACTTATCGAAAAGAGTCGCCTTGTTCTCACGCTTTTTTCCTACGCTACTTCTGAACACTTACTTACTGTGATTGGTATAACTGTCTAAAATGTAACTCTTTATCGTATTGGTGGCTAGATTTTGCGTGCAGAGTTGAAGACTTCAACAAAATTTTACTTTTTATAATGATAATAAAATGTTAAATTTGTTGTAATTCTCAAGGAGGAGTTATGAATCAAGTCAATGATAACAAGCTGAAGAAACAGCTTAGTATAGGGTTATTACTCGCTACTTATGTAGCCGTGCTAGCTTATTTGTCTAATTATATCGCGTAATCTAGTCAAACAATATCGTTATAAAACTGTTATTGAATAATATCTTTTGTTCAGTGACGGCAGCTCATCCTTGAGCCACCCTTCTAATGACTACATGTCGTCATATTCTTCTATTGCAGTACCTTCAATCAGGTAACCTGTCTGAGCTAAGTCGTGGCTTATTGATTCCGTTTTCAGCGTACCGACTAAATAGATCACATCCCATAACTGCTGGATCGGCGCACCTTTAGGGAACTTCACATAGATGATTTGGTTCGGTGGCGGCGGTGGCACATGGATACATGCGCCAAAGTAAGGCACCAACAGAAACTCCGTGATCATGTTCTCATCGCCTTCCAATGGAATCACAAAGCCTGGAATCTTCACAGTGCTGCCATTCAACTCCGGACGAACAGCGCCAAGTGTCGATTGTTGAGGTTTGTCCATACTGTCGTGGTTAACCATCGGCATGCCAAATGAATCTAGTTGTGCTCGTTCCGATTCAGGAATTAAGTCAATCCAATCGAGTGTTAATACCGATTCGTCAGTCTGAGTGGTGTCAGCGTGAGCTGTGCTGATAAATGGGAACATAAGTAACCCAAGTATCAGTAGGAATTTGCGTTGCATCGTAGGTTCCTATTTTAGATTCGAATAGTCATGCCATCAGACAATGACTGACGGTAAGCCCTGAAAGCGGGAATAAAGCCGATAATGATTCCGGCAACTTGCACCAACATAAGCAGTTTCCACTCATGAGGTGTGATTGCGGATATCGATATGTTGATACCATAACTTTGTTGCACAATAGGAGCAACTACTGCGATTAGAGCAAACAACACGGCAACACCCAATGTGATACCGAGGAAGGTCAGTGCACTGGCTTCACTAATTAGCAAACCAAATACATGGCGAGGCCTTGCGCCCATCGCCCGCAGAATGGCCATCTCTCGACGTCTTTCTTGCAAACTAGTGAGTAGACTACTCAGCATCCCTAACAGTCCCGCGATTACAACAAACCCTGACACAATTAATAGTGCTTGTTCTGCGACGGCCATCATTCCCCACAATTCATGCAGAGCAATGCCCGGCATAATGGCGCTCAACGGCTCTTGGCGGTAGTTATTGATTTCTCGTTGCAGTGCGAAGGTTTGAATCTTCGATTTAAGCCCCACCATCATTGCGGTAATCTGTTTAGGTTGGAAATCGTAGGTCTTGAGCGTTTCAGCATCTGGCGTGTGACCTAAGTTGGCACCTGATTCCCAGCCAACGTGAATCGCTTCAATGGCCTCTAACGAAACATGCACGGTTTTATCTACCGGTGTTCCGGTTGGCGCGAGTATGCCCACAATTGTGAAGGGTAGGTTGTCGTGGCGACTGAAGGCAACATCACTGATACCGTGCGCCAGAATGATGTGATCACCAATCTTGTAATCTAACTTCTTCGCGACATCGGCACCAATCACCACATCAAATAGCTGATTGAATTCTTTTCCTTCTTGAAAAGTAAGTGATTGCTTACTTCCATAGCGATAGTTTTCAAAGTAGCTATGGTTTGTGCCCATGACACGGAAGCCTTTATGTGAATCCCCCAGTGAGATGGGGATCGCCCACTTTACCGCGTTGTGCTGGCTAAATTCTTCATAGCTTTTCCAGTCGATGTTGTTGGTCGCATTACCGATTCGAAATACGGAATAAAGCAGCAGATTTACCTGACCAGAGCGGCCACCGACGATAAGGTCAGTACCTGAAATCGTATTGGCAAAGCTGCTCTTTGCTTCGGTTCTAACGCGTTCAACACCGAGCAAGAGAATGACGGACACTGCTACTGTGAGAATGGTCAGAATAGCGGTGGCTTTACGGTTGAGTACGCTTTTTAAGGCTAAGTGAGTAATTACTTTCATACGACAACCTTAGCTTGGTTAACGGTTTTTAAATCTATGGTTCGAGTGAACAGCTTTTCTAGTGTGGGATCATGACTAACAAAGATCAGAGTAGAACCCGCTTGGTTGGCTTGCTCTAGCAACAGTTCGATAAAAGCTTCTCGGTTGTCATGATCCAAAGCGGATGTCGGTTCATCGGCAATGATGATCTTTGGTTGGCCGATTAAGGCACGAGCTGCCGCGACACGCTGTTGTTGGCCAATACTCAACTCAGTAACGGGCTTATCCATTAGAGCTTGAGGCAGTTTTAGGCGTAACAATAAATCTTGGGCGGTGGCTTGCAGGCTGCTCTTACTTTCAGTGACTTGCTGCTTGCGAATTGTTGAGAACTGACAAGGAAGCGTCACGTTGTCGATCACAGACAGGTAAGGAAGCAGGTTAAATTGTTGGAATATATAACCAATATGATCGGCTCTGAATTTGTCTCTTTGACGAGGTGTCAGCTGAGTGAGGTCTTGGCCTAAGATAGAGACTTCACCTTGATCTGCTTGGTTAATTCCGGTCAGCAGCCCTAATAATGTCGATTTCCCGCAACCACTGGGACCTTTAATGAAAAGGTGCTCTTGGGGTTGGATGTGCAGTGAAGGGATCTCTAGAGTTGGGGATAGCTCAGGCTTCCAACGAAAGCTGATATTTTCGAGTTTGACGACAAGTGATGAACTGTCAGAAGACATATTAGCTCCAATAATTAAAGCGGTGTATCTACTGGACAGTTATTCGAATAATAAATTCCCAGAGCACACCGATTTGTACAGCCAAGTAAGTGAATACTTACTTGGCTGCTTATCTACGTTTAATTCAATCTAATACTGATTAGAATCGAAAACTAATACGATCTGCGTTAAGCACTTCTTGAATTTGAGCGCTGTCAGTTAGCAGGTTCACCGTCATTGATTTTGTGTTGCTGAACTTAGAGAACCATTGAGTGCTCACCGTATCGAGTTTCGCAATGTCTGAACATTGGTAGTGATACTCAACCGTGAATTCACCGTGGCCACCTTCTGAATGGTCATGGCCTTCGTGGTCATCATGACCGTGTTCCGAGTGGTCATGGTCTTTATGGTCATCATGATCGTGTTCAGCATGGTCATGGCCTTCGTGGTCGTCATGATCGTGTTCAGCATGGTCATGGTCTTTGTGTTCGTCATGATCGTGCTCAGCGTGGTCATGGCCTTCGTGTTCGTCATGTTCGCCTTCAGCGTGGTCATGGCCTTCGTGGTCGTCATGTTCGCCTTCAGCGTGGTCATGGCCTTCATGGTCATCATGATCGTCTTCTAGGGTGTTCGTCACTGACTTGAACTTCAGAGTACAGCTTGCATTGTTGAAACCAAATAGTTCTTCTGGCTTGTTCAGTTGCGCGATAGCTTGTTCAAACGCTTTCTTTTGCTCGGCAGTTTCTGGAGCATGCTCAAAGCCAACCACATCAGCGCCGGGAGCTGTTACTTCAACAAGCAGCTCTTGCCCATCTTGAGCGATGTTCACTTCAACTTTACCGTGCACGTGTGCTTCGTGAGAGCGGAATTCTTCGTTAGCTAGAACATTCGTTGAGACAGTCATGCCGATAACAACGGCTAAAATAGTAGGTTTCATGTTTTTTTCCTGAATAAAGGTTAATTAAAAAGTAGTGGTAATTAAGCGATATTTACAGGAGGTGAACGTGCTAAATAAGCGAAATACAGGCGCTGTAACGAAATTACTGACTCTGTAATCGTGGCTGTAAATTCGGAATGGAACTCTGGAACTTGTGGCAGTGAGTGCGCAGTAATGAACTGATTTATCGAAAACAGCTCACAGTGATGCGAAGTGTGGTGATCGGGGTCAATATCCACCATATGTGTTGCCGCTAACACGCTTAACATGAGCATCAGCCCAAGCAAGAAGCCTGTTTTGCGTTTCACATTGTTAGGTGTGTTTTGCCACATGAGGATGATTAACCACAGAATTAAAAAAGGATACTGTTATAATATAACAATATCCTTTGGTCAGGTCTCGAAAAAGACGCGATTATCTGATTAAAGGCTCGCTTTAATCAATTCAATAACTTGCGTGACTTCTGATTCGTTGAGAGCGCCTTCTTTGACAAACAATATTTTACCTTGTTTGTCTTGAACGATAATCGCTGAGCTTTCTTCTGCTAAAGCCCATGATGACGCGACGGATCCGTCTTCATCTAACACCATAGAAGACCATGGAAATTCTTCTTTACTGCTTTCGGCAGACGATTTCACAAAAGAACCGGTGCCCCAGATAGCATCATCTTGGTTGATGATGGTGGTGGTTTGGTAGATGTCTTCTGAGAATTTAGATGCTGTAATGGCTGCCATCAGTGGTGCGTTGAGCTCTTTAGAGCTGCTACGGCCAGCGATAGCTTGAACGACACGAACTTTACCTAGGAGATTGTTGGTCGCCCAAGCTTGATATCCGGTATTTCCGTCGTTTAGTACGATTTCACCATAATTGCTAACATCGACAGCAGGCAGAGTTTCACCTACAGATAGGTTGTGAGCATTGGCGAAGAGTGGAGAGGCTGCGGCTAAAAAAGCCAGTAGAGTTTTGTTTTTCATTATATTTTTGTTCCGCTTATTGGTTTGCACTGGAAGTATAATATGAAATTTGAAAAATGCCTCTTTAACTTTTTTATCGTACGATGTAGAAATAAGTTGCAGGCTTGTTATCAAAAGGTATAATGCATCAATATCGAGATGAACAATAGATTATCTTGCTGTTTGCTAAAGGATTTAGCGATTATATGTGCTTTGAACAAGGCGATGTTCAGGCAGGTAACTGTAGTACTCAAATGGAATTGAGGTTGTATTATGTTAAGAAAATTTTCTACTTACCGTCCACACCAAGTGGCGCGTTTCGTTAAAGTCCTGTTCAAAGGCCAGTTTGCTATTGAAGGTATCGGAGAGTTTCGCTTCGACCAAGGCAAAGTGCTTCTTCCTGAAGTTTCAGACAAACAAAAGCTCACCATTTTTAAAGAAGTTAACGGTACGATTGCTGCGCTGCCGGTGTAACTGACACTTATCGATTTGTCTCATGCGAAATAGATAACAATGAAAAAGGGCTTCTTAATGGAAGCCCTTTTTTAATGGATGTCGTTTTAGTTTACGGCCTAGCACCGTTTATTGTGGTGGGAAGCACACACCGGTTCCACCTAAACCACAGTAGCCATTAGGATTTTTTGCTAGATACTGCTGGTGGTACGTTTCCGCAAAAAAATACTTTCCGGCTGGCAGAACTTCCGTCGTGATCTCGTTGCCTAATGATTCAGTGACCGCTCGTTGGTATTCCTGCTTAGATTGTTCAGCAACCAATTGTTGTTGCTCACTGAAGGTGTAGATAGCGGAGCGATATTGAGTGCCTAAATCATTACCTTGGCGCATACCTTGAGTGGGATCGTGACTTTCCCAGAAGGTTTCAAGCAACGTTGCTAATGAGGTTTGCTCGCTATCAAAAACAACACGAACTACTTCAGTATGGCCTGTTTGTCCTGAGCATACTTGTTCATAGGTTGGGTTTACTGTGTATCCACCTGCGTAACCAACTGAGGTAGAGACAACGCCCTTTAATTGCCAGAACAGACGTTCAGCTCCCCAGAAACACCCCATACCGAGCAGAACTTCTTGTTGAGAACCCGTAGGCGGATCAAGTAGATCCGTTTGATTAACGAAATGGCGCTCAGTGATTTGGATTGGGTTCGCATTTCCCGGTAAAGCGGTTGTTGCGGAAACCAGTTGTTGTTTGTTTAGCATGTTATATTCCTTTTCGCATACGTTTACCGCGTTGGTCTAATTTCACTCTAGGTTCATATTAACGGTTGGTTAATATTGACTAAGTCTTTAAATTAGACCGTGTTATTACCAGATTTGTTACAGACTCAATGGCTTTTTAGCGGTATTATTTCTTTTCACTTATTAACGTATTGATAACTTCTTCAACCAATTAAACATGATAAGAAAAACTTTACCAGTTCTGATTGGCACTCTACTGTCATCGACGCTTGCTTATGCCGACGTATCCCTTGAGATTAAAGGGCTTGATGGAGCGCTTGAGGACAATGTTGATGCTTATCTAAGTGCCATTCCTGAAGAAGAGTATGCGATTTCACTAAGGTTCCAATCTCGTCTGGAATCTATGATCAAAGAAGCCCTCAATGCGTTGGGTTACTACCAACCTACAATCAAATTTTCTCACTCTGAAGATGATTCTGAGCTCATTGTTTCTGTTGAGCCGGGCGAACCGGTTCTCATTTATACATCTGATATCGTGCTTAGCGGCGAAGCAAAAGATGATCCTGACTTTTTGGCTTTGATCGCCAAGAGCAAGCTTTCTAAAGGCTCGGTTCTCAATCATGGTAGTTACGATTCTTTGAAATCGTCGATGCGTAACCTTGGATTAGCGAAAGGCTATTTTGATGGTGCGTATGAGGTCAGCAAGTTAGAGGTTGCCCCGGAATTAAAGCGTGCTTACGTTCGTCTTCATTACAACAGTGGTATTCGTTATCACTTTGGCACGACTCAGGTTACTGGCAGTCAGATCAGAGATGACAAGGTGCAATCACTCAAACCATTTGAAGATGGCGAACCTTATTCGATTACCAAAGTCGGCGAGTATAACCAAAACCTGTCTAATACGGATTGGTTCTCTTCTGTATTTGTTGAACCGGATTTAAGCGAACTGGGTGAAGGCAGAGAAATTCCGATGAAGGTTAGCCTTGCACCGCAAGCGCGCAATCAAATTGAAACCGGTATCGGTGTTTCAACCGATCTTGGTGTAAAAGGTACCCTTAAATGGAAGAAGCCTTGGGTTAACGACCGAGGGCATAGCTTCAATAGCAGCCTATCGATTTCTAAGCCCGAACAGACGATTACTGCGACTTATAAGATTCCGTTAGATGATGTGCTTAATGACTATTATCAAATTAAGTACGGCATGAAGAACTTAGATAACCGTGATACTAAGAGTTTGGAATCGAACCTAGCCTTAGAAAGGTATTGGCGTCTGGATAACGGCTGGCAACGCACAGTGTTCATTCGATACTTGATCGAAAACTATGAACAAGGCTTGCAAGATGACTTAGCGCAATTCGTGTTGCCGGGTATCTCTTTCTCGCGAACTCGAACTCGTGGTGGCTCGATGCCAATGTGGGGCGACAAGCAAACCATCATGGTTGAAGCGGGCGATGACACCTTGTTGTCTGAAACTAAGGTGGTGCGTTTTCAAGGACAAACGGCATGGATTCGCAGCATCGGTAACAATCACCGAGGCTTAACTCGACTTCAGTTCGGCGGAAACTTTGCCGATGAATTTGAGAAACTGTCTCCCTCGCTGAGGTTCTTTGCCGGTGGTGACAACAGTATCCGTGGTTATGGTTATGAATCTATATCTCCTCGTGATGAAAGTGGTGCACTAACGGGTGCAAAATTCATTGCAACCAGCTCGTTTGAATACCAATACCGCTTGGTTGGTAATTGGTGGGGTGCGGCTTTCTACGATATTGGTGATGCATTCAATGACAAGCCTGAATGGAAACATGGTACCGGTGTCGGGGTTCGTTGGGCGTCGCCTGTCGGTCCTGTGAGTTTAGATTTTGCTTGGGGTCTAGATGCGAAGAAAGGCGATGAGTTCCAACTGCACTTTAGTTTAGGGCCAGAATTATGATCAAAGTGATGGGCAAATGCATTAAATGGACGTCAATTTCGTTGACGTCTATTTTGCTGTTGTTGATAGCCCTGCTCGGTTTTGTTTTGTTCACCAATCCAGGGTTGAACACAGTGCTATGGGGCGCTGAAAAAGCATTGCCACAACTCAAAGTGGAAAGCACCAAAGGGGCTCTGTTCCCAAGTTTTACGCTTAATAATGTTCAGTTTAAAGATGACAGCCTGCATATCGACACCAAGGTTCAAAAGCTGAACTTGGCGATTAATCCTCGATGTTTACTCGACCCTAAGTTGTGTGTCGACCGCTTAGCGATTCAAGGTTTGGACTTCGCATTTACTGAATTGCCTCCTGCCTCTACAGAAGAAACAGAACCGACTCCGCCAGTGACATCGGTGAAAACACCACTACCAATCGTGATCAACCGTATTGCTTTGTCTGATATCAAACTGAATATCTTGGGTCATGAGATCGAATGGAGCTTGTTCTCAACGGCTCTGAGCATGCAGGGTGAAAAGCTGACGGTGTCGCCAACTTTGTTCAATGACCTAAAGGTTAAGCTTGCTGAGTCGACAGAAGAACCGCAAACAAAAACAGTAGAGCCAGAATCAACCGCTAAAACAGCGATCGAGCTACCTGAAGTCTGGATTCCTTTACAGGTTGTACTGGAGCGTTTTGACCTAAACCGTTTCACCTTAGAACAAGAAACCCCAATTGTAGTGAACCACCTTGGGTTAGAAGCTCGAGCAGGTAAACATACGGTAGATGTTTCCGCTCTAGAGCTCGATATGCCACAAGCAAGCGCTAACCTTGCGGCTAAGGTTGAGCTTAAAGAGGGCTACCCGTTAGATCTTTCTTTAGATGCTTTGGTGAAAGAAACCGACCTCGCTGGTCAGAAGTTATCGCTGAAAGCACAAGGCAGCGTGGCTAAGTTAAGCCTAGAGTCTCAGTTTTCTGAATTGATAGAGGCAAAACTGTCTGGGGAGATTCAACCCTTAGAGCCAACTCTGCCATTTGACCTTCTTTTGGAGGGAGGTAAAGCGCAATGGCCTCTGACAGGGAAAAGTGACTACCAAGCGGCTATCGAGAAGTTCAAAGCCGATGGTTCATTAGATGGTTTTAATGTGCAGCTTAAAGGCGAAGCGGATGGTAAGGAAATTCCGGCCTTAACAATAGATCTGCAAGGCAAAGGCACCACGGAACAGATTGAACTTGAACGCTTGAAACTGAATACCTTGGGTGGCGAACTAAATGGTGTAGTCAAAGCGAACTGGAAGAAGCTCGTTAATTGGCAAGCCGATGTGACGCTTAAAGACATTCAACCGGGTCTGCAGTGGCCAGAAGCCGAAGGTAACATTAGCGGAAGCATCGTCACTTCGGGTGAGCTGACCGAAGCGGGCGGTTGGGCGATTGAACTGCCTAAGCTGGATATCGAAGGGATCTTGCGAGAATACCCTCTGGATATCGAAGGGCAGTTGTCAGCGTCGGATCGCAGCGCGAGCGGCGAACCTAAACTGAAAACCAGTGGTTTGAGTTTAGCTCACGGTGTTAACTCGATTAAGGCTTTGGGTGAGCTTGATAAGCAATGGGACATGGGCGTTGATATCTTCTTCCCTGAGCTCGCAAAAAGTATTCCTGAGTTGAAAGGCAGAGTGATTGGTAGCATCCAACTGAGCGGTCCAACGAAAGAGCCTGAAGTCGATCTTGCTTTAAATGTTGATAAGGTCGATTGGAATAACGAGGCAACGCTTGAATCGTTATCGCTTAATGGCTCTGTAGTGCCACTGCCATTACCGGAAGCTCAAGCTGACCTTGTATTAAAAGCCAAGAACTTAACCTATCAAGAGCAAAGCGTTGAAAGCATCGACTTAACGGTAAGCGGTGGTGAGAAGAAGCATACCGTGACACTTGATGTGATATCCGACATCGTGTCTACAAGCTTAGTTATTTCCGGTGAGTTGATTCAAAAGCCTTCTCTTATTTGGGATGGGTCGTTAGACAGAGTCAAAATTACCACGCAACAGGGACCGTGGGTATTAGATCAACCTGTCGCGATTAAGGCGGATGTCGACAAGCAGTTTGCTGATGTACAAGCACACTGTTGGAATCAATCGGGTTCGAGTGTATGTCTGGATGAAGACGTTCGTGTCGGGAAGTCGGGTGAGGCGAAATTGGCGATCAACCAATTCGATTTCGAACAGATTAAAGCCTTTGTGCCTAAAGAGACGCAACTACAGGGCTTAGTGAATGCGACCGCTCATGCCAAGTGGTCGGAACAAGGTGAACCGGAGGTGACGGTTAGCGTCGATATGCCGAAAGGTCAGGTTGTTCAGCAAGTTGGAGAGCCGATTACACTCGGTTGGGAAAGCGTTGCATTGAATGCACAGCTGAAAGACAACCAACTGAACGCCGACTTTAAACTGGATGTGTCTGATAATGGTGACTTGTCTGGTACGGTATCGCTACCGGATATTCTCGCTGAAGACAAAATAGTCGATGCGGCCATTAAGCTGACAACGTTCCATCTGGATTTCTTACAGCCGATTCTTGGTGAATACAGCCTATTGAAGGCCGATCTTGAGAGTGATTTAAAAGTAAAAGGCTCTTTGATGCATCCTCAAGTCTTTGGTCAATTCTCTGTTGATGGTATTCAAGTTAAAGGCGATGTCACGCCAGTGGATATTAAAGATGGTCGTATTGACCTCGATTTTGACGGCTACAGCGCCAAGCTGGATGCCAATGTTGAAACACCGGATGGCCATCTTGATATAGAGGGTTCAGGGGACTGGCAGGATCTTCAAGCATGGCACTCTAATGTCAGAGTATTTGCCGATGAGTTGATGGTTGATATCCCACCGATGGTCAAGGTTAAGGTTGTTCCTGACATGACCATTGATGTCACGCCTGAGCTTGCAAAAATTACGGGTGATATCGCGTTGCCATGGGGACGTATTGTTGTTGAAGACTTACCACCGTCAGCGGTCGGCGTCTCTTCTGATCAAGTTATCTTGAATAAAGATCTTGAGCCAGAAAACGAAGACACGATTCCATTCAATGTGATGACTAATATTAATATCTCCATTGGCGATGACTTTAAACTTTCCGCTTTCGGCCTTGAAGGTGAGTTGGTCGGTAAGCTCAATGTGGCTCAAAAAGACCAAGGCCCATTCATTACCGGTGAAGTGAACATCGTCGATGGTACTTACCAATCATTCGGACAAGACCTTTTGATCGAAGAGGGTAAGATTCTTATGAATGGTCCTCCGGATCAGCCATACGTAGCAATCAATGCGATACGTAACCCTGACAACACTCAGGATGATGTGACCGCCGGTATTCGAGTGACTGGGCCTGCGACAGAGCCGACCATCGAGATTTATTCTGACCCTGCGATGCCTCAAGCAAATGCGCTGTCTTATATTTTGCGTGGCCAAGATATTGATGGTGAGTCGAGCGGTTCGATGACTACCACCTTAATTGGCTTGAGCTTGGCGAAGAGCGGTAAGGTTGTCGGCGAAATCGGTGAAGCGTTTGGTGTGCAAGATTTACAACTGGATACCGCAGGTTCTGGTGATGACTCGCAAGTAACGGTAAGTGGCTACATTCTGCCTGGTTTACAGGTGAAGTATGGCGTGGGTATCTTCAACTCGTTAGGTGAGTTTACCGTTCGTTATCGATTGATGCAGGATCTCTATGTTGAAGCCGTATCAGGTCTAGACAGTGCTGTGGATCTTCTCTATCAATTTGAGTTCGAGTAGATAATGTTTCAGCCATTCATCGAAGTAAAAGTATGAATGGTTTGTGGAGGGGTTATGCAGCATCTTGTGTTCGTCTACGGCACCTTGAGACAAGGCCAATCCAATCATCACTATTTGCAGCATTGTGAGTTGTTAGGGCGCTTTGATACACCAGAGACATTTGCCCTTTTTGATTTAGGTGCCTATCCGGCGATGATTTTTGGAAAGAAAAGTGTCGCTGGCGAGGTCTATATCATTAACGACGAAATTTTGGAGTCGCTCGATCGGCTAGAAGATGTTCCTGTTGAGTATCGTCGCGAGCAAATAGAGACTATATTTGGATTAGCATGGGTATATTTGTATCAGCTTGATCTAACAGCTAATAAAGAAATACTTTCGGGTGACTGGTGTAAGCGGAACAACCCGCTATAGTGAATGAACTACTGGAAGCATTCTGACGTAATAGCTAAAAGTCTCAATGTACGAGCTAGTCTTTTCCATCAGGAGGAAATTATGAAATATATATTATTGGTGCTATCAGTAATGCTATTTGGTTGTGCGCAAACCCCGCCACCAACATCAATGAATACGACCGATTGGCAGAGCTTTGGCGAGGAAATGGCGCTGAAAGGAAAAACCAAGCAGACTGAAGCAAGTTTGGCTGAAGCTGCGTCTTCACCATCAATTGATGCAAACTTGTATGCCGCTTATGGCCAAGGTTATGAAGTGGGTAAAACTCAGTATTGTTCTCAAAATCCAAGAGCGCTAGGGCGCCGTGGTGAAACTTACCTTGGAATTTGTGATGACATCGATAAATGGTTCCGTTTCAACTATGAACGAGGCGCAGAATCGAAGTTTGATATTCGATAACCTAGTGAACACTTAACTCATTGAATAGTAAAAAGCCAGCATGTGAATGCTGGCTTTTTTAATGATGTTATTTTGAGATAAACGAGAGGTTTAGTCTTGGTTTAGTTCAAGAAACTCTTCTACTTTGCGAACCATGTCTGTTGAGCCAACAAAGAAAGGTACACGTTGGTGTAACTCTGTTGGTTTGATATCCATGATACGTTGAACACCGTCTGAAGCGATACCACCAGCCTGTTCCATAAGGAAAGCAATTGGGTTGCACTCGTAAAGCAAACGCAGCTTACCTTGAGGGTGGCTTTGTGTGCTTGGGTATAAGTAGATACCGCCTTTCAGCAGGTTACGGTGGAAATCTGATACTAGAGAACCAATGTAACGAGAGGTGTAAGGGCGGTTGTCACTCGGCTCATCTTCTTGGCAGTACTTAATGTACTTTTTAACACCCGTTGGGAAGCGGAAGTAGTTACCTTCGTTGATCGAGTAAATCTTGCCTTCATCAGGGATCATCATGTTTTCATGAGATAGACAGAAGGTACCCAGTGATGGATCGTAGGTGAAGCCATTTACGCCAGCGCCTGTTGTGTAAACAAGCATGGTTGAAGAACCGTAAATTACGTAACCTGCGGCAACTTGTTTGTGTCCAGGTTGTAGGAAATCTTCTTGTGTTGGCGGAGTACCAATCGGAGATACTCGACGGTAGATAGAGAAAATTGTACCAACCGATACATTCACATCGATGTTTGAAGAACCATCAAGTGGATCCATCAGCACGACGTATTTTGCGTTTTTGTTGAGCTCTTTATTGAAGGCAACGGCTTCGTCTTCTTCTTCACTCGCAACACCACAAACTTGGTCTCGGGCTTCAAGTGCAGCTTTAAACTTGTCGTTCGCGTATAGGTCTAGTTTTTGTTGCTCTTCACCTTGAACGTTGTCTGTACCAACAGCGCCAGTAATGTCGACAAGACCTGCTTTGTTAATTTCGCGGTTAACAATTTTCGCAGCAAGACGAATTGATGACAAAAGGGATGATAGATCACCGCTTGCATGGGGGAAGTCATTTTGTTTTGCAACAATGAATTCACCAAGGGTGCGCATCTCAGACATGTTATTTCCTTAAACTTCTCTGAATATTAGGGGGGATTTGAGCACTGTAGAATTAGCCTCTTATATGGGCTTTATTCATCTAGACGCTTACCTAAATTCTAAAGGTTAGATCTTTTTAATGGTAATGAACTAAGCGACACAGATCTCACTTACTATGTCGACTAAATTTGTTTTGCATTGTGACTCGCTTTTAATCGCCATTTAATGATAATGAGTGCAAGTAGTTTGATTTAGACATGGCTCATTTAGCCAAGCGTTTGGAAGCAATATATGCATATTCATATCTTAGGAATTTGTGGCACCTTCATGGGTGGTGCTGCGGTATTAGCTCGTCAATTAGGTCACAAGGTTACTGGTAGTGACGCGAATGTTTACCCTCCAATGAGCACCTTGTTGGAGTCTCAGGGGATTGAGATTATTGAAGGGTTCGACCCGAGCCAATTAGAACCAAGACCTGACTTGGTGGTCATTGGCAATGCGATGAGCCGTGGTAACCCGTGCGTTGAGTATGTATTGGATAACAACCTTAGATACACATCAGGACCGCAGTGGTTGCAAGAGTTCTTATTGCATGACCGTTGGGTTTTGGCGGTATCGGGAACGCATGGCAAGACAACAACATCGAGCATGTTGGCATGGATTCTTGAAGATTGCGGTTACGCGCCGGGCTTCCTTGTCGGTGGTGTGTTGGGTAATTTTGGTATCTCTGCTCGCCTTGGTGAAAGCATGTTCTTCGTGGTTGAAGCCGACGAATACGACAGTGCTTTCTTTGATAAACGATCTAAGTTTGTTCATTACCACCCAAGAACGTTAGTGATGAACAACCTCGAATTCGATCATGCAGATATCTTTGATGATCTTGAAGCGATCAAGCGACAGTTCCATCATTTGGTCCGCACAGTGCCAAGCAATGGCCGTATTTTCTCACCGAAGCAAGATACCGCGATCCAAGATGTGTTATCTCGTGGCTGCTGGAGTGAAACTGAGTCGAGTGGTGAACTCGGGGATTGGGATGCCAAGAAATTAGTTAAAGATGGCTCTCAATTTGAGGTGTACTTCCAAGGTGAATGTGTTGGAACCGTAGACTGGGATTTGGTTGGCGATCATAACGTCAACAATGCTTTGATGGCGATTGCGGCGGCAAGACATGTTGGTGTGACACCTGACTTAGGGTGCGAATCACTGGCGACGTTCATTAATACCAAGCGTCGCTTAGAGTTTAAAGGCGAAGTGGCCGGTGTTTCTGTCTATGACGATTTTGCACATCACCCAACTGCGATTGAACTTACGCTGGGCGGCTTACGTAATAAGGTCGATACAAAGAAAATCATTGCCGTTTTAGAGCCTCGTTCTGCCACCATGAAGCGCGGTGTGCACAAAGAAACCTTGGCTGATTCGCTCAAGCAGGCGGATTCTACCTACTTATTCCAACCGGATAACATTGATTGGTCTGTACAAGACGTTGCCGATGCGTGCCATCAACCCGCGCACGTAAGTGATGACATGGATGCATTCGTTGCTAGAATTGTTTCAGAGGCACAAGCGGGCGACCAAATCTTGGTAATGAGTAACGGTGGCTTTGGTGGTATTCATCAAAAACTATTGGATGCATTGGCACTCAAAGGCTAACTGATCCAAGACCTTATAATTTGAAGTAATTGAGAACATGACAAAACACGATAAAGCTATAACCCTCGCTTTCACTGGCGCATCTGGTGCGCCTTACGGACTGCGTTTACTTGAATGCTTATTAGCGGCAGATTATCAGGTCTATTTACTGATATCGTCGGCAGCGCGAGTGGTGTTGGCGACAGAGCATGAACTTAAGTTACCTGCTGGGCCAGATGCTGCGAAACAAGCTTTAGTTAAGCATTTAGGTTGTGACCCAGAAAAGCTGGTGGTGTGTGGCAAAGATGATTGGTTCTCACCGGTTGCCTCTGGTTCAGCAGCACCGAAGCAGATGGTGGTGTGTCCATGTTCTGCAGGAAGTTTGGCATCCATTGCCCATGGCTTATCAGATAACCTGATCGAGCGAGCAGCGGATGTGGTTATGAAAGAGCGAGGTCAGCTGTTGTTGGTGGTTCGTGAGACGCCATTTTCTACGTTGCACTTAGAGAACATGCATAAGCTATCGACCATGGGCGTCACTATCATGCCTGCGGCTCCGGGTTTTTATCACCAACCTAAGTCGATCGAAGACTTGGTCGATTTTATGGTGGCGCGCATTCTGGATCATCTTGGTATCGAGCAAGGTTTAGTGCCACGTTGGGGTTACGATCAACGTAATTGATCCAAACTTGATAGCTTATTGTTAAAATTCGAATTACAATTCTGAACACTCATCGGGGAGCGAACCATTCAAATAATGAATGCGAGCTGAGATCAAGCAAGTGCTTGGGACCCGTAAACCTGAACCAGATAATGCTGGCGTAGGAATTGAGTTAGGAACAACTTCTACCGTTCTCCTCCCTCAAACCTGTGCCGCTCAGACCATGGAGAGCGTCCAGTGAAATTCACATTAACAACTCTTGCTGTTACTACAGCCATCTCTTTTTCTGCCGTTGCTGCAGACAATACTCTAACTGTATATACCTATGATTCTTTTGCTGCGGATTGGGGCCCTCGTCCTGCTGTTGAAAAAGCATTCGAAGAAAAGTGTGGCTGTGATGTGAATTTTGTCGCGCTAGAAGATGGCGTGTCTATTCTTAACCGCTTGCGTCTTGAAGGTGGTAACAGCAAAGCTGATATCGTGTTAGGCCTAGATAACAATCTAATGGCTGAAGCGAAAGCGACGGGCTTATTGGCTGAGCATAGTGTTGATACGTCATCAGTGACACTTCCTAACGGCTGGAACGACAGCACTTTTGTTCCTTATGATTTTGGTTACTTTGCGTTTATCTATAACAAAGAGAAATTAGCAAACCCGCCTAAGAGTTTGAAAGAATTGGTTGAGCAGCGTGACGACCTCAAGGTTATCTACCAAGACCCACGTACTTCAACGCCAGGTCAAGGCATGATGCTATGGATGAAGTCTGTTTACGGTGATGAAGCGACAGACGCGTGGAAGAAGCTCGCTCAGAAAACGGTTACTGTGACTAAAGGTTGGTCTGAAGCTTACTCTATGTTCCTAGAAGGCGAGTCGGACTTAGTCCTGTCTTACACGACTTCTCCTGCTTACCACATCATTGCAGAAAGTGATTCTAAGTACGCAGCAGCAAGCTTTGAAGAAGGTCATTACACTCAAGTCGAAGTGGCAGCTAAGGTCAAAGGCAGCAAGAACGAAAAGCTGGCTGATGAATTTATGGCATTTATCCTGAGTGACGAGTTCCAATCAGCGATGCCAACGGGTAACTGGATGTACCCCGTGACTGACATCGAACTACCAAAAGGGTTCGAGCAGTTAACGGTACCGCAGAAAGCTCTGAGCTTTACGCCTGAAGAAATCGCCGCTAAGCGCAAGCCTTGGATTCGCGAATGGCAGAGTGCACTTACTTTTTAACTTACTATTTAAGAAAATGAGCTTTCTAACGTACTTTAAAAAACTAGCTTTCTGTATTTAAAGGTTCATTCATTATGTTTGGAGTGAACCATTTACGGTAAAAAATCAATTTATGATAAAGAAAACACCTAAGGTCGGGATCTGGGTTGCGATACTCATTACCGCCTTCGTGGTTTCAGCAGTTGGGGCATTGCTTAGCAATGCCCCTTCTCTTGATATCAGCCAAGTATGGTCCGATCCTTACTATTGGCATGTAACGAAATTCAGTTTTTATCAAGCGACACTCTCAACTTTACTGAGTGTTGGCTTTGCTATACCCATTGCTCACGCTCTGTGTCGCAGGCAATTTTTTGGGCGAGCTCTGTTGTTAAGACTGTTCGCGTCGACTTTGGTTCTGCCCGTGTTGGTCGGTGTGTTTGGCTTGCTCGCGATTTATGGCAACAGTGGCTGGTTAGCTAAATTTTTGGCTAACTTCGACATTGAATTGCCATTCTCGATTTATGGTTTGAATGGCATTTTGCTCGCACATGTCTTCTTTAACTTGCCTTATGCTAGCCGTCTACTTTTACAAGCTTTGGATACCGTGCCAGCCGAGCAGCATAAGTTGTGTGCCCATTTGGGTATGAGTCATTGGAATAAATTTAAATGGGTCGAATGGCCGCGTTTAAGACAACAACTGCCACATGTTTGTGGTTTGGTCTTCATGCTGTGCTTCACCAGCTTTGCAACCGTAATGGCTCTTGGTGGTGGCCCGAAATCGACCACTATCGAGCTAGCCATCTATCAAGCGATTAAATTCGACTTTGACCTACAGGCGGGTGCGTTACTCGCAATATGGCAAATGCTGTTGTGTGGCGTATTAGCGGTGAGTATTCAGCGCTTGTCTAAGCCTATCTCCGTGACAGCCAGCCAGCTGTCGGAAGAGAAATATTTGGTTAAGGACAGCTGGTGGTCAAAAGCTTGGGATAGCTTTTGGATCATCGTAGTCTCAATGCTGGTATTGCCGCCTTTAGGCATGGTTATCTTTAGTGGCATTAACTCTCAAGCTTTGACAGTACTCAGCAGTGAACCGTTTTGGGCGGCGTTAATGACTTCGGTTCGTGTCGCTTCCTTGGCCAGCGTTATCGCCGTTTTTATTGGTATTGCGATACTGCTGACCAGCCGAGCGTGGCGCTTGCAGAACAAGAATTTTCGAGCCGATAAAATCGAGTTGATTGGCACTATTATTTTAGTGACACCGGGGCTAGTGATCAGTACTGGTCTTTTCTTATTGTTGCGTTCATTTACCGATGTGTTCAGCTTGGCTTTCTTTATTGTGATCGCCGTGAACAGCTTGATGGCGCTGCCTTACGTGATTAAAACCTTGGCTCAACCTATGCTGCATCTGTCTCAGCAATATCAGTATGTGTGTGCGAGTTTAGGGATGACTGGCTTCACCCGATTCAGACTAGTGGAATGGCGAGCATTACGTAAACCTATGGCTCACGCATTCTCAATCAGTTTTATGCTAGCGATGGGCGACTTAAGTGCGATTGCCTTATTTGGTAGCCAAGACTTTAGAACTCTGCCTTTGTATCTATTCCAATTGTTAGGCAGCTATCAAATGGAAGCCGCAGCTGTTGTTTCGGTCAGTCTGCTGCTGTTGAGTGTGGGCAGTTTTAGTCTGATTGAATTTTTATTTACTCGAACCTCAAATCTCAATGCTAAAAAGTTAAGGAACCGATGATGTTAGTGATGAAAGATGTGGACTACCACTATCACCAAGAGTTGTTTCGTTTTGATTTTCAAGCAGCGCAGGGCGACATTGTTGCATTGATGGGGCCGAGTGGTGCGGGTAAATCAACACTGTTGGCACTGGTCGCTGGTTTTATTGAGCCTACCTCAGGTGAGATCTCGGTGTCAGGGCTGTCTCTTATCGGTAAAGAGGCGCATCAACGCCCATTGGCTATGTTATTTCAAGAACATAATCTGTTTGCCCATCTTACCGTGCGTGAAAATATTGGTTTAGGGCTGCATCCAGGGTTAAAGCTTACCGCAACCCAAAAGCTCGAAGTTGAGCAAGCCGCCGCACAAGTTGGGGTTGCGGAGTATTTGGATAGGTTGCCTGAGCATTTATCGGGTGGGCAACGTCAGCGTGTTGCGCTAGCTCGATGTTTTGTACAGCCACATGCTATCTGGCTGCTTGATGAGCCCTTTTCAGCACTTGATCCTTTGCTTCGTGAAGAGATGCTGAGCTTAGTGAAGCGATTAGCAGCAGAGCGAAACATTACTGTTTTGATGGTGACACACCACTTAGGTGATGCGCGCAGTATCGCGAACAAGTTTGTATTTGTGGCACTGGGTAAGGTTTTAGTCGAAGACTCGATAGATGCGCTAACTGTCGATCACCCACAAGGCGAATTGAGTTCCTTTGTTCGAGCAGGAGAATAACGACTGAGTCCTGATATTGAATACTTCTTGATATTGAGAGCGTCGAATACAAAAAGACCTAGCATGTGCTAGGTCTTTTATTATCTTTCTGAGTAAAGGGAGGCAAAAATTAGTCGCCTAGCTTTAGTTCTTTTAAGATTTGAAAGATTTCACGAGAAGACTTAGCAGGTTTATTTGCCGCTTTCTCTTTGTTAGCTTGACGAGCTAGCTGACGAAGACGTTGACGGTCTGCTTCAGGGTACATATCCATCACGTCTGAAATGGCAGCATCGCCTTCAGCAACAACGCGGTCACGCAGTTGCTCTAGTTTGTGCAGTTCAACTGTTGCTTGAGAGTGTTTGTTGCGAATCTTATCTAAAGCCGCTTGAATCGGCTCTGGATCTACATTGCGCATTACTTTACCAATGTATTGAAGCTGACGGCGCTTTGCTTCATTTTTAAAGCGCTGTGCATCTTTAATCGCTAAAGCCAGATCTTCAGACAAAGGAAACTTATCAAGAATAGAAGGCTTTAGTTCAACAAGCTCTTCTCCCAGCTTTTGCAGGGCGTCCATGTCCGTTTTCATTTCAGTCTTACTTACCCAGATGATTTCTTCTTCTGGTTCCCATGGGGCTTTTTGGTTTTTGCGAGCCATCTTTTCTGCCTATGTCACTATCTCAAACGAATATATTGCCTATTTTAGCAAGAATCTTGGGGAGAAAGCGAAATTCTTGTTATCCTACGTAATATTGACCTAAAAAATTAGAATAGATATGGATGTAAAACAGCAAGTCGCCCAGCAAAGAGTTGAGCTAGAAGCCGCAGTAGCTAAAGCGTTGGATATGGCATCAGTGAGTGCAGACGCAGCTGAGGTCGCTATTACTAAGTCAACGGGTTTAAGTGTTTCAACACGTATGTGTGAAGTGGAAAACGTTGAATTTAATAGTGATGGTGCTCTAGGCATTACTGTTTATCGCGGCCAGAAGAAAGGCAGCGCATCTACATCTGATCTGAGCGAGAAGGCGATTGCTCAAACCGTCGCAGCCGCGCTTGATATTGCTCAATACACTTCTGAAGACTCGTTTGCAGGTCCAGCACCTAAAGAATATATGGTGAAAGAAATTCCTGATTTGGATCTTTTTCACCCAGATGAGCCGAATCCAGACTATGCCGCTGAGATTGCGATTGCTGCTGAAAGACAAGCACTCGCGTACAGCGACAAGATCAAACAAAGTGATGGTGCAAGCTACGACAGCCATTATGGCGTTAAGGTTTATGGTAATAGCCATGGTCTGCTAGCCAGTTTCGCATCAAGCCGTCATAGCACAAGCTGCTGTGTGATCGGTGAAGGTGCCAATGGCGAAATGGAGCGTGACTACAGCTACACCGTTGCACGTCACCGTGATGAGCTTTGGACGCCTGAGCGTGTTGGTCAAGAAGCCGCAGAAAAGACCGTAAGCCGTTTGGATGCGAAGAAGCTTCCAACAGGTCAATACCCAATCATGTTCGCTAACGACGTCGCTACAGGTCTAATTGGCCACCTTGTGATGGCAATTAGTGGTGGTAACCTTTACCGTAAGTCTTCGTTCTTACTGGATCACCTAGGTCAGGAAATCCTGCCAGATTGGTTCAATATCTCTGAGCGTCCACATATCTTACGTGGTTTGGCTTCAAGCCCGTTCGACAGCGAAGGTGTTTACACTCAAGATCGTGAAATTATCACGGATGGTGTGTTAGCAACTTACCTTCTTACTAGCTATGCAGCACGTAAGATGGAAATGACACCGACAGGCCATGCTGGTGGTATCCATAACTGGTTCGTTAAATCTACCGGTCAAAACTTTGAGCAAATGCTAAAAGAATTAGGCACAGGTTTCCTTGTGACTGAAGTGATGGGTCAAGGTGTGAATACCGTAACTGGTGATTACTCTCGTGGCGCAGCAGGTTTCTGGGTTGAGAATGGAGAGATCCAATACCCGGTATCGGAAGTGACGATCGCGGGCAATCTAAAAGACATGTTCACTCAGATTGTAGCGGTAGGTAACGACGTTGAAACGCGTTCGCAAATTCAAACCGGTTCTATCTTACTTGAGTCGATGAAAGTCGCGGGTGAGTGATTTGTTTAATTTGCTTTAGTTTTAATCTGAAGCTCAAGCCTGAAGCTTAAATTTGACGCATTAAAAAAGGGAGCCTTGAGCTCCCTTTTTGTATTCAGTGTCTTAACTTTAAATAGGCTATCTGTTTATTCACACTAGATAAGCATGGTTTAGATGAGTATGGTCGCTAAGCCTAAGAACACCGATAGGCCAATTACATCGGTCACCGTGGTGAGAGCCATACCGCCAGCAAGGGCTGGGTCGATATTCATCTTCTTCAGCATCACTGGAATGGTTACACCTGCAATACCTGCGACAATCAAGTTCGTCATCATCGCTGCTGAGATAATGCCTCCCAAGATCCAATTGCCTTTCCAAGCTACGACTATACCGCCAATGATAACGGCCCATAAAATGCCGTTAAGGAAGCCGATAGAGGCTTCTTTGAGTAGTAGTTCGCGTTTGTTACTGTCACCGATGTGACCAAGTGCTAAACCACGAATGACCAGAGCGACGGTTTGGTTACCAGCGACACCGCCCATGGACGGTACGATGGTCATCAAAACAGCGATTGCTGCCATCTCATTCAGTGTCGCTTCAAACATGTTAGACACAGACGCTGCGGCGAGTGCTGCTAAAACATTTGCGCCTAACCACACACTACGGCGGCGAGCGGATTTGACGACTGGAGCGAAGGTATCTTCGTCATCGTCCATACCCGCCATACTCATCATCGAGTGTTCGGCATCTTCACGAATGACATCAACCACGTCATCGATCGTGATACGACCGACAAGGTGTTGGTTACTATCGACAACGGGAGCTGAAACCCAGTTACGACGTTCGAAGAGGCTGGCGATATCAGAGGCACTGGTTTCAACCGCGATAGCTTCGTCGGCATCTTCCATCACTTCGGAAACCGCAACATCGGGTTGCGTCGTAATTAGCGTGCTGAGCGAGAGGTTACCAATGAGGCGTTCATCATCGTCGATAACATACAATGCATCGGTAGCGTCAGGTAATTCACCACGCATACGCAAATAACGCAGGACAACCTCAACATCGACATCACCACGGATCGTGATTACGTCGGTGTTCATTAACGCACCCGCTGAATCTTCAGGGTACGATAGTGCCGTTTCAACTAACGCACGATCAACGGAGTCCATTTGAGAAAGGACTTCGCGGGAAACATCGTCGGGTAGGCTTCGAAGTACGTACGCGACGTCATCGGTTTCCATACCTTCGGTTGCTTCTGCCAAGGTTTCTGGTGCCATTTTTGACACAAGAGCATCTTTGACGTCTTCGTTTAGCTCATCAAGAATTTCACCGTAGTCTTCAGGATCGGTGAGTTGCCAGAGTACATCACGACTTTTGCGAGGGGAGGCTTCTAAAAGGTGTGCAATATCTTCAGGTTCCATGTCCTGAAGTAGTCGGCGTACGTGAACAAATCGGCCGTTTTCTAGGGCTTCGCTGACTTCTTGGAGGGTTTGGTGAGCTTGGTCGAATTCTAATTGCTCTGCCATATTTTCCTCCTATCTCATTATTCTAACAATGCTTGGAATAGTAACTTAATTCTGGGGCTTATTTAAATCATTAACTTAGGTAGAACTAAGATTTAATCGTGTCCGGAAGTTGCTCCGGACCATTGGGTATTTGGCGTCGTGATCTTGAGCTACTCGCCCTCATCAAACTTGTCTTCAATTAAATGGCAGACAGCATCCAAGGCTTGTTGCGAATCAGTCCCCGCGGCTTGAATGGTGATATGTTGCCCTTGTGCTGATTCCAGCATGAGCAGCCCCATAACACTGTCGGCTGTCGCGACTTTGTCTTCTTCACTATGGATAGTGATCGTGGCATCAAAGCTTTGTGCGAGTTCAACTAACTTTACCGCCGCTCTAGCATGAAGACCCAAACGGTTTTGGATCAGTACAGTTCGAGTTAATTCCATGGTTAAACCTGCTGTTGTTTCTCTAGGGAGGCGTGTCTAATTTGAACTTGGTGTCCAAGTTGGTCGAAGTACTCACCAATTTTCTGCGTTAAATACACTGAGCGATGTTTGCCACCGGTACAACCAATCGCGACCGTTAGGTAACTGCGATTGTTCTTCTCTAACATCGGTAACCATTGCTCAACAAAGCCTTGGATCTGCTGTTTGAGTTCAAGCACTTCAGAGTGTTTTTCCAGAAAAGAGTGAATAGGCGCATCAAGCCCAGTTAATGGTCGAAGAGCTGGTTCCCAGTGAGGGTTCGGTAAGAAACGAACATCAAACACATAGTCTGCGTCACTGGGTAGACCATATTTAAAACCGAAAGATTGAAAGACAATGATTAACTCTTGCTTCTCTTTTCCTTCAACTTTAAATCGAACCTTTTCACTTAACTCGTAAAGATTGCAGTCACTGCTATCAATGACGATGCAAGCTTGCTCTGCGAGAGGTGTCAGAAGGGTTTTCTCTAAGTCGATAGCTTGTTCAAGTGATAGCTTGTCTTGGCCAATCGAAAGAGGATGTATTCGGCGCGTTTCGCTGTAGCGTTTCAGTAGCGTCTGCTTGCTTGCATCTAGGAACAACACATTGACGTCGATGTCGGTTGCAGATTCTAGCTGTTCTAGCGTATCTGTTACCAATTTCGGTTCTTTCGGCAGGTTACGGATATCAATGCTGACGGCAACGTTCTGATTGATTTCGCGTACTGATTCGACAAAGTCGCTGAGTAGATTTACTGGTAGGTTATCAACACAGTAATACCCCAAGTCTTCAAGGACTCGTAGCGCAACACTTTTACCGGCCCCAGATTGGCCACTAACAACGATTAATCGCATGCTATTGCTCGCAAGTTGGCACTTGAATCATGATGTCGTAAAGCTCTTGATCACTCTGAGCATTACGCAACTGTTTAAGGGTCTGCTTATCGTTAAGTCGTTCTGCCATACAAGAAAGGGTTTTTAGATGTTCTTTACATTGTTCACTAGGAACAAGCAGAGCAAATAATAGGTCGACAGGACGGTTATCAATCGCATCAAATTCGATGGGTTCTTGGCATTGCAGTAATACAGCAATTGCTTTATCACTGACATTCATACGAGCATGCGGAATAGCGATGCCATTACCGATACCAGTACTGCCCATCTTTTCACGGCTCAACATGCACTCAAACAGTTCTGTTGAATCTTGACCGCAGCTTTCAGCGGCGATTTGACTGATGAGCTCAAGGGCTCTTTTTTTGCTTGTGCATTGGACTGCACTTTTGGTGCAGTCCAATGAAAGTACTTCGCTTAATTGCATGTTAGTGACTACTTAGCTTTTCTTTGTGTTTGTTGAGTTGGCGGACGAGTTTATCAACCAATGAATCAATCGCAGCATACATACTTTCATCTGTTGCTGCTGCATGAATTTCGCCTTGATTTATATGAAGGGTCGCTTCTGCAATTTGATTGATTTTCTCAACTTTTAAAACAACTTGAATACTATTGATATGGTCAAAAAAGCGTTCAAGTTTGTCGAATTTGGTGTGAACATAGTCTTGCATTGAATCGGTAAGATCAACGTGATGGCCTTGAATATTGATTTGCATAGACTTTCCTTTTCAGTTTGTTGCCTGATATATAACTTAATTAGATAGTTAACTAAATAAGCTATAGCAGACGTTTACGCTGACTCGATGGGGCAATGCCCAGAGACTCACGGTATTTCGCTATCGTACGTCTAGCTACCTGAATTCCTTGGTCAGCCAGTAAAGCAGCAATCTTACTATCACTGAGAGGTTTTGCGGTATTTTCAGCCGCGACAAGCTTCTTAATGAGTGCGCGAATTGCTGTCGATGAACATTCACCGCCATTGTCAGTACTGACATGGCTAGAGAAAAAGTATTTGAGTTCAAATATGCCACGAGGGGTGTGCATGAATTTCTGAGTCGTTACACGAGAAATTGTCGATTCGTGCATGTCGACGGCTAAAGCCACATCATTAAGTACCATCGGTTTCATGGCTTCTGCGCCATGTTCGAAGAAACCGCGTTGATGTTCAACAATACATCGTGCAACTTTGAGTAGCGTCTCATTTCGGCTTTCTAGGCTCTTAATTAACCATTTCGCTTCTTGCAAATTTGAGCGGATGTATTGGTTATCGGCACTATTACCTTTGCTACCTAAGTCAGCGTACTGCTGATTTACTTTTAGTTTAGGTACGCTGTCGGGGTTAATGGTCACTAACCATTTGCCCAGGTCTTTGAATACCGATACATCGGGAACGACATACTCAGTTTCGTCTGGGGTTATCTTACTGCCAGGACGAGGGTCCAGTTGTTGAATGAGCTGCAAAACTTCACGTAGTTCTGCTTCTTTCAACTTGGTCTCTTTGATGACCAGTTTGTAATCACGATTACCGAGTTGATCGATATGGCTAGTAAGTACTAACTTAGCTTCGTTGAGCCAAGGTGTGTCTTGAGGGAAGGTGGCCAGTTGTAGTAACAAGCAATCTTGAAGGTTCACAGAACCCACACCAAGCGGATCAAACTGTTGGATTCTTTTACGTACGGCTTCTACTTCATCAAGCTCGATCTCTTCGTTGTCGAAGTTTTCAAGGATGTCTTCGCACGTTACGGTGAGGTAACCATAGTCATCAATGGCATCAATCAGTGCAAATGCTATGGTTCTGTCAGTTTCAGAGAACGGTGTGAGGTCGAGTTGCCAAAGTAGGTAGTCGTGCAGGCTTTGAGTTGTTTCACCTTGGTAGACGGGCATATCGTCGTCAATGGCAATACCAGTATTTCCGGTATTCGCGCTATAAACGTCTTCCCAAGTGGTATCGATTTCTAGTTCGTTGCCAATCTCTGACTTTTCGATTAATTCGGAGCTATCAGGTAAGTCCGGCTCTGCGGTTTCAACTGTTTCTTTCTCGTCACTGCTAGGTTTCTCTTCTGATGTAGGCGTTTCTTCATTGCCTTCTTCGACATCGAGTAGTGGGTTGGATTCTAGTGCTTCTTGAATCTCTTGTTGCAAATCTAATGTAGACAATTGCAACAAACGGATCGCTTGCTGCAATTGAGGAGTCATTGCTAACTGTTGGCCTAGCTTAAGTTGTAATGAGGGTTTCATTCAGTGGTACTTACCTAGTTATTATTCTAAGAACTCTCGATACTCTCTATATAATCATAGACGGAATTGTTCGCCTAGATAAACTTGTTTAACTTGTTCGTTATTGAGAACATCTTCAGGAGTACCCTCTGCAATCAGGTGTCCTTGGCTCACAATGTAAGCTTTTTCACACACGTCTAATGTTTCGCGCACGTTGTGGTCGGTAATCAAAACGCCTAAGCCGCGATCGCGCAGGTGAACAATGATTTTTTTGATATCAATAACCGAGATTGGGTCAACACCAGCAAACGGTTCATCCAATAGAATAAACTGAGGATTGGCTGCAAGTGCGCGGGCAATCTCAACACGGCGGCGCTCACCACCCGACAGAGCCATACCATTACTGGTTCGGATATGTTGGATATGGAACTCTTCAAGCAGGTCTTCTAGCTTATCCTGACGCTGTTCGTGAGTCAGCTCATCACGGGTTTGTAAAACGGCCATGATGTTGTTCTCAACTGACAACTTACGGAAAATCGACGCTTCTTGAGGCAGGTAACCAATTCCAAGGCGTGAACGACTGTGCATTGGCAAGATACTGATATCGAGATCATCAATGCTGATAGTGCCTTCATCACGCGCAACTAAGCCAACAATCATATAGAAAGACGTGGTTTTACCTGCGCCGTTGGGCCCAAGTAATCCTACGATCTGGCCGGACTCTACCTGTAAGCTTACGTCGGTCACGACTTTACGCTTGCTGTATGTTTTCGCTAGGTTCTTTGCTGTAAGGACTGCCATGATTACTTGTTCACTTCAGTAGGTTGTAAAACCGTTGATACACGTTTGTTCTCACCACTGTCAGCGACTAATTTTTGAGAGCCGATCTGGTAAGTGATCTTAGAACCACGAATGATGCTGCCATCTTGAGATAGCATGGCATTCTTAGTCATGATCAATCTGTCAGCAACAAGCTGGTAATGTAAGTCGTCAGCTTCGCCGTAGAGTGTCTTCCCGTCGTCAGTAAGCTGAGAGAAGGTTGCAGGTTTGCCGAAGCCTTGAATTTCTTCAATTTCACCGTTGACCGCGTTTCGAGTAACAATCACTTTATCAGCATTGATATTGATGCTGCCCTGCTTAAGAACAACATCGCCGATGAATGTGACTTTGTTGCTTTTCATATCCAGCTGCTGACTGTCGGAATCAATGTAGACAGGCTGCTCGCTATCCGAAGATAGGGCGTATACGCTTGGCGCAGCAAAGGCAAAAGCAAGTAAACTAAGGGGTAAGAGTTTCATATCTACCTTGAACAGAATTAAAGAGGGTTGCATTGTTGGTACCGAAGTTACCCTTCATTGCTTGTCCCTCAGTTTCAAAAAATGTACCGATCATATGGACCGGAGTCTCTGAATAAAAATCTCGGCTAGTGAGCTCAACAACCATTTTATCGGTTGTCATGGTATCGAAGCTCGCCTCTGGCAATAGGTTCTTGGCTACCACGTTATCATAAAAAGTAACGACTTGATTTTCATCCATGATCGCGCGATCTGCGGTCACTTGCCATTCAATCGTATGTCCTTCGCGGAAAACAGAGAGAACGGGGTTTTGAAAATGTGTATCGCCAACAACGGAGTAGTGCTCCAAGTAGGTTGATTCAACCTGATAGCTACGAATACCGCTTTCGTCATAACTGATGTTATCTAAACTTTTGCCACTAAAAGCCGGCAGCTCTAAATTTGGAGCTACTTGTATCGTTGATTGTTGCTCTTTGTCGAACAAGTAATAGGTCGACCAAGAAGCAATAAATATGAGTATTAAATAGATAATACGAGTAAAACTCATATGCTTAAACCTTTATGCATGTCGAGTTCATTTCTTGCTTGTAGGATAAGGTCGCACACTTCGCGCACTGCACCATGACCACCTTTAATGGTTGTCACGTAATTCGCTCGTCTAGCAAGCAGTGGGTGACCATCTGCCACACATACCTTCAAGCCAACTTTTTCCATCACTGGCCAATCGATCAGATCGTCACCGATGTAACCCGTATTGATTGGGTCTACAGAAAGCTTATCGCAAATATCTTGGTAGGCTTTAACTTTATCATCTTGACCTTGGTAGATAAGTTTAATACCAAGAGCCGTCATACGGTTCTCAACAATTTGAGATTTACGGCCGGTGATGATCGCGATTTCAATGCCTGCGTTCATCAGTGATTTAATGCCGTAACCATCACGAGTGTGGAAGGTTTTCAGCTCTTCGCCGTTGTTACCCATGTAGATGCGACCATCTGAGAATACACCATCGACATCGCAAATCAGTAGCTTGATATCTTTTGCCAATTCAAATACGGCTGCGTCGGCTGTGCCGTATAAGGTTTCTACTGTGTTTGTCATTACATTACTCCTGCTTTGAGTAAGTCATGCATATTTAGGGCGCCAACTAGCTTACCTTCATGGCATAACATCAAACCATTAATGCTTTTTGCTTGCATCAGATTTAAGCCTTCAACCGCGAGCATGTTTGGTTCGGCAACGGTTGGGTTTTGTGTCATTACATCGCCGATCTGCGTGCTATGAATATCCACGCGCTTATCTAGAATACGACGTAAATCACCGTCGGTAAAAATACCCGCCATTTGACCGTCATCACCAACAACCGCGGTCATACCAAGACCTTTCTGCGATATCTCTAGTAGAGCATCTCTGACTAGGGCGTTAGGTGCAACGACAGGAAGTGCATCACCAGTGTGCATGATGTCTTCAAGCTTCAATAATAGTTGTCGACCCAAAGCGCCGCCAGGGTGAGACAAAGCAAAATCTTGCGCAGTAAAGCCTCTGGCTTGTAAAAGTGCGACGGCTAATGCATCACCCATCACCAAGGTAGCCGTAGTACTGGTTGTTGGCGCAAGACCAAGTGGACACGCTTCTTCTGGTACTGATATTTGTAAATGAATATTGGATAACGTCGCCATGTTTGAAGCTGGCTTACCGGTCATGCTGATGATCTTGATGTTCAAGCGCTTCAATACCGGAAATAGGCTCAGGATTTCACCTGATTCACCCGAATTAGATATCGCTATTACAACATCGCCAGCCCCGATCATACCTAAATCACCGTGCGCGGCTTCCCCTGGATGTACGAAGAAAGCCGATGTACCTGTACTTGCTAACGTTGCTGCTATTTTGTTGCCGATGTGGCCAGATTTCCCCATGCCCATCACAACTACTTTTCCTTTGTTGTTTAGGATAAGGTCACAAGCTTTGCAAAAATCATCATTAAAATATTGGTCCAATTGAGTAAGACCTGCAACTTCGGTTTCCAAAACTTGCTTTGCAACACTGCGATAATCGAATGACTGAGACATCAAATACTCCAAGTACGGGAAGTTAAATCAATAATTAAGCTGACATGTTCATTAGTAGGTAACTTTGATACGCCACAAACGTCACAATCAATACGCCACCTTCAATACGATTCACACTACGAGATTTACCGAGTGCCATTACAACAAGCAGTAGGGATACGCCTAGCATTACCCAGAAATCACGACCCATCGCAAATTCACTCAATATTGATGGATTTAAGATGCCCGGAATACCCATAACCGCAAGTATGTTGAATACGTTTGAACCGATGATATTACCCACGGCCATGTCATCTTCACCTTTCATTACACCTGCAAGAGAGGCTGCAAGTTCAGGTAGGCTGGTGCCAACGGCAATGATAGTTAAACCGATCACAAGGTCGCTCATGCCAAAGAACTTCGCGATAACAACCGCGTTATCAACCAGCATATTGGCAGCTAGAGGCAGAATAATTAGACCAACTACAACCCACATTGCGGCTTTAGGGTTGCTTACGCCTTCAGGAACTTCAGATTCTTGCTCTTCAAGAAAGGCATCGCCATTCTTTTTCTCGCTGCGGCTGATTTGTAGCATTGCGAATAAGAATGCGGCAAAAAGAACAAACAACAACACGCCTTCGTAGAACCCTAAATGGTTGTCCCACAGCAAAGCGCCTGCAAGTAGAGTGACACCAATCATCAATGGTAGTTCACGGCGAATCACACCAGAGCTGATAGATAGTGGCTTGATAAGCGCTGTAATACCTAGAATCAGAGCGATGTTAGCGATGTTAGAACCTAAAACGTTACCAACTGCAGTATCTGTTTTTCCGTCGAGAGCAGCTGTTGCTGAAACCATCATTTCTGGCGCAGAAGATCCCATTGCAAGAATCGTCATACCGATAACTAAAGGTGAAATACCGAAGTTGCGTGCAAGAGCAGCGGCTCCATAAACCAGTTTATCTGCACTCCACACCAAAAAACCTAGACCGATAATGAGAAACGCAATCGCTTCAAGCATGATGATTCCTAAAAATTAATAAAAAACGGAGAATTAACCGCTAATTTTGACTTGTTGATAGATAAAAGGGAAGTCACTCTACAAATTAATTCAGGGTTAGTGATAAAGAAATGCACTCGAAAGGTGAATTTTTCAATGCTTTCAAATCCCTGCCTGTCTTTTTGTTTTATGTAATTAATCGAACAGTGCTTTTAATTCTAAAGTAGACTCATTATTATTACAGCCATAATTGATGTTTTTTAGAGCAAGGAAACAACAGGTCATGTTGAATACTGAGCTTGTGAAGGTTAAAAACCTCAGCTTCTCTCGAGGCGAGCGAGTTATCTTTGATGACATTAGCTTAGAGGTACCTCAAGGCAAAATTACTGCGATCATGGGGCCGTCTGGGATTGGTAAAACCACCTTACTTCGTTTGATTGGTGGTCAACTGCCTCCAGATGCTGGGGAAGTGTGGTTTGATGGCGATAATATTCCAGCGTTGTCGCGTCGTAAGTTATACCAAGCCCGTAAAAAAATGAGCATGCTTTTCCAATCGGGTGCACTTTTTACGGATCTCAATGTCTTTGATAACGTGGCATTTCCCCTTCGTGAGCATACTGAGCTTAACGAGAAATTCATTCGCACCGTTGTTTTGCTTAAACTTGAAGCGGTAGGGTTGCGTGGTGCGGCTCAATTGATGCCGAGTGAGTTATCCGGCGGGATGGCAAGGCGAGCGGCTTTGGCTCGTGCGATTGCTTTGGATCCAGAGCTCATCATGTACGATGAACCGTTTGTTGGCCAAGACCCAATCACTATGGGTGTTTTGGTTGAGCTTATCCGTAACCTCAATCAAGCCTTGGGTTTGACCTCGATTGTTGTTTCTCACGATGTTCCAGAAGTGATGAGTATTGCGGATTGGGTTTACCTCATGGCTGATAGCAAAATCATTGCTGCGGGAACTCCTGAAGAGTTGTACAACAATGACGACCCGAGAGTGCAGCAATTCTTGCAGGGTGATGCGGATGGCCCAGTGCCGTTTAGGTTCCCGGCAAAGAGTCTAGAAAAGGATTTGTTTTAATATGATTGCGAAAACTATTGCGGGTGTCGGTAAACGAACACTTGCGATCTGTGAGTCATTTGGTCGAGCAAGCCTGATGTTATTTGGCGCTTTGTTTGGCATCCCGAAACTAAAAAACTTCCCTTTATTAGTTAAACAACTTTATAGCGTTGGCGTTCAGTCATTGGCTATTATTTTAGTTTCGGGTCTATTCATCGGCATGGTACTCAGCCTACAAGGTTATGTCGTATTAATTGATTACGGCGCTGAGGGTAATCTTGGTCAAATGGTCGCGTTGTCGTTGCTTCGTGAACTCGGTCCAGTGGTCACGGCACTTTTATTTGCCGGACGTGCTGGTTCAGCATTGACTGCGGAAATTGGCTTAATGAAGGCGACGGAACAGATCTCTAGCCTTGAAATGATGGCGGTCGATCCTCTTAAACGCATTATTGCACCACGACTTTGGGCTGGGCTTATCTCAATGCCTTTACTTGCTATGATCTTTATGGCGGTAGGTATCTGGGGCGGCCAACTAGTGGGTGTTGATTGGAAAGGTATTGACCACGGTAGTTTCTGGTCTGCGATGCAGTCTTCTGTTGAGCTGGGTCGAGATATTGGCAACAGCATGATCAAATGTATGGTCTTCGCTATCACCGTAACGTGGATCGCGCTTTTCAATGGTTATGATGCGGTACCGACCTCTGAAGGTATTAGTCAGGCAACCACACGCACAGTAGTGCACTCTTCTCTAGCGGTATTAGGGCTAGATTTTGTTCTTACCGCATTGATGTTTGGGAATTAATCATGCAACAAACTCGAAAATTAGAATTATGGGTCGGCACCTTTGTTATTGCCGGAATTTGCGCAATCTTAATCATGATCTTTCAAGTCGCTGACGTAAAAGGTCTAGGTTCAAACCATACTTACAACTTAAAAGCGACCTTTGACAACATTGGTAGCCTGAAAGTTCGCTCTCCGGTAAAGGTGGGTGGCGTGGTTGTTGGCCGAGTTCAGAGTATTCAGCTTGATACCGAAAGTTATCTCCCTGTGGTTGAACTGGCTATTGATGCGAAGTACTCACAATTTCCTGATACCTCTAGTGCTCAAATCTTAACGTCTGGTTTAATTGGTGAGCAATACATCAGCCTTGTTCCGGGCTTCATTTTTGAAGATGAAGAGATGTTGGTTGATGGTGACTCGATTGAAGACACCAAATCAGCATTAGTGCTCGAAGATTTGATTGGCCAAGTGCTGTATAGCGTTGGCGGTTCTGATGATAATGAAGCTAAGGAGTAGTCTCATGTTAAAGACGAATAGCCTATTGAAAAAATGGTTTATAACAGCGGTTGCTTTGCTGATGTCGGCTCAAGTTCTTGCTGAAGAATCGATTGATCGCACTCAGCCTTATCAGATGATGACTCAAGTTGCAGAAGTGTCTTTTGAACGCCTGAAGAACGAGCAAGAGAACATCCACAATGATCCTGAATTATTGAAGGTTATTGTAGAAGAAGAATTGATGCCTTATGTGAACGCTCAATATGCGGCACTTAAGTTGTTAGGGCCTAACCTGAAAGGCGCGGACAGAAAAGACGTACGCGTATTTATCGATGCATTCCGCAAGTACCTCGTTTCTTCTTATGCTCAAGTACTTACTCAGTACTCGGATCAGACAATTCAATTTGGACCTGAACCAAAAATCAAAGCGGATAGCCGTATTACCAGTATCAAGGTCGATATCATTGATTCGCCGCGACCTAACATCAAGCTTGAATTTAAGCTGCGCAAAGACAAGAAGTCGGGCGAGTGGAAAGCATTTGATATGGTTGCTGAAGGCATTAGCTTGCTTTCAAGTAAGCAGTCAGAATGGAATACTAAGATTCGTCAAGAAGGCATCTTACAAGTTGCCGACGAACTAGAAAAACTAGCTGCACAACCGATTCGTTTCGAGAGTAACAAATAATGAGCCATTCTCAATGGCAAGCACTAAGCTCTAAAGAGTATCAACTGCTCGGTGATATCGACCGAGACAGTGTCCCTGCAATCTGGCGTATATTGGAAAAGTGGCAAACGACGGAATCAGACGTTGAAATTGACCTTAGCCATATAAATCGAGTCGATTCAGCAGGAATGGTGATGCTAATTCACTTATTAGAGCATGCAAAAAATCAAAACTGTCATATAATGCTCAGTTTCGTGCCAGAACAATTACGAACGTTGTTCCAATTGAGCAATATCCAGCCAATGATGGCAGAACACATAAAAAATTAGGCAGGAGCTATTTGTGGACAGCACAAAAGTACAAGAATTATTAGCAGAAGCACTGAACCTTCAGGAGATTTTCGTGAAGGGTGAAGGCAGTCATTACGAAGTTGTTGCGGTTGATGCATGTTTTGATGGCATGAATCGAGTTAAGAAGCAGCAGCTAATCTACGGCCCACTAATGGAATACATTCAACGCAATGACATCCATGCTCTTTCTATTAAGGCTTTCACGCCAGAAGAGTGGGAACGTGATAAGAAACTGATGTCACTTTAAGGTTTATGATGGAAAAGTTTCGAGTTATTGGATCGGATAAGCCGTTAAGCGGTGAAGTGACGATCTCAGGCGCAAAAAATGCAGCGCTACCTATTTTATTCGCATCAATCCTTGCTGAAGAGCCGGTTGAAGTGAGTAATGTTCCTCACCTACGTGACATCGATACTACGATGGAATTGCTTAAGCGTTTAGGCGCAAAAGTATCACGCAACGGTAGTGTTCATGTTGATGGCAGCGAAATTAATGAATTTTGTGCGCCTTACGATTTAGTGAAAACAATGCGTGCTTCTATCTGGGCTTTAGGTCCTCTAGTTGCTCGTTTTGGTGAAGGCCAAGTGTCACTTCCTGGTGGTTGTGCTATTGGTGCTCGACCTGTTGATTTGCATATCCATGGCCTAGAGCAACTAGGTGCGACCATTAAATTGGAAGATGGTTATGTAAAAGCAAGTGTTGATGGCCGTCTGAAAGGCGCGCATATCGTGATGGATAAAGTAAGCGTTGGCGCTACGATTACTATCATGTGTGCAGCAACATTAGCTGAAGGTACAACAGTATTAGATAACTCAGCGCGCGAGCCTGAGATTGTTGATACGGCTGATTTCCTAAACAAGCTAGGTGCTAAGATCTCTGGTGCAGGTACAGACACGATTACTATCGAAGGCGTTGAGCGTCTTGGTGGTGGTCATCACTCTGTGGTTGCCGATCGCATTGAAACAGGTACGTTCCTTGTAGCGGCTGCGGTTTCTGGCGGTAAAGTTGTTTGTCGTAATACCAACGCTCATCTTCTTGAAGCAGCTTTAGCTAAGCTTGAAGAAGCGGGTGCGAAGATTGAAACGGGCGACGACTGGATCAGTCTTGATATGACAGAGCGTGAGCTAAAAGCGGTGAAAATCGTAACAGCACCTCATCCTGGCTTCCCAACAGACATGCAAGCTCAGTTTACTCTGCTTAACATGATGGCGAAGGGCAGTGGTGTTATCACTGAGACTATCTTTGAAAACCGCTTTATGCACATTCCTGAATTACAGCGAATGGGTGCAAAAGCTGAGATCGAAGGTAATACCGCTATCTGTGGTGAAACCGAAAAATTGAGCGGCGCTCAAGTAATGGCAACGGATCTTCGTGCATCTGCGAGCCTTGTTATTGCTGGTTGTATTGCTCAAGGTGAAACCATCGTTGACCGTATTTATCACATCGATCGTGGCTACGATAAGATTGAAGATAAGCTTTCAGCCTTAGGCGCAAACATTACGCGATTTCGTGAATCGAGCTAACTTAGGTTAGTGAGTTCATGAATCAGTAAGATAAAAACACAAAAGTCGGAACCTTGGTTTCGGCTTTTTTATAGTTGTATTTACCGCTAGTGACTCTGTTGTACACCTTAGTGTGAGTCGATAAATGAGCTTTGCGGTTGGTGAGGAACAAAATGATAGCAATATTACGTATTTTCGCATTGGCGATATTTGCGATTCTTATGTTTGTATTTGGGTGTGGTTACTGTCTACTTAGTCCGCGTAATCCGAAGCACGTATTTACCTTTGGCCGCTATTTCGGTCGTATGTCGAAGATCTTCGGCATGAAACTAGAACTTCGTATCCCGGAAGATGCTTACTCTCGTGGCCAACACGTTTATGTTGCGAACCACCAAAATAGCTGGGATCTATTCACGATTTCATCAGCGGTAACACCTAAGGTTGTTACTGTTGGTAAGAAGAGCCTAGCGTGGATGCCTCTTTTTGGTCAGTTGTACTGGCTGACGGGTAATATCCTAATCGACCGAGCTAACCGCAGCAAAGCGGTAGGTACGATCGATCAAGTGGTTACTAGCCTTAAAGAGAGTGATGTTTCAGTATGGATGTTCCCTGAAGGCACTCGTTCTCGTGGCCGTGGCTTGTTGCCATTTAAGACGGGTGCTTTCCATGCTGCTATTGGTGCTGGTTTACCTATTATTCCTATCGTGTGTAGCTCAACTGGTGGCGTGAAGCTGAACCGTTGGAACAATGGTCATGTGATTGTTGAAATGCTGCCACCAATCAGCACTGAAGACTACGATAAGTCTAATGTTCGCCAACTCGCTAACCTAGCCCGTGAGCAAATGGCCGCTAAACTTGAAGAGTTAGATAAAGAAGTGGTTGAGCTTAATAAGAAGTAATCATTTAAGCTAAACGACAGACAATAAAAAAGGTTGCCAATTGGGCAACCTTTTTTGTTTCTGATAAACACTCAGCATTACGCTAAGTCGTTTATTAGAAGGTGTTTAATCTAGAGATTAAAACCTATTTGCGAACCGCAATAGCTTCAATCTCGATACCTACATCTTTTGGCAGACGTGCTACTTCAACACATGAACGTGCAGGGTAGTTTGCAACGCCGTGCTCATCAAAGAATTTACCGTAAACTTCGTTTACTGTGCCGAAGTCGTTTAGGTCTTTAACGAATACCGTTAGTTTTACGATGTCTTTTACAGTCAGGCCAGAAGCTTCAACAACCGCTTGAACGTTGTCTAGAGATTGGCGAGCTTGCTCTGCGATATCAGCAGATACTTCACCAGTTACTGGGTTTACTGGGATTTGACCAGAAGTCAGAACCATGTTGCCAAGGTCAACACCTTGTACATATGGGCCGATTGCAGCTGGAGCAGATTCTGTGTGAAGTACTTTAGTCATTGGTTATTCCGTCAGTTATTAGATAAAAAGCGATTTTCAGTGTGCCTTCAAACTTAGGATAGGTAAAGAGCAAAATACCCCGCACAGGCGAGGTATTGAATAGTTTTTGCGTTCGATCGGCGTTGCCGTATGACGTTATCTTTCTGTCACGATCTCACGAGAGAAGACTTTTTCGCAGTACTTACACTTCAATCGAATATCTTCTTTCTTTTCAAAGATCTTAAAGCTGCTTTCAACTGGCTCGTTGTGAGTAATGCAGTTGGTATTTGGACACTCAAACACATCGTTGATTTGCTCAGGAAGTTCCAATGCTAGCTTCTTAACCACTTCGTAATCTTCGATTTGGTTTACCGTTGCGTGAGGAGCGTAAAGCGCTAGCTTGCTCGCTTGTTCTTCGGTGACGAACACATTCTCAATCTTGAGTAGGTCTTTTCCACCTAGTGCAGAAGACGGTAGGTTTAGGCCAATTGTCACTCGTTGATTCGAGTTATGCATGTCGAACAGTTTGAGTACTTTGATCCCGATGTTGGCTGGGATGTGGTCGATAACCGTTCCGTTTTTGATTGCTTCAACTTTTAATTGAGTCTCTTTAGACATGATATCTCTCCTCTACAGCGTTTCGTTAAGAACAAGGGCTAGCAGTGCTTCACGCGCGTAAACACCGTTCTCTGCTTGCTGGAAGTAGTAAGCGTAAGGCGTTTTATCGACATCAATTGTAATTTCGTCAACGCGAGGCAGAGGATGTAGAACCTTTAGGTTATCACGTGCATTTTCCAGCATAGGAGCAGTCAGGATGTACGCTGATTTAATGTGCGCGTATTCCGATTCATCAAAACGTTCTTTCTGAACTCGAGTCATGTACAGAATATCCAGCTCAGGAATCACATCTTCCATGTCTGTCAGTAGTTGGTACTTGATACCCGCTTCATCCAGCTCTTCACAAATGTAGTCAGGCATCGCCAGTGCTTCTGGAGCAACGAAGTAGAAACAGATATTGTCGAACTTCGCTAGTGCTTGAGTCAACGAGTGAACCGTACGGCCGTACTTAAGGTCACCAACGAATGCAACGTTTAGGTTATCTAAACGGCCTTGAGTTTCGGCAATAGAGAATAGGTCTAATAGTGTTTGTGTTGGGTGTTGGTTTGCACCGTCGCCCGCGTTAATCACGGGTACACCGTTAGAGAACTCAGAAGCCAGACGCGCTGCGCCTTCTTGAGGGTGGCGCATTACGTAAGCATCAACGTATGAAGAGATAACCTGTACTGAATCCGCTAGCGTTTCGCCTTTCTTCGCCAGTGACGTGTTACCACCGCTGTCGAAACCAATCACATCACCACCGATGCGTTGAATAGCCGTTTCAAAAGAGAGACGAGTTCGTGTTGAAGGTTCGAAGAAGCAGCTTGCAACAACTTTGTTCTTGATGAGTTCTGGGTTTGGTTCAGCTTTGAGTTGACCTGCCGTTTGAACAATTAATTCTAGCTCTTCACGAGAAAGCTCTGGAATTGAGATGATGTGCTTTTGATAGAGCGAATTCGCCATGATCTTCTTCCCCACAATAATGTATTGGCCATAAAAAAGCCCCCCATAATGGGAGGCTTTAAAAAAGTGCTGAAAAGCAGAATAGACGGCCTGGCAAGCATGCTAGCTTGCGAGCAATATTTGGTGTTTTCACAATTTTATTATGTGTTTTCACAATATCATTATGTTTTATCACAACATTGCTTGGCGTCATTTTCACTACTCTCAGACAAATTGTCGAGAATTATACGCTTTCAATTTGTGAGCGCAAGCGATTACATCAAGCTTTTGTTTACTTTCATTATTCTCTATTGGCCAAGTGTCGCGACCATTACCGCTTTGATGGTGTGCATGCGATTCTCTGCTTCATCAAACACAATCGAGTAGTCAGACTCAAACACTTCGTCTGTTACTTCTAAGCCGTTCATTCCATATTTGTCTGCGACTTGCTGGCCGATTACGGTTTCATTGTTGTGGAAAGCCGGCAGGCAATGCATGAACTTCACTTGAGGGTTACCTGTAAGCTTTATGACATCCATATTCACTTGGTAAGGTGTCATTACAGTCACACGTTCGTCCCAAGCTTCTGGCGCTTCACCCATAGAAACCCAAACATCGGTGTAAAGGAAATCACAGCTTTTCACGCCTTCGGCAACGTCTTCTGTCAGCGTGATTTTTGCACCTGTAGTTTGTGCAATAGCTTGGCACTCTTCCACAAGTTGTTCTTCTGGCCAGAACGCTTTAGGCGCGACAAGACGAATATCCATGCCCATTTTAGCTGCACCCACTAACAGAGAGTTACCCATGTTGTTACGTGCATCGCCTAGGTAAGCAAAACTGATTTGATGCAGATGTTTACCGCGACCATGTTCGATCATAGTAAGGAAATCAGCCAAGATCTGAGTAGGGTGGAACTCATCGGTTAGACCATTCCAAACCGGTACACCCGCATAAGCGCCAAGATCTTCGACAATACTCTGGCCAAAACCACGATATTCAATACCATCGTACATACGACCTAATACACGCGCTGTATCTTTCATTGATTCTTTCTGACCAATCTGAGAGCCAGAAGGACCGAGGTAAGAGACTTGAGCACCTTGATCAAAGGCGGCTACCTCAAAAGCACAACGTGTTCGAGTTGATGCTTTTTCAAAGATCAAAGCGATGTTTTTGCCATTGAGCTTCTTCTGCTCTGTACCTGCATACTTTGCTTTTTTTAGATCGGCAGACAGGTCGAGTAAAAACTGAATCTCTTTAGGAGTAAAGTCGAGAAGTTTTAGAAAGTTACGATTGCGAAGATTAAAGGCCATCTCTCGCTCCTTGGGTATATAGAATCAATGAAGAACTTAGTTAAACATAAAAATGCTATATTTGTGAATATTTATTTTATTAATTTAATAAAAAAGGCCAGTACAATGGTACTGGCCTAGATAAGTTAGTGTGTTCGCTTTATTGAGTTTTGTGGCTTAGATACCGTCTCTTTCTATAGGGCAGCTCATACAACGAGCGCCACCACGACCGCGACCCAGTTCATTGCCTGGAATTGTCAGAACTTCGATGCCTGCTTTGTCGTATTTCTCATTGGTGTAAACATTACGCTCATAACCGATAACCGTACCCGGTTTCACCGTCAGTACGTTGTTAGCGTCATTCCACTGCTCACGTTCAGCTTCGTAGTTATCACCACCAGTTGTGATGATCTTCAGTTGATCGAGGTCCAGTGCACCTTCAATCGCTGTTAGGTAGTTTTCAGCTTTCTCTACTCGCATTTCGCCATTTTCTTTCGGCGTTAAGCGCCAAGTATCTAGGTCTTTACGAACGATCTCTGGATAGACTGAGAATGTGTCGATATCCATGTGCGTCATGACCGTATCAAGGTGCATACAAGAGCGGTGCTTCGGTAAATCAATCGCAATCACTTCTTTAGCTTGACCGGATTTGAATAAACTCGCCGCTAGGTTTTCAACACCTTGTGGCTTAGTACGCTCTGAGATACCGATAAGAACAGCGCCTTTACCGATAACCAGTACATCTCCACCTTCGATATTGGCGTTGTCGTAGTGAAGATCTTCATCACCGAAATACTTAATGAAATCTTGGCCGGCGAATACAGGGTGCCAGCGGTATATCGCTCGCAAGTGATTCGTTTCTCGTTGGCGAGCAGGCATCATCATAGGGTTAAGAGAGACGCCTCCATAAACCCAGCAAGAAGTGTCACGGGTAAATAGATGGTTAGGTAGCGGCTCAATAACGAAATCAAGTGGGCGGTGCATCTTCGGTAACATTGAAGAAGATTTAATAGGAAGCTCAGAGTAGGCTAAACCACCAAGTAGGATCGTAGCCAAGTGCTCATTGTCCATTTGAGCAAGGTACTCTCTTAAATCACGTGCGAATGTAGGGCCGTAACGGAAATCAGAGATTTGAGTATTAAGCAGCCACTCACGAGCTTGAGCCACAGCAAGCGTTTCAACCAGTAGGTCATGCAGTAATAACACTTCAACGTCTTGGTTACGAAGTGTCGTCGCAAAGGCATCGTGTTCCTCACCTGCCGCTTCTACTGCAAGTACATCATCAAAGAGTAGCTCATGACAGTTAGAAGGGGTGAGGTGGGTGAGTGCCCTTTCAGGCCTATTTAGGAGAACTCGTCTTAATTGACCGACTTCGGAGCCAACGTACAGCTTACTCATTTTGCATCCTTACTATTAATCCAGCGTCTATTTATGACAAGCTTGTTCGTAATATGCAAGTTTTGAAACTTGTGTAAAGGTTATGTTATTTTGATATTTTTGGTTTTAAATACTGAGTTATTTAGGTTTAGTGATATTAAAATCCAATCGAAAGGCTGAGTTCTGAAACAAACTTTTTGCGGATCTATGCTCAAATTTCAGTGATTCGATAATCCACTTTGCTTGGTGAACATGATTTTTCATTCAAAATTTATGCAGTTATTTACTTTTAAGTGCGGTTTTATGCACCACTCAAGTGATCTACCGTATGCATCTGATATGACTAACCACTCAATTTTGAAGGAGTAAGGCTAAAAGTAACAATAAAAATGAAATGCTAAAACACACGATAGTTAATAATATGTTGAAAATTTGTTTCTGTGATTTTGATTTCACTTTTTAATTGATATCCCTTCTGTTATCTAGCGATAAACTTACTCTTCTACGCCTGATCTAGGTGGCTTTTCTAGGCGATCCGTGCCATATTTCGTGGCAATCAAATTTGATCTTTTCATAGTCAACACTCTGGAGCAGACACATGTCTCACGAAGATGAATATCTATCAGTAGCGGAATTAATTGAATTTCAAAAAGGAGAGACTCGCGACATCATTGAAGCACTAATCGAAGATGGTAGCGATCCTGAAGCTCTATACGATATCGAGCATCACCTATTCGCTGAAGATTTCGCAGTACTTGAGAAAGCCGTTGTTGAAGCATTCAAAATGGGCTTTGAAGTGCTTGAAGCTGAAGAGACAGAAGACGAAGATGGCAACAAGCTACTTTGTTGTGATGCAACGATGCAGTGTACTCTGAACGCAGAAGCGATTGATGAGCAAGTTGAAAAGCTTGTAAATCTTGCAGAGAAGTTTGACATTATCTACGACGGTTGGGGCACTTACTACGAAGGTGAAGATGCTATCTACCCTGACGAAGATGATGAAGACGAAGAGTAATCTCTCCCAGTTTTAAAGAATGCCAGCCTTGAGCTGGCATTTTTTTGTCCTCAGAAAAATAAATGTCTTTATATGCATTCATTCATTATAATGCGGTCAAAATTGATCTAGCTCAAGGAATGACATGCGGCTACCTCTCGATGGTCTTTGGCAAATTTCGCCACTGACGGATCTCTCAATCCCACAAGATGACATTACCTTTCCTGCTCCGTTAAGCTCTAAACTCCCTGATAACCTGAGTGAAGAGGAAATCGCAGAGCAAGAGTGGCACCTGATGCATGACATCGAAGTGGATGATGCCATGTTGGCGTGCCCATTTGTTGAGTTAGTTGTCGCAGGCGTTGACTACTTTGCCGAAGTACGACTCAATGGCGTTGCCGTGTTTGACTGTGATGGTAGCGAAGCCGAATATCGTAAAGACATCCGCCCTTATATGCAGCTTGGCCGAAATCGTTTTGAGATCCTTTTCCTTGAAGAAGAGGAAAGCCTGTTGCTTGAAGAGGATATGGATGACTCTGTACCTTCAGCAGCCATTGCTAAATCAGATTCACGTATTGGGATTTGGCATGCACCGTATTTGCAGTTTGTTCGCAATGTGAAGCTTGAACAAGTCGTCACCGAGCAAATCTGGCACCACGGTGGTGGTTGTGAGTTTAAAGTGGATGTTATCTATCAAACGCTAAAGGCGGGGTTAGTATCGGCATCCATCAAGTTTAATGGTATGACTCTCGTAATGCCGATCGATGTACGCGCTGAACATACTGGCGTCGTGTTCCAGGTCGAAGCTCCGATCATTTTTGATATTGAGAATCCTAACCCTAAGCATCTATACTCATTAGAAGTGGTACTTGATGGGCAAGAAGAGAGTTCTTTTGTTGCCTTGAACCCAACTTCTTGCGTCAGTAACTTTTTACGCTAATTCATAATATTTTAGCGCTACCTTCTTTCGCTATAGCGGCGCATTCTGCTTATAACGACTTGGCCATGACAACTTCACAAGCGTCATGGCCTGTTTCTCCCCAGGCTGAATCAAGGTGTTCAAAGCCCAATTTTTCGTAAAGTTTAACGGCGGCATTAAGACATTCGGTTGTTTCTAAATACATATGTTGATAACCCAGCTTCTTAGCTTTCTCCATCGACATATTAACCAGCTTCTTCGCTAAGCCTTTGCCTCTGGTTTCTGGCAAGAAGTACATCTTTTGCAGTTCACAGACTTCTGGCATACCCGCTAATGGTGCAAATCCACCACCACCGACGACCTTTCCATCAAGTTCAACTACCCAATACTGAGACCTTTCATTGTTATAAACACTGAACATGTCTTCTAAGGTGGGATCAGCCACACCATAACCTTTATCTTCAGTTAGCCCGTTCTCATAAGAGACTTGGCGAATCACATTGGCCACTGCGGTGTTGTCCTGCTGTTGTAGAGGACGAACCACTACATCGATTGAAGCGCGGCTTTGCTGCAGCGCTTTAAGGTAGTGCTCAATTCCCCCCGAAACTTGTTGAGTTTCTGCTTCCGTTAAACGCTCAAGTATCGAGTCATAAAATTGATTCTGTTGACTGTGAAGTTTAGCAAGAGTGTTTATCCCTTGCTCTGTTACTGAAGCCACAACACTGCGCTTATCGTTGGGGTGTGGCGAGGTTTGAATTAGTGAGTTCTTCGCTAGATTGTTGACTGCTCTGCTGGCGTTGGACTTATCAATATTGAGCTTATCCGCTAATTGATTCACGGTTAATGGCTGCTGTTCTAGTTCAATCAGCGTATGAGCTTGAATCGGAGGTAGGGCAATATCACCACAATCTTTGTCGAGCATTCCAAGCTGTCGAACGAGCTGACGTGATAATTCTCTAAGTTGTGCTGAAGTCATGTTGTCTCTCAATATGGTTGCGATGTACAACTATAATTTAAGTGCGCATCGCAACTATGTCAACAGTAAACTCTCTAGGTTAAGCATGTTGGTGTAAACAAAACAGTGGTTGTACTGCTTTGCTTTCTGCTTTTCGTAACCACACTTTCTCATGGAAATAGTAAGCCACAGTATTCAAAGCGGGTTCTAACGTTGCCATCACACCACCAACAAAGGCGTCGCCAGTCAATAAGTAGACAACGGTAAAGGCAACACTAAAGTGGATAGTCGCGAAGCTTGCTGTTTTTAATTTAGTCATCCACTGACGAGCTTTAAGCGCTGGAACTTGAGCCCATGCTTTTTCATGAAAATAGAAAGCAACAGTATTCACAGAGGGCTCAATCATGGCGATTAAGCTACCAATTAAGATGTCGCCTGTTAGTACGTAAGCGACACTAAATGCGATAGTAAAATGTAATGCAGCAAAGGTTAGTGTCTTTTTCATGATAATTACTCAGTCGTTGTGTTGTTTCGATAGAGCTATTATTGAGAATTATTATCATTAAATCTAATGGGAAGGAGAGATTAATTTGATAGATGAAACCTATCAATAAATAAGTGACTGACGATAGGACTTGGAGTGAGAGGCATAAAAAAAGGTTGGTCACGAAGACCAACCTTTCTATTTAGAGCGAGAAGTTCGAAGCCTTCTCGTTCAATCAGTTTTAAAGCGCAGCGATAGTCGCTTTTTGCTCTTCTAGCTTAACAAGAGTTTCTTGGTAGCCTTCAAGCTTTTCACGCTCTTTCGCGATAACCGCTTCAGGTGCTTTAGCAACGAAACCTTCGTTACCTAGCTTACCTTCGATACGCTTAATCTCACCGTGAGTCTTCGCTACTTCTTTATCTAGACGAGCAAGCTCAGCGTCTTTGTCGATAAGACCAGCCATTGGGATCATCAGCTCAGATTTGCCAACCAGTTTGGTTGCACAAGCTGGAGTCGCTTCGCCGTCTGCTAGAACTTTAATATCGTCTAGCTTAGCTAGAGAAGTAAGAACGATCTTGTTTGCTTCGATACGAGCTGCATCTTTCTCATCAGCGACTTTGATCATTACTTCTAAGCCTTGGCTTGGTGCAATGTCGTATTCCGCACGTAGGTTACGGATAGCTGTGATGAAAGTTTTAACCCATTCGATGTCGTCAACGATCTCAGCATTGAAGTTAGCTTCATTAAACTGAGGTAGCGCTTGAGTCATGATTGTCTCGCCTTCAACGCCGTCTACTAGCGGCTTAACGCTTTGCCAGATAGATTCAGTGATGTAAGGAAGAACAGGGTGAGCAAGACGTAGAGTCTTCTCAAGAACCGTAATAAGCGTGTAACGAGTCGCTTGTTGTTGAGCTTCAGTACCCTTCCAAAGAACAGGTTTAGTTAGCTCTAGGTACCAGTCACAGAATTGGTTCCAGATGAATTCGTAAAGCGTGTTTGCCGCCATGTCTAGACGGTAGTTGTCTAGGTGAGCGTTAAACTCTTTCGCAGCAACTTCAAACTGAGATTCAATCCACTTATCAGCTAGAGAGAATTCCATATTTGCACGGTCTTCTACAGACAGTGACATACCACAATCGTGCTCTTCTGTATTCATCAGTACGTAACGGCTTGCGTTCCATAGCTTGTTACAGAAGTTACGGTAACCTTCAAGACGCTTCATGTCCCAGTTGATGTCACGGCCAGTTGAAGCCATAGCAGCAAGAGTGAAACGTAACGCATCAGTACCGTATGGTTCGATACCATCTTCGAAAGTTTTACGTGTTGCTTTCTCGATCTTAGCAGCCAGTTTAGGTTGCATCATGTTGCCACAACGCTTCTCTACTAGCTCTTCAAGGCCGATGCCGTCAATCATATCGATTGGATCAAGTACGTTACCTTTCGACTTAGACATCTTGTCGCCGTTTTCATCACGGATAAGACCCGTCATGTAAACTGTTTTGAAAGGTACTTGAGCTTTGCCATCTTCGTCTTTCACGAAGTGCATGGTCATCATGATCATACGAGCAACCCAGAAGAAGATAATATCAAAACCAGATACTAGTACTTCTGATGGGTGGAATGTTTTCATTGCTTCAGTATCTTCAGGCCAGCCTTGTGTGCCGAACGTCCAAAGTGCAGAAGAGAACCAGGTATCAAGAACGTCGTTGTCTTGCTTAAGAACAATTACCGGTGAAAGGTTGTTCTTTTCACGAACTTCTTCTTCAGTGCGACCTACGTAAACTTTACCATCGTTGTCGTACCATGCTGGGATACGGTGACCCCACCAAAGTTGACGAGAGATACACCAGTCTTGCACGTCACGCATCCACGCGAAGTACATGTTTTCGTACTGCTTAGGTACGAATTGGATCTCACCATCTTCAACGGCTTTAACAGCAGGAGCAGCAAGAGGTGCTGTACGCACGTACCATTGGTCAGTCAGCATTGGTTCGATAACCACACCACCACGGTCACCGTAAGGAACGGTTAGATCGTGGTCTTTGATTTCTTCAAGTAGGCCTAGCTCTTCAAATTCAGCAACCGTTGCACGACGAGCTGCAAAGCGTTCCATACCTTGGTATTTAGCTGGAAGCTCTGTTGAGTACACATCGCTTTCTTCACCGTTCGTTGTGAAGATTTCTGCCGCATCACGGATATCACCGTTGAACGTTAGGATGTTGATCATTGGTAGGCTATGGCGCTTGCCCACTTCGTAATCGTTAAAGTCATGAGCTGGCGTGATTTTCACACAACCCGTGCCTTTATCCATGTCAGCGTGCTCATCACCTACGATAGGGATAAGACGATTAACGATAGGAAGCAGGATTTCTTTACCGATAAGATCTTTGTAGCGAGGATCTTCTGGGTTAACCGCAACGCCTGTATCACCAAGCATGGTTTCAGGACGCGTAGTCGCAACGACGATGTAGTCTTTGCCGTCAGCGGTTTTAACACCGTTCGCTAGTGGGTAGCGGAAGTGCCACATGAAACCTTTTTTGTCTTTGTTTTCAACTTCAAGATCAGAAATTGCAGTGTGCAGTTTAGGATCCCAGTTTACTAGACGCTTACCACGGTAGATTAGGTCTTCTTCGTATAGACGAACAAATACTTCTTGAGTCGCTGCCGATAGGCCGTCATCCATAGTGAATCGCTCACGATCCCAATCTACAGAAGCACCCAGACGACGAAGTTGTTGAGTGATCGTGCCGCCTGATTCGCCTTTCCATTCCCAGATCTTGTCGATGAAAGCTTCACGGCCGTAGTCGTGTTTTGTTTTGCCTTCTTCAGCAGCGATCTTACGTTCAACAACCATTTGAGTTGCGATACCAGCGTGGTCAGTACCCACTTGCCAAAGCGTATTTTTGCCTTTCATACGTTGAGCACGGATAAGCGTATCCATGATCGTATCTTGGAACGCGTGACCCATGTGTAGGCTACCAGTGACGTTCGGTGGCGGGATCATGATGCTGTAAGCTTCTTTTGATGTGTCACCGTGTGGCTTAAAGTAGCCTTTCTCTTCCCAAGTCTTATACAGAGCTTGTTCGATTGATGTTGGGTTGTATGTCTTTTCCATAGTGCTCTTAAACGGATACTGTGAATGGTTAATCGTGGTCAAACTTCATAAGTGAAGCTTCTTGAATCTAAATCCAAAGATAGCTTTAACTATGAGGTTTGACTATGGATGTTGAATCTCGATAGTTTGTAGCTGATATCCAGCCTGACGGTAAATTTTATACCTTTCTCGAGCGAGTTGCTTAGGTTTTTCTTCGCAAGGAACGAAGTCTATCACCTGAGCAAAGGCGTTCGCAAAGGTTGTATGATTATCGGCCAGATTTATTACCAATTGGCGGTTCCAATTAGGTTTGACTCCTTGATGGCCTATTTCAATATTCGTTGAATATTTTGGACCTTCGCCAACCAAGTTGTGCGCGATAAATTCAGTAGGCTCTACCTGCCAAAAAACTTCAGCGATACGCTCAGCATGATCTTTATCGTTACAGTTGAGATAAAGTTTAGCGCCTTGTTTTGCAAAATGCTGCGCAAGAAACAACACATAGTGAGCAAAACCTTCTTCGCTGGCTTGCGGGCTGTCTGGAGACACAATGTAAAACGTAGCAGTCTGCATATTTAACACTCGAACTGAAAATCGTGGATATCAATGTTACTTGGCTAACAGGATCTAACAAATAGCGCTTATTAAAAAAGGGCCCGTAGGCCCTTTTCATTATTTTGAAGATTGCTCTTCAGTCTCATGGCCGCTGCGGTTCAATAAGAATTGGACTAGCATTGAGACAGGACGACCTGTCGAGCCTTTCGCTGCGCCTGACTTCCACGCGGTACCTGCACTGTCGATGTGAGCCCAGTGGTACTTCTTGGTGAATTTAGACAGGAAACAACCTGCGGTGATAGTACCGCCAGGGCGGCCACCGATGTTTGCCATATCAGCAAACGGGCTGTTTAGCTGTTCATGGTACTCGTCTGCCATAGGTAGACGCCATGCACGGTCACTTGCTTGCTCTGAAGCATTAACAAGTTCATGAGAAAGAGGGTTGTGGTTTGATAGAACGCCACTGATGTGGTGGCCTAAAGCAATAACACACGCGCCAGTTAGTGTTGCAACGTCAACAACACAATCAGGTTCAAAACGCTCAACGTAAGTTAGAGCATCACATAGAACCAAGCGACCTTCAGCATCAGTGTTGAGTACTTCAACCGTTTGGCCAGACATGGTTGTTAGAATGTCACCTGGACGGTAAGCATTGCTACCCGGCATGTTTTCACAGCCCGCAAGAATACCTACAACGTTGATTGGCAAGTTAAGTTTCGCCAGTGCTTTCATTGTACCGAATACAGATGCAGCACCACACATGTCGTACTTCATCTCATCCATGCCTTCACCAGGCTTAAGTGAGATACCGCCTGAATCGAAAGTAAGACCTTTACCCACTAGAACGATAGGTTTTGCATTTGGGTCAGCAGCACCTTTGTATTCCATGATAGACATCATAGATTCGTTCTTAGAGCCACGGCCTACTGCTAAGTATGAAGTCATACCCAGCTTTTCCATCTCTTCTTCACCGATGATCTTAGTCTTTACTGTCTCATAATCGTCAGCTAAACGACGAGCTTGAGAAGCTAGGTAAGCAGGGTTCGCGATGTTTGGTGGCATGTTGCCAAGATCTTTAGATGCTTTTACACCTGAAGCAATAGCAAGACCATGAGAGATCGCTTTTTCGCCAAGGCTTAGCTCGCGACGTGTTGGTACGTTGAATACCAATTTACGCAATGGGCGACGAGTCTCTGGTTTGTTGCTCTTAAATTGGTCGAATGTGTAAAGACCATCTTTAGTCGCTTCTACCGCTTGACGAACTTTCCAGTAAGTGTCGCGACCTTTAACGTGAAGCTCTGTAAGGAAACATACCGCTTCCATAGAACCTGTTTCGTTTAGTGTGCTGATGGTTTTTTGGATAATTTCTTTGTATTGACGTTCGCCTAGCTCACGTTCTTTACCACAGCCTACCAGTAGAACACGTTCTGAAAGTACACCAGGTACTTGATGCAGTAGCAGCATCTGGCCAGGTTTACCCTCTAGATCACCGCGACGAAGCAGTGAACTAATGTAGCCATCGCTAATCTTATCTAATTGCTCGGCTACTGGAGAAAGGCGGCGCGGTTCGAATACACCGACAACGATACATGCGCTGCGCTGTTTCTCTGGGCTGCCACTTTTTACACTGAACTCCATGCGTACTCCTACATCCTGAAGACAAATCGAACTAAATGTTAGATAATGGGTTCTTACTTGTTGGATCCTATAATGGAACTAACCTTAAAGAAGAACGCTAACACTTAGCTAAAAATTTAAAAAAATAAAAGGTTCAACGGGAAATTATAGTGATTCAATCAAAAAAACAAGTTTTGTATAGGTAATTTGAGTGTGATTATTGTTAGATATTTGATCCGCGAGACAATCAAGAGCCAATTTGCGATCTTTTTTGTTCTCTTTCTCGTGTTTCTCAGCCAAAAATTCATCAGTGTTTTAGCGGACGCCTCTGATGGTGATATTCCTGCGAGCCTCATATTGTCGATTGTTGGTCTAAATATGCCAGCGATGGGCTTATTGATGCTTCCACTCAGTATCTATATTGGTATTTTGCTTACTTTTGGCCGTCTTTACGCTGAAAGTGAAATAGTCGTAATGAACGCTACCGGTATTGGTAATAAATTCCTTATCCAATCTGCGCTTTATTTGGCTTTGATTACCGCATCTGTTGCTGCCTTTAACTCATTTTGGTTGTCTCCTTGGTCGCAAGACAAAGTTGAGCAAATGTATGAAGAAGTGGCTGCAGAAAACAGTGTGGATTTACTGCCAAAAGGTAAATTTGAAGGTACGCCGGATGGTTCTTCTGTCGTTTTCATTGATGATATCGACGGTAATAAGTTAGAAAATGTGTTCGTTGCTCAAATGCGCCCACGTGATTCGGTATTGCCTAGTGTGATGTTCTCTAAGTCGGGTGATGTAAAAGAGCTCAGCGATGGCCGCCAAGTGATTGTGATGTACGATGGTACTCGTCATGAAGGGATTCCGACACGTCTTGATTATATGGTGACGCACTTTGAAGAGTACGAAGGCTTAATTGGTCAGCGTGAGGTCGAGAAAAAAGGTCGAGATTGGGAAGCTATTCCTACGCTCGAATTGATTGGTAATCCAGAAAACAGTGCGAAAGCGGAATTACAATGGCGTATTTCATTGGTGCTTTGTATTCCATTGTTGACCATGCTTGTTGTGCCACTGTCTGCGGTGAACCCTCGACAAGGTCGTTTCGCTAAAATTGGCCCAGCTATTCTAATTTACCTAACCTATTTCTTAGCAATCAGTGCAACCAAATCTTCGATTGAAGAGGGGAGTATCCCTGCGGTAGTCGGCATGTGGCCAATTAATGCGTTGTTGTTATTTGTCGCGATTGGTGCAAACTTTATGGATAGCGTGCCAGTAAGGCGTTTGAAAGAAAAATTCAAGAATAAAAGGTTAGCTTAAGCCGTGTTTAAGATTCTCGATTTATATATAGGCAGAACCATCATCGCAACGACGTCACTGGTATTGGTGACGTTTGTTGGTCTCTCTGGGATTATCAAGTACGTAGAGCAGCTGAGAAAGGTTGGTCGTGGTACCTATGATCTATTACAAGCGCTGTATTTCGTTCTATTGAGTGTTCCTCGTGATATCGAAATGTTCTTTCCAATGGCCGCATTACTTGGTGCATTGATTGGACTGGGTATGCTTGCTGCGAGTTCTGAACTGGTGGTGATGCAGGCTGCGGGTTTCTCTAAGTTAGATATTGGCCTATCGGTACTCAAAACCGCTATTCCATTAATGATCGTCGTGACTCTTCTTGGTCAATGGGGGGCGCCTCAAGCACAGAAGATGGCTCGTGACCTAAGAACCATATCGATTGCTGGTGGTAATATTATCTCTACCCAAAGCGGAGTATGGGCGCGTGATGCCAATGACTTTATATTCGTTGTCAAAATTGACGATGAAAAGCTATATGGTTTGAACATGTGGCGCTTTGATGAAAATAAGGCACTTAAGACGGCGATATATTCTGAAGAGGTCGATTACGTTGGAGACAACGTTTGGACAATGAACGATGTCGAGATCACGTCGTTCGAAAATGAGATTCAGATTACTAAAGAAAGCCTACCGACATACTCATGGAAGACGTCACTCGCTCCAGATAAGCTTGCCATTGTAACGGTTAAGCCTGAAGAACTGTCTTTAAGTGGGTTGTACGATTATGTTTCTTACCTTAAGGCGTCGGAGCAAGATGCATCACGCTATGAACTCGCTTTATGGAGAAAGATAACTCAGCCTATCTCGATAGCGGTCATGATGTTGATGGCATTGTCGTTTATCTTTGGTCCATTACGAAGTGTGACTATGGGGGCAAGGATTCTTTCGGGGGTTATTGCAGGTTTCACCTTCTATATATCCAGTGAGTTCTTTGGCCCGGTCAGTTTGGTTTATCAAATACCACCAGCCTTTGGTGCGCTAGCCCCGAGCGTGGTGTTCCTCGGAATTGCCATAATGCTCTTGAGGCGGAAACTGTAAATAGAAAAAGGAAGGCATAACGCCTTCCTTTTTTGATCTTGATTGTAGCGAAGTTAATAGCGCTATCGTGCTTGTGGTAGCACGACTACTTCAGTTTTCGCCCAGATATCGTGAAAGCCACGCTTCTGAGGATCGAATGGAACACATAGGTTTGCTAATCCAAATCCTGAGGTTCCTAAGCGAATCAGCGCTTGGGTTACCGTAATTGCTGAGCCATCTTTATTTTGAACACGCAATTTCCAAGCTCTCATTCCTAGCGTTTGGCCTGCTCTTGTCCAGAAGAAAACAAAGAAGTACACCCAAACTACGACTAAGTAGAAAGTGTATGCAGGGCTCCAGATAGGGTGGTTCGTCAAGAAGTCACTAACATCGGCATAACCGCTATGGCTAAAAACGCCAAGCGCCATGAGTGCGTGCAGCAGAGCGACAATGACGCCAGCCGCCAACATTTCAATAGCGATTACGATAAGGGCGTCATAGAACAAGGCACCAAATCGGCGCATTACTCCTGCTGGTGGCATTGTGTTTGTTGATGTCATGGTGTTATTACTTCTTCAAAAATTTAGGCGTCAGAATATAGTCTAAGGCTTGGCGTGAAAAGAGACATGACGCACAGCTTATGACTTAGTGGCGAAATTATCGGCAAACACACATGAATTCAAGTTTTTATACTTGCCACATCAGTTCGCATACGTATAATGCCAGACATCGAAAGGGCAATGCCCCAAGATAATGCCGGTATGGTGAAATTGGTATACACGACGGATTCAAAATCCGTTGCCTTCGGGCGTGGCGGTTCAAGTCCGCCTACCGGTACCAAACATAGAAAGGTCGCTTTTATAGCGACCTTTCGTCGTTTTGGGCGTTTGTGAATTCCTAACCCAGCGTGTCGGCTTGGATACAAGCCCAGTCAAGTCGCCTACCTGTACAATATTTAAATGACAAAGCCTCGACTCAAGTCGGGGCTTTGTTGTATCTGGAGAACAGAAAACGTTGCCTTCGTGGAGGCGGCAGGAATGCTTTTTCAATCAGTCAGATCTTTATGTTTCACCCCGAAATCTCACAGTTTCCTTTCGTAATTCAAATTCTTAGTAAATTAATCACCTTAAATCAGAATGTTACCTATCATTCTCTCTTCTATTGTCTATGTTTAAAGAAATAGCAGAGGAGAGAGATATGCTGACAGTAACCCCTTATTTGTTTTTTGATGGCCGTTGTAATGAAGCGTTGGATTTTTACCATAAGTGTTTTGGTGGTGTGGTTTTATCGAAACAACTTTTTAGTGATGCGCCACAAGTAATAGAGGGAGCTCAACCTGATTGGATTATGCATGCTGAGTTCGAAGCGTTCGGCATGAAGCTCATGATGTCTGATGGTGTTAAAGCCAAAGAACTCGAAGGGAACAACCTTGCACTCTCGCTTGTTACCGAGGATACCGCGACTCAGGAACACATATTTGAAAAGCTTAAGCAAGGCGGGCGTATAATGACACCGCTAGCGGATACTTTTTGGGGCGCCCGGTTTGGCAAAGTAGAAGACAAGTTCGGTATACGTTGGATGGTGCACTGTGATTCTTTAAGTTGAACCTGTGAAATTGGATAGTGAAATTGCTGCTTGGTTTTATTAGAATTATAAATAGAGATTAATAATCAATATTATATAAAAATGGGCAGCATAAAGATTACCGTAGATCGCATTCAGCCCGGTCTACATATACGACTCCCAGTAAAATGGAATGAACACCCATTTCTACTCAACAGCTTTAAAATCAAAGATGATGCTCAAGTAAAGGTCATTCGACATCTTGGGATTAAGCACGTCTATATAACCCCGAACCAAAGTGATACATCACCTTTACCTGCTAACCATGCAAGTGAACAAGACCTTGATGGTGATTTACAGGTAAGCCTTGAAGCGGAAAGAATGTGGAAAGATAAGCATGAGCGTATCGAAACTCTAAGTTCTTACCGTCGTAGGGTGAGTCATTGCGAGAAAGAGTTCGAACGTTCGCTTGCCCGAATGCGTTCAGTGATGACCAAAATCCGTAATCGCCCATTAGATGCAGTAGGGGAGGTTAAAGCTCTTGTTGATGATATTGTTGAAACGCTAGTAAGTGACGATAACGTAACCTTGCATCTCATGAATGCAAAAGCTGACTTTGAAGACATCTACTTTCATACATTAAATGTCTCTGTTGTTGCGCTAATGATAGGTAAAGCCAAAGGCTACAATACGCAACAGTTGAAAGATCTTTCATTTGCCGCATTGTTCCACGATGTAGGTAAAATCAAAATACCAGTTGCGATATTAAGAAAGCAGAGCGCACTGACGCCACCAGAAGAGAATTACCTAAAGCTTCACACCAAATATGGTGCAGATATTGTCTCAGGAATTGATGACTTTCCTGAAAGTGCTAAAAAGGTGATTGCTCAACATCATGAGATGAATGATGGTTCTGGTTATCCTGAAGGCTTAAAAGAGCAAGGCATAGATGAGTTTGCCAAGATAGTTGCAGTAGCGAATGCATTTGATAACCTTTGCCATGGTAAAACGCAATCCCAACAAAAGATTCCTTACTTAGCACTCTCTCATTTATATAAGAACTGTAAACACCTATATAGCCAGGACAACTTGAGCCTGTTAGTTAAGTTTATGGGAGTGTATCCACCGGGTACTGTCGTGCAGCTTTCAAATGAATCGATTGGAATCGTGATTTCGGTTAATGCCAAACACATGCTTTACCCGAATGTACTGATCTATGATCCTAGCGTTCCAAGAACCCAAGCTCCGATCATTGACCTCTTTACTAAAGAGATAAAAATTGTCAATGCGGTTCATCCAAGCAAGTTACCGGAACAAGTTAGAGAATATCTAAACCCAAGGGCTCGTTTATCTTACTTTTTTGATAATGGCGAGTAGTTATCCACAGGGTGTTGTGGGTAATTTGTTCGAAACTTGGGTTAAAAGTGGTATAAATAAGCCCTTGGTTGAATTGTCTTCACTTAACCTCTTTTTTCAATAAAAAACGTATTTAATGCTTGTCAATATGAGCGGTATCTCTATAATGCCGCCTCACTGACACGGCAGACGCCACAAGGCTTCAGCGCAGAATGTTGGTAAGGCAACTAGCTTAAAGCGTTTAATCGCTCCTACTTTTAAAAAGTAGAAATTAATTCCCAATAAGTGTTTGACACTGAGAATTAAAACGCTAGAATGGCCGTCCACTTCGAGAAGCTCCTTACTTAAAAGGAACGCTCAACAAGTGAAGCTCTTTAATAATTTAAACCTATCAATCTGTGTGGGCACTCGTTGATGAATATCAAAACGTTATTGGTTCTTTTTCGAAAGAGCGTAATAACAGTTACTTCGGTAACAA
>NZ_MCZK01000168.1 GCF_002875945.1 Vibrio lentus
GAATTACGCAACAAAGCCTCGCTGTTGCTACAATTGTGACGCCAGCAATAATTTTATTTTTAATAAATTTCATAGTCTTAACCTTTCATATCATACAGACGTCCTGCCTGTACTTTGCTCACAAGGTGACCTGGTACAACTTTCCTGGTCGTAGTTCTATTTCCCTATTTTGGAAACAATGTTCGAGTAGTTAAAGCACTTCATCCTTTAACGAATACCACTGATAAAGGAACTGTTGCCCTACTCTTCGAAATGGTGCAAACATCTCAGATTCCACCACTTCCCTCACGTTAGGGAACGGAAGTTTTGATTCAAATATTGGCAAGTCAAGCTTATGACCTTCACCTGCGATCCACTGGGCAAGGCGCTTGCCTGCTTGAGCGGAGTACATCACACCATTGCCGCCATACCCTAGTGCGTAGAATATGGATTGCTTTGGATTCGGCTGATAGATTCTTGGCATCATGTCGTGGCTAACATCCACCCACCCCCACCATGAATAATCAATTTTGATCTGATCGAGAGAAGGGAATTTTCGGGTTAAATCCGCTCTCAACATGTCTTCGTATTTCTTTTCAGGTGCATTCTTGCCACTGATAGCACTGCGTGTACCTATCTGCACTCGGTTATCGGGTAACAAACGGTAGTAATGACGCAGGATTCTGGTATCAGTAATCACCTGATTGGTTTTGAAGTTACACGCAGCAATTTCGTCTTGAGTTAACGGACGCGTCACCATCGAGTTAGAAAGTACTGGTAATAGGCGATTTTTAAGCTCTGAATGCAAACCTTGGCTGGTATACCCACCGGTACAAACACCAACAGAGCGAGCCTTTACAACACCACCTGGCGTTTTCAGGTAATGCACACCGTTACGTGTTTCCCAACCCATCACAGGGCTTGCTGGGTGAACTTTTACGCCGAGTGCTCTCGCCTTTCTTAGATAGCCAAACGCCAGTTTCCCTGCATGGATACCAATACCTTCTGGCTCATGCATTGCGCCTGCCGCTTCTTGATCACCAACGTAATCACGTTTTACGGTTTCCGCATCTAAGATCTGCGCATCGTAATCGAACGTGTCACGCAGCAACTTGGCTTCTTTCTCGAGTGTTGCCATCACTTTTGGACGATGAGCAACGTATAAGTGGCCACCCGGCTGCGGGTCACAATCAATGTCTTTGATTAGAGACTTAAATGTGTTCATGCCATCGACGCATTCGCGGTGCATTTTTAGCGCGGTTTCGAGTCCCCAGCGTTCAATCCACTGAGAACGCTTCAAACGTCCTGACGCACACTGAGCCTGACCACCATTTCGGGTACTGCAGCCCCAACTCATACGGTTAGCTTCAATCACAGTCGCTTTAATGCCGTACATTTCAGCAAGGTGTATCGCGGTACTTAGGCCTGTGTAGCCTGAACCGATTATCGCCACATCGACATCCATATCCGATGTAATTGGACCATCATCTTCAGGTGGTGCGCCTGCGGTATCTACCCAATAAGTCGGGGCGTATTCCTTACCGTGACCTGGGCTCTTGTCTTTAAGTGGATCGTATTTTGGATCGTATTTATCTTGTGCTTGGGTGCTTTCTTTTGCTTGGGTGCTTTTCACCTTTGGCGGCACATCGGCTGCCGGTTGTTCCATTACTAAACTCATAAGTCGACTCTCCTAGTCATAACACGTGGACTGATCTTGATTTCGTGTCTAGCTCTTGGGAGTATTGCTGGGAGTCAAAAGAGGTCGTGTTTTACGGAAGGCATTTTTTACGCTGATTTTTCCATCTTTCAGGGTAAACACATCAACCATACGAGCTTCGATGACAGTGCCATCAGGGTTAGTCGCAGAGAACGTTGATTCACTCACTGCGCGGTCACCACACACAAAGTGGACAGGGTCGCTCCAGGCTGCATCTGGAAAGTTCTGCCAAACCAATTCAAAGCTATTGCGAACGGCTTCGTACCCTTCGATAGTGTTTCCAAGTTCGCCTTCTCCTGCCACGGTGTGGAAGACACAGTCTTCGGTCATAAACGACATTAGCGCTTCAATATCATGGTTATTCCATGCATCACTAAAAGACTGTAAAAAGGCGGTGTCGACTTGGTTTTCCAGCACGAACGTCGCTGCATTGGTTTGCATATTCATATTCCAGAATCCTTTATGTTTTCGTTATTGGTTTAAATTTCAGTAGCTTTGCGCCACTTTTTTATTAGAGTGTTTAAACTAGATCTGTGAAAATTTAACAACTTGATAACAAGCTTCGCCACTCTAACTTCGAGTTACTTTATAAACAATCTTTAAGCTCACAGATTTCATCTTTTTATACATTAATTGGTGTTCTAATTTTATTTATCCTGTAACTCACTAGATTTATATGAGCTCTAAATAAAATCAGGAGAAATATTAGACTTTAGTCGAAATCAAAATCTTGATGATACTTTCGGCCATACTGCTCAAGCTGGCGATCATGAGTATTAACTTGTAATTCGATATTACCCTCACCTTTATTAATTGCTTGATTGCTATCTACATGGGCTTCATTTTTCAAATCAGCCAGTTTCTCTTCAATATATTCTGTCGGTTCATTTAAAACATTCATGGAGATTAATTCCTTTATCAGATTTACTTTCGCTGATGGAAGAATATGAACGGAGACTAGACCGTTTGAATATTCTTTCTCATCGTACAAAGGCTGAATGGCATCATTGCCACCTTCCTTAAATGGGTGAATGGAATACCACTTGTCTTTTCGTGGCTCTTGCTGATCACAATCAGCCACATTGAATATCTGAGTTCTATTGAGGTCACATGGTGAGTTAAAAACACTAACCTTATGATAATCAATAGCTTTGATAATATTGATACAGTCTTTACTTTGGCTGCGACATACAGACCACAGCGCATTAATCAGGTTATCTGTCCATTCAAGTAAACGGGTTGGAAACCCCTGTTTCTTTGCTAAACACATCAGTAACCAATCGTTTATCTCGTGTGCACTCAACGAATGCCCGCCATAAACTCTCACAGTCGATAGAAGCTCTTGTTCGACACGGCGAATGTTCTTTCGATTTGATCGACCTAAGCTTGGCATCAGGTTATTATTTTCATAATCACACACGTTATAAATCAAACCACGATGCCCACTACACTCAGCAATTAGCGAATCGATTATTTCATACAGTTCTTCTATTGAACTTATATAACGTTTATTTTTCACAACATGCATGTAATAGGTCACTTAATTTAAATTCGGTACAATCCAAGTATCAACACTTATGATTATAAAATTAACATCGTTAGCTATAACTTCCCAAAATGATAATAGGTATATATCTTCGTCAAAGAACTATTTGTGGATCCATTAGTTAATGGATCGATTAATAATAACGAGTGACAAAGTGTATATATCTAAAACCACTTATATACTTATGAGTCATTTAATTAGTGTTCTAATGTTTAACTAGAGATTATTGAACTAAACGTTTACGTTCTTCACCTAAGCACTTGCCAATACCCGTTAATATTGCCCGACCATGCGCTCGATAATATTCTCGATGATGCGCTGGCCGGACAAACTTCCTATGACTTATACGTAATCTTTGTATTTATCTAAGAAACGAACCGGTGTTGATAGTGCATCTCGGCGGAACGGGTCGCCCAATTCCTGAGTACACATGATTTCAATGATGGTTGTTTTGCCTTCGTTCATTTGCATGTCGATGGCTTTTTGCAAGGTTGGACCTACATCTTCTAGCTTATCAACTGTGATACCTTCAGCGCCCATCGCTCGTGCAATCTCTGCAAAGCTTTGGTTTTCAAGTTCACCGGCAACAAAGCGTCGGTTGTAGAAGTCGACTTGGTTCTTCTTCTCTGCACCCCATTGACGGTTGTGGAATACCACGGCTGTCACTGGAATGTTATGGCGAACACATGTCATGGTTTCCATCAAGCTCATGCCCCACGCACCGTCGCCTGCATATGAAATAGCTGGACGATGAGGTGCCGCTGCTTTTGCACCAATGATGGTCGGGAACGCGTAACCACAGTTACCGAAACTCATTGCAGCAAAGAAGCTACGTGGTTTTTCAAAGCGTAAGTAGCTGTTTGCCACTGAGTTGATGTTACCGATATCCGTCGAGACCATTACGTCTTCAGGCATCGCTTTTTCGAGCTCACGTAGAACTTGGCGTGGGTGTAGGTATTCACCACCAGAGAACGGAGTCTCGTGCGAGTTTTCCTCAATCATATCTAAGCTGAAAGAATCACGTTCGTGTGTCCACTCATCAAGCTCTTTTTCCCAAAGTGCTTTCTCTGTTGCGACTGTATCCTGACGAGCGCCTTTGTTGTCATCACACAACAGTGCGCGGCCTTCCAATCTTTCAGATAGAGCAACCGCAGCTGCTTTCGCATCACCACAGATACCAACAGAGATCTTCTTAACCAAACCTAGCATCTTGTTGTCTGCGTCAATCTGAATGATTTTCGCGTTCTTCGGCCAGTAGTCCATGCCATGTTGAGGCAAAGTACCAAATGGACCGAGACGTGTACCCAAAGCAATAACCACATCTGCTTGAGCCATCAACTTCATTGCTGCTTTCGAACCTTGGTAACCTAGAGGGCCACACCATAATGGGTGGCTCGCAGGGAAAGAGTCATTGTGCAGGTAGCTGTTCACTACAGGTGCACCTAGTCTTTCTGCTAATGCTGCACACTCTTGAACTGCATCTGCCATTACCACACCGCCACCAGAAATGATGACTGGGAATTTCGCTTCAGCAATTAGGTCTGCTGCTTCATTCAGAGATTTCTCGCCACCTGGACCACGGTCTAAACGCGCTGGCTTAGGGATCTCGGTTTGAGTTTCACCGTAGAAGTAGTCACGTGGAATATTCAGCTGAGTCGGACCCATTTCGCTCATCGCACGGTCGAAGCATCGGCCTGTGTATTCCGCCATACGGTCTGGGTGCGTTACGTGTCCTTGATACTTAGTAAACTCTTGGAACATTGGAAGCTGGTTACACTCTTGGAAACCACCTAAGCCCATTGTTTTTGTACCTGTCTCTGGCGTCACAATGACGACCGGGCTATGTGCCCAGAACGCCGCAGCAATCGCAGTCACACAGTTACTAATACCTGGGCCATTTTGCCCGATAACTACACCATGACGACCAGATACACGAGAGTAACCATCTGCCATGTGAGCAGCACCTTGCTCGTGAACCACTGGGACCAATCGAATGCCAGCAGGAGCAAAGATATCCATTGCGTCCATAAATGCTGACCCCATGATGCCGAACATATCGGTAACATCATTAGCAACCATAGTTTCAACGAACGCTTCTGATGGTGTCATTGTTACTGTGCCGGAAACAACCGTACGTTTTTCTTGCTCGCTCATTCTTCCATTCTCCTTGAGTTAACCAAAATTTCATTTTTCGGAATGAATTGTCTCTTTTTCGAATTCAATTTCACCTTAGTAGTAGAATTTTTGCACGTCAACTTTTTATATTAAATTGGAACAATTCATTCTAATTAATAAAACTGGATCACATTATTGGTAGTTTTTCGTACAAAAAGTGCCATTAACTTAAGAGGAGCTGTTAATAATCGATGACATATCGCGATAGCAGCGACAAGTGATGAGCTATATAGAGGGAAATATGATGAAAGAGGCGGAATTGATACCAACGCAACCGGTAAGTGTGAGAGAACGCTTTGGGATCGACAGCAACCTAACCGTAATGGCATTTGAACATGCGGGCGAATACGTTCCTAAAGTCGATCCTAACTACTGTTTTGACCCTGAAGTAACGCTAGCGATATTGGCGGGTTTCACCTCTAATCGACGCACGCTGATACAAGGTACACACGGGACGGGCAAGTCTTCTCACATTGAACAAATCGCCGCGAGATTGAACTGGCCATGCTTGAGGATCAACCTAGACGGGCACTTAAGTCGCTTGGATTTCATAGGTAAAGACAGCATCGTCATTAAAGACGGAATGCAGGTAACAGAGTTTAAAGAAGGCATTCTTCCTCAAAGCATTCAACAACCCATCGCACTGGTCTTAGACGAGTACGATGCAGGACGACCAGATGTGATGTTTGTGATTCAACAACTGTTAGAACAAGACGGCAAATACACCTCTTTAGAACAAAACCGAGTGATCACGCCTCACCCTTCTTTCCGCCTGTTTGCTACCTGCAACACGCTTGGCTTGGGTAACTTCTCCGGTTTGTATTCTGGCACTCAAGTGCTTAACCACAGTCAGTTAGATAGATGGAACATCATCGCTACGCTCAACTATTTAGATCCACAACATGAAACTAAGATCGTGTTATCCAAGCTTCCAAAGCTGAATAATGAAAGCGGCCGACAACTGGTCGAGAAAATGATCGCGACCGCAGGATTAACGCGTAACGGGTTTCGGGCTGGCGACCTTTCTACGGTGATGTCTCCACGAACGGTGCTCACTTGGGCTGAAAACATCCAAATATTCGACGATGTAGCGACAGCATTTAGACTGTCATTCTTGAATCGCTGTGAAGACGAAGAGAAAGAACTGGTTAGCGAATACTATTTCCGTTGCTTTGGTGAAGATTTAGAAACGCATACTCAAAACTATTCACACTCGGAGTCGTAAACCATGGCCAATGTTTCTTCTCAGCAGAAAAAGATCCTCGATCTTGGCGTGTCTGTCGCCAGAGCGATCAGCGGTGAGTTGAGTCTGAATTATCGGGGAGAGCGTCTCTATAAAGGCAATAGCCCCTGTTATTATCAGTCTGCGCATACTAACGATCTCACCTTTGTTTCTCGCCACGAGTTGAAAAACAGCAAGCTTTCAATGCAAGGCAAGATCGATTCATCGGCACTGCGACTCTTGCTTTCAGATGCAGATCTTCATTACTCATTGCGACCGAAAAACGAAGTCGAACGTCTGTTATATGATTTCTGCGAACAGGTACGAATTGAATCGCAAGTTCCATCTTATCTAAAAGGTGTAACCACAAGTATTCAGTTCAACTTTGCGTATTGGAGCGACCAATATCATCAGAATGGCTTCACCGAATCACGAATCGGCATGTTGTTGTTTACTCTGATGCATGTCATCCACACCCGCTTAACTGGTGTTCCCGTTTCGGAACCGATTGCTGAAACCATTGAATCGACTCGCGCCGGCATCGTGCCTATTTTTGGACACAGCCTAAAACGTTTGAAGGAACATCGAGCCGACCAAGAACAGTTTGCACATTGCGCCAATGAGCTTGCAGCCCTTGCACAAGAGTTAATCATCCAAGAACAAGAGAGTGATAACTCGCCCACGCCAACGGTCGAAGAAGACATTAAAGTCCTCGCGCAGCTTGCATTGATTGTTGATGGCGACATTCAAGATGAAGATGTCGATACTGACATCACGGGCAGTAGTAAGGTATTCGAGCTTTCGGGCGCGAATTATCAGGTCTTTAATTCAGAATTTGACCAAGTAGTCTCAGCAGATAAGCTCGTCAGGCGCGCCCTATTACTCGAACTGAGACAGAAACTCACCGATGACATCATGGCGAGACAAGTAAACATTCGCCGTTTAGCCGCTATGCTCACCAGCTTTGTCGCCACGCCACAAAGGAACCGACGTCAGGACCATTTAGAAGAAGGCATTGTTAACGCCACTACCATCACTAAGCTCATCACTTCGCCATTGGATCGCACTGTCTTTTATCAACCTGACATCGGCGCATCTCATCAATGTGCCATCACGTTTTTGATGGACTGCTCAGGTTCAATGCAAAAGCACAGTCACAAGTTAAGTTTGTTGATGGATACGATTCTCAAATCCGTTGGGCTGGCCAACATTCCTTTTGAGATTATTGGCTTCACCACCAATAACTGGAACGGTGGCAAAGTTTATCGACAGTGGCTCAAGCAAGGTCAACCAAAACACCCAGGCCGCTTAAACGAAGTTCGACATATTGTGTTTAAGGATTTTGATACCCATTGGAGACGCTCTCGCCTTGGCATTGCCAGCCTTCGGAAAGCAGACATCTTTAAAGAAGGGATTGATGGCGAAGCGGTGCAGTTCGCTAGCCAGCGGTTGCAACAGCACAATGCACAGAGAAAGGTTTTAATCGTGTTCTCAGACGGCTGTCCGATGGATACCGCCACCAGCACCGCCAACGATCAGTTCTATTTGGATAACCATCTCAAACAAGTCATTGAGCGTGAATCAACCAAAAACGGTATCGAAATTCATGGTGTGGGGATGGGTGTCGATTTGAGCCCATACTACCGCAGTAACATCACTTTAGATGTGCAGGAGAGCTGCTTGTTTGGGTTATCTAGGAACATCTTCGAGATGCTAAAGCGTGTTTAAACAGGGAAGCTTAGGCTAGCGAATCACTAGCCTCCTTTGTCGAGAATGGTTTTACGAAGAGCCAAACAACGACCATGCAGAGACAGCCATCAAATACCCACCAATCAACATCAGCACAATAAACACCAGCTTTCTGAGTTGATCATTGGACAACGGCGGTGGGAAGCGCCGAGCAAACATAGTGACAAGCGCCACCAAAGGGACAGCGATCGCAGATAACCACAATATGCTCGGTTCCATGTCGCCTGCAGCGTAGACATTGACAGTACGGGACATCGACGTACAAGCGAAAACCATCAGCAGTGTGCTTCGCACCAGATCAAGCGTAAAAGGTTGTCGATAGAGATGATAAACAATCGGTGGACCTGCCATCCCAAACAACCCTCCCGCTAACCCAGAGCTAAAACCAGACAACAAAAACGATACGGTTGCCGAGCGATCCTTTCTGGTTTTAGGTTTGAACATAAAACTCACACCGGCGAACAACACCATCGCACCCAATAGTCCTCGGAGAATATGCGTTGCCGAATCGCTCAACTCATCCAGCAAGAACACCCCCATCGATACGCCGGGGATAATACCGATCACTAACACCACCAGTATCTTGAGTTCACCAAGCAGTGGCTTACCCATCAACGCAACCAAGCAATTGAACAAGGTCACAATACTGACCACAGCGGCTATGACGGGTAAAGAAACCAGATTAAGGCTGACCGTCAAACCAATCACGATGATACCAAGCCCAAAACCCGTGACGGTTTGGAAATAAGTACCTACCGCGATGGTGGCAAGAATGGCGAGTAAAACAGGTAACTCCATTAGCTATCCTAATTAGGTTGTTTTGGGTTTGATTTGAATGTGAGTGCGAATTTGAGTACTAGATACTAGAGTGAGATGTTAATACCGGAACTCAAATGCCGACTCTTCTTTTTCTTCAACATTAGCTTCAGTATCAGCCATAGAGCTAGACACTTTCCCTTGCTGAGCTTGTACGGCAGTCACCGCAATTACATTAAAGATATCCTCTGCGCTACACCCTCTGGATAAGTCATTGGCTGGCTGATTCAATCCTTGCAGTAACGGGCCAATCGCCACCGCGCCACCTAGCCTTTCTGCGAGTTTGTAGCCTATGTTCCCCGCTTCTAAGTTAGGGAATATCAACACATTCGATTGGCCTTTCACTTCGGAATCGGGCAGCTTTTTTGCGGCAATTTCAGTCACAATCGCGGCATCGAGTTGAACGTCCTGATCGACGGCGATTCCGGGACAGCGTTGCTTCACTAACTGAGCGGCATTACGAACCTTATCGACCGATTCGTGTTTAGCGCTGCCGTTGGTAGAAAATGACAACATTGCGACTTTAGGTTCTTCCATCAGCAGCGTTTGAGCACTGTTTGAGGCGGCTACTGCAATGGAGGCCAGCTCGGTTTCATTGGGGTTAATCACCAAACCACAATCACTGAAAATCATGCCACCTTTAAGGTTATGGAAAGGCTCACACAACATCATCAGAAAGAAGCTGGATACTAATTCACTGTCTGGTGCTGGCCCAATAATCTGCAGCGCCGCTCGTACTACATCAGACGTAGTGTAAACCGCACCATTCACGGTGCCATCTACTAACCCTTCCCTTACCATCAAGTTGGCAAAAACAAGCGGGTCTTTGACCATTTCTAAAGCATCGTCGTACGACATGCCTTTGGCTTTCCTTAACTGATGAAGCCGCTCGGCTAACACTTCTTTAAGTGCGGATGCCTCAGGTGAAACAATGTGAATGCCGGCGAGATTAATGTGGTTCAACTGCGCTGCTTCGATAATCGCCTTTTCATCACCGACCAGCGTGATGTAAGCGAGCTGTTTATCTATCGCCAATCGCGCCGCTTTGAGTACACGAGGGTCTTCTGCTTCGCTCAAAACCACTCGCTTACGATCTAGGTGAGCCTTATCAATAATCCGTTCAATCGCCTTCATTTTAAAATTCCATTTATTGAGATTAATTGTTCCATAATTTATATTTATATTATTGAAATAATAAAAAAGGTCAAATTTTATTCAGATAATTGAAGATTTTTAATTTGCTATGTACACTCTTATACATAGACATATCGCAAGGATGAATCACTGTATGCAAACAGAAACACCACAAGTTCAAGGAGATACGCCCACGCTCCGACTTTTTGCACTATTAGAGGTGATAGCGCAAAAAGATGAGTTTATTTCTCTTCAAGGGCTCGTCGAAGAAACCGGACTACCGAAACCCACTCTGCACCGCATGCTGCAACAATTGGAAGCCGCGGGCATCATTCAAAGAGATGGTGACGAAAAGCATTACAGCTCTGGTATTCGACTCAGAAAGCTTGCTGAAAATCTGCTGTTCAATAGCACCATGCACAGTGCACGACGCACTATTCTTGAAAACCTTCGAGCAGAAGTCGGCGAAAGCTGCAACCTAACGGCACTGTCGAGCGGTGAAATCATCTATCTTGATCGCGCAGAAACCGAAGCCCCGCTGCGCTTCCATCTACAGCCCGGCTCTCGCGTACCCGTGCATTGCTCAGCCACAGGCAAACTGTTTTTGGCACACATGTCGAAATCACAACGCAGAAGACTGATCGAAAGTGTGCCACTCACTCAATACACAGTGAAAACCATTACCGACTATTCGACATTAGAGAAAGACATCGAAGAAGCGAAGATCCAAGGTTTTGCGATTGATGATGAAGAGTTCTTACCAGGGCTAGTCTGTATCGCCGTATTGATACCGTCTTCTACTGGCCAATCCAATCTTGGCTTAGCAATACAAGCACCAGTGATTCGAGTAAAACCAGACGAAGCGATCAAGTTTCTGCCAGCTCTTCAAAAAGCAGCCAAAGCGCTCGCGAAGATAGAGTCTGATAACTGGGGCTAGTGAGAAGATTTATCTCAGAGAATAGCCAAGATTAGAGAATTAACATCCATGCCCTTCGACCAATGAACATTTGGTCGAAGTCATTTGAACACTCGCCAACCCGCACATAAGCAACACGTCTAAAGTAATCACAACAAAGGAATCACGATGCTAAACATTAAGAACCAGCACTTACTCTCTTTTATGGTGACAGAAGCGAACAACGCAGTTGCAGTCACAAACCCAGCAACGGGTGAGCTTATTGGGCATGCGCCAATCTCATCCGAGGCGGAGTTAGAGAGCGCTATCGAGCGCGCTCATGTTGCGCAGAAAGAGTGGGCAAAAATTCCCGCGAAATCCCGTGCTGCATTGCTAAGTGGTTGGCATCAACTGATCCTTGAAAACAAGGAGGATCTTGCTCGCCTAATGACCATTGAACAAGGTAAGCCGTTAGCAGAAGCAACGGGCGAAGTGGTGTATGGTGCGAGCTTTATTGAATGGTTTGCAGAAGAAGCCAAGCGCACCTATGGTGACTCCATTCCTAGCACAGTCGCTGGCAAACGCTTAGTGACCATCAAGCAGCCGATTGGAGTCGCGTGTGCGATTACGCCATGGAACTTTCCGATTGCGATGATCACTCGTAAGGCCGCTCCAGCCCTTGCTGCTGGCTGTAGTTTTATAGTGAAGCCCTCAGACGAGACGCCGCTTTCTGCATTTGCTGTGGTTGAACTGGCTTATCAAGCGGGCATTCCTAAAGATCTACTTCAAGTGGTGCTAGGTGATAGCCCAGAACAGATCGGTGAGCTTTTCACATCACACCCACTGATCAAAAAGATCTCTTTTACTGGTTCGACTCGAGTCGGTAGTATCTTGATGGCTCAAGCTGCAAAAGGCATTAAGCGCACTTCAATGGAACTGGGTGGCAACGCACCGTTTATCGTGTTTGACGATGCGGATATCGACGCTGCCGTTCAAGGCGCAATGGCTTCAAAATTCCGTAATGCAGGCCAAACCTGTGTTTGTGCGAACCGTTTCTACGTTCATAGCAAGGTGCATGACGAGTTTGTAGCAAAATTCGACCAAGCCGTTCAGCAGCTCAAAATTGGCAACGGCTTAGATGAAGGTGTCACTATTGGCCCTGTTATCAGTGAAAGAGCGAAACAGAACATTCAAGGTTTGATTGACCGAGCGATTGAACAAGGTGCGCAGCCTGTCACCCCAACTCAAGCGCTTAATGGCTTGTTCATTCAGCCTGTGGTTCTTAAAGATGCGAAACACAGCATGGACATCGTTCAACAGGAAATCTTTGGCCCAGTCGCGCCTGTGATGAAATTTGAGACTGATGAAGAACTCATCGAGATGGCGAACGACACCATTTATGGTTTGGCGTCTTACTTCTACAGCCAAAATATCCACCGCGTATGGCAGGTCGCAGAAGCACTTGAATACGGCATGGTTGGCATTAATGACGGCATGATCTCAACTGAGGTTGCACCTTTTGGTGGGGTTAAGCAGTCAGGTATTGGCCGTGAAGGCGCTAAAGAAGGCATCGATGAGTACATGGATATCAAGTACCTGTGCTTTGGTAGTAACTAGGTCTCGGAAATAGTTAGGCTTGGTCGTAACTAAGCCTGACTCTTAAACATCAGCAAGCTTAAACATCGAATATCCCAACTAACACCTTTCTTCTGAGCTTCGCCCACACACCCAAAAAAGCCAAAAAAAAGCCGCGCTAAATTAGCGCGGCACCTTGGGCTCGGTTCAAATAGGGGTACTTCTTTTTTTATTATTTATTGTGCGGTTCCTTTCAGCTTCAGTCGCATCGCATGCAACACAGGCTCGGTGTAACCACTTGGCTGAACACAGCCTTCAAATACCAGCTGGCAAGCCGCTGAAAAAGCGATGCTGTTTTCAAAATCTGGCGCCATATTACGGTAGCTAGAATCACCTGCATTCTGTCCATCAACCACTGCCGCCATACGTTTCATGGTTTTCATTACTTGGGCTTCATCGCAAATGCCATGGCGTAACCAGTTAGCGATGTGTTGGCTCGAAATACGCAATGTCGCGCGGTCTTCCATTAAGCCTACATCGTTAATATCTGGCACTTTTGAACAACCGACTCCTTGGTCAATCCAACGAACTACGTAGCCAAGAATACCTTGAGTATTGTTGTCCAATTCATTTTGGATATCTTTCGCAATCAGCTTTTGATTGCCTAGTAGTGGGATAGTCAGAATATCGTCAACGTTCGCTCTCACACGCTCGCGAAGCTCTTTCTGACGGCTTGGTACACTCACCTTGTGATAATGAAGAGCATGCAAAGTCGCGGCAGTTGGAGAAGGAACCCAAGCAGTATTTGCGCCCGCTTGAGGATGTCCGATTTTCGCGTCCATCATCTTGGCCATGTTGTCCGGCTCTGGCCACATACCTTTACCTATCTGGGCTTTACCTTGCAAGCCACAAGCCAAACCAAGATCAACGTTTTGATCTTCGTAAGCGCCAATCCAAGTCATGGTTTTCAGCTGTGTTTTCGGAGCAAATGGTCCTGCTTCCATGCTGGTGTGAATTTCATCACCGGTTCGGTCTAAGAAACCGGTGTTGATAAACACGACACGGTCTTTAGCCGCGCGGATACATTCTTTAAGGTTGACTGAAGTACGACGCTCTTCGTCCATGATGCCGACTTTGATCGTGAATCGGTCTAAGCCTAATGCATCTTCAATGCGACCAAACAGTTCATTGGTGAAGGCGACTTCTTCAGGACCATGCATCTTAGGTTTTACAATATTGATGCTGTTCGCGGTCGAGTTTTGGTACGCGCTGTTGCCTTTTAAATCATGCATCGCGATTAGCGAAGTGATCATGCCATCCATAATACCTTCAGGCACTTCATTGCCTTGAGCATCAATAATGGCAGGGTTGGTCATGAGGTGACCCACGTTGCGGATGAACAACATGCTGCGACCTTTCAGCGAGATCTCGCCACCCGTCACACTGGTGTATTGGCGATCTGGATTGAGGTTACGAACGATGATTTTGCCGTTTTTCTCTAGCGACTCTTGTAAGTCACCTTTCATTAAGCCTAACCAGTTACGGTAAGCCAATGCTTTGTCTTCACCATCGACCGCAGCTACTGAGTCTTCGCAATCCATAATGGTGGTGAGAGCCGATTCCACCAGCACATCTTTAATACCAGCCACATCAACGCTGCCAATTGGTGCGCTCGGGTCAATTTGAATTTCGATATGTAGATTATTGTGCTTAAGCAAAATGCTTGAAGGCGCACTTGCATCACCTTGGTAACCAATGAACTGGTTGCGATCAATGAGAGTGACTTCTTCGCCGTTATCTAAGGTCGCTGTCAGTGTATTGCCAATGCTGACGTTGCTGATGCTGTATTTGGTTACGTCTTTGTGGGAGACACCGTTGAGAGGTGCCGCGTCATCAAGGAAACCTCGAGCGTAGCTCACTACTTTAGCGCCACGAACAGGGTTAAAGCTGCCACCTTTTTCTGCACCATCACTTTCGCTGATGACATCGGTTCCGTAGAGCGCATCGTATAAACTGCCCCAACGCGCATTAGCCGCGTTAAGTGCAAAACGTGCATTCATAATAGGTACAACAAGCTGCGGGCCCGCTTGTGTTGCAATTTCAGGCTCAACGCTTGCGGTGGTTACTTGAAAGTCTTCACCCTCAGGGACTAAGTAGCCAATCTGTTGTAAGAATTGTTTGTACTCGGCCGCATCTAGCGTTTGTCCAGCACGCTCTTGGTGCCAAACGTCAATTTGATGTTGAAGATCGTCGCGCTTAATAAGCAATGCGCGGTTCTTTGGAGCCAAATCTTCAAGGATGGTTGCAAATGATTGCCAAAAGTCTTCAGCGACAATGCCTGTTCCAGGAATGACCTGATCATTAATTAATTGGTAGAGGGTGCTATCAATGTTCAAGCTTCCCTGTTGAATACGACTGCTCATAAAATCTCTCTCAAGCTAACTGATGACTACTCAATATATTTACTTAACTGACTTAAATTTAAATAACTAGTTTAAACTTACTTAACGGGCGTAAATTTAGCTAATTTATGCCAGTTATACTGGATATTCATACAAAAAATACCCTACAAACTGTGTTATTCCGTCACGCCACTCTCTATTTCATTGGCGACACTTTTAATCAATCGACGCATCCACTGATGGTCAGGATTGGTTTGTAATAATGGACTCCACGCCATTTTCACCTCAAAGGGTTCAATAGCGAATGGCGCAGGTTTGATTAACAACCTAGGGTTATTGCGCTGTAATTGCGCGGCTTTGGTTGGGATGGTCAGGATCAGGTTCTTCTGTTGAGCGAAAAGAATCGCCGACAAATAGTGTCGTGTGAACACCGTGATATTACGTGTTTTACCAATGCGCATTAGTGCTTCATCAATCCACCCGAGCTTTTGTGCTTCGCTTGGGTTGATCCCAACACCGGTCCCCATACCCGTCTTACTTACCCAGATATGTTGCGCCTTTAAATAAGACAAAATATCGAAGTTATCGGCTATCGGGTTATCACAACTAAATAAGCAAGAGAACCCGTCGTGCCAAAGGCTCATTTGGTGGAACGACTGTGGAATGTCGTCAAATCGGTTAATAATAATATCAACAGTGCCTTGCTCCACATCCTGATAACTCACGTCACTTGGCGTCATGATATCCAGGCGTATTTTCGGTGCTATCTCGCTCAACTTTTTCAATAACGGCTGAATAATGGTCGACTCAGCATAGTCGCTCGCCATGATACGAAACACACGCTCGCTGTCTTCAGCATTAAACTCCGTGGTCGGCTGCAATGTCTTTTCTACATTCGCCAAGATGTTTCGAATCAGTGGCTGCAGTTTATGTGCTCGCTCGGTCGGTATCATCCCTTCACTGGTTCTCACCAATAGCGGATCTTCAAACAGATCACGCAATCGACGCAGGCCATTACTCATGGCGGGCTGAGTTATTCCTAATTGATTTGCTGCTCGTGTAACGTTTCTTTCACGTAGCAACATGTCTAAATACACAAGTAAATTAAGGTCTATACGAGCAATATTCATAAGAAAAATACCGAATATAATAACTATAAATTAACAAAATTATCACATACATGGTTATTCTTTGTCCATGGTTAGATTTAATCCAAATCGAATGACCTCGCCAAATTGGCCAACATGTCCACGTGAAACTAAGGAATAGTTATGTCGCAAATTACACAAGATATCGAAAAGATTGAAGTTGCAAAAAGCGCTGCTGGTGCTCCATGGGATGCAATCAACCCTGAATCTGCAGCTCGTATGCGAGCTCAAAACAAATTCAAAACAGGTCTGGATATTGCGCAATACACGGCAGATATCATGCGTGCAGACATGGCGGCTTACGACGAAGACAGCTCTCAATACACTCAGTCACTGGGTTGCTGGCATGGTTTCATCGGCCAACAAAAGCTGATTTCTATTAAGAAGCACTTTGATGGCAAGACAGACCGTCGTTACCTATACCTTTCAGGTTGGATGGTTGCAGCACTTCGCTCTGACTTCGGTCCACTTCCAGACCAATCTATGCATGAGAAAACGTCAGTTGCTGGCCTAGTGGAAGAGCTATACACCTTCCTACGCCAAGCGGATGCTCGTGAACTAGGTGGCCTATTCCGTCAACTAGATGCGGCACGTGAAGCGGGTGATGTTAATCAACAAGACCTTATCCAAGACAAAATCGACAATCACGTAACACACGTAGTACCAATCATTGCCGATATCGATGCAGGTTTCGGTAACGCAGAAGCGACTTACCTAATGGCTAAGCAGATGATTGAAGCGGGTGCATGTTGTCTACAAATCGAAAACCAAGTAGCCGATGAGAAGCAATGTGGTCACCAAGACGGCAAAGTGACGGTTCCTCACGCTGATTTCCACGCAAAACTTCGCGCACTTCGTTACGCTTTCCTTGAACTAGGCATCGACAACGGCGTTATTGTTGCTCGTACCGATTCACAAGGTGCTGGTCTAACAAAAGAAATCGCAGTAGTGAAAGAACCTGGCGACCAAGGTGATATCTACAACTCATACCTAGATGTTGAAGAAATCGATGTTGCAGATATGGCTGAAGGTGATGTTTGCTTCAACCGTGACGGTAAACTAGTTCGTCCTAAGCGTCTGCCTTCAGGCTTATACCAATTCCGCGAAGGTACAGGTGAAGACCGCTGTGTATTTGACTGTATCGAAGCAATCAACGCAGGTGCTGACCTTCTTTGGATTGAGACTGAGAAACCACACATCGGTCAAATCAAAGAGATGATGGACGGCGTACGCGAAGTACACCCTAATGCGAAACTGGTTTACAACAACTCTCCATCATTCAACTGGACGCTAAACTTCCGTCAACAAGCATACGATGCGTTGGCAGCAGAAGGTAAAGATGTATCAGCATACGACCGTGCAAGCCTAATGAGTGCGGAATACGATGAAACTGAACTGTCTGCAAGCGCTGACGAGAAGATTCGTACATTCCAAGCGGATGCATCTCGCGAAGCGGGTATCTTCCACCACTTGATTACTCTGCCGACTTACCACACAGCAGCACTGTCTACCGACAACCTTGCAAAAGAATACTTCGGTGACCAAGGCATGTTGGGCTACGTTGCTAATGTTCAACGTAAAGAGATCCGCCAAGGTATTGCATGTGTTAAACACCAAAACATGTCTGGTTCAGACATGGGTGATGACCACAAAGAGTACTTTGCTGGTGAAAATGCACTAAAAGCAGCGGGTGAAGCGAATACGTCTAATCAATTTGATTAATCGTTAACAGCGTTTCCCCCTCTAGAATCTCCCCTTCCCTTTTCCCTGTTAGGTGCTGGGAGGGAGGAGGTTTTGGGATGAAGCTTGTACTGCCGGCTTCATCTCAAAGCCTCAAATTTGTGTTCCACACCACTGTGACCCTGAAAAATTCTGTTTAAACTGATCACATTCCTATTTGTTGATTTTCCTATTTATTGATATGCCTATTTATTGAGAGTGCCTATGACTTCAATACCGACACACCTACAAGATGCTAAAACACTGCTGTCAGAAAATGGTTTCGCTACTGGTGATACTTGGTATCACGGCACATCTTCAGCCTTGCTCGCTTCAATCCAAGGCCAAGGGCTGAAACGCTCAGGAGACAAAGCACTCAATGAAGCCGCGTCAAAAACCATGGCAACGATTGGCAATAATTACACAGAATCCGTTGAGCCAGTCTTCTTAACTCAGAGCAAAGAACTGGCCTACTACTGGGCTCAGCAAACTATTCGTGAGCGCAGCACTCGTTTTGAGGGTGAAGAGCGCCCTATCGTATTAGCAGTCAATCTATCTGAAAAACAACAAGCCAAAGTAAGACCGGATGTTGGTGCAATGAGCCTATTAATGATGAGTGTTGGCGAGCAATTCATGGCCCACTTAACTGGGATCTACCAAGAGAACAACATCGCAGGCCCAGACATCGAACTGCGCACTGCGGATCGTATGGACTATCTCAATAAGCTTGGAATGGCCTACATTGATGAAGACATCAGCCGTGCTTGTGTGCAAGAGCTTTATGAACCAGAGCTGTCAGAGCCGGAACTAACCAGTTAATAAAGTTAATTACTTAAGCAATATTCAGAATAAAAAATGGCTCCTAAGTAGGAGCCATTTTTATGTGTGCGATGTTATTTACATGCTCGTTGATCAATAGACAAATAAATCAACGGACTAGTTGACCAATGGGCACAGGCGACCTTGTTGCGCTTCTTGCGTCATTATCATCTCACCCTGCAACGAACGATACACAATGGTGTTCCAAACTTCGCCATTATCCATCTCAAAATCGATAGCATAGTTCAAACCACTGACAACCTGAGTTCGAACACTCAAGATTTTATCAAGCTTCGCAGCGGTATTCATTTGTCCCAGAACCACATCTAAAGCTTGTTTTGCTTCTGGCGTGATATCACTTTGTGACCAACCACCTGTTAGGTTTTTAGTACTACAGATCGGATTCGCTTTCTCTTTCGGTTGAGCAGGAACATCAGATTCCTGACTACATCCAGCTAACGCAGCGACACTAAACACGGCTGCTAATCCAAGTAATGATGTTAATCGTACTTTTTTCATGAATCCTCTCTACATCGTTCATTCAGTCATTTACGAGAGATTACTCGTAATGATGTTTCATATGCAGGCAAGCATAGACCTTAAATGTCATTACTTCATCAGAGATTATGGTGTAACTACTCTATAAATACAGAGCACTGTCAGAAAAACAAAGCCGGACACTGCTGCCGACTTTTTACCCATCTATTCAATTGATATTTAGGTCATTTAGATTGGGTGGCGTTATCGTTAGTGCTTTTTAATTGCTGCCTGTTTTGCTAGTGAAAGAACACCAACATCTCGACATCATCCCCTTGCTGTTCTGCACTCAGTAAAAAGTGCAAATAGCCTTCTTCTGTTACAGGAATTTGCAGATACTCGTTGCTGCCTCGATAATCCGATGCATAGTCATGTTGTCCTGCTGTTGGCCAATATACATGGCTGGCGAACAGATCAACGTTGCCTCGATTTGGTTGCTCAGTACTCTTATCATTCAGCCACACTCGCACCTCTTGCACGCCCTGTGGAACATAAACCGCCGCATAACGGCGTTGGTGCACAGTCAATACTTGAGCCTGACCGGATTCCAATACTATTGGCGTTAAGTCATCTTGTTCTTGTGATGGAGGTGTCGGCGTTTCTGTCTCTAGTGATGCCAACAGTGTCACGTCATTAAAATCGGTGCGTCCTGCAATACTCATGTAATAGCGACCCGGCTTGATGTAGCCCGATGCCTCTGGCTCAAACGTCACCATCTCATTGCTTCCATCACCGTATTGGCTGAATTCAAAATCATAGTAATGCGCCTCTTTGTTGTAGCTCATATAAAGATCTGCATCACCTTGGCTTTTGCCTAAAGCATGACCTTCAACTTCTCCTTCAATCGAAACCTCAAAATACGTGGTGTTCTCTGGTACATCGACGTAGAACAACTGCTCGCTGTACGCCTTGCCGCTCAGCACCACACTTTCGTTCACTGTAAGCACCATGGCTTGGTCTGTCGGATTTGTAGGGTCGGTCGGTTCTGTGGGATCAGTAGGCTCTGTTGATTCACTTGAAACGGTGTCTAGCCAACGCTCAAACTCACCATTGTATTGCTGGCCAAGCACTTTCACTTGTTGCGCCCATTCGGAAAACTGACCAGTACGAGACAGTGCCAACAAGCTCTGCACCTCTTGAGGATGTTCTTCCATCATAAAACGCACAGCCAAGTAGCCCCATCGATAGATACAATTAGAATCATGAGAGTAAGTAGTTGCAAGCACATCCGATAGGCTCATCTTCCCGCTGTTAATCAAGCTTACCGCAGCATCGTAGCCTTGCTTGTAATGCATGAATTCGGCAAAACCTTCTAACCACCACACCACATAACCGTGTGCCAAGTTGTCGCTATAGGAACCGTATTGGTTAAAGCGCGCATCGAGATAGTGAGTGTACTCATGCTCTAAATTGAGAATTGAAAGGTCATCGCCATTGGCGTAACGGTAAGCTACGAAACGCGCCACGTTCCCCACCTCTGCAGGGTTGCCCTCTAAGTACTGACCGCCGTTATCTGTGGTATTACCAAACAGGAACGACGAGTAATCGATATAACTGCCTTTGCTGCCGAACACCGCCACTTCAACTCGGTTATTGTTATCGTCGGCGACAGGTTGTTGACCCGTGTTCGCGACTTGGTGGAATTCGGCCTCTTTGTCGGCCAGCACATTACAAGCTTCCATCGCTTGTGCTTGCGTTAAATCTTGTGAGCGAATAATCGCTGGCCCTTGGCATTCATGACGATTGGGAAGTACACGCATTGCTAAATCACGTTTTGCTTGCTCTAGATCTAGCCCATTTAGGCCTTCCGGTGCGAAATAACTCATCATCTCGACCGCCGCTAACCATAGCTTATCGTGCTCGCTGCCCAATGGATTTTGCACCATCACTTGCTGCATGACTTGCAGAGCTTTGTTTTTGGTGGCTTTGTCTGGGCTTGCCAACAAACGACCTGTTTCGTGCACGGCGTTATAAACAAGGAAGCTCGCATCAGTATCTAAAGCCCACGAGTTATCACGAGCGAATGCAGCCAGCGTATCAATGTGTTGAGTATGACTGGCCATGTAATCGTAGAAGTCATCTCTAGCCGCGTGTCCTGCCATTGCTCGGAACAGATTATTTAGCCCGTCTACCCATTGTGAGTCTTGCGCTGTTTCACGGTTAAAGTGATTCAATGCCGCAAGTTGCGCATCCATGGTCAGTGGTAGTTGCTTTACGTTATCGACCATCAGCGTCAGGCTTTTCATTACCCCAACTTGCTCTCGCCCTTGGTCCAGCGCATTAGGGGTCGCTAGAAAAGCATTGGTAGATTGAGCAAATCGTTGGCTTAACGCCTCAGAGAAATCCTGCGCTTGCGCGTTATAGCGAACGTAATAAGCCGCGCGAACAAACTCACCAAGGTTTTCAAGTTTACGTGCTTGTTCAGCCTCACCTCGATAACGGGTGATCTCTAAGTTCAGCGCCACTTGAATACGGCTTAGGCTTGCTTCGCTATAGATACTGTCTAGTGAATTATCCGATGCAGAGAACCAAGAACTGTAGCAACGGTTGTCTGCCGAAGAGACAGCGAGTGCAAGATCGGACGCCTGTTGAAGATCAAGCACCTCACACTGATTTTGAGCAAAAGAGAAATTGGACACACTGGCAAGCATGCAAGCGAGCGCCAAACGATGACGTGGAAATAAACGGGTATGAGACATACAACACTCATTAGTTAATTATATATTTTGGCTCGCCGTTATATTCCTTACAATTAGCAAGGTGAATGCAGTTGCGTATGATTTATGAGCTTGGTTCAGAAAATAGATATTTTACGTTAATTTATAAACCTAAAGGATTATGCTCGGATTGAATAAATAGAACTCGATTCATGAGCAAAGCATATAAGTGATTGAGAGGGCTCTAATTTAGGGATTCATTAATTAATTCGTACATGACTAACCCATATTGTTAAGGGTAAGCACAAGTAGTAAACTTGCGCTCGATTATGCAACTTGTTTTTAAAAACAATAGACACAATTAGAGTTATGATTGTTCACCAAAGTAACTTTATATCAAATACTTACTATAAATCCGTGTCGAGTTGACTGGTGCAAATCAAATAAAAATAATTATATAAACCTAGGCTAGGTTCACACCATGAAATTAACGTCGTCTTTAGACTCACTGTTGGCTAGCAGTCTGTCTATCGAAAAGAAACAACAAGCGCTGATCGAGCTCATGATCAACTCTTATCAGCCACAAGAACGTACCGCTTTGTTTCAAACCGTCACAGACTATCGTAGACGACTATTGGAATCGTTCTTCCCAGAACACCAAAACAAAAGCCTCTCCGTTTTATTTGAATTGATGGACTATCGCGATCTCATTCAACGCTATCCAAGTTCTCTATCGACAGAGATGGCATTGTTAGAGGAAGCAGCAGGCCAATGTTACATGCATTGGTTGGACTTTTGGTGCGAGTGCGAGATTGCCGCCATCAAAGCAAAATCTCCGTTGGATATTAGCTCGCTCCTTTATATCGATCTGCCTATCAAAGACAGCGCTTACTATGGTGCAATCATTGAACAGATTGAAGATGATCCGCTTGTAGTGCAAACACCCAGTCACCCACAAGGAATGCCAATCGGTGATGCCATCGCTTTGAGCAACCTTGAGGTTTTCATCAAGGGTGAGAAATGGTTTGAGATGTTGCCTTTACTGCACCTTTCACAAACCGGTAAGCACTTCATTCTACTTAAACATCCAATTGATGAAGCCTTCCCGACTCTGGTTTCTTCAGCGTTGATTCAAGGTTGGTCAAAGAATGAAACATGGTTAAGCTATGCGCCGCCGTTTAGCAATGAGCAATGGCAATACTGTTTACCCAAGCACGGTTACGATGAACTCGCTGGACTGCAGCTTTTCACACCGTCGGCACTGTCAAAATGTTACTCTCTCCCAGAATTCGATAATCAATTCCAGTTACAATTGTCTGATACACAAGCCATTTGTGAAGTGTTGCGATTAACAGTCAGCGGTAACACCCAACAAAAACTCTACTTCCTTTATCTTGCTCAAAAAGAGCTGATGAGCGTATTACATCAAGTTGGGTATAAGATCGGCTTCACTATTATCGAGCAACCTTTCATGCTTCAGTTTTATCAAGCCATTGACCCCAAAGCATATTTCCACTCTGGATATTGCGAACTAAACGATGATGGCACCACCATTTATCGTGGATTCTGGAATTTTGAATTGATGGTCAAGGTATTCAACGACACCGATTTTCGCCGCTACAAACACGCAGTGCGCGCGATCAGAAAGCTAGACTCAGCAGAAAACACAAGCTCGGTAGAAAAACCAAGTTCAGTAAAAAAGGATGAACATGTTTGATTTCGGCCTAGAGGCAATCGTCTATGCCAAAGCAATAACACTGCTGGCAACGGTGGCCATCGTCGTGATGTGGTTACTCTACTATTGCTATCGCCTTAAACTCAAAAATGAAGCGATCGCGGGCACACACCATGTCGCGTACATCGCCTATTCTGTCTGTATTGTTGCGTGGATCAGCAGTAATGCTTACTTCCATACCGACTTACTGCCAGAACTTGGGGCATCAACGGCTGTGTTGGCTGCGAAATTTGCCAACCTCGCCTCTTTCTTTGCATTTGCCTTTGCTTATTACTTCTCGTGCCAGCTCGCCGCAGAGCAACGCAATGGTAAAGTGCATGTGTGGCAACAAGCTATTTTCGTCACCCTAACTGTCTACTCCTTCTTTATTAATTTAAGCCCGGGGTTAACCGTTGAAGACGTTACCATTGTAGGCCCAAGCCAGTTCATCATTGAGTTCGGCCCGCACACGTCATACTTCTTCATTGGTATGATTAGCTTTGTTGTTCTGACTCTCGTCAATCTAGTCGCGATGCGTGCCAACAGCAACAAGCTAACACTCACCAAAACCAGTTACATGATTGCGGGTATCTTGGTGTTCATGCTGTCGACGGCAACGATTCACCTTGGCATGACCTTCTTCTTACGTGATTTCTCACTCACTTGGCTACCACCCGCCTTGTCTATTAGTGAGATGTTGTTCGTAGGCTATGCTCTGCTGACGTCTCGTTTTTACAGCGTGAAATATCTGGCGTACATGAGCCTCAATGCACTTCTGGTGTGTGCTATTTTGGTGATACCTTTCGGCGCGATTTTTATCCCGCTGACTGACGACAACCAATGGTTAATCGCAATCCCCATCTGTGCACTGATTGGGGTGACTTGGCACGTACTCTATAAACGTGTGAGCCGCTATGCCTCGTTCTTTGTGTACGGAAACAAGAAAACACCCGTCCAACAAATCCTTGCATTGGAAGAAGATTTCAAACTATCAATTGATGATGCAATGCGTCGTTTGGGTAGCCTACTGCAAATCCCAGAAGACAAGCTGCGCCTCGTGAATAGTAACTACAACGAGACCTTCTACGAAGATTACCTGTCGACGAACAAGTCTGTTTTGGTGTTCGACGAACTGTCTGAAGAGTTAGATTACACCGCGCCTGCGAAAAGCTCGATCAAGGCTCTGTATGAAAAGATGAGTTCGAACAACACCGCCTTAGTGATGCCTTTGTTTGGTCAGGGTAAGTCCGTTACGCACTTATTGGTTTCATCGCACAAGAGTAACGACCAGATGTTCTCTAACGAAGAGATCTCTGCGCTGCAAACCTTGTTAACGCGTGTACAAAGCACGATTGAAGCAGATAGACGCATACGTCAAAGCCGTGCATTGGCTAACTCAATTGCCCATGAAATGCGTAACCCGCTAGCTCAAGTACAATTGCACTTTGAAATTTTGAAGCAGCATATTGATAATCAGGCACCAGCGAAGCAGATCCTACTTGATATTGAGAACGGCCAAGCTGCGATTCAACGCGGTCGACAGCTGATTGATATCATCTTGCGAGAAGTCAGTGACAGCTCACCTGAGCACGGGCCAATCACCATGACCTCGATTCACAAGGCCGTGGATCAGGCCGTCAGCCACTATGGCTTTGAGAACGAGAAGATCATTGAGCGAATTCGTCTACCACAACACGCTGATTTTGTGGCAAAACTGAATGAGACCTTATTCAACTTCGTTATTTTCAACCTGATCCGTAACGCGATCTACTACTTTGATTCCTATCCAGATAGCCAAATCGAGATCAGTACTAAAGCCGGCTCTTACGAGAATGTGCTCGTTTTCCGAGATACCGGACCAGGCATTGATGAAGCCATTGCTCACAAGATCTTCGATGACTTCTTCTCTTATCAAAAGAGCGGCGGTAGTGGTTTAGGTTTAGGTTATTGCCAACGTGTAATGCGTTCATTTGGTGGTCGAGTTGAATGTAAATCTAAGCTTGGTGAGTTTACAGAATTCCATCTGTACTTCCCAGTTGTGCCAAATGCTCCGAAAGCAGATGCTCTACGTACGCCTTATTTCAACGATTGGAAACACAACCAACCGACAGAAGATAAAGCCGAAGCTGAAACAAAGTCAGAGAAGCAAACGCCAAGTGCTGATAACGATCCTGAGCCAGCACCTGCACCTGCACCTGAGCCAGAAAAGGCGCAAACAGTAACTCCACCAGCATCAAATCATCTCGCACCCACCGTGCTGATCGTTGATGACAAAGAGGTACAACGCACACTGGTTCAGATGTACTTGAGCCGACTCGGTGTTAACAGCCTACAAGCAAAGAACGGTGAGAATGCCGTTGAGCTGTTTAGAACGCACCAAGTCGACTTGATTTTGATGGACGTGCAAATGCCAGTCATGAACGGCTTTGACGCAAGCCAGATCATCAAGGCACGCTCGCCGAATACGCCGATCATTGCTTTGTCTGGTGAATCAGGACAACGTGAGCTAGACATGATCAGCAAGCTGATGGATGGCCGCCTAGAGAAACCAACCTCATTGGATGCGCTGCAACACGTACTTGATAACTGGTTGAAGACAGAAACGACACCCAACGCTTCTAAAGAAGCTGAAAGTGAATAGTTGGTCGCTAATTTTCGATGGCTGACAACCGCATCAATGGTTAATAAAAAATCCCCTAAAGAGGTTATCTTGAGGGGATTTTTATATTCAGCAACCTATAGCTAAAGCGACTTAGCTAACGACTCAAAAGCTTCCACTCTCGCTTTTGATTCTTCACGTGCAGCATTCGAAGCACTCTCTGCTGAAGAGAACGTAGCAATGACGACATTCTTGTCTTGGTTGATATACAAGAACTGACCAAACACCCCTCGATACGTCGCAATATTTTTGTCTGAGTCATGTACCCAAAGGAAGTTTTTGTAGCCCTCTAAGTGCGAATCAAAGACTTGAGCCTCAGTATCTTTGTAGACACTGTTCATCATGTGTCGATTTTCTTCCGGCGTAATATTGAAGCTATCTTTGACCCACTTTTCAGAGAAGACTTGTTGGCCGTTGTATTCGCCATTGTTAACCATCGCCAGCCCAACACGTGCAAAATCTCGAAGCGTCGTATTGAAACCACCAGTTGCGACTGGGTTGTAGTTCATGTCCGTCATGAAGAAGGCATCATGCTCTGTGCCAAGTTTGTTCCAAATGTTGTCAGCAATAAATTGGTCAAGCGTTTGACCGGAAACGCGAGCGACAACCCAACCAATAACATCAACGTTCGGGCTGTGGTATTCAAACTTATCGTTCACCTTTAAATTTTCATTCTGCTCAAACATCGCAGAGAAGCTCAGCAAATCACGAGGCTTATCTGTCTTTGTTGGGTCCAATGCCAGCAAGTCGTACGCTGGAATAAAACCTAATCGGCGGAAGTATTCGAAATGCACATCCCCCGGAGCCATGTTTACATAATCTTCGCTGTAATCAATCGCAGAGGTCATGTTCAGCAAAGTACGCAGAGTCTGCTCACCAAAGTGTGTTCCTTTAAGCTCTTCGATGTATGTGCTGACCTTTTTCTCAACATCAACCTTACCTTGCTCAACCAACAAACCTAAAGCCTGACCAACCAAAGATTTGGTACTTGAAGCCCACAGGTGGTGATCTCTTGCTGTGAAGTCACCAAAGTATTCTTCATGCAATATCTTTCCGTCTTGGATAATAATGTAGCCATCGGTGTGATCATTAATCATCGCATCACGAAAAGTCAGCTCTTCTCCGTCATAGGTAAATTTGTGTTGAGCGACTTCAGCGTTTAACGCTTGTGGTATCTCGTTGATCGCACCATCTCGAGAAACCATAACCGTTGGGTGAATGCCTATGTTCTGGAAAGCCCATTTATTGAATGGCGCATGTGTCCAGTTCTCCAGTGTGACTTGCTCATTCGCTTTTGCTGGCACTGTAGACATAGGCTTGATATCCGCCATTGCGGTTGTCGAAAATAAGCCCGCAGTGACCAATGAAATAATCGACTTTCTCATCTGAAATCTCCGTTAACAATCTTGTGTGTACGGATGTAGAGTACTTTGCTAAGTTCAAACATATAAATCCAAAATGTACGTCCAAACAGTACAAAGGTAATCAGATGATGATTTCGAATGAACAGGTGGCATGCTTCACCAGTGTCTATGAGCTTCAAAGCTACAGTGCTGCCAGTAAAAGATTAAATAAAGCTCGCTCTACGGTGCGAGAGAGAATCAATGCATTGGAAGATTTGATGGGAATGGAGCTGTTTTCTATAGAAGGAAAAAAGGCAGTTGCAACGGACATTGCTCATCGTCTTTACCCAAGAGCACGGTTACTAGCGAGACAATCGTTAGAGTTCGAAAACATAGCCTTATCTGCTTACAAAGGCGAGCTCAACAACATTACCGTTTATCACGATAGCTCGATCCCTTGTCAGCTTTTGCTTAGCATTGAGTCTGAGATCAAGGCTCTTCATCCTCACATGCTTATCAATTGGCTGCAACGAGACAGAAACCACTGTTTACAGCAGATAGAAGATGGAGATGCCCTGTTTGCCATTATGCCTGGGATGGGCAACTTACACCCAAGTGCGGGTATCGGTAATATCAACCTTGGATCTTTTCAGCTGAGCCTATTCACGTCTGTTCACTCCAGCATTCCAAACCGGTCGATTTCGATTGCTGAACTGGCCACCTTTCGTCAATTAATCACTGAGAATGACATTGCAAACGAGCTTAGGCACACCAAGATCAGTAGCGAGTTTGAAGTAGTCACATCACAAAGCCTGCTCATCGAAAAGCTAAAGCAAGACGGATGGGTTGTGTGTCCTAAGGAGAACCTAGCCCAATACATCAAAAGTGGTGAGGTACGTGAAATCGAGCTCCAAGAAGCGCCAAATATGATTCAGCAAGATTGCATTATGTTTTACAACCTATCCTCTAAAGCGTCTGAACAAGAATCTCAAATCATCGAAGTGGCCGCTAAAGTAATTAAGAATCAAGTACTTCGTAAAAATCAGTCATTCTGATGACAGGGCGATACAGTGCGGTATTAGCCGAGACTTAAAACGACTCGCTGAGCAACTCAGCACTAGAACACTTCTTGATGGTCTCGTTTAACCATTGTTGAAGCGGGTGTCGCCGAGCTTGGTTTGAAACAACGGTAGCAAAGTCTCCACCGGGAATCGTTATCTCGTCATTAATTGGGAAATATTTAAATTCTGATGGTAGGTGAACCGCTAGCGATTTCGAGCACGGGAACAACAGGTCGGTGACTAACATGGTATCTAAAATGATATTGAGGTGGCTACTGCGTAGCTGCACTTTCGGAACGATTGCAAAAGGCCTAAGCGCCTCTGTTGTAAGGTTACTGACCTCATTCCAACTTGGAATTAACTGTGATGCGATTGGATAAGTTATAAAGTGTTCCGCGGTAATGTCTTTAGCTGCTAATGGATGATTTTTGCGTGTAACGACCACAAAACTGTCCGTTCCCATTTTTTGCTGCACAAGCTGTTTAGACAAATTAAGTGGGAAGTAATTAACTCCTATATCTATATTGCCTTGAGTAATCTGACTCGGAGTATTGGCTTCCCAATTAGTAATATGGAGTTCGATATTAGGAGCAGCATTAACGATAGACTTAATAAGTTTTGGTGCCAACCATTGTGCTAAAAAGCCATTTATCGCGATAGACACCTTCTCATTGATCTGTGCTGGGTCAAACTCATCGTCTCCTTCAATTGCAAACATCAAATTGTCTAAAGCTGTTGGTAACCGAGCACCAATTTCTAGTGCTTTGCTTGTTGGCGCTAAACCATGAGCGGTGCGAACAAAAAGTTCATCTTCAAAGTAATCTCGTAACCGACTCAATGCTCGACTTACTGCGGGTTGGCTGATGTGTAGCAATTCGCTCGCTTTACGAGTGTTCTTCACTTCAATCAGTACACGTAACACTTTTAATAAATTAAGATCTAACTGACTCATTTACCAACCCCATCAACAATGCGTATCAATGAGCCTACCATGCTGTTTAGCAATAAGGAATATTGGTGCTCGTCATAGGGTAACCGTGTGCTTGAGTTAACAAGTTAGTTTTAAAATTCCTTTTCCGACGGTGTTAATACTGGTAATTAGGACTGGTAGTTAAATTCCAAGCTCTTAAAGCATTCTTCTATACGTTCTCCTTTCACAATCTCAGTAACCTGGGACAGGTCAGCAATTTCAAGACTTAAATAGTTATCTAAGCTCGCCTCATTGGCTTCAACCAATGCAGGTAGAATCAATAACGTAGCAAAGCTAGTAATTATAAGAGCAGCAGCGGTGGTTTTTTTCATCTTAGAATCTCCTGTTGGGATACATCACCATCCTATTTCCCAAAAGAATACTTTTGAAATGAGTTGTTGATATTCGCGTTATACACCTAGCGAATATCTAGGAGAACCAATGAAATTACAATTTGGTATATCTTATTTTCATTTAATTCATTATTTGCAAATCGCTAGTCGAGATAAGATCTGAGCCATCAACAAACAGGTTTGTGACTAAACCTAACTTTCTGACCTTAAGGTGGACACAATGAAATCATCTCTCGTTGCAGTAGCGTTAGCTGGACTTTTCTCAGGCAGTGTTTTTGCTAATAACTTCCCAGTGGAACCCAGCTTAGCCGAACTTCATGCATATAAAGCGTATCACCATGCGGAGTACATGAAAGAGACAGCAAAGCAGGCGGGCGGAACCAACGTTCTACTCCATACCACAACACTACCAACGGAAGGTACAGACCCGGTTGTTACCCCTGCCCTTGACCATCTCTATACAAAAGCCGTCATTGATCTTACCAGTGGCCCAGTTATTCTTGAGGTGCCTAAAGTCGAGGAGAATCGTTACTTTTCAATAATGGTTACCGACCAAGAGCACTACGTAACCTTTGATGAAATACGCCCTGAAGGCCAATATGTTTTCGTTCGTCATGACTATCAAGGCCCAATTTCTGATGGGAAGGTGATAGAGAGCCGCAGTGATTACCCACATCTCTTTATACGAACTCAGGTGAAAACCCAAGATGATCTAAAGAATACATTAGCGATCCAAAAAGAAATCAAGCTAACAGGTAAAGTCGGTGAATTGGAATACGAGAATGCTATCCAGTTTACTTTGGATACCCACGATGTTTATCCGCAAAATGAAGGAATTCTGGCGGAAGCCGTGAACTACGACAGCGAAGACCATCAAGCCATGTTCCAATGGGCTGGTCAGTATTTCGCACAAAAGATCACTGACAATACCGGGATGTTTGGCCCAATCGACAGCGTTGAGCCCAAATCACAAGATCCTCGCGTTCGCGCCGCTGCCATCGTGGGTCACTTGGGCTTGCCTGTGGATCACGCCTATTACACTGGGATTTTCAATCAATGTAATGGCGATAGCCTCAACGGTGACACGCCTTATGTCGTCACAATGCCATACTCAAATAACGTCTCAGAGTTTTGGTCTATTACTCGCTACAGCGCGGCGACTCGTAACACCTTGCCAAACTCGAATGATGTCTATAACGCGTATAACACTAAACCAAACGCAGATGGCAATATCCAAATCACATTCAGTGTAGAAGATCCGAAAGATGGCAGCTACTGGATGCCAGTCAATACAGGTGAACCCTATTACTATGTAGAACGTTTTTATGGGCCAGAAGTCGGCAAGGTAATCACGACACAAGATTTTTGTAACCAGTGATTCGATAAATCATTAACCACGAATAAAACCATGCTTTCAGCGTAAAGCATGGTTTTATCATTATGTATGGCTAACGGATAAGTTTATCTAGTTAAGACGGTGCTGTACCTCACTTTCTATTACACCAGACACAACACCTTCGTTTAGCGCGGCAGCCGACTAGACGTACTTAGAGCGTCTAATTACGCCCTGCGACTAAGCGACAGGCATTTCAAACGTTTTTCGCTGGCACATGTACATGATAATAATTGCGGCACTGCTCATCAGTGACAATATCCAGCTGCTCAGAACCATCACTTCGTGAGTGGCCGGAACGAGCGATAAACAAAACGTAAAGCCAAATGCTCCAACCATCTGCAGAGCACCGTAGATAGCACCAACCTGCCCCTTGTGATTAGGAAACAAATACAATGCCGAGACGCCAGCTATCGCAAGTAAAAATGCAGAGCCAAACGCCATCAATGAAAAGCCGAATAACATTAATGAGTAGCTATGCACGAAAAGGCTTAGAGTAATAACAGCACAGCCTACAATTTGAATCAGGCTCCCATAAACTAGAGTCATATTTTCGCTGATACGATTCTTCAGAAACTGGTTCCAAATTAATCTTGATGCAACGCTACTCGCTATCAAAACCATTGATCCAATTCCGTAATCTGTGGCCGTTAAATCAAATTGATTCTGAGCAACAAAAGAACCCGTTACTTGGAAAAGCAGTAGGCAACTAGTCCCGCTAAACATCATTGCCAAATAACACAGAAACGTTACGTTCGATGTGATGAAAGCATAGTCTTTTAGTATCTGTTTAGGCTTAATTGCATCAGGGTTCTTCTGACTGATCGTTTCACGTTTCATGAATGTGATAATCAATAGTGTTGCGATCGATAAACACGCCATGAAGACAAAATTACCTTGCCAACCAAAGTGTTGAGTCAGGTATCCCCCTAAAATGAGCGTTAAACCGGGTAGGCTCATAAAAAGAATCCCATACCAAGCAAGTATCCCCATGAGTTCCGCTTTTTCGAAGGCGTCTTGGAGTATTGTTCGGCAAAGCAGATAAAGGCCACCAACCCCTAAGCCTTGGATGATCCTACCAAGTAACAGAATATCTATGTTATCAGCCATCAGACAAGTCATTGAACCAATGACAAAAATCGAAGATGAAAGAATAGCGACGGGCTTTCGCCCATACCGCTCGGACAACGGCCCACAGATAAGTTGACTGCATGCTAAAGCGATAAAAAACAGACTCAACGTCTGTTGTACTAGCGCCTCGGAGGTGTGGAGTTCACTTTGTATATCTGGAAAGCTTGGCGTATACATGCTCGACGCAAAAAAATAGCTCGATGCCATTAAAATGCTGATAAATATATTGGTTATTTTAGACACTCGTTTTCCCATAAACGTTAAGAACAGAGCATCATGTTAAATAGATTCTCACGTTAAGGTTTTGGGTAAAACGACACTGTGTTTACAAATTGCGCCAAGTTTAATTCTGGGGTGCTTTTTTCTGATATTCTTTAAATGCAGTGGAGAATGAAGACAGGCTTGAGTACTCAAGTTCGAATGCAATGTCAGTTGCGCTAATGCCTTTTGCCATCATTTTTTCAGCACGCTCCATAACCACCTTTTGTCGGATATCTCGAAAAGAGGCTTTGAAACTAGACAAAAAAAGTCGGTTTAAGGTACGAACTGAAGCCCCAGTTTGCTTAGATAAATCTGAGATAGACATTTTGATGTTAGGTTTGTTTGATAGTGCTTCAATTACCAGTAACAGTCGTCTGTCCATCCCTCCCTTTGCGATTAGGGGGTTATTGGTTGGTTTACAAAGGATGCTTTGGTCGACTAGAACGTGCACATAGTGAGTCACGAGCTTTTGTTCTGGGCCGCCATTTTCCCAAACACTGAATAACTGAGCGACTATGGGGGATACGTCCAATATGCATATATCAGTGATATTAGGAGTTGAATCTTGGGGCAGGCGAAGTAAGGAAACATGTGATTGTTTTAGAAAGTCAGCACGATGTGGTACGCCCGCTGGAATATAAATTAAAGAGCCCGGCATAGAGAGTAAACTATGCTGGTCAGTCGATAGAATTTGGCAGCCTTGGTGTATAAAAGCTAAGTGCGCATAATCATGAGTATGTACCTCACCTGAGTAGTGCGACTCATGATGCTTAACAATGACTTGATAGTCGTCCAAATTAATCATTTCATCCATTATCTTATTGATAAGCTTTAAGTATAGCCTCTATCTTAAGTAGATATTCCATCTATCTCTTTAAGCTTTCTAATTCCTGTTGCCTCATTCTATCTCTTAATAAACAGAACCATTTTGGGTTTCACGCCAATAGCTGTCGATTACGCGACAATGATTGAGCACCAAGGACTCAACAGTTTCTCGCAAAACCAGCAACCTTGTTGCCTAACTTCAAACGTGTGAACTGATCATCTAAAGCGAGCCACATATGATCTGTTCACGCCAAAAATAACCATCAGGTTCACGAGCAAAACAAAAGAGGAGCCTCAGGGCTCCTCTTTTTTATCTTCTATCTTCATCTAGCAGCCAAATAAGCTCTTGCTAGAGTTAATCTAAAAGTGAACGAACATAATCTGCAATGTCTGGGTTTTGGCAATGATCAAAGAAGCACTGTTGGAAACGTTCACTGCCAACCGCTGTTTTCACGAGTTCTTGATCGATTGCTCTTAGTGAATCAATAAAGTTATCTTTTACCACCGCCGCTTTCACTTCATTCAAAATAGCCGCATTACGCTGCTGTGGTTCTGCTCGCTCTAATGGGTAACCTTGGCCACGCTCACCTGTGAAAGCCTTTTCGAATATGTAACGGATATTCAGCTCACCAGCCCAGCCAAAACCTTTAGCAAAAGCAAGAGCGATAGCATTGCCGTTGTTGATTTGGTTAAACAAGAACGCATCAGATGGCTCTAGGCAGTAACCACAAACCACACCCGGATGCAGGTTCAGTGACATCAAAGCTCCTTGACCTGTACCGCAACCTGTCACAACAAAGTCCACAGCCTTTGAGTTGATCAGAATGCTCGCCATGATACCGAGATGAATATACGTTAAGTGGTGATCGTTCTCGTCTGTCATGCCTAAGTTGAAAACATCGTGACCAATGCCACCAGCCACTGACTCTAGCTCAGCTGCAACCATGGCATTTTTACCTGCCTGACTGTTTTCCATCATTAAAGCGATTTTCATTTATCTTCTCCTGCAAGATTGCTGCAAACTCAATATTTAGAATAGAAACCAATTAGCGTGCTAACCAACCACCGTCAACAGCGATGGTGTAGCCGTTAATGTAGTCCGATGCTGATGATGCTAAGAACACACAAGGACCTGCAATGTCTTGCGGTTTGCCCCAACGTTCAGCCGGAATGCGCTCAAGGATCGCTTGATTGCGCACGGCATCTTCACGCAGAGCTTGAGTATTGTTCGTTTCCATATAACCGGGTGCTATCGCATTCACATTGATTTTGTCGCGCGCCCATTCGTTCGCCATCGCACGTGTCACTCCCATCACAGCACTTTTTGAAGCCGTATAGGAAGGAACTCGAATGCCACCTTGGAATGAGAGCATCGATGCAATGTTAATGATCTTTCCGCCAGTGCCTTGAGCCTTAAACTGCTTTGCAGCCGCCTGAGACATAAAGAACACAGTCTTGGTATTCACATTCATTACGTCATCCCAATCTTGCTCTGAGAACTCAATAGCATCTTGGCGACGAATAATTCCGGCATTGTTCACGAGAATGTCGACTTGACCAAACTCAGCCAAAGTGCGCTCTATAATCCCAGGAATGCACGCTTGATCGAGAAGGTCTGCACTAACGTTCAGGAACGTATGGCCTGCTGCATTCATTTTCTCAATAGTATCTTCAGGCTCTGTACGGTTAACACCGACAACTTTACAACCGGCTTCCGCTAGGCCTAATGCAATACCTTGCCCAAGCCCCGTGTTGCAGCCTGTCACTACCGCTACTTTCCCTTCCAGGTTGAATGACTCTAAGATCATGCTCGCTTCCTCAACTACATTGGATTCATTGCGTATCGTTATTACCAATAATTAAATCATACAATAAGATGTAAATACGAGATCGACGTTGTAGAAGTTCGATCTTGAACCAAAATCAGTCTTACAAGTTGAAACGAGAACAACAAAATAAATAGATGGAATGGTGATTTAAAGAGGAGTGAATCTGCAACCGATTAGGAATAGAACGCCAGAGCATTCTATAAATCAGTTAACTTAGGATTATGGCAACAATTCCATGATTTATAAGGCAAAACGGTTTATACATAATAATGTGTTATTTAAAGTACTGAAATTATCATGACGCTCAGAGAAATCCTGAAAATTCCCAATGTCCGCTACTTCTTGATGTTCAGAAGTAGTTACTTTGCGCGTTTTTATTACCCTATTTTCACCCTACTCTATTTAGACTACGGCTTAACCCTTTCTCAATTTGCCATGCTCAACGTAGTTTGGGCGGCGACCATCGTGCTTGCAGAAGTTCCATCTGGGGCGTTCGCCGATACCTTAGGTCGCAAAAAGCTTGTGGTGTTGTCTTCGATTGTGATGTTCATTGAGATCGCGATGATCGCGCTCGTGCCGACCGGAGACGCTAACTTGGTGTTCATGGTCTTCTTGGTCAACCGGATACTCAGCGGGCTAGCAATGGCACTGGCAAGTGGAGCCGACGAGGCACTGGCTTACGACACTTTGAAAGAGCAAGGTAACGAAGAATTATGGCCGCGAGTGTTACAAATCCAGCTTCGTGTCGCCTCTAGTGTGGGTATCTTTGTCACCTTGATTGGTGCTGCGATGTACGACGTGAATTTTATGGCGAACATCTTTCATGCCCTCGGATTAGCAGAGCCAGAAAGCACCAAAGACCTCATGCGCATCCCTGTTTTCGCTACTCTGTTTGTCGCTATGATCGCCATTTATGCCGCAGTTAACATGCGCGAAGAGAAAAAGGTGATGCCAAGCGACCAAACCAAATTAGCAACCACCATCGCCAGCCTTAAATTAACGGCTGACACAGGTAAGTGGGTACTTGCTACGCCTTACGTGCTGTTCATCTTGCTGTACTACAGTCTGTTCGAACACACTTCACGCATGTTCTTAACCATGAACAGCCAATATTATCTCGCCATCGATATTCCTATTATCTACTTCGGTTTTATTGGCGCAGGAATCAGTTTGCTCAAAATCATATTGGCGGGACAAAGCCGTAGATTGGCAGAAAGCATCGAGCCTAAAACCTTCATTGTGGTCATGGGGTTAGCGAGCATGGCGACCTACTATTGGATCAGTTTAGGTTGGTCGATTTATGGCGTAATTCCTGCGCTGGTGCTGATCTTTATCATCATGACGATGAACATATTCATTAGCTACCATCTGAACAAAAAGACCGAGTCACACAACCGAGCGACCGTCCTCAGCTTCAAAGGCCTGATGTTTAACCTTGGGTATGGCTTGATCGGTATTTTGTATGCCTACTACTATAAGTTGGTCTCTAATAATTACACCGAGCAAGAGATAGAACAGAACCTCGCCTTCCTAGCATCGCTATCTTCGTTCTGCTACTACTTCGCCTTATTGTTCGTTTTGATTAGCGCGTTGTTCTATTTCAAAAACAAGAAACAGCCGATCTTTTGAAAAAAGCGTCGATCTTTTCAAGAACGTACTGATACCGAATAGAGAGTAAAAGTGAGCCTCTGGCTATAAATAGACCATGTCGCTTCTTATCATGTGATTTTTTGTTAAGATAATCATCAAATTACATTACACATGGAAGCGTCATGTCTTTTAGTTGGATAGCCTTTACTCTTCTCGCAGCCTTCAGCCAATCTTGGCGCAATGCATTTCAAAGTAAATTAGCGGGCACAATGAGTGTGGCTGGCGTGACGTTAGCTCGCTTTATTTGGGCAGGCCCAATCGCGCTTATTTATCTCTATTCGCTGTACCAATGGCAACCAGTCTCAGTGCCTAATTTTTCCGGTGAGTTTGTTTTCTACATTGTTGCTGCTGCGATTATGCAGATCCTCGCGACAGGCTTGATGGTGATGCTGTTTAAACTAGAGAACTATGCAATAGGTGCAGGGCTAGCCAAATGTGAGGCTCCGGTTTCAGCGGTATTGTCCGTACTGTTTTTTGGCACCGCTCTGACTATTACTGGGTGGGTTGGTGTACTTGTTGGTACCTTGGGCGTGTTGATCATGAGCAGCTCTTCCGGCTGGCGAAGCCTCTCTCCCAAAGTCTTTCTCTTAGGTATGGCTTGCAGCACCGCCTTTGCTTTAACGTCTCTTTGGGTTCGAGAAGCCAGCTTAAGCATCGGCCTACCCTTCCCTCATAGCGCTGCATGGGTGCTGTTCCTCGTCATTTCCCTTCAGACAGTGATTATCTGTACGTATCTCTTTTTCAGAGAACGCGACACATTGCGCCAGATATTTACCAAGTCGAAACTGGTGGTGATGACAAGTCTAGCAAGTGTGATTGGTTCTCTTGGCTGGTTTAGCGCGATGTCACTTCAAGCCGTGCCTTATGTAAAAACATTAGGGCAAATCGAAGTGGTCTTTATGGTATTAATCTCTTACTTCTGGTTAGGGCAAAGCATTGCTCGCAAAGACATTCTTGCGCTGATCTTGCTTTCTATCGCCGCTGTGTTGGTAATGTGGCAGTAGTTTGACCGACGCTACCAAGGTAAGTATTGGCCGAACAAAAGTGAGCAAACTGACCTTTAATCCATACTCATGATAAATACATCACGCCGCCATATAAGTTTTACGGTGGCGTAAAATGATAAGAACCACTTCCACATAGTTTCTATAGTGCACGTATCAGCTATTTGTAATCTCCACTTACCCAATAGGATACAGCCAAATGAAAACACTCGCTCAAATCGCACTAGCAACAATCGTATTTACAACCTCACTAATGGCATTCGCAGAACCTGTGACCACAAACGAAGCCCAATCAGAAGCGTCGACCATAACAGTGAAGCATGAAGCAATGACAGTGACGCTAACAGATAAGCATTTTGTGCCTGTAGATGAAGAAGAAACCGCTGAGACTCAGAAGCTAACGCAAAATCACAATACCGACTCATCACCACAACCAGCAATATAGTGTTAGCACCAATAAAGACTGATCACGGATTTACTCATCATCGAGAACGTTCACACTGGCTTAGGTGTGGACAGCATCGATGAAAAAGCAACAACAAACAAGCAGCTCAGCACTACAGTTAATTTCTTGTCAGAAAATCGATAAGCACGGCATCGATGACTAGTATTAAGCTTAGATTCAACCATAATCTAATTATTATTAACGGTAGCTTAAATGGTTTGTTTAATGGATCTCAACCTTCTCAAAACTCTAGATGCGGTAATGAAAGCTCGTAGTGTGAACGTTGCAGCGGAAGCATTAGGGATTTCAGCCCCTGCAGTAAGCCAATCCCTCAACCGGTTAAGAGAACAATACAACGACCCTTTATTCATACGCGAAGGACGTGGTATTACTCCGACAAACTTTGCTGTTGAGTTGCACGCGGAAGTGCAAGAGCCTTTGAATTTACTCTTAAATGGGTCTAAATCTCGCCAACACTTTGATGCCCAAAATAGTCGCCGTACCTTCCGAATATCCAGCCACAAAGACATCGATATATTGGTCGTTCCCACATTAACCAAGTATCGAACCGAGCATGCGCCCAACACCAATATTGAAGCTGACATTGAGCACCTTGATGAGCAATCACGACAAGCCGATTTAAGACAACGAAAAGTCGATGTTATTTTGTCGACGGTTCCCTTAGAGGAGCATGGTTACTACAACGAGAAACTGTTTGAACAACGCCTTGTGGTGGTTCTGAATGCGAGTCACTCTCGAATTCAAGACAGTATGACGATGGAGCAGTTTTTTGCCGAAGAACACATCATTTGGCAAACACAAAGAATGAATAACTACACCCTTGATTCAGTCAGTAACGTACCGCTACCTGTACGTAAAATTGCTTACAGAACAAGTTCCGCACTCACTGGATTGGTATTGGCTAGCCAGACAGACTGGCTGTGTGTAACAGCGAATTCCATTGCAGAGAAAGTATCCAAAAATGATAAATATCGAATTGTTGAGTTACCATTTTCAACTGAGCCAGTGCCCATTTATATGACTTGGCATCATTCTCAGCGTAATGACAATGGACATAAGTGGTTTCGTGATGCGTTAATTTCCGCCACTCAATCCCTCACTTAAGCCCACTCCTTCTCTAATTAAGCCCCTTATCTCTTTAATTAAGCCAAACCGCACTCTGGATTAAGTAATACTTAAATGTCATTTAACCTTTACCCTATCGATTGGGTAAGGGTTAACTTTTATGCTCTCTGATTCTGCTGAAATTAATGGTCGATTTCATCTGTAATAGAGAGAACATTATGAACCTTACTTTAGATTACTTATCTTTGGGTATTCTGATCCTCGTACTACTGATTTTGGTGTACGGACTCATTGTTATTCACGATATTCCTTATGAAATTGCTGTAAAACGCAATCACCCCCATCAAGATGCCATCCACGTAGCCGGCTGGGTCAGCCTCTTTTTCTTACACGTCATGTGGCCACTACTTTGGGTTTGGGCCATGTTGAGTGAGCCTTTGAGAACAACGAATACAGAACAATCAAAGCTCGATGAGCTGGAAAAACGTATCGATGCGCTGCAAGCAAAAAGCGAAGGGGAACAGTAATGGAAACGTTGATAATTTTAAGCTATGTCGCACTGTGTGTGATTGTATTTCGTGTATTGAAGCTGCCTAAAAACAAATGGACAATTACCACCGCGACTGTCATCGGGGCTTTTTTAGTCGGTTGGATATTCTTATACATGGCGATGTATCAACCAGTAGCAAGAGTGGCCGGTGTATATAGTGTTACCACCCCAATCACCTCAGAAGTTTCGGGTGAAGTCACCGACGTTTTTGTGCGAGGCAATGTTGCTTTGAAGAAAGGCGCTCCTCTGTACCAAATTGACCCAACTCCATTTCAAGCAACAGTAGACAGAGCCAAAGCAGAAGTCACTGCGGCGAACGCCACCATTGATGAATTGCTTCTATCTAAACAAAACATCCGCGAATCAATCAAGAAAACACAAGCTCAACTTGTCTTCAATGAAAAGGAATTGAGCCGTTTTATCGAGCTGGCAAAAAGTGATTTCGCCTCTCAAACAAAAGTAGACAAATTTACTGACTCCATTGCAGAGCTCAAAGCAGTTCAGGCACAAAACCACATTCAATTGAACGTGGCTGACTCGAAGATTGCACAACAATTGGCCGCAAAAAAGGTTCACCTTGCCGAGCTCGATAAAGCTCAGTTCGACCTCAATAAAACGTTGGTGGTTGCGCCGACAGATGGCTATGTCACACAGGTAGCGTTGCGCCCAGGCATGAAAAGCCGTGTCGTCCCTTTCCAAGGAAACCTAACTTTTGTACATGACGAATCTAAAACCATTGTCGCTGCATTCAAACAAAACCCAGCGCGTTATATCAAACCCGGCTACGAAGCAGAAGTGACCTTCAAAACCATTCCCGGTCATGCTTACCGAGCAAAAGTCGTCGATGTATTAGACATCTTCAAACAAGGTGCCGTCACACCATCGGGTAATCTAAATGATCCTCTTCAAAGAGTCGGTGGTCGCGTATTAGTGAAAGTTGAGCTTGTTCAACCTGAGCTATTGGATGGTCAACCTATCCCTGCCGGTACAGACGCGCATGTCGCCGTGTATTCACCGAAGTGGGAAATGTTCTCTATCGTACGCAAAGTAATTCTACGCATGCAAAGTTGGCAAAACTGGGTTTTTGAAGGTTAGCGTTTAGCACTCAAAAACAATAACTTATGAATTTAATGCCATTGAATTCAAACCAGTAGAGAAACCAGAATGAACTCAATTCACATCACTAATACAACCGTAAAGAGCGTGCTTGTCGCGCTCTTATTGCTCTTCACGAGTATGACGTTTGCTGGATACATAGTGTTTTACGATAACGAAGCACAACTTTCAGCTGACAACGCTATCGACAAAGGAGACGCCGTGTTAATCATTGACGAAGACGATGTAATCCAAAGCAAAGACCTTTATTACTGCGATATCACTATCATCCAACAACGATTACTAAAATAGCCCTGAAGTATGGCGGTAAGGTACATAGACGCGCTTAAGTTACTTGGTTGAATGGCACCTGTCTGGCATTATGCGCCCAAGAAATACGTGGTTATTACACGGTACAGAATGAACGAAGGTAATCAGTGGTAGAAAACGGCCAACAACTAAGTAACCAATACGACGAACATGGTTACTTTGTTATCAGAAATTATTTCGATGAAGCTCAGATTGCATCGCTTAGAGAAGTCGTGCTCAAATTCCATGAATCATGGAAAGCAGACAACGAAGAGTTCTATCAAGAAGAGGCATTTAACTCATCTTTGATTACAGGCAGCGAGTATCTACCCGCCGACGATAGAACCGTACTGTTTGACTTCATCAGCTCAAAAAAAGTCATGGAAGTGGTCGATGCGGTCATACCGAACAAACCTGCATTCATGAACACGCAGCTGTTCTTCAACCCTGTGAACCCTCAACAAAAAGACTTCTGGCATCGCGACTGTCAATACGACTATGACATTGATGACCAAATGAAAGTCATCATGGAAACCCAAGTATTACACCTCCGTGTACCAATATTTGATGAGCCTGGGATGGAACTTGTCCCCGGAACACACAAGCGCTGGGACAACGAAGAAGAATACAACGTTCGCCAGGAAGAGAATGGAAAGGTAAGCAGCGATGACATCTCTGGCGGCAAGCAGATACCGTTAGCAGCCGGCGACTTGTTGGTGTTTTCAGCGGATATGATCCACAGAGGTCGATACGGATTAGATCGTTTAGCATTGGATATTTTAATCTTTGATTCAGCAGCAGACTATGTCGACTACGTTGATGACGACTGTTTACCAACGTCAGCAATGCTAAGCAATATTACTGATCCAAGACTGTTTATGAACACGCTACACTTAAAGTCGATGCAGTGCTCGTAAGCGATTAACACAGTTACACCGAAGGTCACGTGACTTAAAAATAATAACAAATATGTTCACATTTAATTCATAGCGCTCGCAATAAGATAGCTTCATATTCAATATTCGAGATAAGCCATATGAAAAAATCAATTACTAGTATTTCACTACTTACAGCACTTGTTTCGGGTACTGCTTTAGCTGAAGTGAATGGCGAAGATTTTAACGAGTTCCCTAAACAAGATGCTGCGCACTGCTTTGGTTGGGCGGCAGGCTTAGATAAAGACCAAGACTACGCCAAGTTTATTGTAGAACTATCGAAAGATCGCACAGTGAGTGTCAAAGAAGACCCTTATATAATGGAAGAGTTCGGCACTGCAATGGGTTATTCAGAAGCGATGTTAGAATTTGCTGGGAAAGAAGCTGCGGACGCAAAATATAAACTAGTCTGCGAACCAATCAAACAAAGCTATGGTTTTTAATCGCGGAGTTTCACAGCTACGCCAAGTAAGTTTGGTGAAAACTTTATTTAAAGGCTCCACATGGAGCCTTTAAAATGAGCTAATTCAGTCATGAATCCGGATAGCCAAATTTATTTATAGCCCTCGCGATTTTCATTCCATGTATTCAGCTCAATAAAGAACAAATTTTAACTGAACCAAGCAACAACTCTTTCTTTCAAGCTCACATTCTTCCGCCAAATCCAATACAAGCCTTCCTCTAACTCTTCAACGCTCATACGACTTGGTTGATACACCGGGTGGCTACCATCGTACTTGGACCAATCTTTAGTAAGGAGTCGCCCCTCTCGCTCTAACTGATTAAAAGACTCAGAACCGGGAAACGGAATCATGTAGTGTGGGATCACCTTATCAACCTTGATATCTTCAACGAACTTCTGTGTTTGTTTGAAGATAGAAGTGTCATGTTCATCAAAACCGAACAAGAAATCTCCCCATACTTCAATGCCATGTGATCTTATCTCAGCAATGTACTCTTTCATCTTAGAGGGTTTCACAAAGCCTTTCTTTTGTGCCTTTAATGCCTCTTCAGATGGTGTTTCGATACCTAACAATACCGCTTTGAACCCTGACTTCACCGCTGCACTAAGCAACTCTGTGTCGCGAGCAATCAAAACTGTTGTTTCCCCGTAAAAGCTCATCTTAAGCGGCTTAATGGCTTTAAATAGAGCCATAGCATATTCACGGTCATGAGTGAGGTTGTCAGAGTGCAGCTCAACCCACTCAACACCTAATGTCTTGAGATACTCTAATTCACTGACGATATTTTCAATTGGCCTTTTCTGGAACTTATCAAAGAACCTTGGCACCAAACAGAAGTTACATTTGAATGGACAACCTCTTGTCACAACTACTGACCATGTATAATTGTACGCTTCTGGATTGATGATATCTGTTGGATATGGGTTGAGCATACTGAGCTCGACAGGCTCAGAGCTTTCATAAATAGGTTGTAATGAACCAAACTCTGCGTCGCGTAGTAGCTGAACCCAGTAGTTCTCAACTTCTCCCATCACCAAACAATCCGCATACACTGCCGCTTCTGTAGGATTAAACTTAGTATGTAACCCACCGAGTATGACTTGCTTGCCTTTTTTCTTATATTTGGAAGCGAGTTCGTAAGCCCGATAAGCATCAGGCGTCGACATAAATATCACCACCAAATCGGCATCAGTATAAAGATCGGCTTTTGCACCTATGGTTTCATCAACCATATCTAATTCGTACCATTTTGGTGTTGCAGCAGCGGCTGAAAATATGTTTTGTGGAGGGCCACCAGTCGAGGCTTTGTATTTTGAGTAATCGCTGCCAGCAGACGCTTTAATTAAATAGATTTTCATAACGTGTCCTAATCATTCACTTATGCCTAGCTACAAAGAACTAAAGAACTCAAAGACCCTATTGTCCATATAGAAATATATCCCTCCCATCACAAACCAACTGATGATGATCAAGGTAAACAAAACTGGATGATCTTTTAGCTCAATACGTTCAACAAAAAAGGCTTCTTTAGCACGAAGGTTTTCCCACCCCCAAAACCAGCAAAATAACCCCCAAATCAGAAGTAGATGAAACTTAAGAGCAAAAAAACACATGGTCAGAGCCAGCAATGTTTTCCACTTAGACATTACTTTAGGCATGTTCATCTTTCTTAACTCCTAGTCATCAAACTAGGAATCATTGTAGATAGGTGTTGGTCAACTTTTGGTTAACTATTTTCAATTTGAACAATAGATTGCCAACAGCATCAATGTTGATCAATATTATCGACTCAAGACTGTTTATGAACACGCTACACTTAAAATCAATGCAGTACTCATAATCCATGAAGGTACCCGAACCATGACTGACACTAAGCAAAATACCCGAATTAGCCAGTTTCGTTTCGGTCAGCCGAAAGAGTCTCTCAAGCTAGAGCATGTCGCTTTAAGAGCGCTTGATAAAGATAAGGTTCGAGTACGAATTGAAGCGACCAACATCAATCCTAGTGATCTGTTGTCGATTTACGGTGTGGGGCAATACAAACACAGCCACCAGCCACCGAGAGTTCCGGGGTTTGAAGCGGTAGGAACGGTTATGGAGTCTGGCCATTCTGAGTTTCTTCTGAACCAGCGAGTGCTTATAGCAACAAGCGGCACATGGCAAAGCTATATCGATGTGTCACCAGACAACCTCTTCCACATTCCTCAGCACCTAGATAATGGCTACGCCTGTCAGTTGTACATTAATGCGCTCACCGCGTGGGTACTGACGACGGAAGTGGCGAAGTTGACCAAAGAAGATGTGTTGATCATCAATGCTGGCAGTTCGGCCATCGGCAAGATTTTCTCTCAGTTGTCGGAATCACTTGGGTTTCAAATCATTGCCGTGACGTCACAACCTGAGCGCACTCAAACGACTTCATGTTATGTGCTGGATGCCAAAAGTGATTTGGTTGCACAGATTCAACAGTTAGGTTTACCTCGACCGACTGTTGCCTTTGATGCGATTGGCGGAACGCCCGGAACCGAACTTATTCGTACCCTTGGCAGCCAAGGGCGTTTGATCAACTATGGCACGCTTTCGCTCGACTTTTATGAACCGCGATTCTTCGAGCACGCAAAAAAACAAGCTATCGATTTCAGTACTTTCTTCTTACGTTATTGGGAAGAGGCTGAGGGGAAAGATGTCCGTCGTAACAAGTTCACTACTATGCTGGACCATTTCATCACCAACGACATACAGCTCGACGTCGACCGCTGTATTCCACTAAGTGAAGTTCAGACTGCTATTGATCTTATTGAATCAAAAACCACACAGCTGAATGGCAAGATCATCTTACTTCCGGTTTAGGTAAAAGAGGCACTTTTATATCAGAAGTGTCGCCGGAGAAAGATTGGGGGGTAACGTTTTTGGACAGCAATGAGTCAACAACCCAAAGAACAAACGCGAGATCTACTGATTCTCGCGTAACCTTTCCACTTACTGGTGCACTTTCTTGCTTACCGGCTTTAAAGCTTTCATAACTGACGACTGTTTCCACATACCCACACCTGTTAAAGCAAGCGCTGGTATTAGCCCCCATAACGTAGCTGTAATATATGCTTCATAGTTTCCTAAGGGTGAATAGAAAGCCGCACCAACTAATAGTGCTAACGCGATGTGTACCCATCTCAAAATTATTCTTATGTTCTTACCATTCATGATGCTTTCTTTCTGCTGTTATTTTAAGTTCTATGATAAAGCTGCTTTAGCTATAGTTCTTATAATTGCGACAGACGGTATTTACAGAGCGTGAGTTGCTGCACCTTACGATAAATGGGGGAATTCATTACAAGTGCCAATATAGACACTCGAACACTCAATGATGCAGCAGCTTGTCGGTGATGGAGGAAATCCTACGAAATTGGGTTTCTTTCTACTTACAATCAATGTCTTATAAAAACAACAGTGCGTCTTCTAATTCCAGACCAAAGTAACGGATAGTTGTGAGTCCGTACTTTACTGAATTAGTATTCAATACATTTTCGTAATACCAAGTTTTTGTTCAGTAAACGAAGCGACTCTTCCAGAACCCCAAATTATTAATAATAACAATCCTCGGTCTTAACCCTGCCTTAACCATGTAGCTGCTATTCTTTTTTTATGTTTGTAATTATGCTTCTAGGATAAGGTTTCATTATGTCTCTACCCCACGCGTTAAGATTGCCTTTGGGTTTACTTCTCTCCAGTTCTCTATTATTAGGCTGTGGCGAACAAGCTATGGAACAACGACCAGCTCCAGGTCCTATTCATGTTGATGTTTTAGATTTGACCCCAACAACACTGCGTTTAACTACCGAGTTGCCAGGGCGAATTACTGCGTTTAAGCAAGCCGAAGTGAGACCTCAGGTAACGGGTATTCTCAAAAGCCGTCTATACAAAGAGGGTTCTCAGGTAGAAGCCGATGCAGTACTTTATGAAATTGACCCAACCACTTATCAATCCAACGTTAATAGCGCACAAGCCCAATTAGCGAAAGCACTCACGAGCGAAGATACCGCTCGAAAAACGGCACTTCGTTATAAAGAACTATTAAGAAAAAAACTGACCAGTCAGCAAGATTTTGATGATGCCGATGCGCTTTACAAAGAAGCTCAAGCTGAAGTCGCGATCCGCCAAGCGGAATTGGATTATGCCAACATTGAACTGTCTTACACCAAAATCAAAGCACCTATCTCAGGTCAAGCTGGCCTCTCTTTGGTATCTGAAGGTTCTTTGTTGACCTCTGAACAGTCTTCTTACCTGACGACAATTGTGCAAACCGCAAATGTTTACGTGGATATGCAGCAATCTTCGTTAGCGATTACCAAAATCAAAAAAGAGTTTGCGACCTTCACCGACAAAGATGCGGAGATCCCAGTAACCATCACGTTAGAAGACGGCAGTGCGTATGATGAAGTAGGCCATTTAGAGTTTTCCGACACGCTAGTCTCGGACTCAACAGGTACAGTAACGCTACGTGCCATCATTCCAAACCCTGACAATACTTTACTCGCAGGTATGTACGTTCGCGCCCATATTTCAATGCCAGAAGCACGAGGCTACCTTGTCGTTCCTCAATCTGCAGTGGTAAGAAGTCAGTCTGGTGAGCCTTCCGTTTTTGTGGTCAACCAAGACAAAAAGACAGTAAAAAAATCAGTGGTTCTCAGTAATGAAGTTGGCAACGGTTGGGTAGTTAAAGAAGGACTATCTAGCGGTGAGCAAATCGTCATCACTAATATTATCAACATGAAAAATGATATTGCAGTTGTTGTCGATAGCAGTACAAGCAGCGCTGTTCCTGCTTTGGCGAGCGAGGAATAAACCATGTCCTTATCGAACTTTTTTATTAACAGACCGATCTTTGCTTGGGTGATATCCATTGTCATTATGCTTTCAGGCATTGCGGCTATCGTCTCTTTGCCAGTCGCACAATACCCAACAATTGCACCGCCAGCCGTGACCATTTCAACGTCTTACCCTGGTGCTTCAGCAAAAACAATTGAAGACAGCGTTACTCAGGTCATCGAACAAGGCATGACAGGGTTAGATAACTTGTTATACATGGCGTCTAAAAGTGACTCTTCTGGTAGTGCGAGTGTTACCTTGACGTTTAGTGCAGATACCGACCCCGATATCGCTCAGGTACAGGTGCAGAACAGCTTACAGCAAGTGAGTAATCGCCTGCCGACAGCGGTACAAAATCAAGGTACTTCTGTCACCAAGAGTACGTCAGGTTTTATGTCGGTAACCAACTTATATTCTCCTGACGGCAGCATGAGTGCGGGAGATATTCAAGATTACGCTAACTCAAACATTAAGGACATCCTAAGCCGTGTGAACGGTGTGGGCGAAGTGACTATTTTCGGCCCATCTTATGCGATGCGTATCTGGTTAGACCCTGCAAAATTGAACAGCTATAGCCTTACGCCTGTTGATGTTTCGAATGCAGTATCGGTTCAAAACAGCCAAGTTACCGTTGGGCAATTAGGCGGAACGCCTGCTGTTGATTCTCAGTTAATTAATGCCAGTATCACGGCGCAAAGCCTACTAACCAGCGTTGAAGAGTTTGAAGATATCTTAATCAAAGTCGACAGTGACGGCTCTCAAATTAAGCTCAAAGACGTCGCACGTGTCGAGTTAGCCAGTGAAGAATCTTCATCTATTCCTGCTTACATGGGTAAGGACTCTTCTGGTATTGCTATCACCCTTGCTACCGGCGCGAACTCGTTAGACACACAAAATGCGGTTGATGCAAAACTTGAACAACTTTCAAAAGGTTTTCCGGATGGACTAGAACTGGTTAAAACCACCGACAATAACTTATTTATCCGTTTATCCATCAGTGAAGTGGTCAAAACCCTTTTTGAAGCGGTTGGGCTTGTATTTGTCGTAATGTTGCTGTTTTTGCAAAACTTACGAGCAACTTTAATCCCAACCATCGCCGTACCAGTCGTACTGCTTGGCACCTTCGGTGTTATGGCCATGCTGGGGTTCTCGATCAATACACTCACCATGTTTGGTTTAGTCTTGGCTATCGGCCTTCTGGTTGATGACGCCATTGTTGTTGTGGAAAACGTTGAACGTTTAATGCATGAAGAGAACCTATCTCCTCTTGAAGCAACCAAAAAATCAATGGGACAAATTACCAGTGCCTTAATCGGTATTACGATGGTGTTGTCGGTTGTATTTATTCCTATGGCCTTCATGTCAGGGTCAACGGGCGTTATCTACCAACAATTCTCTTTGACGATTGTTTCAGCAATGGTGTTATCTGTTGTTGTGGCATTGATTCTGACTCCCGTATTGTGCGCAACGCTTCTAAAGCCTGTCGATAAAACATCGAGCAATAAATTTTTTGCACTGTTTAACCGAGGGTTCGACAAGCTCTCCAGCCAATACCGAGGTTCAGTTAAACACGCTTTACAACGTCCACTGCGCTTCGTTTTTGTTTATCTAATGCTTTTTGCCGGCACGGCTTACCTATACAACGTGCTACCAAGTTCATTTTTGCCAAATGAAGACCAAGGTGACTTCATGGTGATGGTCACCACACCAACAGGGACCACATTACAAAAAACGCAAGAAGTGATGTTGGATATCAAAGATTATTTTGAAGAGAACGAATCACATACTGTCGATCACGTGTTTACCGTGTCTGGATTCAACTTTTCAGGCTCTGGGCAAAATGCAGCGATGGCATTTATTGGCATGAAAGATTGGTCAGAAAGGACTAAACCCGGAACCGATGTTGATTCCATTATCGGCCGTGTAATGGGTGAGTTTTCAAATTACAAACATGCACAAATCTTTGCTTTTAGTAGCCCAGCAATTCGAGAACTTGGTACTTCAACGGGTTTTAACTTCTACCTAGAAGACGTGGGGGCTGTTGGCCATGACAAACTGATTGAGTTCAGAAACCAGTTACTGGCGGCGGTGGCTCAAAGTCCATTATTGCAAAGTACACGACCAAACGGCCTTGAGGATACCGCGCAACTATTCCTTGATGTCGACTATGAAAAAGCCAAAGTGCTAGGTCTAGAAATTGATGACATCAACCAATCATTGTCAATTGCTTGGGCATCGTCATACGTGAATGACTTCATCGATCGTGGTCGCTCTAAGAAGGTTTACATTCAAGCCGATGCTGAATATCGCATGACACCAGAAGACCTGAACTTATGGTTTGTGCGTAACAACAACGGTGAGATGGTGCCAATCTCAGCTTTCAGTACTTATCACTGGGGTCAAGGCTCACCACAGTTACAACGTTATAACGGCAACCCTGCAGTAGAAATCGTCGGTGAAGCAGCTTCTGGTTACAGTACTGGTGAAGCGATGGATGAAATCGATAGATTAGCCGCAGAGATTTCAAACGATGTACAGGTGAGCTGGACGGGAATGTCCTATCAAGAGATCGAAGCTGGAAACCAAGCGCCAATTCTGTACGCGATCTCCATCTTGATGGTTTTCCTCTGCTTAGCCGCTTTGTATGAAAGCTGGAGCATTCCAATTGCGATTATTCTGGTGGTTCCATTAGGGATACTCGGCGCACTGGCTGCGATCATGTTGCGAGGTTTAGAAAACGATGTGTACTTCCAAGTAGGCGTTCTAACTACCATTGGTTTGACCGCCAAGAACGCAATTTTGATTGTTGAGTTTGCAAAAGAGCTTTATGAAAAAGGCGTCAACATTATTGATGCAACGGTACAAGCCTGTGAAATGCGTCTGCGCCCGATAATCATGACATCACTGGCGTTTGGACTCGGCGTGTTGCCTTTGGTGCTGAGTACGGGAGCGGGTGCTAATGCTCGTAACGCGATTGGTACGTCTGTTCTTGGCGGCATGATGGGAGCGACGTTATTGGTCATTTACTTCGCGCCATTGTTTTTTGTCTTGATCTGCAAACTGTTCAAGTCAGATGACAAGGCAGAAATCGCAAACAAAGCCGAACAACCAAACTGAGCAATCACAAAATCAAGTACTAACAAAATGAGACATGGTGAGCCTAGGAGTGGCTCATCATTACTCTCTAAACATTTTCAAAGGATAGAAATGACAAACAAACGTACCTCTCGTATTGGAACACTATTATTAGTCATCGCTTTTGCTGCTGTGCTAGTGGTTGCGCTAATGATCTTTGGAGCTCGCATGGGCTTATGGGATCCTATTGTTGGCTTTGGTTATATTCGCAATTATCTCAACCCAATCGGCCTCTCTTTGCTCGCGTTAAGTACCCTCGGGATCATCTACCAATGTGTTACTCGTAATCGTACTGGGGCTATCAAATCTCTGGTTGCGGCATTCATAGGGCTTGGCCTCGTCGCGCCAATGATCCATGGCATGATTCACCCCATGAAACGTGGGCCTGCAATTCATGACATCACAACCGATACCACAAACCCACCTAAATTTTTGGTGCTGGATGATACGCGTGCCGGTGCCAAAAACTCTCTGATTTATGCAGGGGAGGAAGTTGCAGCAGTACAGAGGAAGTTGTACCCATACATTAAGCCAATTCAGTCTAACCTCTCTGCTGAAGATGCATACGAAAAAGCTCTGGATGTTGCGCAGAAGAAAGGTTGGGAAATTGTTGCAAGATTCCCTGAAGCATTACGCTTTGAAGCGACAGCTCAAACGACGTTCTTTGGCTTTATGGACGATGTGGTCGTTCAAGTTACCCCAATAAACAACAAAAGCCGCATCGATATTCGTAGTGTGTCTCGAATTGGTCGCAGTGATAAAGGTGCCAATGCAGGCCGAATTGTTAAGTTCACCGAAAGTTTTAACCAGTAATCTGTTTTCGTAACAACAACGGAATTCATTAAAGGATGAATGTATATGAACCTGAAAAATATAACCAAAATCATTGTTGCATCTAGCTTAATTGCTGCCCCTTCATTTCTCTTTGCAGCAGAGCCAAATGTGCCGACAGAACCTCCGTACATTGTATTAAGTGATAATTTAGATGAGCCAAACGGTTATGGATTTTGTATTGATACCTACGGCCCTGGTCAATCCGAATTAATGCAGACCCACACCTGTAAGCCCAAAGCGCCCGAAGGTTCTCCTCGTAACTATTCTGGTCATGATGTGAGATTTGAATACGACAGCGAAACGCACAAGATTCAATCCTATGCGTTTGAGGGACTGTGCATGCAAGGGCTTCTTGCGAAAGGGAAAAGTGAACTCGCGTTACTAAAGTGTAGCGACGCAAAAAGCCAAGGTTTTGTGTATAGCGAAAATGATCAAACCATTCGATTAAAAGCGGACTCTAGCTACTGTTTGGCAGTGACATCAGAAACTCAAGAAGCGGGCCCATGGGTGAAACCTCCACTTGAACTGATTCAGTGTGAGGAAGCAAAACCGGTTCTAATGAAGTGGACTGTTGTTTCTAAGTAACAAGTACTCATTGGTTAATCTATTTGTTTCACAACCCAATGCTTTATAGGTGACATTGCATATATGTAACGTCACATTTATTGTTGAATGAAAGATTGAGATTTTCAATACGTCACTCTACCTGAGTATTAAACACCTAACTTTTCCGTCAATTCTATAAATGATGTTTCGGTATTTTTACCTGACGTGTCGATTTTAATAACTTCAGTTTTCCATTCCTCATAGTGACGATTCTTTACTTGTTGCCAATCAGGTAGCTTTAGGTTTTCGACTTCACTTTGTCGAGTGATGACCCTTCTTTCATGTTCCTCACGATCAGAGCAGCTAACTTCAATATTGACAAACCTAGCACCAACACTTTCCGCTACCTCTTGCCACTCGTTTCGAGTTAGCTCAATTGGATTACAAGAGTCAGAAATGCAGCTAATACCTAACGCCAAATTGTCTTTAACAATACGGTAACTTAAACGATAACCCTCACCTTCAACTTTGAAGCAACAAAGATCTCTAAGCCCTTGCTCTACAGTATCAATGCGAACATACATCGCTCCCGTTTTCTCTGCTAACAACTTCGCTAATGTCGATTTCCCAGAAGCTGGGAGACCCGAAAATATATATAAAACAGGTTGATTCAATTGATTTTCGCCTTTTGCATAAACTTCATTCAGTACAGATCTTATCTGCATTCTACATCCAGATAATTTCGTCTTCTATGCAACACCTTTAACGGAGCATGTGTGATTAAAAACACTAACAAGCTATGGGAAAAAAATATGTTAGGGATACAGCTTTCGCTCGCCTTATCCTCACACAAAATAATCTTCATCCAGATACCAAGCGTTGGAATTGGCTACCCTTAGATGCCGTAAAAAACCTTCTAATAAATAACCCAAGGCGATGTGATAATTCAAAGACCCAACGAGAGTCCGAATTCCACCTCTCACTGATCTATTTCTCTCTTATCAAAGTACAAGTTATTAATAATTCGATATAAATCGCTCTCTTATTTGAAATTGTTGTCTACAGTTTGATAGTCATTGTTGGATACAAGGAGAGTAAATGGAAAACCCAGTTGTCACACTTAAACAGGCCAGCAAAAGCTTTGTTGACGGCAAAGACACTCATAACGTGTTAGAGAGCGTCGACTTCACTTTAGCGACGGGCGCTAGTGTGGCTTTGACAGGAGCAAGTGGCAGCGGGAAAAGTACTCTACTCAACCTAATAGCAGGCTTTGAACCACTTTCAGGAGGTGAGTTGTGGCTCGATGGTAAAAACACATCAGCTTGGAAAGACCCACATTGGAGTCGCTACCGCCATCAAAAACTGGGGGTTATCTTCCAGCAGTTCAACTTGTTAACCCCACTCAACGTAAAACAAAACATCGCCTTTCCGTTGCATTTGAATCAACAAAAATGGGGCGACTGGTGTGATTATTTAGTGGAAGCGCTAGGCATCAGTGAACTGCTCGATAGACATGTATCAGCACTCTCTGGCGGCCAGCAACAACGAGTGGCGATCGCACGTGCATTAGCCCATAAACCGAAACTGCTGCTTGCCGATGAACCCACAGGCAACCTCGACCACAAAGCCGGTTTAGAGGTAATGAGGCTATTGAACGAAATCACCACACAAGGCAACACCGCCGTATTACTGGTTACACACAGCCCTGAATGTGCCAATTTTATGCAGACTCAACTGGTGTTAGATGATGGAGAGTTAAAGCGTGTAGAGCTAAACCAAAATCAAGCCAGTGAGAAGCCTCATGCTGCAATCTAACTTAACTCACTGTAGGTTAAATCACGCCTGGCTGACTCACACAAAACTTACGCTAAACCTATTCGCTGCGCACTATCGCCAATCGCCCTTACAAGCGGCGGCCATCTTGATTGGTATCGTGTTGGCGGTCACCCTGTTTGTCGCGGTGCAAGCCATCAATCTGAATGCCAAACGTAGCTACGCTGAATCCACCGAACAACTGAGCGCTCAAGCGCAAAACCTGATCATTCCACCAGCAGGGCAAAACTACTTACCAGAATCGCTCTACTTCAAGCTAAGACAAAATGGCTTGAGCGCAATATTGCCTGTGATTGAAGGGCGAGTGAGAGACGATCAAGGTCGTCGTTGGTCTGTACAAGGCAGTGAATTGATCGCTGCTCTCACCTCACGATCTCGCTATTCTACCGACAAGCCAGCCGAAAACGATGGAACCTCAGAAGACAGTCAAAACATATCCCTATTCGACAACGCCTTACCGCTTCCTCAATTGTTAGCTGGCAAGCCCATCGTGATGATGAGCCAGTCGCAACACCAAAGCTTAGACGAAGTAGAAACACTCACTTTGGATGAAGTAGTCACCCAAGTGGTAGTGCTGCCCGATGAATGGCAACTGGGTAGTCGTATGTTGATGGACATTGGATTCGCCCAACAACTGCTGAATAAGCAAGGTCAGCTGAGCTACATCGCTGTTTTTGATACCAAGAGCCACGCGCAAGACAAATGGCAGAATCTGATCGCAGAGCAAGGGCAATGGATCACCAATAATCAAAGTACCGATCTCGGATCTATTACCGACAGCTTTCACCTCAACCTCACTGCCATGAGCTTACTGGCGTTCTTGGTTGGTTTGTTCATCGCTTACAACGGCGTGAAGTACAGCTTGCTCAAACGTAATCGGCTGTTAGTACAAATTCAGCAAGCCGGAGTTTCACCAAGCATCGTGTTCTCTGCTCTGCTAATCGAGCTCACTGTTTTAGTCACACTAGGCGCATCACTCGGTTTCATTTTGGGTATTCAGGTGAGCCATTGGCTACACCCAACCGTAGCGATAACCCTTGAACAGCTTTATGGCGCAACGCTATTGCCCGGTACATGGCAGTGGCAATGGTTAGCACAAGCCTTATTGCTTACGTTGGCGGCTACGTTAATCGCATGTTGGCAACACTTTAAGCAGCGCATTCGACAACCGCTCTCTTCTTATGGTGGTTTTTACCAAGCGCCAGAGGCTTCAAACGAAAACCAATTGTTTACCATCGGCGTAGTGCTGACCGTTATCGCATTGGTGGGCTTATGGCTCAGTGAGCATCATCGCTTCACCATGGCGTGGCTTGGTCTATTAGTGGTGTCGATTCCTTTGTATCTCCCCAAAACGCTCAGCGTGTTAGCAAATTGGAGCGAACAGCGCACTCAGTCAGGATTGATGCAGTACCTGTTTGCTGAACTGCGAGAGCTGATATCTCCACTATCCCTCGCGATGATGGCGCTGCTGCTTGCGGTTACCGCCAACATGGGAATGAATACCTTAGTCGGAAGCTTTGAATCCACCCTAAAGCAATGGTTAGAGCAACGACTGCATGCCGACATTTACGTTAGCCCTGCTCAGGGTGAAATCGCTAATGTCGAGCGCGCATTAGAACAGTTTGAGAACGTTGAAACCGTTTATAAACAATACTATGTCGATGATAACTTGCAGGGCCTGCCCACGTTACTCGGCACCAAAGACAAAGATACATTAGAGCAAACCATGGTGTTCCAATCGCAGCTTGATAACTTCTGGTCACGCTTTTACCAAGGTGAGTTAGTGGCGATCAGCGAACCCACGGCGGTGAAGCTCGGATTATCATTGAACAGCAAACTTGAACTCGACTCTATTCCAGACATATCACTGGTGGTTGGTGCGATCTTTCACGATTACGGCTCCCCTAATGGCGAAGTGTTGCTTGCCCCTAATTTATGGCTTGAAAGCGGCTTTACGGACTTACCCACCAGCTTGGGAGTCAAAGTCTCTGGCGACCCACAAGTGGTATACGAGCAACTTCGCCAACAACTCAATTTGCACCCAAGTCAGCTTTACGACCAAGCACAGATCAAATCACTCGCGTTGGATATCTTTTCACAAACCTTCGCCATCACTCGTGCGCTTAATGGCGTTACATTAATGGTCGCCGTCATTGGCTTGTTCTGTGCGTGTTTCATGTTGCTTGATGCTCGTAAGGCCGCCATCGCAAGGTTGTATGCACTAGGTGTCAACCGTAAGAAGCTGATGGCGATGGTGCTCGGGCAAATCGTTGTGCTTGTGGCTTTTACTCTGGTTATCGCCATACCGCTCGGTGCTATGGTCGGTTATGTGTTGACGGACATCGTTACCCTGCGCGCCTTTGGTTGGAGTCTAAATTACGTATGGAACTGGAGTGATGCCCTCGGTATTGCCGCCATCACGATTCTAGTGGCGGTGATTGCGACCTTAATTCCACTGTGGCGTTTAGTCAGTAAACCCGTGGTATCCAGTTTGCAGAGCGAGGTGTTGTGATGACTATTAACGCGAAGAGTAAGCTAATCAAAATATCCGCAGTCTTGCTTAACCTGTTATTTCTGTGGGGTTGTGAGAGAGCCGATCCAAAATTAGCTCAAAATATGGGGGCAATACTCGGTGGTAACAATGAGAAAAAGCAGAATGAGCAATTCACACCGGTAGTTAAAGGCGTAGAGATCACTTTCCCTGCCGACCACCAAGCACACCCAAGATTTCGTCATGAATGGTGGTATTTAACCGCCAACCTCATTGATGAAAATGGCAATACTCTGGGGGTGCAATGGACACAGTTCCGCTTTGCCTCAACTCCAGAAAATAGCACCGAACAAACAAAGCAAACCGCATGGCAAAGCCAACAGATCTACATGGCGCACAGTGCGGTCACAACCGAAGACAAACATTATGCCGATGAAAAATGGTCTCGTGACCAAGCAGAACTGGCAGGCGTGGATGCTTCACCATTTCGTGTCTACCTTGATGATTGGCAGTGGAACTCTTCTACCGATGATCTCTTCCCTACGACACTGAATGCCAATTCAGAACAATTTGGCTACTCGCTAATACTCACCAGTAACTCGCCATATCAGAAACAAGGCGAGCAAGGCTACAGCACCAAAAGTGGCGATGGCAAAGTGGCTTCCTATTACTACAGCCAGCCATTCATCGATGTATCAGGCGAAGTAACGATTGATGGCGTGACACATCAGGTTTCGGGCGAAGGTTGGATAGACAGAGAGTGGAGCTCGCAGTTCTTACTCGACTCGCAACAAGGCTGGGATTGGTTTGCACTAAGGCTCGATGATGAAACCAGCTTAGTCGTGTTCCAACTACGAAACTCAACAACAGGCGAAGCCAGTTATGCTCACGCAAGGTTAATGCAACAAGATGGTTCTGGCATTGCGATTTCACAGCAAGACATCAGACTAACCGCCATCAAGCAAACAGAAATCGATGGGCGCGATTATCCAACAGAGTGGCAGGTTTCAATTCCAAGCCAGCAAATAGAACTGACAGTCTCGGCACTGAACCCCAAAGCAAAAATGCCACTATCGGTTCCCTATTGGGAAGGGCCTATTGTGATTGAAGGAACATACTCAGGCACGGGTTATATGGAGCTAACGGGGTATTAGGCATACCGGCACGAACCGTCTTAATACGGCACTATGCGCCTACTCAAATTTTACCGCTTTCTCCTATGTTAGAATCCTATTTTTACGTTGAAGTAGCTTATGAACCACAATCATTTCCAAGGTAAATACGAAGTTGAGCTTAAGTATCGTCTTGACTCGAAATCGACCTTTCTTGAAGTCTTACAGTTAATGCCTCACGAAGTTATGCTCGAAGATAATGTTGAATGTGACTGGTATTTTGATTTATCAGATAAAACCTTACATGCCGAGAATAAAAGCGTGTGTATTCGGACGATGGAACCTTCGGGTATCAAGTTGTGGATAGTAAAAGGCCCTGAGTCAGACCGATGTGAAGCGACAAATATTACTGACGCCTCGAAAGCTCGCAGCATGTTGGAAACCATGGGATTTGAAGTGGTGCTAAAAGCGGAAAAAACACGGAGCATCTACTTTGTTGGAGATTTTCATATTACCGTCGATTCCTTGGCGGGTATCGGTGATTTTGCTGAGTTCGCAATAATGACAGATGATGAATCTATGTTATCGGACTACAAAGTTGAACTGGAAGGTCTGGCGAATGAATTTGGTTTAACACCAAAAGCCTTGCAAACGAAATCATACAAGCAAATGTTCGTGGAAAAAGGAGCATAGCAAGAGGCTATGGCGTCGATAGTTCGTTTTGGGCGCTCTTTTTCCAGTTTCCTATCGAAAATAGTCGTTGTTAAGTAGCTTCAAATACCGATTCACATTAAAAAGCCATCACGAAGATGGCTTTTTAATACGGATTACAGAGGCGTACCTACTGCTTAGCATTGTTCAGACGACCAATCAACCGTTACATCTACTGCCATAAATATCGTTTACCCAGCCTGGGTTATCAATCAACGGGTTGCGGTTGCCTTGCCATTGCACGGCTTTTTCATGGCGGTTACGTTCCCAATTGTCTACTGGGTCAGCGTTATGCCATTGGAGTAATGTGCATAGCTTTCCAACCTTAGGCTTACCTGACGTACTCGAAACATCATCAACCAGATACAAGTCAGGCATGTTTGCGTTGTTACCTTCATAACGCACAGCCATGTAGAAAATCGAACGAGCAGTATCACCCTTAACGGCATCTCTAGGTTCAAAGCTGTCGTAATCGGTTTTGTTCAGTGGAGATTTTTTCAATGGCGAGCCGCCAAAATCAAAGTCTTTGTTTGAGCGGATTGAGTTAATCTCTGCATCGGTTGGCTGTAGGTGGTGGATATCGGTATAGCCCCACTGGTCTTTACGCTTGAAACCAAAAGATTTAGGCCAAAGGTGCTCACGGTTCCATGCATTTTTATCGTTATTTCCCGACGACGTAAAATCTTTAGATTGTGAACGGCCGCTGTAATACAGAATAACGTTGTTCGAGTTATTCGGGTCTTCATTGGTGTCTTTTAATGCAGACCAAACTTGGCTATACGACAATTGTTTTTGCCCACGAGCAGCAATGACACCAAGCATGTCTTTTAAAGCATTTCCACTCAGCCCTTCAGCTTCGAGGTAATAGCCGTCAGGGAATGTAGTATCGGCAAGCGCAACTGGACTAAGAGCTGTAGAAATTAGGAAAAGGCTTAGATTTAAACGCATTTTCATTGTTTTAGTATCCTTATTATTGTTTTAATCACTCACTATTGATGAGTGCCCTAATACTCTACAAAACACAATTTATATGCAATCGGTTTATTTATAAAAAGGGGAATCTAGCACTTTATTATTGAAGGGGTAAATATCCAGCTCTCGATACGCTATTACCAGCAATGCACTCTGGAGAATTTGGTTTAGCAATACTTCTCGTTACTTACCGATGACAGATATCCGCTTTTCAAACTGATGCCTCTCCATACACAAACTACAACAATCTGTTCTTATATTGTTCTGGTGTTTGGCCAGAATATTTCTTGAACATACTAATGAAGGGGCTGGCTTGGTTGTAACCTAATGTGAGGGCGACTTCTTTAACCGACTGGCCGTTTCTTAATAGATCCATTGAGTACAGGTAGCGAACTCTTAGTCGCCATTCGGTGAAGCTCATTCCCAATTCACTTTGGCAATGACGCGACAGAGTACGCTCGGTGGCGTGTACTTTCTCAGCCCAGTCTTTTAACGAGATATCGTCTGTTGGATTCTCTTCTATCGCCGCAAGAATGGGAGCAAGATACTTGTTATCCGTTGAGGGCAAGAAGTGATGCTCGACTTGGCGTTCTGCAAGTTGATCGAGCAATACCTGAACAAGCCTTTGATCTTGTTCGCTTTGTGCGACGTTGATATCACGCTGGCGAAAGTCATCAATGATCGAGGAGACGATTGGGGTGATCTTAATGAGGCTGGTTTTCTCCGGCAGATGCTGAGTTAACTCATGGGCAATATTCAATGAACAGTAGTCCAATGGCTTACGGTTGTAACTGCAGTGCATGACCCCAGCTGGCACCCAAATCGCTAGATGTGGTGGCGCGAGAAAGCGTATGCCTTCGGCTTCCATTTCAAGAATCCCACCGCTGATCAACTGAACCTGTCCCCAAGGGTGGCTATGTATACGAGTTTCAGTGTTCGATAAAAAAGCTTCGAAATTCATAAATACATTGGATGGTGCCTTATCGATTGATAAGGATGGATGAAGGTTTCTTGAGTGTTTTTTCAAACTTGTCTTCCTATCGCGCCTGATGTCTTTTTAAAGATATCTGTAAGTATAACGACCTGTCAAACTAGCCGCATCAACTCATTTGCGACGGAATTCACATGCATTATCTTTTACCATTTTTCACAGTCTGTATCTGGGGTGCAAATGCGATCGTCAACAAACTGGCCGCAAGCACCATTGAACCGAGCGCGATGAGTTTTTACCGTTGGTTTATTGCGATGTTAATTTTGACGCCTTTCTGCATTCGCTCAGTGATTAAACAGTGGCCAATCATTAAACCTAACTTGTCTAAGTTAGCGTTCCTTGGCTTTTTGGGCATGGTGTTAAACCAATCTTTGGGTTACTACGCAGGCTTAACCACCACCGCTTCTAACATGGCATTGATCACTTCGTTAGTACCATTGATCAGTGTGTTCCTTAGCGTACCTTTGCTAAACAAGTCTATTTCTAGCCTAAGTATTGTCGGCGGTGTGTTGTCTTTGGCTGGGTTGGCGTTAATGCTCGGCAAAGGCGACCCTCTGTTCTTCATCCATCAAAACCTTACCCAAGGTGACGGCTACATGTTAATAGCGGCCTTTGTTTACGCCTCTTACTGTGTGTTGCTAAAACGCTGGAAAATGCCAATCAGCAGTTGGGTTGTGATTTATATTCAAGGGCTGTTTGCTGTCGCGATGTTGACTCCTCTTTGGTTAACAAGCGAACAACTATTACCCTCACAGCAAGCGATTCCATTGATAGCTTATGCCGCAGTTGCTGCCTCTATTTTAGCACCTTGGATGTGGGTGAAAGCGATTGACACTATTGGTGCAGATTCAAGCGCGATGTTCATGAATTTACTTCCTGTTGTTGCGATAGTATTGGCGGCTACATGGCTAGGTGAAGAGATTAATCAGTTCCATATCATTGGTGGTGTGATGGTGATTTCAGGCGTTATCCTTGCTCAAATTAAAAGGAAACCAAGGCTGGAAGCTGCCCTACCTCAGCAAAGCTAAGTGAACGTTACCAAAACTAACCTAGCAACAATGCGCTAGTCGATTTCACCTCACAATGCCAGCTTCCTCAGCAGGCATTGTTGTTTTCCTGTTTTGTTCAACGGTTCTGTTCATAACGCTTTTAAATGCTTTTAATTCCAACACGCTGTGGTTGCAACATGTTACTGACTCAGGTTTAATGAATTCAGTACTGTTTAAATTGTAAAAGGAATTACAATGACCCAACCAACACTCCCTGTGATCATATCCTCACTGCTTGCTCTATCGTCTGCCTCAAGCTTCGCAGCCTCTGTTTCTACTGAGACACCATTAGCTGAAGAACAACATTTTGTGCGTGGCAATGGCGCAGAGCCCAACACCCTAGACCCCAACTTTGTTAATTCCGGTATGCCCGGCGACATCATCGTCAATGATATGTTTGAAGGCTTTGTGATTGAGAACCGTGACGGGCAGATCATCCCAGGACAAGCTAAAGAGTGGGTAATCAGCAAAGACGGCAAAACAGTGACATTTGTGTTGAAAGAGGGTCTTCAGTGGTCGAATGGCGATTCGGTGACAGCATCAGACTTTGTTTTTGGTTGGCAGCGTGCCGTGTCTCCGAAAACGGGCAACAACACGGGGTTTGTTTTCTCGACCGCGAACATCGTTAACGCCAGTGACATTATTGCCGGAGATAAAGATCCATCAGAATTGGGTATTAAGGCGCTAGATGAACACACGGTAGAAATCTCACTTTCAAAGCCTACGCCCTACTTCATGAGTTTAATGAGCATCAAAACCTTCTTCCCTCTACCCGCTAAGTTGGTTGAAGAGAAAGGAGATCAATGGACTCGCGCAGAAAATATCGCGACCAACGGTGCTTACACACTCAGTAAATGGGTACCCAACGAATACGTAGAGGTGACCAGAAACTCGAATTACTGGGATAACGCTTCAACCGTCATCAATAAGGTGACTTACCTTGGTTTATCGTCTCAAAATGCAGAGCTGATTCGTTATCAATCTGGTGAGATTGACATGACGAACCGTGTGCAACTTGAGTATTACCAAAAGCTAGCGAAAGAAAGCCCAGAACAGATTAAAGCGCAGGCTTTGTTAGGATCATATGTTTATTCGTTCAATACTCGTCAGGCTCCGTTTGATGACGTCAGAGTTCGACAAGCATTAAGCATGGCAGTAAACCGAGAGATTTTGGTCGATAAGGTGACAGGCCAAGGTGAACCTGAAGCCTACAGCGTAACGCCTAATAATATCCCGAACTACGCAGCTCCTAAGTCTTTATTCGAAGCGCTAGATAGCTCACAGCGCCAAGCTAAGGCTAAACAGCTACTTGAAGAAGCTGGCTATGACCAAGACAACCCACTCAAATTCACACTCACGTATAACACCAGCGAAAACCATAAAAAGATCGCCATCGCGATAGCTTCGATGTGGAAACCACTTGGCGTGAAGGTTGAGTTAGAGAATATGGAGTGGAAGGCGTATGTGGCCGCAAAAGGATCGGGAGACTATCAGCTTGCTCGTTCGTGGGCCTTTGGTGACTATCCAGAGCCTTCAGCCCTGTTAGAAGCCTTCACTTGTGGTCATACAGCTAATGAGAGCGGGTACTGTAACTCTGATTATGATGAGCTGTTGCAGCAAGCGAGTAAAACGGAAGATCAGTCTAAACGTTTTGCTTTATACCAGCATGCTGAATCGCTACTTAACGAATCTGCAGCAGTTATGCCTTTATATCACTATAACCACACTCGATTAGTGCGAAATACACTCAAAGGCTTCCCTAACAATAATCCGAAAGGAAATATCTACGCTAAGGATCTATACTTTGTAAAAGAGTAAAAGTGAGCTGAGCAATAAATAATTTTAACTACCACTTTAGTGGTAATTACGATACAGTCACTTTAACTAAACCAAACAAGCAACGGTTAGTTGGCAGACATAAAAAGGTACCGACATGAGTACCAAATGGCTTAGAAACACCTAGCATTACGCTAGGTGTTTTTTTTTTTGAAATCGACTTTCTATTTGGGTTGTTCATGTTTGCTCCGCCTTGTTTACCTCTCGCCTCCATCGCTAGAAAACACCGATGTTCATCAGTTCGTCATCCGTTTGAAAAAAATAGTCTTAACCGTGAGATTATCCGCTTTAATTTATGTCATCTTAAGTATATTGTTATTAGCAAGTAACAAGCATGTTATGCAGCACAATAATAATGAAGGAAGATAGATGAGCAGTAACAATAACCGACCAGATGGTAAACGAGACGTTACTCTGCGTTTTTTAGCTGAACCTGGGGATGTGAACTTTGGTGGTAAAGTTCATGGTGGTGCAGCAATGAAGTGGATCGATTTAGCAGCCTACGCTTGTTCTGCTGGGTGGAGTGGTAAATATTGTATTACCGCTTACGCAGGGGGGATTCGATTCGTAGCTCCGATCCATGTTGGCAACCTTGTAGAGGTAAGTGCGAAGGTCATCTATACCGGTTCATCTTCTATGCACATCGCTATCGACGTTCAAGCCAGCGACCCTAAAGAGCTCAACAATCGCCTAACGACTCACTGTATCGTTATTATGGTTGCTGTTGATGAAAACGGTAACCCGACTAAGGTGCCAGAGTGGGTACCAGAAACGCCAGAAGACATCGAATTAAGAGATTCGGCTATTCGCCTAATGAACATGAGAAAGCAGATAGGCGAAGAGATGGAAGCGCACGTGAAGTACCTTAAATAAGGTCCATATCTAGCGCTACCCTACAAAACCTAATTACAATGCCAAGCACATGCTTGGCATTTACTTATCTAACTCAACTCCCCTTTATAAACTCTCACAGACTAAGCCGCGTCTTACCCAATACTGCTTATATCAATACGACTTGTCTCAATACAGCTTATATAGCGTGATACCCAGCCAAGGGTTGAAATGAAGCCGCTATTGTTTATCGATTTACTCGGACTGTAATAAAGTCGTCATTTAGCTCTGGTTAAATACCGCCAATCATAATGGATGTATTTGAATTTCCCGGAGCTACTCTTGAGCGTCACACGCCCCACTCTTAGCGAATCTACACTGAACAATCTCAAGGCAGTTGAGTACCAATGGGTCAGAACATTGTACGTAGAAGGTTACGATAGCAATGAAATTAACCACTATATCCAGACTTGTTTTGGCGGGGATAACACGTTTGCGGATCTCTTTCGCCGTGTGGCACTCGATCAAGAAAGCATTTATGTGTTGTTGCAACACTTGGGTTGTGCTCCTTCGAGCAAAGAATTCTAGCTTCTACAGTTCATCGCTAATCGTTCATAGTTCCTAGCTAATCATTTCCCTAACCAATCATTGGTCCTAGCTGACCCTTTTTCCTAACTGATCATTTTTCTAACTGGCCCTTTTACCTAACTGATCATAATCATCAGAATCTAGCTTGAATCAGCGACTAACATCAACCATTCGTCATTCACTACTTTCCCAACTCATTCCATAAGCCAGAGATATAACTCTCTGTAATTCACAGCTGCCTACCGTTTCTATATACATTTTCTGTGTAACTTTTGTATTTGTTGCACGCAAATCATTGAAGTATCACGCATTGGATTATTAGCAATATATCAATAGACCAACAGCCCCTTATACTGAGTGTCTGATTTGTGAGACTCGTTCATGTCTTCAAGTAAGAGGAATGAGGTAGGGAAGGTTTGAGAGAGAAGTGACTCGAAGCTTTGAACATGAAGCCGTTATGAGCACAAGAATTGACAGGTAAAGCGAACATCAAGACAAAGTAGAAAGCAAAAAAGTAGCAGGCATAAAAAAACCCAAGTAAGTACCTGGGTTAGAGTTACAAAAACCACTAATCATTAATAGCGTAAGGAACCTGATTAGTAGCCAGCTATGCGTAACCTGAGGGTTATTTTTATTACTGATCGGCGGCCAAACCAAATGATGTAATAAAAATGCCAATATAGAGCGACCTAAAAGGTCGCTCTTTGTCTTTCTTATAGGGTACAGCTTATCCTTTTACACCACCTGCCGTCAAACCGCCAACTAACCAACGTTGAGCAAGTAAGAACACGATAGTAATCGGAAGTGCTGAAAGTACAGCCGCTGCCGCAAAGTCACCCCATAGGTAGTTCTGAGGGTATAGGTATTGCTGCATACCTACCGCTAGCGTGTAAGAGTTCACATCAGTTAGCAGGATAGATGCGACAGGCACTTCACCTACTGTTGCGATGAACGAAAGAATAAACACAACCGCTAGAATTGGCACAGACAATGGCAGTAGAACCAATCTGAATGCTTGCCAAGGTGTTGCACCATCAAGTGCAGCCGCTTCTTCCAATGAGTTATCAATCGTCTCAAAATAGCCCTTAATCGTCCATACGTGCAGTGCGATACCGCCCAAGTACGAGAAGATTAGACCGCCATGCGTGTTCAAGCCTAAGAACGGGATGTATTGACCGAGTTTGTCGAACAACGCGTAGATAGCCACAAGAGCAAGTACCGCTGGGAACATTTGGAAAATCATCATCGCTTTCAGGATAGTTTCTTTACCTTTAAAGCGCATACGAGCAAATGCATAAGCCGATGTCGTTGACAGTGCCACGATTAGAATCGAGGTAACACCCGCCACTTTAATCGAGTTCCATAACCAAGTCAGCACTGGGAACGGAGGTGGTGTCACTGAGCCGTCTGCATTCGTTACCGACATACCAAGAGCTAACTTCCAGTGCTCCAGTGATGGATTATCAGGAATCAAACTACCTGTTGCAAAGTTACCTTCACGGAACGAGATCGCGATGATCATCAGTAGTGGGAAGATAATCATTGCCAAGAAGCACCACAACACTGCATGCGTTGCCCACACTCGGTATTTAAGGCCTTTACCTTGTACCATAGCCATTGTCGTGCTCCTTAATCTTGAGACAGTTTAGTGAAACGAAGGTTTAGTAACGCGAGTCCACCAACCAATAGGAAAATAAGCGTTGCGATAGCACTTGCTAGACCAAAGTCTTGACCGCCGCCGCCTTCGAATGCGATTCGGTACGTGTAGCTTACAAGCAAGTCTGTGTAACCCGCTGGCTCTGAGGTGCCAATCATGTTAGGGCCACCGTTGGTCAATAGTTGAATCATTACAAAGTTATTGAAGTTAAAGGCAAACGCTGCAATCAATAGCGGTGTTAGCGGCTTAATCATCAGTGGGAATGTAATACGCTTGAAGTTATCAAGGAAGTTCGCACCATCAATCGCTGACGCTTCGTACAAATCATCAGGAATCGCTTTAAGTAGACCCATACATAGAATCATCATGTAAGGGAAACCAAGCCATGTGTTAACCATCAACACCATGGTTTTCGCAAGAAGTGGGTCAGAGAACCAGTTCGGGCTTAAGCCGAAGATATTCTCAAGCACCATGTTGATCTCACCAAAGCTCTGGTTGAATAGACCCTTAAAGATAAGAATCGAGATAAACGCTGGTACGGCGTAAGGCAGAATCAGTAGAACACGGTAGATTGAACGACCTTTGAGCTCTTCCCATTGCACGATATTCGCAAGCACAAGTCCGATAACAAGCGTGAACGCTACGGTACATACTGAGAAGATTACCGTCCAAATAAAGATGCTGATGAACGGTTCTTTAATGCCATCATCTTTCCACACACGTTCAAAGTTATGTGTACCAATATTAACAACAAAGCCTGGAGAGATTGTGTTACCTGTAAACTCACCATTGGCATCAACAGGTTGATAGAAACCCTCTTCCATATTTGGTTTGAGAACTTCACCCGTTTCATTGTTGATTAACGTTTCATCATCGTCTTGAAGCGTGTAAAGCGGAGCAACAGAAGCAAACTTACGTAAGCCACTCATGCGGATGTCGTCACCGTTAGGCAAGTGAAAATCAACCGCGTTGATCGCAGAACGGTTTTGGATGATCGCTTTGATCTTCTCTTTCTCACCTTGTGCAGACTCAATTGCAGATAGGTCCATCTCTGTTGCACTCATATCTTCAAAAGAAAATACGTCTGTTGCTAACAGTTGGTCACCATCTTTAACAACGATCTGGTGACCGTCATCAGTCTTGTACAAGGTAAATGGGTAACTCTCACCGCTTTGAAAAGATCGGTCTAAAAGGACAGTTTGAGTACGCTCTAGAGAAAGTTGGTTTTTTGCGCTGTAGTTAGTGAACGCAAGCCCGACGGTATAAGCCAATGGGAAAAGAATGAACAAGATCATTCCGGCAATACCCGGGTAAATATAACGGTGGGCGTAAGTTTTCTTACTGCCAAAAATGTAAAGTGCCAAAGCCGTTAAAATCACAGTAAGCAGCGCAAAAGCGAGCTCACCGCGTGAATACATTAGAATTGTAGCGTAGCCGTTAATTAAGCCAACGCTACCAAGCAACCCCCATTTGATGAAGACGCTTTTACTGCCTGGAAGGCTTGATGGTGCTGAGATAGCATCTGTACCTTGAACTGACTGCATAGAGGAACCTGCTAGCGATATAGATAAAAAATAGAAAAGTAAGGAGAGGTTACCCTCTCCTTAAAAGGTAGTGCTTGGTTGTTACTTAGTCATTCGACCTTCAGCAGCTTTTAGTGCTTGGTCTACTGATTGACGGCCGTCAACTACGTTGCCGATCGCTTCTTCCATGCTGTACCAGAACGTTGTGAACTGAGGGATGTTAGGCATGATTTCGCCGTTCATCGCGTTGTCCATTGTTGCAGCAATACGAGTGTCGCTATCTAGTTGACGTTGGAAAGAGTTAAGAGCAACAGCGCCTAGTGGCTTGTCGTCATTCAGGCTCTTCATGCCTTCGTCAGTTAGTAGGTAGTTTTCCATGAACTCAACAGCTAGGTCGCGGTTTGGAGAAGCAGTGCTGATACCACCAGCCCATACACCAACGAAAGGTTTAGACGCTTTACCGTTGAACTTAGGAAGCGTTGTTACGCCGTAGTCAACGCCAGCTTTCTCGATGTTTGCCCAGCCCCATGGACCGTTGATTGTCATTGCAACATTACCCGCAACGAATTCAGACTCAGCAACTGAGTAATCCATGTCTGCAGAAATAACTTTGTCTTGTACCATTTTCTCGATGAAACCAAGAGACTTCTGAACACCGTCAGACGCTACGCCCGCATCTTTAATGTCGTAACCTTCAGCAGTTTGTTTGAATGCGTAACCGCCGTCAGCTGCAAGTAGAGGCCATGTGAAGTAAGCGCCGCCACGTAGAGGCCACATGATCGCTTTCTTGCCGTCTTTTTGAAGCTCAGCGTTAAGTGCTGGGATTTCTTCCCAAGACTTAGGTGGGTTAGGAACAAGTGCTTTGTTGTAGATAAGAGAAACTGACTCAACTGCTACTGGATAAGCGATTGTTTTGCCTTCGTAAGAAACAGCGTCCCATGCGAAGTCTACGATACCTTCTTTAGTTTCTTTAGAAGGTTTGATATCAACAAGAAGACCGGCTTCTGCAAAACCACCAAAACGGTCGTGTGCGTAGAAAATCATATCTGGGCCATCGCCAGCTGCTGCAACTTGAGAGAACTTCTCTTCTAGTTTGTCAGGGAAAGCAACGGTTACTTTAACACCAGTGTCTTCTTCGAAGCGTTTACCTACTTCAGCCATGCCTTCATAAGCTTTGTCACCGCCAACCCAGATTGTTAGTTGTCCTTCTTCGATAGCAGCATTTGCACCAAAAGAACCCAGAGCAACTAATGTTCCTAGAGCTACAGCGCTTAGAGCGTTTTTCATGTGAATATCCTTTTTATATTTATACGTAGGGCACATCTACCAAGACGAGCCAGTTTTCAGGGCTTATGATCTGAGAAAATAGACTCTAACTCATCATCCTAGCCACTACGCCCTAGCTATTATGGCTTAATTTCGTGATCGCCATCCGGTCAGATTGGAGACTGAAATCACAAAACACATACTCATCGTGATCAGAGTCACCGTTATGCCGTGGATTTATTTGAACTGGATCGCCTATTATCAATAACCCCATTTATCTACTCCTCCCCTCCTACTCCCCCTCGTTAATTTTTCATTGGGAGGATGTACGATTGCGCCAATTCACCGAAACTGCATTCATCCAAGAATGGATAGTAAGAACCCTTTACCAGCGAATGTTATGCGTTGACGCATTGTTCATTTAGTTGGCTTCACTGCCCGCTGTTGTCTTTATAAAGCATCGAGCTAAATCTGTGATTGAATCACGGGGGAGATTTAGCTGGATGTGGGGGAAATAGGCACCAGTTTGGCTATGACGGGTGGGCTTGGTTAAAGAATCCAAGTCTCACCCACTTTTTTTCTTACTCATTCAATACTTACCAATTCCTACAGTTACTGCTGACCCAAAAATTTCTTATAATGATAAGCAGTAAAACTTAAAATTTGATCGATCGAGGACTAGCTAGATGGCGAGTGTCACGTTAAAAAACGTTTATAAATCATATGGTGATGTACAGATTTCTAAGGATGTAACCTTAGACATCAACGAAGGTGAGTTCGTAGTATTCGTTGGACCATCAGGTTGTGGTAAATCGACGCTATTACGCTGTATCGCAGGTCTAGAAGACATTACGTCTGGTGATTTGTACATTGGCGACCAACGCATGAATGACGTTGAGCCTTCAAAGCGTGGCGTAGGTATGGTATTCCAGTCTTACGCGCTTTACCCTCACCTTAACCTTTACGACAACATGTCTTTTGGCCTAAAGCTAGCGAACGCTGACAAAGCTGAAATTGATAAGCGTGTTGAGCATGCTGCAGAAATCCTTCAGCTTGGTCACCTACTAGAGCGTCAACCTAAAGCATTGTCTGGTGGTCAACGTCAGCGTGTTGCGATTGGTCGTACTCTGGTTTCTCAACCAAATGTATTCCTACTTGATGAGCCGCTATCTAACCTTGATGCTGCGCTGCGTGTTCAAATGCGTTCACAAATCACTAAGCTACAGCGTCAACTTGGTTGCACCATGATCTACGTTACCCACGACCAAGTGGAAGCGATGACAATGGCCGATAAGATTGTTGTTCTTGATGGCGGTTACGTATCTCAAGTCGGTAAGCCACTTGATCTTTACCACTACCCTCAAAACCGTTTCGTTGCTGGCTTTATTGGCTCGCCTAAGATGAACTTTATGTCGGTTCACATCGAGCAAGCTGAAGCAGAACGTGTATTGGTACAACTTTCTAACGGCATGACTTTCTGGATCCCAGTAGATGGTACCACTGTCAATGCTGGTGACCGTATGTCTTTGGGTGTTCGTCCTGAACACTTGTTGTCTGCTGAAACAGGTGATGCGACGATTGAAGCTGAAGTGATGATGGTAGAGAAACTAGGTAACGAAACACAAGTTTACCTAAACCTCGAAAGTGCCGATGCTGATGTTATCTACCGTCAACCAGACACGTTGACGATTGAATCTGGTGACAAGCTGGCGATTGGTATTCCTGCACACCGTTGTCACTTGTTCCACAGCGATGGTCGCGCATGTCGTCGCTTGTACAAAGAGTACGGTACAGATTAATCGGTTCGCCTTTTAAGATATAACTTGCCCATATCGAATCCCTCTTACCTTGTAAGGGGGATTTTTTATTCTGTAAGCTCTACTCACTTAGTTCCGCTCTCATTCATCTTCATCTTCATCTTTTAACGACTGACAATAAAAAAGGCCTAGCGGATGCTAGACCTTTATCTATTTGAGCTAGAAGCCACCCTATCTAACGATATAGGTTGGCTCTACTGAAACTTAGTGGATTGGCGTATCACTTGTTTTGTTGAACTGGCCAAAATGCTTTTCTAACACTTCTGGTGTTAGTTTGCCTTCCGCTTCTAGTCGCTTAAACTCAGCAACGATCGCTTTTTGCTCTTCAATTGATGGCAGTTTTACTTCTGGCTCATCGCCCATCTCTTGAGTCATCTGCTCTAGTTCTTTTTCAAAATCGCTCATGATACTTACCTAAATATTAAACCTAATCAGATTTTACTCATTTACGCCCTGTGATGCTAGAGCGATTAAGTGCAAAGCCCGAAACCAGATCAAGCTAAGGCCAGTTAGAAGAAAACAAGCCCGTAAATAAAAAGAGCTGGATTCACGATTAAATGAATCCAGCTCTTCGTCTATGTCCCTTTCTAAGCCATGCTACAGCGTAAAGGAATCAAAACTTAAAGGAATTAAAGCTTAAATGAACCAACCATCTTATCCAGACGTGAAGAAAGGTCTCGAAGCTCTTGGCTCGCTTCAGCAAGCTGCTCAGCAGTGCCCGTTGTCACTTCATTGATTGCGTTAATCTCTTCAATGTTCTGGTTGATGGTGTGAACTACGGTTGATTGCTCTTCCGTTGCCGTTGCCACTTGAGTGTTACGGTCAGTGATGTCAACGATACGATCTGAGATACCACCCAACACGTCTACCGCTTCATCCGATGCTGACACGCCCTCAAGTGTAATCACTTTACCTGCACTCATTGCCGTTACCGCATCTTTCGCATCGCTTTGAAGTTGGTTGATCATCTTCTGAATCTCTTCCGTTGAATCTGCCGTGCGGCTTGCAAGGTTACGAACTTCATCTGCTACCACAGCAAAGCCACGGCCTTGCTCACCGGCACGTGCAGCTTCAATCGCAGCGTTCAGTGCGAGTAGGTTGGTTTGCTCTGAAATATCACGAATAACACCCAGAATAGAACCGATATCTTGAGTTGTTGAAGCAAGCTGTTCAACCACTTGACCCGTGCTTTCGATATCTTGTGCTAAACGACTGATCGCGTCTTTTGCTTTGTTTACCACAGAACGACCCACTTCCGTATTCCCAGAAGCTTGCGTGGCTGTTTCTGCTGCTGTCGCCGCGTTTGATGCAATCTCACTGATGGTCATACCCATTTGGTTGATTGCAGCCACCACTTGAAGGGTTTGGTCACGTTGTTCTTGGCTGTTGTCGTGGGTGATGTGTGCTTTGTTAGAAACACTTTCCGCCGCCACCTGAAGCGCTTGGCTTGTCGAGCATACTTCTTTCATCGACTCGTGAATCTTCTCAATGAATCCGTTAAAGCCCTTAGAAAGCTGTGCGATTTCATCGTTGCCTTTTACTTCAATACGCTGCGCAAGATCGCCATCGCCTTCGCCAAGGTCACCGAATCGCTTGGCCAGAAGTTTAATTGGCTGAGTAATGCTGTTTGCTAGCACTACGCCCATTAGGATAAACACCAAAGCCACAACAGCCGTCATGATCAGCATCTTTTGCGCAGTCGCATCAAGCTCAGCAAACACTTCATCGGTTGGAACCACACCAATAACGAACCAGTCCATTGATGACACATAAAGACTCGCAACAAATAGCTCTTGTCCTTGGCTTTCAGTGGTGATCAGGTTGAAGCCCGACTTGTTCAACAGCTGGCTTGATTGAGGGCCGTAAAGTTGTTGCAGTGAAGAGTCACTACGAGAACGCTCACGGTGAATTTGTACATCACCTTGACTATCAGTCAGAAATACAAAGCCAGTATTTTCAATCTTGAAACCGTTAAGCAGGTTAACCATGTCATCCATCGACTTTGATAGACCTGACATCGCCAAACCAGAAGGCTGTTGGTAGTTAGCGAACATTTTCACTTCACCATTGGCTTCTTGGAACATGCTCACCATGGTTGGCTGTCCAGATTGGGTAAAGCCAAAGAACCAACCATCTTGTTGTTGGTTTAACTGACGTAAGAAACCATTTTGGTTCCAGTAGAAAGCCGTTTGACGGTTCGCTACTGAAGCATCGTTCAACTGATATTGATTACGCACGTTGTTCAGTTGTTTAACGAGTTTGTTTTCTAATTCAGCATCACGATCGGTCGATTCGATAGCATCAGAAATGAATTCATTTGACGCAATTTGCTCCGCAGCTAACAACAGTTGAGAGACCTCACGGTCAATTTCACCATTGATTCGCTCAAGCATCCCAGGAAGCTCAATATCAACCAATCGATGACTCAATACATCTCTTGCTTGTTGTTGCGCCATCGCACCGACAATGACTGTAGAAGCCAGAACCGCAAAAGTAATTCCAAGTACAACCTTTTGCTTAATACTCAGAGAGTTAGTTTTCAACATATTTGGACCTTTAAAAAGAATCGCTCGTTATTTGTGTACCCTGAACAGGACTTTTTTAGTGCACTCCAATCAGAAATGCACAATCTGAGTGATGTATCGGCCAAAACCAATAAAACTAGAGAGGATTATCGCAAAAATTTGCAAATATGATGTAACAACTAAATTAACTTAGCTTGAAATGGTATCAATAGGGTAAATACAGAAAAGCTTGGTATTTATTTTTGCTATTTGACCATTGAGGTTTCACCTGATTTTCACGAGAGTCATCCTTTGAGCTTTAGTATGTAAAAGCCGGTTGATATGGTAAAAATCATAATCGTGTAGTGTTTTAACTAAACACTTGTAAATCATTCCATTTTTGGAAAAATAAATTACGTAGATGTACTGGAACTTTTTCCTATTAATAAGTGACCAATACTCAAAATAAGAATCAAATGGCCCCCAGAGAGTCCAAAAATGCATAAAAATAACTTCGAAATCCTTCAAAACTACTTAGAGTCTCAAATCATTGGTCAGCAAGAGCTCGTTAAGCAACTAATGATCGCCTTATTGGCAGATGGTCATATTCTTGTTGAAGGGCCTCCCGGGTTGGCAAAAACCCGTGCCGTAAAGTCACTGGCTGACTGTGTCGAGGGAGATTTTCACCGTATTCAATTTACCCCCGATCTATTGCCTGCCGACTTAACTGGTACCGATATTTTTCGTCCAGAAACCGGAGAGTTCACTTTCCAATCTGGACCTATTTTTAACTCGCTGATTCTAGCGGATGAGATCAACCGTGCTCCAGCGAAAGTCCAAGCCGCGATGTTAGAAGCGATGGCGGAGAAACAGGTGACCGCAGGTCGAAAAACCTATGCGCTGCCTGAGCTGTTTTTGGTGATGGCAACGCAAAACCCGATTGAGCAAGAAGGTACTTACCCGCTACCAGAAGCTCAGTTAGACCGTTTCTTGCTGCATTTAGAAGTGGCTTATCCAGACATGGAAAGTGAGCTTGAGATCTTGCGCCTAAACAGAGGCGAAGCTCAAGGCAATCAACCTGTTCAACCAGAGCCTATTTCTCAACAAACTATCTTCGAAGCTCGCCAAGAAGTGCTCAACATTCACATGGCAGACACCATCGAGCAGTACATTATTCGACTGGTTATGGCGACTCGCCAACCTAAACAATACAGCGACCAACTTGATCAATGGTTAGACATGGGCGTTAGCCCGCGTGCAACCATTGCGTTAGACCGTTGTGCCCGCGCTCACGCTTGGCTTGCAGGACGAGATTACGTCACGCCACAAGACGTTCAAGCGATGGCATTCCCTGTATTACGCCACCGCCTGCTTCGTAGCTACCACGCACAAGCCGAAGGGGTCACTGCAAACCAAGTGATCGCTCACCTTATCTCGTTGGTTGGTAGCGCCTAGGGATACGCGCATGAATAATCAATTACCCAACCATAGTGACGGCGTCACGTTAAATCTGGACGAACTGCTGCAATACAAAGCGCAGTCTGTTCGCTGGTTGCCTCCAGCCAAGAGCCTGTGGTCGCAACTTAACGGTCAACACGAGAGCAATCGTAAAGGTCGCGGGATGAATTTTTCGGAAGTTCGTCAATATCAGGCGGGTGACGATATCCGCAGTATTGATTGGCGCGTCACGGCGAGAACAGGCAAGGCGCATACCAAGCTGTTTTCTGAAGAAAGAGAACAGCCTGTGATTTTGTTCTTAGATCTGTCGAGCAGTATGATTTTCGGCTCAACCTTGTTGCTGAAATCGGTTCAACTCGCGCACTTTGCCAGCCAACTTTGCTGGTTAACCGTTGCTCAAAGAGATCGTATTGGCGCAGTAATAGATACCGGCCAAGAGATCATTGAGATTAAACCCAGTGCTAGCAACCATGCACCGCTGCGTATTTTACAAAAAGTCATAGAAATCAATAATACAGCGCTGACCAACCCAGACAATCACAGCAACACAACCTTAGAGCATGGGTTGAAGTCTCTTCATCAGCTTTGCCCGAAAGGCAGCGATATCATTATGCTCAGTGATTTTGTTCGTTATAACGAAAGTAATTACTCACTTATCAATCAAATACGTCGACATAATCGGGTTCGCTTGGTGCATTTTTACGACCCGTTGGAGCAAGGTGTTACTGCATTCAAAGGTTCAAAACAGATCACCGACGGCAATAAAACCCAATGGTTTAACTTTTCATCAAGCAAGGAAAAGGAAAAGCTAAGTCATGCATTCGATCTGAAACAACAACAGCTTATGCAAATGAGCCTTTCTTTGGCGATCCCATACAGTTCATTGTCTTGTGCGCAATCGTTAATGAGCCAAGTATCAGGAGTTCAGTCATGAATCAACCTCTCGACTTGAGTCCTATTATTACGCCAAGCGCACCGTCATGGTGGCCTTTGGCATGGGGTTGGTGGGCTGTGATTATCACGGCTATTACTCTGATCGCCTTAGTGTATTTCATTGTAAAACGCAGACAAAAGAACCAACACGCGAAGAATGAAGCACTTGCTTGCTTGCGTAATAGTCAGCCTTCAAATGCCTTGTCTCCGAGTGCAGCTCAAAACATCCTTCGTCAAGCAGCACTGAGCTATTTTCCACGCGACAAAGTGGCAGGTTTGTCTGGTGATGATTGGTTGACGTTCTTAGATGCGCAATTGGCAAAGCCGTTATTCGCCGCAAAGCAATCGCAATGGCAACAAGCGCTCTACCAAGATGCATCCTTGATGACCGACGAACAGAAAAAGGCTCAACAGCAATTGGTTAATGATTGCGAAACCTGGCTTCGTAAAGCCCTTCCTCCAAAGCGAGGTCGTTATGACTGATCTTTTAAGCACGAGCTTACTAAATATTGAATTCGTTTGGTGGTGGATGTTTTTCCTCGCGCCACTGCCGGTTCTCGTTTACTTGTTCTCTCCTAAGGCGGAATCGAACAATGCCCTAAGGCTTCCGTTTTTGCCCGAGGACAGCAATACCAAAACGCCGAGCAGTCGCTTGCCCAAGGCGTTGTCGGTCATCATCTGGCTTTTATTGGTAACGGCGATGGCACGCCCAGTTTGGTACGGTGAACCGGTTGAGTTTCAACCAAAACACCGAGACTTGATGCTGGTTGTCGACCTCTCCTACTCCATGAGCCAAGAAGACATGCAGTTCAATGGCGAGTACATCGACCGCTTATCGGCAGTGAAACATGTATTGAGTGACTTTATTGAGCGACGAAAAGGCGACCGAGTTGGACTGGTGTTATTTGCTGATCACGCCTACTTGCAGACGCCACTTACGTTAGACAGAGACACGCTCTCACAACAACTCAATCAGGCTGTCCTAAAGCTGATTGGTACTCAAACTGCGATCGGTGATGGTATCGGCCTTGCCACCAAAACCTTTGTCGACAGTGACGCCCCTCAGCGTGTGATGATCCTACTCAGTGACGGCAGCAATACCGCGGGCGTATTAGATCCACTAGAAGCCGCGGATATTGCTAAGAAGTACAACGCGACGATTTATACCGTAGGTGTCGGTGCGGGCGAAATGATGGTCAAAGAGTTCTTCATGACTCGTAAGGTCAATACTGCTCAAGACTTAGATGAACGCACGCTAATGGAAATCGCCAAGCGCACTGGCGGTCAATACTTCCGAGCGCGAGACAGCAAAGAACTGGCAACTATTTACGACACCATCAATCAGTTAGAACCCGTGACGAACGCCACTAAGATATGGCGACCGCAACAAGAGTGGTTCGTATGGCCACTGTCTGCGGCAATGTTCTTCGCATTTATGCTGTTAGCCATTAGGAGAAACAATGTCTAACTTTACTTTTATCTACCCATATTGGTTCTTGGCTCTTGCCGCGCTGCCCGCTATTTGGTGGCTTAGCAAAAGACAATCGAAGCAAGGGTTATTAGCGTCACATATCGCCCGCTACTTGGCTCCTGAATCGAGCAAGCCATCGAAAAACCGCAGTACTTACTTTGGTATTTGGTGGATAGTCGGTGTCATCGCGTTGGCTGGACCAAGCTTTGAAAAAAATGAACAGCCGAGCTTTGAAAAAACGCAGGCGCGAGTTGTGATCATGGATATGTCGATGTCGATGTATGCCACCGATATTAAACCGAACCGTTTAACACAGGCGCGATACAAGGCTTTGGATCTGCTCTCATTATGGCAAGAAGGATTGACGGGAATGGTGGCCTACGCAGGTGATGCTTACACCATTAGTCCTTTGACGTCAGACATCAATACCATCAAGAACCAAGTCCCTAATCTCTCTCCGGATATCATGCCCTTTCAAGGCGGAGATGCTGCATCCGCAGTCAAACTCGCGATTGAGATGATGGCTCGTGCTCATATCTATCAAGGCGATCTGGTACTTATCGGCGATGATATCGATGATCATGAGAAGACAGAGATCGAATCGCTACTCTCTGGTAGCAATTGGACATTGTCGATTTTAGCGGTAGGAACTGAAAGTGGCGCACCGATCTCTCTACCAAGCGGGTCGATGCTGCAAACAGATTCAGCTCAAACCGTGGTTGCGAAAACTAACTTAGACAATATGCGCGACCTAACTCGTCGCTCTGGTGGCACGTTCACTGAAGTGCAATTTAATAACTCAGATGTTGAGCACATCGCAAGTTATCTCGACCGAGTTGCTACAACATCAGAAGTCACCAAGACCAATAACTCACTCAACACCAGAGTGAACAACGGTTTCTGGCTATTGCCGTTTCTATTACTTCCTGCCCTTGGCCTATTTAGAAAAGGGGTCATTTGGTGTGGCCTAGCTGTGCTTGTATCGTTTAGCCAGCCGAATACTGCGTTTGCGAGCCCTTGGAAAACCGATGACCAAGTGGGTTATCAGTTGTATCAAGATGAGGACTTTCAACAAGCTGCAGAGCAGTTCCAACAACAAGAGTGGAAAGGCATCTCACAATACAAAGCAGGCGAATTCGAAGCTGCAGAGCAGACACTACAAGGTTTGAATGGCGAAGATGCTCGTTACAACCTGGCGAATGCACAAGCTCAGCAAGGCAAGTACGATCAAGCAATAGAAGAGTATCAACACATTCTAGACAACAACCCTGAGCACGCATACGCGAAGAAGAATCTAGAGATCGTCAAACAAGCCCAACAGCAACAGCAACAGCAACAGCAACAGCAACAGCAACAGCAACAGCAACAGCAAGGCGATTCTGAGTCCAAAGACCAAAACGAACAAGACCAGCAAGGTCAGCAAGGTCAGCAAAATGATTCTTCGCAAAGCTCGCAGGATCAACAACAAAGCTCTGCTGACAATGGCAAGTCGCAAAGTCAAAGCGGCAGCCAAGATCAAAACAACAAACAAGATCAAAGTGAAAGCCAAGCTCAGAATACTGACCAAAGCCAAGCTGATAGCCGCTCTGATTCCATGACGGATGAAGAAAACGACAAGCAAGCTGAGCAACAAAACAAAGCGGGTCAAAAAGATAAGCCGTCACAGGACAAAGATGACTCAGCATCTCAGGTAGCCCAAGCTCGAGAATCTGATAAGGAAGACAGCGATAACAATGCTCAACAAGCTGCAGCACAAGTATCAGGTCAACCGATGTCGAGCGATCCTGATATGCGGAAACTTGAGCAAGTAGAAAGCGCTCGTGATCCGAGCCAACTGCTTAAAGCGCAAATGATTCTACAAGCACGACAAAAAAGTGCTCCTAACAACCAAAACAAAAAGTGGTAACCATGCGATTATTAAACAAGCCATTTTTATCAATACTACTGACACTGCTAATCGGTGTTTTCTCGTCACATTCTGTATTCGCAGCGAACGCTGTTGCGAGTGTTTCGCAAAACAGTGTGACCAAAGATGAAGTCTTCCTACTTAGAGTAGCGACCGATGAAAAAGTATCGTCCGGTGCTTTAGATCTATCCTCCCTTCAGAAGGATTTCTACGTCAGCACCCCAAGATTTGGGTCGTCGATGCGAATCGTCAATGGCAGCCGTTCGGTGTCTAGCGAATGGAATATTACCCTTGCCCCACTTCGATTAGGCCGATTTGAGATTCCTAGCTTTGATATTGACGGCGCAAAAACCCAACCGATCACCATCAACGTTTCGGTTAATAAATCCGCTCCAAAGCAGAGTGATATGGCCGAGTTTAAACTTAATCTGAGTAAAGATTCGCTGTACCCTCAAGAGGTCGCGGAGCTTGATGTAAAACTCATCATTAAGGCGGATCCTAGAAGACTACAAGACCCTAAAATTGCGCCACCGAGTTCACCGCAATTAGACGTGGAACCGATTGGAGAGTCTAAGCAATTTCAAGATGTTATCAACGGACAAGAAGTCACGGTTGTTCAGCAATCTTTCCATATATCGTCACAGCAAGCAGGACAGTTTCAGCTTCAAGGGCCAAAGTTAACTGGTGCTGTTGTTTACTCAACCAACAACTCAAGCACAACGCGCCTTTTCCAGCTCGACACGCCTGTTGAAACCTTAGATGTCACAGTGAATCCGGTACCACAAGGCTATCAAGGTGAGTGGTTACCAACATCGAACTTCAAGTTGATTCAGAAGTGGTCAGATAGCCAAGGCAACGAGCTGAAAAATAGCAATGCTTTAGGTGGCGACAAGCAGAATATTGAAATGGAAGCCGGTGATTCGTTAACTCGAACCATCACAATGACAGCCAGCAACTTGACCCAACACCAGTTACCAAAACTGAACATCACCTACCCTAAATCGGTGCGTGTTTATGAAGAAAAACCGCAATTTGGCACTACCCAATCCGGTAATGCTATCGTGGTGTATAAGCAAGTTCTAATCCCTAAGGAATCTGGAAGCATCTCTCTGCCTGATGTTTCTCAAACTTGGTTTAACACCGATTCGCAATCACAAGAGACCAGTAAAGCTCTTGGACTTGAGTTGTCGGTTCAAGCAAGTGACCGCGCGATATCAAGCACGCCGCCTCCTGTGATAGAAGCACCAACCCAACAAGCCAGCCCGACGATTGTTACCGTTGATAACCCTGGAATATGGCCTTACCTAACCGCGCTGTTCGCAGCCTTGTGGTTAATCAGTTCTGCAGTTGGTTTCTACTTCTGGTCACGCCGCGGCACAACAGCAAAACCAAAGCGACTAGATGAACGTCAATCCGATACAGCAGAAGCGCTGATTACCGCGCTGAAAGCAAAAGATGGCGTGATGACGAGAACCTTGTTTGAGCAATGGAAAACAGAAAACTCAGACTTGAGTGGTGAGACGTTAGAAACAGTCGAGGCCGAGCTAACCAAGCTCAACCAAAGCCTCTATGCTGAAGCTGGCTCACCAAGTCAGTCATGGGATCCTTCTGAGGCAATCAAAGCGGTTAAGAAGCCAAAACGCATCTCGAGCAAAGCACACAAGAGCACATTAGAAAGGCTTTAGTTAACCAGCAAGCTAAGTAAGCAGAAAGCTAGTTAAGCTGAAAATCGAAGTAAGCTGAAAAGAACGAAGCCGTGATGACCACATTGTGATCATCACGGCTTCATTCGTTTTTAAGAACAGAAAAATTAAATGCCACACTAAGTCAGTGGCGTCGCAACCTTTCTCCGCTTTAAAGCAGAGACAATTCGATTTCGCCCTGAGTCTTTGGCTTGATACAAAGCTTTGTCGGCCTTGCCATACAGCAGATCAAAATCGAATTGATGCTGGTCTGAGGTTATCGAGGCATAGCCGACGGATGCGGTTAAATACTGACTGGTGCTGCTTTCACAATGAAGGATTTTCGCCTCTTCAATGCATTTTCTGATCGACTCTGCACGCTGTTTAGTTTCAGAGTGATGAGTGCCGATCATCAACAACATAAACTCTTCACCACCAATACGACAGAAAGTTTCCTTATCGCTATGAACATGGGCATTCAGTATCTTGCCTATGGTACGCAGAGCAGCATCACCTTCCGTATGGCCATAAACGCTGTTGTACAAACCAAAGTGATCGAGGTCGACAAGGATCAATCCAAATGTGACTTCGTGTTGCGTGGCAAACGCTCCTTGATCGTCACAGTTTAGATCTTCTAACACCTGCGACAACATACGACGATTTCCAAGACGTGTCAGCGGGTCTAATTTAGAGATGATATCCAACTGCTCATTGGCTCGTTCAAGCTCTTGAGTGCGCTTACTGACCTCTTGTTCGAGGGTTTCATTAAGCTTTTTGAGCTCCTCTTGCGCCATGGTTCTCTGTAGCACCTCCGCAAGGCTAGAAGCGAAGATACGTATCACCTCACGGAGCTGTGAGGTTAAAGGGCTGCGAGTTAATAAGTTATCCGCGGCAATAAACGCAATCGGCTCACCCGTATTGGTGGTAAGCATCGTCATTGCCGTCCAACCGACTCCCACAATATTGAAATCGTGATAGATAGGCACGGACTCTTCAAAGGCGACTTGGTTAGGACAGGCTCGCGCTGCGGCGACAATGTCACGCTCCACCAGCTCTGAGCGATAATAGGATTCATCGACAATATCGCCTTTTATGTCCGTGCCCCACGTACCTTGCATGTAACTGCAATTTTTATCGGTGAGGAAAACAGCCAGTCGGTCGATGCCTAAATGCTGAATCGCAAAGCTCACCGCCGATTTACACACTTCACTGACGGTATCGCAACGAGACAGCTCCACCATACTTGAGTGCAGCATGCGTATATTTTGTTCTTGGCGCTTGCGAATATAGATCTGAGAAAGCAGAGAGCCAAAGGATTCAAGCATCTGCTTTTGATAATTGGTGATAGGTGAACGGTGAATGTAGTTATCCATCGCAATCCAGCCGACGGGTTTATCGCCTTCACGTAAGATGAGCATTCCATTCCATCCCTGCCCGACCACTTTCCCTTCTGTGTAAAGCGGGGCTTGCTCGATAACAATCAGGTTGGTGTGATTGTCAGATAAAGCCTCAATATATTCGGCTTCAAGCTGGTGTAAATCATATTGAGTATGGTGCTCACTATTTGTCTTACCGGACTCATCAGTGCCGTATGTCCCGCTAAAACAGCGCTTTTTCATATCCAATAGCATGAAGATCGCTCGGTCAAAGCCTAAACGGTCGCGCACCGCTTCTACTGACGCTTTATATAACGCATCCAAAGAGTCGGGATTAGAAAGCTCTAATGCCACCTGATGAACCAGTTTCATGTTCTCGACAAATAGCTCACGAAGCTTAATTTCATCTAGGTACTGCGCTTCACGCGTGTCGCGGTGTTTGATCTCCAGCGCAGCGTTCTTTTCAGCACGAATGCATTGCCAGCGTGCTGCTGCAAGTTGAAGGACATCAAGATCTTGGTCGAAGGTTTGGTTGATCCGCTCTGCATTGCAATTTTGAACAATTAAATAAGTTCTGCAGGCAGGCGCGTTGTCGAGCATCATGATGAATGACTCTCCACCTAATACCTTCATGTGTTCCCACTTACAGGTATTGATAGACATTGGAAGCACACCATCAGCGGTATCAAACTGGGAAACCCAAGGCCAAAACGTCGCAGGATAATTCGCCAGAGAGGTTAGCCCACCACAACAAAATAAGGGTAACGAATCGCCTTCCGGTATCGGTTCTGCAAATATCCCCATTCCTTTTGGCGCGAGTACCTTAGCAAGGTAATCAAAAAGAAACTCTGCCAATAAACGGTGGTCGCGAGTAGCAGATATTTGTTTTGCAAAGGCTTTAACAGGCACGCTTCCGTCCATTGGCGATTAAGAGTGAAGCAAAAATACCGAAGCATTGATATGCAATCAATGTAACTAAAAATGAGATGTTAAGCGGGTCGCAATTTCAATTTTTACATTATCACAAGCATGAGAAGGACGACAAAAATGGGATTTTCTGCCCAAAATTTCATCGACATTAGGACTTTTTTAAAGACATAAAAAAGCCCCACCTAAAGTGGGGCAAAACTTCCATCGCTTATAGTTATAGTGATAATTCTGTCGATCTATTCGATTATCTAACCTGCGTTTCAGTTAGCGTACTGCCTTTTAAAAAACTAAAGCAGCACTGAGTTAATCGAATTAACCAAAGTCACCGTTTACGTAACCTTTAGTACGATCATCTTTTGGTTCGCTGAAGATAACACTCGTTTCATTGTGCTCTACAAGCTCTCCCATTAGGAAGAAAGCAGTACGGTCTGAGATACGACGCGCTTGCTGCATTGAGTGCGTTACGATAACGATAGTGAAGTCTTTCTTCAGGTCTTCCATCAATTCTTCAATCTTGTGTGTCGCGATTGGATCGAGTGCCGATGTAGGTTCATCCATCAGGATTACATCCGGTTCCATGGCAATCGTACGAGCGATACATAGACGCTGTTGCTGACCACCAGACAAACCAAATGCGTGTGCTTTAAGACGGTCTTTCACTTCGTCCCAAAGTGCCGCACTGCGTAGTGAGCTTTCTACTACTTCATCAATGTGTTTCTTGTCTTTGATACCTTGAGCACGTAAGCCGTAAGCGACGTTCTCGTAGATGCTCATTGGGAATGGGTTTGGCTTTTGGAATACCATGCCTACGCGAATACGCAGGTCAGCCACATCAATGTTACCGTAGATGTTCGTGCCATCCATATCCAGCTTACCTTTAATAGTAACGCCTTCAATTAGGTCATTCATGCGGTTCAAACAACGTAGCAGTGTCGATTTACCACAACCAGATGGGCCAATCAGAGCCGTTACCTGACGTGTTGGAATTGGCAGGTTAATAGACTTAAGCGCTTGGTTGTCACCGTAAAACAGATCTAGGTTCTCAATATCAAATTTGTTCATTTTCGTATTCTCTAAATTCTTAAATTCGTGTCTAACTTGATGCTTTCTTTATCACGGGGGCTCTTTTTATTGTTGAGCCAGCTAATGAGCTTAGTAAGTTGCCGTGTTGAAGCGTCTCGCAATCAGTTTTGTAACCATGTTGATCAAGAGAACCAATACGATTAAGACTGTTGCCGTGCCGTAGGCTTGGTTCCACTCATCGATAGTAAATAGCTCTGTTGTCAGCTTATATAGGTGAACCGTTAGTGTACGGCCAGAATCAAATACCGATTCAGGAACACGTGCCACCATACCTGCTGTTAAGAATACAGGTGCTGATTCGCCAATTACACGACCAATACTAAGAATGACCGAAGTTAAGATACCTGGCATTGCGCTTGGTAAGATCAAACGCCAGATAGTGTAGATTTTTGAAGCGCCAAGGCCGTATGAGCCTTCACGGTAAGTTTGTGGTACTGACATCAATGCTTCTTCTGTAGTACGAATGATTACAGGAAGAATGAGAATACTCAGCGTTAATGCACCCGACAAAATCGAGAAGCCAAGGCCAAGAATCGAAACAAAGAAGGTCATACCGAACAGACCAAAGATAATCGATGGAATACCCGCTAAAGATTCGGTACAGAAACGAATTACTTTAACCAGTTTACTGCCCACTTTTGCGTATTCAGTTAGGTATATTGCCGTCATGATGCCGAGTGGCGCTGCCACAGCAATTGATGCGATTACCATGTAGATCGTGGCGATGATCATTGGGAAAATACCACGTTCTTCACCGGTACGAGTGTAGTCGTCAGTGATGAAGTTCCAGTCTACGTATTGCAGGCCATTCGATAAGATGTACCAAATGATCCAGAATAAGAAACCAACGGTGACTGCTGCTGCCGCCCAGATAAAACCTTTCAAGATATTATCTTTCGTTTGACGTGCTTGTTTTAGTTTTACGCGATCCATATTACTTATCCTCGCCTACTTCGTTTTTTCACGATTAAGATAAAGCAGAGCACCATTTAACATCATGATGAATACCAGAAGCACAACGCCGGTTGCGTAAAGTGCACTCGCGTGGATGCCGCTTGCGTAAGACATTTCAATAGCAATGTTTGCTGTTAGCGTACGAGCTGAATCCAGAATACCTTCTGGCATTGCTGGCGCATTACCCATCACCATGATGATTGCCATCGTTTCGCCCAGTGCACGACCGATACCCAAAATCACACCAGTCATAATGCCTGAACGTGCAGCAGGAACGAGTAACTTAAAAATCGTGTAGATTTTAGAAGCACCCAGTGCAAGTGAGCCTTCTTTGTACGTACGAGGTACAGCGCGGATCGAAGTTTCAGAAACCGTAATAACGGTAGGAAGAATCATGATACCCAGAACAATGATACCCGCGAAGATAGTGTTACCCGCTGGTACTTGGAAAACGTTCTGAATCATTGGAACGATAATTACTAGACCGAAGAAGCCGTAAACTACCGACGGGATACCCGCTAGAAGCTCAACTGCTGGTCGAATAATATCGGCAAGACGCTTTGGAGCAATCTCAGCAATAAAAATAGCGGTTAATACACCAACTGGTACACCAACAACTACAGCTCCAAGAGTCGAAACAATCGATGCAACAATCATAGTTGCAACACCGAATAGAGCTGGCGGTAACCAATCCACACCCAGAACGATGCCAGAAACACCGGCCTCTTGGAATGCAGGGATACTCTCTGCAACGATAAAGTAAGCGATAACGGCTAGTGATACGATGCCGATTACAGCACTCGATAAGAACAAGCCGTGGAAGATTCTTTCTCTCCAGTCAATGCGCTTCTTAGCACGCAGACTCGGCTTATTGATTTGAGTCGCTTCAGTATTCATAAGCTTTTCACTATTTGCGATGGTCATATATAAAATCTCAAACTTTGTGGCTCAAAAAGAGCTCGAAATAAACAAAGTTGAAAGAAAAGGCTCAGCCTAAAGCAGGCTGAGCAATAATTAAGATTGAGTCAGTTAAGATTAGTTAACTGTGATGTAGCCTTTCTTACCAGCGATAGCTTGAGCTTCGTCTGCAACCATCCAGTCTAGGAATTGTTGAGTTTCAGCTGTTGGAGCGCCTGCTTTGTAAAGAACTAGGAAAGGACGAGCAACTTTGTAAGAGCCGTTCTTAACGTTATCAACTGATGCTTCTGCGCCGTCGATAGTTAGAGCTTGAACTGTGTTGTCTACAGTACCAAGAGAGATGAAGCCGATAGCGTATGGGTTGCTAGCTACAGAAACTTTAAGTGCGCCGTTACCGTTTGCAACTTGTGCACGTTGAGAGATAGCCGATACTTTCTTATCGCCAATCTTCTTCTTAAGTTTCATGATGTCTTCGAATGCACCACGTGTACCAGATGCAGTATCACGAGTGATTGCTACGATTGGCTTATCAGCACCGCCAACATCTTTCCAGTTAGTGATGTCGCCTTTGTAGATTGAAGTGATTTGCTCAGCTGTAAGAGCAGATACTTCGTTATTTGGGTTAACAACAACTGCGATACCGTCACGAGCGATAACTAGCTCTTTCAGGTCAGCTGTTTTCTCTTCTTCTTTTAGGTCACGAGAAGAGATACCAAGGTCAGCACTTCCATTTTTTGCTGCTTTGATGCCTGCAGAAGAACCTGGTGCTTGAATTTCGATGAACACTGGTTCGCCTTTATTCATGTAGGTTTCTGCAAAAACTTCAACCAGTGGAGAAGCACTGTTAGAGCCAACTACAGAGATAGTTTCTTTAGCTGAAGCTGTATTCACTGTTAGAGCGCCTAGTAGTGCGATTGCACCGATAACTGTCTTTTTCATCACAAATTTCCTTTAGTGGCGTTATTGCCGTAATGTTGTTTTGCTTGAACGGTGCCCACTTTAGAATCTGAATGTGACAGTTGTGTTTCACTTAATTGAAGCCTATATGACAACTACAATTTATTTTCTTGTTTTACCCCTACCAAATAGCCTTGAAGTAATAAATTGACCTCATTCATAGGCGCTGAATATTCATTCCAACCTATTTAAGCCAAACCGCTCAATATCTCGCCACCCCTTTAATTACCTAATACCACACAAGGTTCCGTGCTAAATAACCCTATCTTAAAAATGGCTAAAGCCTTGTTTGCACAATAAATAATCAAAATTTATTAAATATCTATCGCATATATCAAAATCGAATCTATTACTGATTGAATTGTCATTCTCAGAAGTTAGAATCTCTGGCTAATTACAATAATAACAATTGCTTCTGCTCATTTACTTATTCAAAGAGGGACAATACATGCGCCAACTTCTCAGTGGCTTATCGATAAAAATACAAATTCTTATTCCAGTACTCTTTTCCGTCGTATTACTTTTGACGGGTGTCATTATCGGTGGTGACAAACTGGAAAATGCTTTTAAAGATGTATCAACAGCAACGGATCAACTCATTCTACATAAAGAAGAACTTAGCGAAATCGTCGACAACAGCTACGGCATGCGCATCAAGGCCATCTACAGCCTGTTCAATGCTGATGATGTAAAGACGCTAGTAGAAACGCTAAATCAAAAACGAGACCAGAATACTAGACTACTGAACTCGCTTGATACCGTACCAGGCATGCAAGATGAAGTAGCCGCAATGAGCAAAGCGATGAATCACTACGTCGACTTTTCTCGCACCACCATGCTTCCTCTATTAAGAGCAAAGCATGGCAATTCAACGCTATCTTCTGACTTTGATAACCGCTACCAGATCGCAATTGACCAATACCGTCACGCGGGTAATGACATGGTGCAAGCAATCAACACGCTTTCTAAAAAGCTCAACCTGCTTGCAACTCAAGAAGTCGACATCAATGGCCAACAACACACCAGCACACTGAATACGGCGACCATTGCTCTACTCGTGATTCTTTCAATCGCATTAATCATCAGTTGGACGCTTGCTGGCATCATTGTTAAGCCGCTTAGCAATATCCAAGAAACCATGCGTGAAGTAGCGAAAGGCAACCTGCTCGTTAAAGCTGAAGAGTATGGCGATAACGAGATCTCACGCCTTGCCCAAGACGTAAACAAGTCGGTTGAGCAATTGCGCGACACAGTAAGTTCACTTTCTCGAATCAGTATTGAAGTGGCGTCTGCATCAACAGAGTTGGCGGCTGTGATGACACAATCAAGCGCTAACTCAGATCAAGAGAAGCAAGAGGTGGAGCAAGTTGCTTCTGCAGTAAATCAACTTGAGAGCACAGCATCACACGTCAACGAGAATGCGGTACAAGCTGATTCAGCATCTAAGCAAGCAGACGAAATGGCAACACACAGCATGAGCTTGTTTAACGAGAGCAACCAAGCTAATGAGCAAATGGCGATTCAGCTTAGCGAAGCGGCAAACGTTGTAGGCACACTAAAAGAGCACTCGGAGCAAATAGGTAAAGTGATTGAGGTGATTCAAAGCATCTCCGAGCAAACTAACCTTCTAGCGCTTAATGCAGCAATTGAAGCCGCTCGTGCTGGTGAGAGTGGCCGTGGCTTCGCAGTGGTAGCCGATGAAGTTCGAATGCTGGCTGCTCGTACGCAAGATTCAACCAAAGAGATCCAAGCGATCATCGAAGGCTTGCAGGTTCAATCGGGCAACGCTAATGAGAGCATGAGCAGTTCACTGTCTATGTTAGAGCACAACCAAACGCTCTCGGGCGAGGTAAGTGCAGCCCTTTCGGGTATTGCTAACTCAGTAACCGACATGACTGAAATCAACACCCAAGTTGCCTCTGCCGCAGAAGAGCAAAGCCAAGTGACTGCAGACATCAACCGTAATATCTCAAACATCTACAGCCTAGTAAGCCAAAACGTAACCGGCATTACCCAAGCCGCTGCAGCAAGCCATGAGCTATCTAATCTAGCCGAGCAGCAAAAGCAGCAGTTGGATTATTTTAAAGTCTAAGGTTTAAGGTCTAAGGTCTAAGGTCTAAGGTCTAAGGTCTAAGGTCTAAGACTTAAGTTAAGACCTATATACCAAAACCTAAATGGCCGTGGAAAACCACGGCCTTTCTATTTACGCATTAAAAACTAAATCATTCTGCAACTAATAAGACGCTAAATTTATATTGTGCTGCGTTGTACTGGTAAACCTCACCATTAATCGAATCAAACGTCATCACGCTCTGACCATCACTCGCAGGAGTTGAACTCCATATATAAACGGCTAAGTTTCCAGCTTCAACGTTAAACGTATCACCAAACACCTTGTGACTTATTGCTGGAGAATGGCAAGCCACTTCTTTTAATGACACTAACTCTTTGATGTTTGGCAAGCGCCACTCTTTTTCACCACCGAACTGATGCAATGCATGACTGCCACTCTGATCATTGATTGATTCGACCATAGAGAGCGCACTCTGCCAATGGTAGGTTTCAGCTGGCCCACTACAAGCCAATGTCTTCGTATCCCAAGTTTTACCCAGTTGGCAACGCATCCAAGTTAGGCCCGTCAGTTCATCGCTAAACGTCCCATTATCATTCGCGACATAACGCGTGCTCGGCGCCGATTTTTCCATATCTAAACTGCACTCTTGTGCCATTGCACCCGCAGAAAACAGAGCCATTAAAGTGATGGAGAGTAAATTTTTCATATCTATTGACCTTGTAGTGAAACTAAACGAACTGGAAATTGGTACGAGTCATAATTATCTGAAGAATCAACATCACCTGAATAGATCTCTATTGAACCAACAACTCCTCTATCTGAGCCTTGTGTTCCAATCTCGTTATAATAGAAGCCACCTTCAACAGCGCCATTTGTGTATTGGCTATAAGTTATGGATTGAGTCCATACCGAGCCAGTGTAAGTTGTATAATCAATACCAAGGGTTTGATATGGGAAGTACTTGTAAGTTAAGCCATAAACTTCACCGTCCGAGTTGGTTTCTGTCTCACCGAAGTCGAGTACGTTGTAGAATTCATGGAACGTTGGTAAGCGCCAATCTGACTTGCCGCATAAGTTCATTGCATTGATATGTTCAACGTAATCTTGAGTGGTACATATCGCGTCACCTTTCGTTTTACACGTCACTAATTCAACATCTTGATCGTAAGGCGTTACTATTCCGGGTAACTCAAGCGCTAATATGCGATCTTTATGTTGAATAGAGCTTTCATCATCCGTTTTCGACTCCCAAATCAAGCCACTACGTTGATCCAAAACACAAGACCACTCCGCTGCATCATCAGCAAGCACCTGGCCACTTGAATCTAACTTTGCGAACTGGAAACCATTGCCGGTATTAGCATTCAGCTCTGTTTTATCAAAGCCATATTCAGCATCTTGACCTGGGAATGAACTCTGTGGTTCAACGACATTTTGTGTGTCATCGATATCTGAGAAATAACGTAAAACACCCGTATCATTCAATGCTGTCGCAGCTTTTAGCTCTCCTTCGAGGAAATTTGCAAAAGCAGTAACTTGGTCATTATCTAGTACTCCACCCACATAATCGGCCGCACTCTTATCAAATTTCGCACTCAATTGAGCCAGCATAAACGCGCGATTAGAGTGCTTAAACGCCTTAATTGTTGATACGACATTTTGTTCCAGACTCGCGAGTTCAGACGCAGATAAATCGTCTTGAATATCGCCAGATATAGTGATGCCACTTTTCGCCAACTGCGCTTTTAATTTGTTGTTAGCTTCAGCTACCGTCAATCCGTCCGCGACATAACCCGCCAATAGTGAACTGATACCATTAATCTCATTCCCCGTATTTTTTTGAAGACCGGGAGCGGCAATATAAGCGTAAGAAGATGCAGAACCGCTCGTGCTATTGGCTGCAATCCCCGTATCCACCTGAGCTAACAAAGGAACCGATAAAATCGACTTCTTAGTACTAGTAAGACTAAATTCGCCATTCGCGTTAGCCGTCGAGCTTGGTTCTCCACTATCACACATGTAGTTTTGATTTATGTCTGCACAGACCTTACTTTGTAAATCTACATTCTGTGCTGTCACTGTACCTGACACTGTATAGGTTGGTGCTGCTGATGCAGAGGTATCGGAACCACCCGAACCACCGCAGCCAGCAAGAGCCAAAGAGATGGCCAAAATTGTCAATTGAGGTTTCATAGAGTTATCTTCTTGTTTTGTTTTTAAAGAGCCTTGCCGTTAGAGACAAGTAACGCGTACCAAATGACCTGCCGAACGAGAGCAAGGACATGAATAGAATTGATATGAGTGAAGCTGAACCACCAGAAGAGCCACTGGTAACTGTTGGTTCTTGTGGTGAAGTCGTTGTTTCTCCACATTCGTATTTCGAAATCGTGCCAAGCCCCCACCGTTTTAAGTGCCCAGTTTCATCATTTACATAATCGGCAATTTCTAAACGCCAAGACCCGTTAATAGGCTCACCCTTAAACGAATCAAGAACCGAGTCATGCTTAAGTGTGAAGTAACCATCAAAGCCAGAAAATCGCGTCGATTTATGGTTAAGTAAATCAACTCGTGTTCCCTTCGGGGAAATAAGGGTCACCACTAAATCACTCAACCGAGGGTGATCGATATCTAAATACAGACCGAAATTTTCGTCTGCGGTCTGAGCCGTGCCATTTAGAGTGAAATTGAATGTTTTAAAGCCAACGATCGGCTGATTAGTTGAGCTAAACCGGCTATCAGGAAGGTAACTGTTCACTTCTTTGATATCGGATTCGAGTACAGGTAAGCCATATACAAGAGACAAATCATGTTGCCAATTTTGTGATTTGAGGGCGTCGTTGTATCGGTAATCGACACTCGTATTCATCGCGACTGAAGAACCACACATCTCACCTGTCGGAAGTGTCGCTTCAATCGTTAGTTGGTTAACCGGAGGACTAACAAACGACTTCATCAATCCTGAAATATTAATTTGGCCATCCACTTGAGCCTGTCTTAACGTCGGGTACAATTCCATCGTCAACGGCTTCTTTGGATCAACATAGCGGTCAAGAACCTCTACTTTAAATGGCTCAATGATCAATCCATGCACATCAAACTTTTGCTTCAATATTTCGGCATAATCTCGATTCGGATACAGCTTTTGAGCCACAAACAGTGTGCTCTCAGCTAGGTCGTGCATTTTCAATCCACGACCCAACCCGTACATAGACTCGAGTATGATTGAATCAAACTCGTTAAAAGCGATCTCACCATACTGCTCAACTGAGGCTTTCAGAGCCTGGAATAAAGGCGTTGACCAAAGCTCATCACCTAGTTCACCAGCAACACTTTCATGAGGGCGATATTCCGCTTGTCTAAAGTAACGTGCTCTTTGGTTCCATAGGCTACGAGTGGTATTTCTTACGCCAAAGTAACCATCCCAGTTAAAAACAGTATCTATCTCGAACTCTTGCCCGCGAGTCTGTGCATTTTCATATTGAGTACGAAAGCTAAAGCTGCCCGCCCAGTAGTCTCCAAACCCTTCGCCGATGGCACCTGTATGACCATAAGCCCAATCCTTTACTATGTGATAATGAATTCCGTGTCCAAGCTCATGCAGAATTACGTCACCATCTAATGCATCTGGAGAGCCACCGCCAATACCAAACAAAGCCGCTTTAGGGCCATAATAGTACGTCGAGTTATCTGCAGATAAGCCTCTGCCATCGAACTCAAGCGGGACATCAAACAGATCAAAGCCCAAGCTACTGATATAGCTTAAGGACTGATCTAGATGGGTAAATACCATCAATTGAGGGAATCGCACATCTTGCCAATCCACATTTTGCAGCTCGTTCAGATCAGCAAACTTTGTGAGACCTTCAGCTGCGAGAAAATTTGAAGTGTCACGGTTCGTTGTCGCACCTGAGTCTGGATCAAGTGAATACAAGGCTGTTGCATCAACCTGAGATACACGAGCATTGGTAAGGTAGATACCATCGCTGTGGTTCAATACCTCCACATCAGTTTGTACATAATGTGGAAGACTCGGGTATTGGCTGACATCGGTTAATAAAGTTTCTGGTGGTGCAGCTCTGTCCATGGTTCTCAAATCTGGACTGAATACGTTCACATGCGTCGCAACAACTTGACCACTGCTTAAGCTCGGCGCTCGCTCTGCTTCTAATAAACGAGGAACTTCCAGCTCAGCAGCCGTTGTCGGATTTCCGTTGAGTAACACGGTATTTTCTAAGCTTCTGAAAACGCGTGAAACCTGCTCGTCAGAGTTAGTGGAAAGAACCATGGACTTTTGTTGTTGGTACTCACCTTCTATCAATACATCGAAGTTGTAGTGGTGTCCCAATTTAGACTGTGTTTCATAGCGAAACCTTAACGTACCAACCTCAGGATAAGCTTCTTCTAAATAAGCCTTAGCTTCTTGCTGCGTTGTCACAACGGTGTTACCAATTGGGTAATCCCACTCGGCAGCACTGCTTGTTGCTGAAACCAACAACAAAGCGAGGTACAGAGGACTCTTTTTCATATGTCCTCCTTAAAACGCATACTTGGCGTTAACGGTGAAGTATCGGCCAGGTTCTGTGGAGTAGATTTTATTGCTGTTCGCAATACCCGCAACGTCTTGGTATCGGATGTATTCTTTGTCGAATAGGTTCATCACATTGGCGCTGACGTCCAAGCCAAAGCTCCAAGAGTAACTTACTCCTAAGTCGACACTCGCCCAGCCAGAGGTGGTCGCACAGTCAGTAACGATACCTAAATCATCTTCACATTGAGGGACGTTATCCATCGCTTGCGCCCAATTAACCTGCGCATAAGCGGAGAAGGCTTTATCGTCATAAGTCACCTCGGCATTGCCTTCCCAAGGTGTTAGCGTACGAACTTTTTCTCCATCCTCATCTTCTCCATCAACGTAACCGACTTTAGTACTCACGCTCCAAAAATCGCTTAAACGGTGTGCGACAGAAGCTTCAATACCATATGTCTCGACTCCATTTACGTTTTGATACTGCTTGTAGTAGTTACCTGTATTTGGATCCGGCACAAATGTGACCTGTTTAACGTCGATAAAATTATCGAACTTCTGATAGAAAACGGCCGCATATAGCTGTGTTTGTCCATTATCAAACTTACTGCCTAATTCAAACGAATCACTGGTTTCGGCCTCTAGGTCCATATTAGGCACAATGACAAATGGGGTAATTGGGACAAAATCATGGTTCTGATAACCATAAATTTTGTCATAGCCCGGTGCTCTAAAGCCGTGGTTGTACGAAAGATATGTATTTAGCGAATCTGTTAACTGATAACTCACCGATAAACTAGGAGAAAACTCACTCGAATTTTGTTCCTTCACTTCGTAGCCATTGATTGTGCTCTGTGACTCAGGTTTCAACTGGTGTAAATCAAAACGGGCACCTGCCGTCACAGTCCAATGGTCAATTTCAATCGCGTCACGAATAAAAGCAGCAAAATTGTACGAGCGGGCGGGAGCAAAAGGGACATCCGCGTTAAGTGACACTCCGTTCCAGTCTAAAACAGACGATTGACTTGGACGCTCATGGAGGTTGGTTTCCATATTCACACCATATGACAAGGTATGGCTCATGTTTTGATGTTGGAAGGCACTAATAAAATCAGCGTTTGCACCAAGAAGCTGATCCGTAAAACCACGAACATCAATCGTTCTGCGTAACTCGGAAACGTTGTTGTTGGTTCGAGACATCAAACGATTAGTGGTATCTTCATTAGTCATATCACGCCAATAAATCTTGGCATCTAATTCCTCAAACCAAGTATTGGCAGGTAGGTACTCAAACCCCGCATACGCAGAAAACGTCTCGGTATAAGACTGTTGGTCAAAATCTTCAGTGTCCCATTTTCCGTCTTTTTGGATCTTAGAGGATCCTTCTTTTCGACTTAGATTATCTTTGTAGTACTCAACATTACCTTTGAGCATCAAGGAATCACTTGACCAATAATTTAGAGTGTAACCACCACCGACGCCATCTATCTCCCGGTTATAAAGGTCCTCATCAAAGTTACGTGTTTCTTCACCTTCCCAATAAGAAAGATTGACTAAGCTTTCGAATTTACCTGAACGGAAAGCAAGGTTTGTCGCACCTTTGTATTTATTACTGATACCGGTATAGGTTGCAGAGACGTCGCTGTAGAAGTTTTTATCTCCGAGGTAATCTCCTGGCTTTTTCGTCCTAACCACCACGACGCCACCGATAGCGCCTGAACCGTAGACGGATGAACTTGCCCCTTTTATAACCTCAATACTTTCCAAGTTAGACATATCAAACGAGTTACGCCCTACCTTGTCATTGATGTCGTTGGCGCCAAAGCCATCAGCAGACTTTATTCCGTCTTTCACAATCAAAATCCGGTTGCCTGTCATCCCACGGATCGTAATGTTTTGAGGTCGACCAGCTCCCCCAGAAACACTGACACCAGGCTCACTCTTTATTGCATCATAAAGCTCCGTTGCGCCTTTTCTTTCTAGATCTTCACCAGTAATCACGGCAACTGAGCCCGCGACTTCAGATAGTGGTTGTTCTATTTTATTGGCTGTTACAATCACTTCTTCAAAGTGATAAACCTCAGATTCAGCGTGCACGAGGTTGGCAGCAAGTACACTCAGTACTGCCGCTGATAGGGGGGAAAGCTTCATTTACTGCTCCGCTTTAATGTCTTTCAGGGAAAGTGATAAAAGAAATGCGTACTCAAACGCTTGTTGCGATTGGGACTGTCGCCTGTCTGTCGAGTGTCCTTGAGTAAGATTTGTCGATAATAGGTAAGGGCCGCTTCCAGTCGTAAGTTCACTGAGTTTTGCGTAATACTTAGCCCCTTCCCAATAAGGTACGCGGCGGTCATTCAGTCCAATCTGAATCAATATTGGTGGGTAGTTTTGTTCGCTAAGATTCAGGTAAGGGTCATATTGCTGCATTACCTTCAATTCATCAGCAATGTTTGGATTGCCCCACTCACCGTACTGCTGAGCCGTTAAAGGTAATGCAGAATCAGACATGCTGTTCACAACGTCGACAAAGGGCACTTTTAGGACAGCACCATCAAACAAGTCAGGAGCCTGATTTAAAGCTGCAGCAACAAGAGTGCCACCAGCACTTCCACCCATCGCGTAAATAGAGTGCTTACCTAGATTGTATGTAGTCAAATCCCGAGCAGCTGCGATGAAATCCAAGATGGCATTTTCTTTTTTAATCCCCTTACCTGCTTGATACCAAGCGTCACCATAGAAGCCGCCACCTCGAACATGTGCAATCGCATAAATTACACCCTCATCAAGTAGGCTAATGATTTGGGGCATAAAGTAGGGCTTCATCGTCATGCCATAAGCACCGTACCCGTACAAAAACACTGGTGTGGTCTTAGTCAATTTGTCTTTGCGATAAGCCAGTGTGACTGGAATCGTTACCCCATCAGAATTCACCATGACCTGCTCGGTTTGATACGCTGATTGTTGGTATTGAGGGTATTCGTCTTGAGAGAAGCGTTCTCGTTGTAAAGTATTAGTATTTAGCCTGTCCCACTTCGCTGGCTGAGTCAAAGACATGCTGCGAATGTGCAATTTGTTACTTTGATAGTCGCCAACTTGGCTTACCCAAGCAACTTGGCCTGCGTCAGCCAATAACTGGCTTGAGCGATAGCGATTGTCATTATCGAAGAAGTGCAAAGAGTGCGACGCGCCACTCTGGCTAACAACTACAGCACCAGACTCAAACAAATAGAAGTTACTGATTCTAGATTCGTCCGTTGGTTCAAAAACCGTTCGCCAAAGGTTGATATCTGTAGCCTGAATAAGTGGTGCGGAATAAAAAGCAAAATCATTGCGGTCGTGATTGCTGTTGGCAAACAACATAGAATCCGAAACATCAACGTAGTACTCCACCCCAGTTTTTCGTGGTAAAAGTGGTTTAGAGATTTCACCACTATCAAGGTTTAACAAACGTTGCTCGCTGGAGTTTTCACTGTTTGCCTGAACGACAGCAAATTGCTTATCACTTGAAAGGTAATACGAAAGCAACCAAGCGGAGTCCGGCTCTTCCATTAACTGAATTGGTTTTGATTCATTTAAGAAGTATTTTGTTAGCGCATATGGTCTCGAAGTTTGGTGTTCAAGTTGAATCAAATACAGAGATTTACTGTCTTTCGACCATGCTAGCGAGCTGTCTACATTTTGAGCTACTGATGTAACTTGCTGAGTTTTAAGATCAACAACACTCACTCGAAACTGCTCAGTACCCGTAATATCTTCTGCTATCGCGAGCTTGGTTTTAGTTGAGTCTAATGCCCAACCACCTAACTGATAGTAATCATACTCGGCAGAACGAACATCAATATTAAGCAACTCGGTCAAATCCTCACTCCCAACTAATCGGGACAACAAGGCTCTTTTGCCCTTGTGATTTAGGATCGCATACTCGTAGCCACCGATTTCCTGCCATGGTTTATCGGCGCGTTTAGGGCGATTGTCTTGCCATTTCTGTTGTAGGGATTTGCTTAAATGATCAATACGTTCTTGGTATAGCTGAGTTTTATCATTCTGTTGATTAAGATAATTGAGTACTTTACTTGCACTACGAGAATCATCTCTGAGCCAAGAGAACTGATCAGATGCGCTAACCGCTCCCGTCAGTAAGAGCGCAAAAGCTAACAACACACACGCTTTCATAAATACAACAAATCCATACGCTAATTTAATAAATTTCGCGTATACTGCACCCAAACGATAATGAGATCAATTATCATTTACATAAATATGTGATATTAATCACGAGAAGGGCATCAATTAATGATGGATTACCATTGTAATCATGGAAGGAATTTATATTTAGATAAGCCTGATAAATCAGTCGATAGTGTTTAGTTTAATCAGAAAACTGACCATTTACAGAATAAGCAAACGTTTACTAAATTTGTTAAACAAATATCTCCACTAAGGCAATTTTGAAAACTTGAATAACGTCGTTAGATCAGCAAACCTTACTGACCATTCTCAGCGGCTCTGATTCTTTCAATCGCTTCTACCCTTCTAAGCTGTTGTGGCTGAAAATGAGCTTCTCTAAGCTGGGCAATCGTCTCTTTTTGTTCAATTTCTGAGAGTGCTGAGTCATTCAAAATGTCATTTCGTTCAACAAAGTAAATTTCTAAAGCTCCTTCAAAGTCCAATCTTTGTTGATCAAGCGCTTCGAGCCGCTGGGTCGCTTCTTCGCCGACCAGCTCATTTCTCTTCAAGTATTTACCTTGTTCATCTAGACCTTCTGAACTGGATAACTGTGGGAGTAATACCTGATTCTGCTGGCTCGTTTGAACGTAATCTGGCTGCTCAGATAAATAAGACTCAAGCCTTTGCTGATATTCGGGCTCGTCTAGCCCTTCTTGTTTCAGAAGTAACTTTTCTAAAGCAATTTCCCTCATTCTGTTGTCATGGGTAAATAGAATACTTATCTCGCTCTCACTGAAAAGTTGAGATTGGAGATCGAGCAACGCTTGATTGAGTGCGCGTAGGTCCTCAGCGGATATTGATGTGGTGTCGAATTGCACGTCTAATGATGTCAGTGCCGATTTGTACTCAAGATACTTGGCAAACAGTGCTTCATCGACAGTCGTAGCTTGTGATTGCTCGTGGTGTTTTGCCACATTGTCACGAATATCTTCAAGGGTTAATTCGGTATTGCCTGATACGAAATATTCCATCATGTCTTTGGCTGATGCATTATCGATTTCGGTATCTTGTTGAGAGGTAACCTTCAATGAGGAGGCGTTCTGTTGTTTGTTGTTTGAATTTAGATTGTCTGTTTTATCAGGCAAAAAGGTTACATATAAAAAGACCGCCGCTGTACTCATCAGGGCTATCGTAGTTATCGACAAAATGGCGGTCTTTTTCATTATATTTTCCTTATGATCTTAACTTTTGGGCAGTGCGACCTACAGGCCAGCCAACTTCAATCGATTCGCGTGTTGGCGATATAGCGTCACGGGATCGGTCTCAAAGAGGTGATGGATACCCAACAAGCCATTAATCTCGTCTAGGTGGTTCATTTTGTAATCATCACCAATCACTTTGCCCAAATGCGCGCTGCATGCTCCCACTAACCCGTCATTAGGTTCATTAAAAGCTAAACCAAGGATTGTCATCGCTCCGTCGGTAGGATCAAGAAGGTTGGTAAAAGTGGAAGATCCTGTCCATGAATAGTAATAAACACCGTTGTTTGCTTGCCATTCACCATCACCACACGCAGACGTCGGAACGCCTTCAGGGTAAAACTGATTGAATGTAAGCGAACCTTCAGTGGTCAACGCTTCAAGAGATGCAAGGCCATCTTGGTCAAGATCCGTTCCACCAGATAACAGGTTGATGAGCGTCGTCAATCCACCAGCCAACTTAACCGCGATACCTTCCGCAGCTGAGCCTTCTGATACGCTTCCACGCACGAGATCGGCGACTTTAGATCCTTTATGGACGCCACCAATGCTTGTCACTGAGGCAACCAGATCAGGACGAACTGATGCTACATAACGTGCTGTCGGTCCGCCGTGGCTGTGACCGACCAGATTCACCTTACTTGCCCCCGTCGCGGCTAACAGTGTTTCAACTTGAGCTAGCAATTGCTCGCCACGCACTTCAGAGCTGTTGGTCGCTGATACCTGAGCGACATAGACGCTCGCACCATCTTTGGTTAGGGATTCAGGTACGCCATAGAAGTAGTCGACACCCGCTAATGTATCGAAACCAAACAAACCATGTACCAACATAATGGGATATTTCGTTTCCGTGTATCCACTGACTTCTAATGCCGATGCGCTCGTTCCGGCATAGACACCAAAACTGGATAGACAGGCTATCGTCCAAATTAATATCTTTTTCAATGCTCTTTCCTTAAACAGATTAGACCTCTGATGAGTAAAAGAACCGTAGTTGATGATTTTATAAAACAGAAAATAACAACTTGATATTTGTGATATTGAACTTGAATTAAACAGTTGTGATGAACATTAGACAAATAGAATCAGACCAGATTTCAACACCATAAACTATTGATTATATTAACATTAAAATAAAACCAATGATGCTAAAACTTCAATTATCTTGACCAAAGATAAGCCCGATATTCACGAAAACGGCTCACCTCTTTTAGATCTACGCCGACAAACTGGCGAGTAGTAGCTCTCAGAAATCGAATATTAAGTGATAAATCTCTCTCTTCTAGTTGATTGTTTTTCAATCAGGAAGTCGTTGGAAAGTTGATACTTATACCAATTATGGAACGCCAACAACCTGAATGTATTGACGGTAATTATTGATTTTAGATATAGGTCGTACCAGTTATTTACTTATCCACTTATCAACAAGCAACAAGCAACAACGTTTTGTTTGGCTCACTAAATATCAAAGAGAATACAGTGATGAAAAATACGGCTTTAATACTCGCGTTAACCATACCATTTGGGGCTTATGCTGCAGATGACTCGATACCGACACCAGAATCGATGACATCAGCACAAGTGCTCAGCACACAAAGTTCAGAGACTTATTCTTATGTTCGATGTTGGTATCGAACCGATGCATCGCACGACTCTGCAGCTACCGATTGGAAATGGGCGAAAAAAGAAAACGGCGAAGATTACACGATCAACGGATATTGGTGGTCTTCCGTTTCTTTCAAGAACATGTTCTACAGTGATACCCCACAGTCTGAAATCAAACAGCGTTGTGAGCAGACTCTCGGCATCCAACATGACGCCGCTGACATTACCTACTTTGCCGCAGACAATCGCTTCTCTTACAATCACTCCATCTGGACCAACGATAACGCTGTTCAAGCCAATACCATCAATCGCATTGTCACTTTTGGTGATAGCCTCTCTGACACTGGCAACCTATTTAATGGCTCTCAATGGGTTTTCCCAAATGCGAACTCATGGTTTCTAGGACACTTTTCAAACGGTTTAGTCTGGACCGAATATTTAGCCAAAGCGAAAGACGTTCCTCTTTATAACTGGGCCGTGGGTGGCGCAGCAGGAACCAATCAATACGTCGCACTGACTGGCGTCTATGACCAAGTCACCTCTTACCTAACCTACATGAAAGTCGCTAAAAACTATCGCCCAGAAAACTCCTTGTTTACTCTAGAGTTTGGGCTCAATGACTTTATGAATTACGACCGAGAAGTCGCCGATGTCAAAGCTGATTTCGGCAGCGCTCTGATCCGATTAACGGAATCTGGTGCGAGTAATATCTTGTTGTTCACATTGCCCGATGCGACCAAAGCGCCGCAATTCAAATACTCGACGGAGCAAGAGAGCATTAAAGTTCGTGGCAAGATCTTAGAGTTCAACCAATTCATCAAGGCGCAGGCCGAGTATTACCAGAGCCAGGGGAAAAACGTGGTGTTATTCGATGCAAGTGCGTTATTCACCAGCATTACCGATAACCCAGAACAACATGGTTTTCGAAACGCGAGTGACGCCTGTCTTGATCTCAATAGAAGCTCAGCCGCAGACTATTTGCGAAGCCACAGCTTGACTAATGATTGCGCGACCTATGGTTCAGACAGTTATGTATTCTGGGGTGTGACACACCCAACTACCGCCACTCACAAATACATCGCAGACCATATCTTGGCGTACTCGTTCTCGACATTCAATTTCTAGCTAACAAGCTCTCTCAGTATCATCAGATACCGCCTGTAGTACTGAAAGCTAAGGCTTACACAAAATACAGATACAAAAAAACCGCCATCCTCGGCGGTTTTTGTTTACATCAACCTTTCAAAGCTAAGCTTTTAGGTCATGCAAGTTGATTACTCGTCGTCCACTTTTGGTGCGACTTTCTTCTTAGGGATAAACACGGTATCACCCACAGCCACATTTTGGTGGAAGCTCTTATCGCGCTTAACTGGTTTCTTCGGCGTTTTCTTAACTTGAGTGTTGGTCTTCTTCTTCGCAGGTCCGCCTTTAGCAAAAGCAGGTTTACGAGGCTTAATGCCTTTGAATTTACCTTTCAAGCCTTCAAGCACAGAGAAAGTAAGATCTTGTTGAAGGTAAAGCTCAACACGCTTAAAGCTATCCCAGTCTTTTGGACCAACCAAAGAGATTGCATCACCTTTGTTACCCGCACGACCAGTACGACCAACGCGGTGCACGTACTCTTCCGTATGCTTAGGCATATCAAAGTTGATAACGTGGCTTACGTTTGGAATATCGATACCACGTGAAGCAACATCGGTTGTTACCAAAATCTTGTAAACCGCACGCTCGAACTGACTCATGATGGCATTACGTTGCGTTTGGTTTAGGTTGCCGCTCAATGCCACAGCTTTAAGCTTCTTCTCGTTCAACTTATCCGTTAAACGGTCAGTATCGGCACGAGTTGCAGTGAAGATCATCACCTGACGGTATTCAGCTTCTTCAATCACACGATCCAAGATCGCTTCTTTATGATCGAGATGGTCACACAGGTAGAACTTCTGAGTGATATCTAGGTGCTGTTCGTTAGAAACACCCACTGAGATACGCTTAGGTGCGTCTAGCATTTCATTTGCAATGCCATTCACTTCAGCGTGATCAAGCGTCGCAGAGAACATCAACGTTTGACGACGACGGTGCTTAGCTGCATTCGCAATACGACGCAATTCAGGTGCGAAACCTAAATCCAGCATACGGTCAGCTTCATCAAGGATTAGCGTTTCAACACCATCTAAAAACAGTGAGCGGTGCTCAAGGTGGTCCGCAAGACGACCGGGAGTCGCAACAATAAAACGAGGGTACTTACGCAGAGCTTTAACTTGGTCGTTAAAGTTTTCACCACCTAAGATAAGTGTGGCTTCGTAAGACAGACCGCCAAGCATGCTACGCAGCTCGCCGTAAACTTGTTTTGCTAGCTCACGAGTAGGAGCCAAAATTACACCACGGGGATCTTTAGCAGAAAACGCTTTTGTTTTTAATGCTTTATGTATCATTGGCAACACAAACGCCAATGTTTTTCCTGATCCCGTTTTTGATGAAGCCAATAGATCCTTACCAGCAATAGCAACAGGGATCGCTTTTGATTGGATCTCTGTCGCCTTCTTGAAGTCGTAATGTTTTAAGTTCTTCAGTAAGCGGTTATCTAAGCCTAAATCTTTAAAGTGCAAAGGACTCTCCAGTCATGATGGTATTGAATAAAATTAATTTAACGTGACATGATACCGCGAAAGTACTTTATAAGGATAGAGATCACAGTAAATTTATCCCTTTATCTAATGTTAACCAGAATATTGTATGCACCGCGAACAAAGGGGTGACCCACCTTTGTACTGCATTATTGCCGCGCCACACACTTCATCTCAAAAGTGAGACAGATTGTGATACCTAGCTAATTACCTCAAAAATTTAGCAATTTCTTTAGTTATTGTTTTTGCAGTTAAAAAATTAGTCGCTACAATCATTAATGAAGCGACTATATGATAAAGAATGTATAGCGCATCTTTTGATGATAAATAAGCAAGGAGTTCTTATGAATAAGACGTTAATCGCAGCTGCAGCCTCAGTATTTATTTTAGCTGGTTGTTCTTCAGAGCCTGAAGAAGCAGCGGTATCAGAAATGGACCAACTAACTAACCAAGTTGCTGAGCTAAGCAGCGAAGTAGAAGCACTTAAGAGTGACAAAGCGGCTGCTGAAATGAAAGCTCAAGAAGCATCAGCTGCGGCTATGGCAGCAAAAGAAGAAGCGGATCGTGCTAACGACCGTATCGACAACATTGCTGAGTCTTACACTAAGTAGTTGAGATAGAAACTCAATGAAGCTGTAGATTTCAAAAGACGTATATACATGCAGTAAATTGACAACACCACCTCTTTTCGAGGTGGTGTTTTTTATTGAGGGAGGAATGATTCGTTTTTAAAACTCAATCACAGGCGGTGCTATTTCAACAGGCACACCATTTTGAGCAAAGATAACCGCTTTCGCCTTTGAATTAGGCAAATCTGCGTCTTCAAGCCACCATTTTAGTTCAACAGGAATTTGCAGTAATTTCTTAGAACCATCACTTCGCGTCAAAGGTTCGTGAGCTTCAACAAACACGCTTCTGTCGGGCTCCAAAGACACCTTAATCGGCTCATCGATTATTGTGACTTGTTCACCACGACTCACCTGCTCAAAAAGCCACTCAATATCTTTAGGTTCCATACGGATACACCCAGAGCTCACTCGCAAACCAATCCCAAAGTCTTTATTGGTACCGTGTATCAGATAATCACCAGCACCATAAGCAAGTCGCAATGCATATTCGCCTAAAGGATTTTCAGGCCCAGCAGGAACCACTCTTGGTAACTCTATGCCTTTCTCTAAGTACTCTTTGCGAATTGAGTTTGGAGGAGTCCAAGTTGGGTTTGGACGTTTTTGACTTATCTTGGTGATCATCTCGGGAGTATCACGCCCTACTCGACCAATCCCGACAGGGAACACATGCACCTGATTCTTCTCAGGCTCAAAGTAGTACAACCTCAACTCAGCAAGGTTAATCACAATCCCTTTTCTCGGAGTATCCGGCAGAATTAAACGGCTAGGAATGCTTAACACATAGCCTTCAGCAGGAAGAAAAGGATCGACCCCTTTGTTTGCCGCCATCAAAGAGAGAAAGCCAATATCATATTGCTTTGCAATAATAGCCAACGTTTCACCCGCCGCAACTTCATGTTGCTGTATTCTGCCCACAATACGACTTTCTTTTGGTGGCAACTCAAAAGTGGCAGCAGACACCCACGACGGAATCATCGCGCCTGCGAGTAGAGTTGTTACCAGAGGGAACAAAGTCTTTCTCACAGTAAGCAAAGCGATCTTGCGCAGCTGTGTTTTCATAGCGAGCAAAGGCGTCAAGTTAGCGCAATACGACATACAATTCCTTGGTTTGTCTTTTATCAAAGTTTAGATTATCGCTGATCAAACGTCTCTACAATGTATTGTTGTCTCTAAACTAATATGCAATAGGTTTATATTTTTAGATTTACCTGTAGATAGCTTGCAAATTACCCATACAAAATCGATTGCCTTTAAGGTTTCAACACATTTGGTTATCAATATTAATAAAACTATAATGTTGGATCTATTTTGTGACTAAAGTCTCATGGAGCCTCGTTTTAACTCGCTAATATTGCCTCAACAAAACGAATTCAATTCAATTCAACAGAATCGGTAATTTATTAAATCCTGTTCCTATAATTACCGTTTAAACTTTGGAGAACGACCATGGCTACACCTCATATTAATGCTCAAGCTGGTGATTTCGCAGAAACAGTACTTATGCCGGGCGACCCGCTTCGCGCAAAATACATTGCAGAAACATTCCTTGATGACGTGAAGCAAGTTTGTGACGTTCGCAACATGTTTGGTTACACAGGCACTTACAAAGGTAAGAAAGTTTCTGTAATGGGCCACGGTATGGGTATCCCATCATGCTGCATCTACGTACACGAGCTTATCGCTGAGTTCGGCGTGAAAAACGTTATTCGTGTAGGTAGCTGTGGTGCAGTACGTGACGACGTTAAACTAATGGACGTTGTTATCGGTATGGGTGCTTCTACTGACTCAAAAGTAAACCGTATTCGTTTCAACAACCATGACTTCGCTGCTATCGCTGATTTCGGTCTTCTAGAAGAAGCAGTAAGCCAAGCTCGTGCTCAAGAAGTTCCAGTTAAAGTTGGTAACGTATTCTCTGCAGACCTTTTCTACACTCCAGAAGCTGACCTTTTCGAAAAAATGGAAAAGCTAGGCATCCTTGGTGTTGATATGGAAGCGGCTGGTATCTACGGTGTTGCTGCGGATCTTGGTGCTAAAGCACTAACAATCCTAACAGTATCTGACCACATCATCCGTGGTGAGAAACTAAGCTCAGAAGAGCGTCAAAAATCTTTCAACGACATGATGAAAGTTGCTCTAGAGACTGCAATCAACATCTAACGATTTGATAAAAGATACATTGAAAAGCGTTACCCCGCAGCCAAGCTCATTTGGCTGCTCAAATAATCCCGAGGGGGAGATCGTGTCTAACGACAAGCTGCCAAAAGATGCGGATGGTTTGCAACTCAACTTTTGTAAAACATTGGCGTGTGACAACTTTGGCTTGAGCGATGCAAAACGATATGTTTTGCAACACGCTAACCCTAAGCGTCCAGCGATGGTTTGTCGTGAATGTGGAGCTTTCCCCCCCTTACTTAACAATCGTGAAGTGTTAAGCGAACTTCATCGCCTGAGACAACTTCACAGCGATGGCCTTCCTGCTTGCCGCAATGATGATTGCGATAACTTTGGCCTATCGGTTCACACCCACAAACATCTTTATCATGCCTTCGGTTACAGCGGTGACAGGCAGCGTTATCGATGCAAAGACTGCCAATCAACCTTCGTTGATAAGTGGTCTGGATCCAATAAAAAACTTCAGTTTCAAGAGAACCTTATGGGCTTATTGTTCATGGGTTATTCTGTACGTGAAATCTGTAGAAAATTAGAGATCAATCCAAAGACTTTCTATGATCATGTTGACCATATCGCCAGCCGTTGTCGTCGCAAATTAGCGATGATCGATGCTCGATGGGTTAATCATGCCAAAGACTATCAATTCGCTTCCCATTATCAGCGCTTACAACCACAAAGTAATAACGGTGTGGTCTGGATAGCAACGGGCGAGGCGCATTCTGGCTATATCCTTTGCCAACATGTCAATTACTCTCAAAATGAAGAGCCTTCGGGAAATGTTGACCACAACCCGTACGACGATGTGGCACGCTTTGTCTCAAAAGACCACTCATCAGAGGCAAACCTCGAACTTCCTCAACCTTCTGAGAAGTTGAAAGAGCGTATTGAGCAGCAGTATCAAGTGATCCTCGCGAGAGGCAACGTTGAGGACCCTATGGGTAACCTCACTACGTTTAGCTATCCGTCTAAAGGGGCACTCATTCGACCGCCTTACACCTCTTATGCACACTTCTTACATGTGTTGGATATGTGTGACGAGCATAAGCATGTCGCCATTTATATGCCACAAGACCCATTACTAAGATCTGCCGCCCTAAGCGTTTGCTTGCCGCGCATACAGAGTCAAAATATTGACCTTATGTATGTAGAGGAAGATCCAGGCTGGCAAGACGATCAAAGTTTTGAAAAGATCGACATTGTGCACATGAGTTGGTGGCGCGATCGTTGGGCTATTGCCAATCAAGGTGATAACCAGAAAGGCATTTGCTACCTAACAGGTAACAATCCAGAGCCAAAACAGTGGTTTAACACCGCATCCATTCAACAAACTAAGTTCTATCAACAACGCTTCCAAGTTCTGTTTGATAGCTTCATTAATGAGCCTAGACGTAAGCTTCGTCCAGGTGGCATTCTTCCATTACTCGACATATTCAGAGCTTGGCACAATCTGTGCTACCAAGATAAGCAAGGGCTAACTGCGGCACAACGTTTAGGCGTAACTGAGCAGCCATTAACCCTAAAGCAACTACTTTCATAGACACCTATAAACTAGACATTTATTTGGGAACTCATTGATTTTAAAGCAACAACATGAGGTAACACCCATAAATGGAAAAGATACATGTTCCTTACATGCTCTACGAAAGATAATTAGTGCTTATCCTAAACCACACTCTTATAATGATTGTGTTATCAATATGTTCGATAATTATGGATCTAAGCCTTGGACAAAAATCAGTACCTTCTTGAAACAGAACTAGAACAACTCAAAACTCGTGTCGACTCTGAACCGTTGGTGATCCTTGAGATTGCACAACAGTGCCTCGTCAGGTCAGAGCAAGTTCTGTTTGAAGAGGGCGCGATCCAGTCGCTGATGCTGATGGCAAGATGCAGCTGGAACCTGATGGATTACCAGACAGGTTTAAAGCACATCAAAGAAGCCTACAAACGACAGAACCGCTTAGACACCGACCTTTTCCTCCCTGAAATCCTTCACTTACATGCGCTCCAGTTCTGGGGACAAGCCAAATATTATTCAGCTCAACAATTTTGGATCAATGCCTTAGAGCAATCCGCGTTGGTTGATGAAGTTGAGATACAAATTGAATGCTTGATTGGCCTCGGCAATATTTGGCGAATGACTCACGAATACAAGCTAGCCCGCTCAACCCACCAGCTCGCCGTGAAAGTGGCGAACATTAGCCGAATTGGCTGGTTAGAGGGCAAGGCGAGAATACTACTCGCTTGGGATTACTACCTGCTCAACAATTACGTTGAGATGTTATCGGTACTGGATGGGGCGGAAGAAGCACTTAAAGAACATAAAGATAACACCTGGCATGTCGAAGTTTGGGACTTTAGAGGCCTTGCCCTGCTTGGCTTAGAACGCTTAGACGATGCAGAACGAGCGACAGCCAAAGCGCATACACTTGCAGTCGAGCACAACCTAATTTGGATGAAGGCGCACTCTTATATCAGTCGAGCTCGATTAGAACTTCTGAGAAAAAGACCTGAACACGCCGCTGAGTTGCTCAAACTTGCTGAACAATCTGCAAACGAGTTCGACAATGGTGAATTGCTGAGCCAGATCTGCTATCAACAATCTTTGGTTGCAGAAGAAAACCAAGATTTTAAAGCTGCATTAATCGCCTTCAAGAAATACCGTCAATATTCTATCGGTATGCTTCGTGAACAAACGACACGTGTTGGCTTAGATAAAGCGCGAAGCTCAAAACGCCAACTTGAACAAAGAGCACGAAAGCTTATAAACCGCATTCGTGGTCAACATGAATACGATCCAGAAAAGCACTTTTCCTTTGTTGTCTCTGAGACGTTTTGGTGGGAGCAATTGGTTCTCTTCAAAACAGAGCTCAAACGTTCGAATCACAGCATCATCATGTTTCAACACGTAGATCCCGACTACTTAGATGTCTGTACAGAAATCGCTCATACCTTATGTAATCAAAACGATTTCATTTCAAGGCTGAGCTCTGAACGTGTTGCACTGATGCTTTCCGAGAAAGATGAGGCGGCAGAGCAAACCTTCAAAACTCTAACCACCATGCTTGATATGTTCCCTTGGCATCGAAAAGGATTAAAAGGTTCAAAACCTACCGTCAGCCTCAATGACATTTTGACGTTCCCGTTCACTCTTGAACAACTAGAAGAAGATGATGATGCCGAGGTAAGAGATTGATGGAAACGCTATTAAGTAAGATCACTGACGCAGGTTTAGATCCGTCATCGGTATCGGGCGAAGAAGCGATCATATTCTGGGACCACATTCGCCAGCACGTTTCGACAACCAAAACAGAACAAGCACACTGCTATATCATCAGCTCGGAATACCGTGCTGAATTGCAACAAAACCAAGCCAGTATTGATGAACTCAGATTGGCACTCGACCTGCTCCACTTACCTACCGACATCGAAGACATCCTTACGGTGAAAACCAGCCTAAGTGATCGTCTCGTCGAAATTGGTGACTACACCTCAGCCCTGAATGAATTCGTCAGCTCATCATCAATCGCTGTTGAACATGGCTACATTGATGAGTACGTAATGGCCATTTTGGGAATGGGCAACCTGTGTGATGCCTATGGTGATCACAGCCGAGCGCTACGCTACTATCAAAAGATCAATAGCATCGATCACGCAATCAGCAGTCGTTCACTTCGTCTTAAATTCAAGCTGCATATGGTGGCGAGCCTTCTGCTACTCAATCGTATTACGGCGGCAACGGATTTGCTCAACGAATGTGAAGAGCTGAGTATTCTCGTCAGCGACAAGTTGTTGACCGCACAGATAGCGCTTTATCAAGCTAAGGTGCTTCGTGCTAAGAAAAAGTACCATGAAGCACTGCGCTGCCTATCTAAGGTTCAGTATTCAGCAAAGAACACACAAGCAAGCTGGTTAACCACCATGACTCGCTTAGAGCTGGCACGCTGCTTAAGTGCAATCAATAAGCAAGAATACGCAAGTATGATCTTATCGAGTACAGACAAACGAGTTAAAGATTACTCGTCTCCCGTGCTTGCAAAGCGTTTCTATGATTCATTGAGTGATGTGTGTATGAATCAAGGCCACTTCCAAGAGGCGCTGAGCTATGAGAAGAAAGGCTACCGCATAGAAACGGACTTAATGAAGCAGATTCCAATCAGTGAGCTTGGTGCAAGTCAATTGCGTCGCCTTTCTCGCTTCGAGCTGAAACTCAAGCTGATCTTATCTGAACAAGAAAATAGAGAACTCAAAGAAACTACTGAGCAGCACAAAAATGCCGTTGCTCAACTGCAACAAGACGTTTTCACCGATCCGCTGACGGGTTTGCATAACCGTCGATGGCTAGATGTGAAACTGAAAGACATGTTGCTGCACGAAACGCCTTTCGCATTAATGGTGGTTGATATTGACCACTTTAAGTCAATCAACGACGAACTCAGCCACTTAGTGGGCGACAAAGCGATTGTAAGCGTGTCTCAAGAACTTAGTGCCTACTTCAAGTTTAGAGGTGCATCTTGTGTCCGGTTTGGTGGGGAGGAATTCTTGGTCATCCTTGAGAACACCAACCTTGCTAAAGCAGAAATGCACTCGGAAAATTACCGCGAACGAATCTTCCAATTTGGTTGGCATGAGATACTGGGCGAACGCGGTTTAACGGTCAGTATTGGTATCACGTTACATCGCGAAGGGGAGAATACTCAACGTACCTTCTATCGTGCAGATAAAGCCTTATACCGAGCGAAGGCCAATGGTCGAAATCAGGTCTGCACTGAGTAGTTGCAATCAAGAGAGCATGATCTGAGAGTAACGATATAGATGAGAGAAAGTACAGACTAACTCTCATTCAGTGCAGCACTACTCTCAAATAACCTTCAATCTAGTGAAGTTATTGATAGCAATAGACTATTGATAGAAAAACAGAGAGATCCCACCTAAAGCGACAAGCGTCCCGATGATACTTTGCTTTGACACCTTTTCCCCTTTAAGCGCATAGATCACCAAAATAAAGACGGGGCTGGTCGCTATCAATGTCTGTGCAATCGCAGGATTGGCATTTTTCAACGCCACTTGCTGCAGCCATAAAGCGAGGAACGTCCCAACAAAGATTGCCCCGAGAAGCCAAAGCTTATCAAGCTTAGTCATCGCCCATAGGTCTCTTTTTATTGACGAATATGGTTTCTTCTCTACAAAAGGGATAATGAGCATTACAGCCAACACACCAATCGTCAGGCGAATCAAAGCGCCTAACAACGGCGGAATATCACCCGCCACTAAAGCATAATGGGAAATAACCACGCCCGAAGCCTGACACACGCTCGCCACAAGTCCGTATCCAATGCCGCTCCATTGCGTTTTGTCACTGGATTCTCCGCTCACCGATTTGGAAGGTTGAAACACAACAAAAGTGACTGCGAGCGTGGTGATTACAACACCCAACCAGCTTTGTAAGGTCAAAGCTGCACCGAGGAACATCAACGCCAGCACACCTGAAAGCGGAGGAGCCAAAGATTCAAGTAACAGAGTCTTGTTGGCACCTATTCTTCTCAACGCCGCAAAATAGGCACTGTCTCCAATCGCAATTCCGATAACACCAGAGATAGCCAATATCCAAAAGTGGTTAGCACTCAGTTCAAACTCTGGCATCGGAATAAGAGGCATCACAAGCAGCATCATTCCTGAAGCGACTACACCTTTAACAATATTCAGCTGCATCGCAGAAAAACGATGCCCAAACTGTCCATAAATCCATGTCGCACAGGCCCACACGATCGCAGCACCAATAGCAGCCAATTCACCTATATACATCCGAATTTATCCTTTGTGGTTATGCACGTCATTTAGAACAAAACTCTTTGTCAAACCAATGTCTTTATCAAACCAATGCCTTCATCGCTTCAACTGAATTACCTAACTCAATGCCCCAAATACGCCAAATACACCAAATACACCACCAAGCGTGGTTACTATTTTATAAGATTCAATAATGATTTTGTTCGCATTAGAAGCGAAAACACATTATTTGTAACTCGGTAAATCATTTTTATAACAATTACTTGGATGATAGCGTACTATATTTATAACTAATATCTAACATTACAAGGACCTGTTATGTTTTTAGACTATTTTGCTCTCGGTCTACTCATTTTCGTAGCATTAGTAATCTTTTACGGCATCATCGTTATTCACGATATTCCCTATGAAATAGCGAAAGAACGCAATCACCCTCATCAAGATGCTATTCATGTCTCAGGCTGGGTTAGCCTATTCACCTTACACACTATTTGGCCATTTCTTTGGATTTGGGCCACGCTCTGGCGTAAAGATCGCGGTTGGGGTTTTGCCAAACTTGAAGAAGAACAGCACGACATTCATCATCGTGTCGATATTTTAATTGATCAAGTCAGCACCCTCCAGGAAGAAATCGCGCAACTCAAACAAGCCGACTCAGTGAAAGAGAATCAAGCTAAAGATCATAATAACGTTCAAGATCAGGAGGTTAAGTAATGGATTTACTGCTGATAATGACCTATGCGGCGCTTTGTATCACCATTTTCAAGGTGTTCAATATCCCGCTAAATAAGTGGACAGTACCCACTGCCGTTCTTGGTGGTGTGATCATCGTAGGTACCCTCATTCTGCTGATGAACTACAACCACCCTTTCACGCAAATCGGTAACCAAGTTTACTCAACCACACCTGTCGTTTCAGGCGTTAGAGGTAAAGTTATCGAAGTTCCTGTAGAGGCAAACAAACCTCTTAAGCAAGGGGATATTCTTTTCAAAATCGACCCTATTCCATTTGAAGCAGAGGTCGCAAGATTAGAGGCAAAAGTAAAAGAAGCAAGCCAAGGTGCCCTTGGAATGGAGTCTGAAGTCACTGAAGCAGAGGCTGCAAAAATCAAAGCTATTGCAGAAAGAGATAAGGCCCAACGTGAGTTCTCTCGTTACAAGCGCGGTTATGACAGTGGCGCCTTTACCGAACAGCAATTAGACACTCGTAGACAAGCTTATAAGGCATCAGAAGCCGCAGTAAAAGTTGCAGACGCGAATCTAGAACAAGCAAAAATTTCTTTGGATTCTGAAATCGGTGGCGAAAATACCGCTGTTTTAAGTTTATTAGCTGAATTGCGTAAAGCTCAGTTCGACTTAGAACAAACCGTAGTAAGAGCTCCAACCGATGGTTATGTCACTCAATTAGCGCTTCGTCCAGGCGTGATGGCTGTTCCTCTTCCTCTCGCACCAGTGATGACCTTTGTTCACACTGAAGCTCAGTTTTATACGGCTGCGTTTAGACAAAACTCATTACAGCGCCTACAAACAGGGTTTGAAGCAGAGTTCTTGTTCAGAGCATTACCAGGAAAAGTGTTTAAGGGCCGAATTGATGAAGTGATTCCAGCGATTGGTGAGAGCCAATTCCAAGCGCGTGGTGCATTACTTGGAACTGAAGCACTGCGTACCAGTGGCCGCGTGTTCGTTAAGTTGACCATCACCGATGACCTGTCTGACTACCATTTACCTATGGGTACCGCGGTTGAAGTAGCAGTATATTCTGACAGTTTCACTCACGTGTCTATCATGCGTAAGGTACTTATTCGCATGAAGAGCTGGCAGAATTACCTATACCTAGATCACTAAGCTATCCATACCTAGATCTTAAGTAGACCTAACATATTGTTAATATGAATGAAAAGGCCAGACTCGTTCTGGCTTTTTTTGTTGACCAATTAACCACAAAATCGTGCATTCTTTGAGATATTCCCACGTTCGGATGGAATTTTAGACATCTAGACACTTACCTTCCCTTATGGAAGGGTTCTACTATATAATGCGCGCCTTATTTTTATATTTGCCCAAAAAACGATCTCATTGAGACACATATTAATAGTGGCGAATATTGGTTCTTTATTATGCTTTATCTTTCAGTATTCGAGGTTATCTATGAACTTTTCAGCTAAAACAGTCGTCGTTATCGCTATTGGCGCGGCACTGTACGGCATTGGTGGTTTACCTATGTTTGGTGTCCCAGTGTTTGCTAACACGACATTAAAGCCAGCAATGGCAGTTCTAGCACTGTTTTCTGTTCTGTTCGGCCCGATTGTTGGCTTCTTGGTTGGCTTTATTGGCCACTGGGTAACGGACTTGTTCGCAGGTTGGGGCGTATGGTTAACTTGGGTGTTAGGATCAGGCATCGTAGGTATGGTTATCGGTCTGTTCCCGATGGTAACCAAAAACCGCCTTCAACAAGGCGAACTGCCAATGAAAGACTTTGCGTTGTTCGTTGTACTTGCCCTTATCGGTAATGTTGTCGGATATGGCTGTTCTGCATTCTTAGATACTATTCTTTACGCAGAACCGTTCACGAAAGTCTTCACTCAACTGTCTATTATCGCTGCGGGTAATACCGTTCTGATCGCTGTTGTTGGTTTCTTGATCCTTAAATCAGTCGCTAAACGCAATAAGCAAAGCCGCAACCTGACTGAGGCATAAGCGATAATGACTATAGCATTTTCGAACTTCTCTTTTAGATATGAGTCGCTGGATAAACCGACGCTAAAAAATATCAATCTAAGGATAGAGAAAGGAGAGAAAATCGTCATTATTGGACCGAGTGGGAGTGGTAAATCAACCCTAGGTCAGTGTCTCAATGGTCTGATACCTCATGCCATTAAAGGTGAAGTAACCGGCTCTTTAGAGATCAACGGCAAGAACATTTCTGAGTTTTTGATGCACGACTATACCGAGCAAGTCGGTACGGTATTGCAAGATACTGATAGCCAATTTGTGGGGTTAAGTATTGGCGAAGATATCGCATTCGCATTAGAAAACCAGTTGATGTCGAACATTGATATGTACCCGTTAGTTAAGTCGACTGCAAAAATGGTCGACCTAGCGGATATGCTTGAACGTTCTCCACACGACCTTTCAGGCGGCCAGAAACAACGAGTTTCGTTAGCCGGCATTCTAGTCGATGATGTCGATATCTTGCTGTTTGATGAACCTCTAGCGAGCCTTGACCCTAAAACAGGCAAGGCAACGATTGAGATCATCGACCAGCTTCATAAAGAAACCAACAAGACTATCGTGATTATCGAACACCGCCTTGAGGATGTTCTGCATCGCGATATTGATCGTGTGATCTTAATGGAGCGTGGTGAAATCGTCGCGGACATGATACCCGATGAAATCTTAGCTTCTGAACTACTTGATAAACACGGTATTCGTGAACCTCTTTATCTGTCTGCGCTTAAAGCAGCGAAAGCACCTCTGACTAGCGAAGATAAGCTTTCAAACCTCAAAGCTTTGGATTACAAAAGATTCCGCCCTTCAGTACAGGGTTGGTTTGCTGAACGCCCTGCACCGCTAGCAGAGAAGCAGTACACGCCTTTACTCGAAGTACATGGCCTGACTTACTCTTACGACGGCGAAAAGAATGCGCTTGAAGATGTCAGCTTCAAGATTGGCAAGGGTGAGTTTGTTTCAATACTGGGTAAAAACGGCTCGGGTAAGTCCACCATCACCAAGATTGTTATGGGTGTGATTGATGCTGATTCAGGGTCTTCATATCTGAATGGAGAAGACTTATCTGAACTTTCTATCTTTGAAAGAAGTCAGAAAGTCGGTGTAGTAATGCAGAACCCGAACCATATGATCTCGCATCATATGATTTTCGACGAGATTGCATTTGGCCTTCGTAACCGCGGCGTTGCAGAAGATCAAATAAAACAAAAAGTTGAGAACGTTCTTGAGCTATGTGGACTAAGCAAGTTCCGTCACTGGCCCATCGAAGCTCTAAGCTATGGTCAGAAAAAACGCGTGACGATTGCCTCTATCTTAGTATTGGAGCCTGAGCTTCTTATCTTAGATGAACCTACAGCTGGTCAAGATTACCGTAACTACACATCGATGCTGGCGTTCATTCAAAAGCTCAATCGCGACTTAGGCATCACCGTTGTGATCATCTCACACGATATGCACCTCGTTCTAGAGTACACCACACGTTCGATTGTGATTGCAGACAGCAAGCTGATTGCCAATGCCGCGATGACGGAAGTTTTCAGTCAGCCATCGCTGTTGGAACGCGCAAACCTTTGTACCACCAGCATTTATGAACTCGCGACTATGATGAAAATTGACGACACCAATGCATTTATGCAGTACTTCATCGACTACGAGAGAAGCGCTCAATGAATGCATCAAAAGTAAAATTCGGCATCAATTACATTGATACAAAATCGCCGCTGCATGCTCTTAACGGCATAACGAAGTTTGCACTCTTCTTGGCTTGGGTAACCGTTGTCCTTACAACCTTCGATCTTAGGCTCATTGTTGTTTTGATCCTGACTGGCTTATACCTATTGAAGCTGACTCAAGTTCCAGTACGTGTGTACAAGCCGCTGTTGATTGGTACGGCAAGTGTTCTGAGCCTCAACGCCTTATTTATGTATTTACTGGCCCCACAACAAGGTCCTGAACTCATCGGTAGCGAAACTCTGATGTTGACGCTTCCTGGCAACTATTCATTGAGCCAAGAGACACTGTTTTACTTAGTGACTGTCACGCTCAAGTACATGAGTATGTTCCCGATAGCGTTGATCTTTGTCTTCACGACCCATCCAACTGAGTTTGCAGCAAGCCTTAACCGTATCGGTGTTCCTTACAAGATTGCGTATGCGGTGAGCTTAACATTGCGTTATTTGCCTGAAGTTAAAAAAGACTTCATCAATATCATGCATGCTCAACAGGCTCGCGGCGTCGAACTATCAAAGAAAGCACCACTAATCACTCGCATCAAAAATGTTGCTAAAGTGTTAGGCCCATTGATTTTTTCGAGCTTGGACAGAGCAGATGAGATTTCAAATGCGATGACACTGCGCGGTTTTGGACGACACAAAGCACGTGCTTGGTACAGCTATGCACCTCTCAAACGAGTCGACTATATGTGCTTGGCAGTCATCACCTTGATAGTGATATTGGCTATTGTAAAACGTATTGTTGAACCTGAATTATTTTGGTATCCATTCTAGTTCTTATTTACCATATATAAACAACAGCTTAAAATAACACACCGCTCAATAGAGCGGTGTTTTTGTATCGGCTCAAAGCTGATTAAAATTCAAGCGAACGATCTATCTTTATCGACTTTTGACGATATACTGACGTTTTATTTACCTATATGGTTTGAGATCTCTATCAGAAACTCTTAATATATGTTGTTTACAGAATGTTACACTCAATAGAGATTTGTAATGGCTCGAATTACTCAAGTACAGAAACTAGAAAACCAAAAGCACTACGATGAAATCGTACTAAACCTTTTTCTGGCTGAAGGACATGAAGCACTAACTTATGCAAGGATTGCTCAAGAAATTGGCATTAGTTTAACGACGCTTCAGGGCTATTATTCATCGACACGCGCTATCCGCTCAGTGCTTCACAAGCACATGTTATCGATTGTTATCGAGAGCCTCGACTTCTCTTCAGAGGAGGTATTTGTTAAATCTTGGCAAGACGCTCTAGATAACGAACGGTTCCGATACGTGATTAAATTGATGTTTTTCCACGCATCACAAGTAAAGAGTCCAGAAGAATTTAAGTCAATTTCGTGAGAAGATGTTTGAGAGCTTTGGGACCGATTCGGTTCGTATCCTTGAAACTGTCGTAGGTCGCTCAATGTTCTATCTAACGAATTTCAACAAGCATTAAGCCAAACAGATAGAAACAAAAAGGGAGCCCGAAGGCTCCCTTTTTATTTTGAGTTTTTAACTAGTTCAGCTTATAAAAAACCGTCGATAGTGGCGGTAAACGCAACTCAATTGATGTATCTAAGCCTTCGCTTGCTACTGATTCAATCTCTGCCGTCTGCTTCACTTCAAAGCCACTGCCCGCGTAATCAGCCGAGTCTGTATTCAGCAACAGTGAGTACTTACCTTGTGCTGGAACACCTAGACGGAAGTGCTCGTGAGGAACAGGTGTAAAGTTAGATACCACCAACACGCGCTCGCCAGACTCACTAATACGCTCATGCGCTAGGACACTCGCTTCTGCAGAGTCTTGAAGGCGCCATTCAAAGCCTTTCGGGTCGAAATCGAGGTCGTGCATGGCTGCTTCAGAACGATACAAGTTATTCAGGTCTTTAGTTAAACGCTGCACACCTTGATGGCGTTCATAATCTAACAAGAACCATTGCAGTTGATCATCATGATTCCATTCAGCCGTCTGACCAAACTCAGCGCCCATGAAGTTCAGCTTCTTACCCGGCTGCGCATACATGTAACCCATATAAGCACGCAAGTTCGCTGTTTGCTGCCATTCATCACCAGGCATCTTGTCATGGATAGAACCTTTACCGTAAACCACCTCATCGTGAGACAGAGACAATACATAGTTCTCACTGTGTGCATAAACCAATGGGAAGGTAATCGTATCGTGGTGATATTTACGGTTGATTGGGTCTTCTTGAATGTAAGACAAGCTGTCGTGCATCCAACCCATGTTCCACTTAAAGCCAAAGCCTAAGCCCCCCATAAAGGTCGGTGCTGAAACACCTGGGAAAGCCGTTGATTCTTCAGCAATCGTCATCGCATTCGGGAAGTGTTTGTACACTTCTTCGTTCATCCATTTAAGGGTTGCGATAGCGTCATAGTTTTCGTTGCCGCCATCCGCATTCGGGATCCATTGATCATGGCTACGCGAATAATCGAGGTACAACATCGAAGCAACCGCATCAACACGAATGCCATCGATATGGAATTGTTCGAACCAGTATAGTGCATTGGCTACCAAGAAACGACGAACATGCTCTTTACCTAAATCGTAAATGTACGAGTTCCAGTCTTGATGCCAACCACGACGTGGATCTGGATCATGGAACAAAGGCGTACCATCAAAGTTTGCTAGACCATGATCATCACTTGGGAAGTGTGCAGGAACCCAATCAAGAACAACACCTAGGCCAGCTTGGTGACATTGGTCTACGAAGAATTTGAAGTCATCCGGAGAGCCAAAACGACTCGTTGGTGCGAACAAGCCTATTGGCTGATAGCCCCAAGAACCGTAAAACGGATGCTCTGAAACTGGCATCAACTCAACGTGTGTATAACCAAGATCAGTCAGGTACGGAATAAGCTCCGCAGCAAGCTCACGGTAGTTTAGGAATTCGCCTTCAGCGTTGCGCTTCCAAGAACCAGCGTGCAGTTCATAGAATGAAAGTGCTTCTTTACGCTTTTGCGTAACTGGGCGATTCTGCCATTGAGTATCTTGCCACTCGTAGCGAGCGTGATCGTAAGTAACCGATGAAAATGATGGGTACTGCTCAGAGTAGAAACCCCATGGGTCAGCTTTATGCGGTAAGCCTTCGCCATCAGGTCCTTTTAATTCAAACTTGTATTGAGCACCTTCTTCCAGCTCAGGAATGAATAGGCCCCACATACCATAATCTAAGCGTTGCATTGGATGGCGACGACCATCCCAAGCGTTGAAGTTACCCACCAAGCTTGCCGCTGTTGCATGCGGTGCATAGACTAAAAATCGAGTACCCGAAATAACCTGACCATCACGCTCTAAAGTAACAAATTGAGCCCCCATGTGATGGTACATGTCTTTCGGTGTATGAAGATCTTCATAGCTAGCATAAAGTTCATGATACTGGTACGGATCATCAATGATCTGCTCTTCCCCAGCCCAATCTACTGCTAACTTGTAATGGGTAAAACGTAAGTCTCTTTCTTGCTTAAGAATGAAGCCACTTTCACCCTCTCGCGCTAACTCAATACGAGGTTCCTTTCCAACAATCAACTCGACTTTATCCGCCCCTGGAATCCATACGCGTAATGCACCTTGTTCAGAAGGTAAGTATGGCCCTAGAAAAGCAAAAGGGTCAGTAAAACAAGCCTGTGATAGTTGGGTATATATTTGTTTTTGCTTTGAAATCGAACTTAGTTCCAAAACGTTTCTCCCTAACCAAACATCCAAAAAATATAATACAAAAATGCCCGCTATTAGTGCGGGCAATATAACGACGGTTTATTCTACCAGATGAGCATTCATTATTGAGTGACCGAGGTTGTAGTTTCGTACGGCGTAAGCAAAAAACCACTTAAATTCAAGCCACTCAATATCATTACTTCGCTGCTTTTTCTCGAACGTCTGTCAACTTAGAAGCGATACGATTCACCCCTTCATGAGCAAAAATTTCGTCCAAGTTCATTGATAGTTTACGACGCCAGTTAGGGTACTCATCTACAGTGCCAGGAATGTTGACTGGCTTGTCCATCTCTAGCCAATCTTCCAGTTGAACACTAAGAAGTGTCGAACCACCAGCCGCAACGTGCAGTTGAAGTGCTTCAGCAAGATAAGAGTCCATCGGTACTTGGCTTGCATCGCGGCCAACACCTTCAGGTAGGAAACCATGCCATGCTACTGAATCTAAGATACCTTGTTTGCACTCCAGACGGTCATCGAACAAGGTTTCTAACTGTTCTGCATCTGGGTATAAACCAATCTCTTGCCCCATCTTCAAATCATCACAGTGCCAGAAACCGCGTAGGGTTGGCATATCGTGAGTACACAATGCTGCCATCGATTGTGGTGCGTAGTGTTTCGGTGAAATGAAACCGCCATCGTCTTCCGATGTTTCGAAGAAGAATACTTTGTAAGAATGTACGCCTGCATCCGCTAGGATATCGACGATTTCGTCTGGCACTGTGCCTAAGTCTTCACCGATAACGCTACATTGGTAACGGTGAGATTCAAGCGCCAAAATCGATAGCATATCTTGCACTGGGTAGTAGATGTACGCGCCTTTCGTTGCGTTCTCACCTTTTGGAATCCACCATAAACGCAGCAGACCTAAAACGTGGTCGATACGAAGTGCACCACAGTGCTTCATGTTGGCACGAAGCAATTTAATGTACGCGTCGTAGCTAGTTTCCAATAGGACTTCAGGGTTAAGTGGTGGCAGACCCCAGTTCTGACCTAGAGGACCAAGAATATCCGGTGGAGCACCAATGCTCGCATCCATCACAAGGTTGCCTTCATCAGCCCATGTTTCGCTACCAGAATCCGCAACGCCTACCGCTAAATCTCGGTACAGGCCAACCGCCATGCCTTTCTCTTCAGCAAGAGACTGTGCATCGTTGATCTGGCAATCTGCTATCCATTGCAGGTACATGTAAAGATGTACTTGCTCTAGGTTCTCTTTGATGTATTTCTGTGTTGCTGGGCTATCAAATGTACGGTATTTCTCAGGGAAGGCTGGCCATCCCCACATGCCTGAATCTTCAGCATGTAATTCACCGTGCAGAGCATCAAACGCCGCTTGATGCATCAGGCTTTCACCGCCCTCTTCAACGAACGCTAAGAACGCTTGTGCGCGGTCGCTGTTTTTATCTAGATGACGAGTCTTAAATTCTGCGAACAGCAGAGGCAAGATGCTCATCTTCAGCTCAGACACTTCGGTGTAATTCACCCAATGTGCGTCACGAGCTTTCTGTAGACGCTGTTGGAATTCAGCGCTGCCTACGGTTTGTTGTGCTTCTGCACTTAATGCGAATTCAGGTACTGAACTCACATCAATGTATAGGATGTTTAACCAACGACGTGAAGACGGGCTGTATGGGCTCGCACCTTCAGGGTTCGCTGGGAACAATGAGTGAATTGGGTTTAGGCCAACGAAGTCACCACCGCGAGACGAGATATCGGCAACAAGCTGTTTTAGATCGCCAAAGTCACCAATACCCCAGTTATGCTGAGTTCTTAATGTGTAAAGCTGTACACTCGGACCCCAAAGCTTTTTACCTTGCTCAATTGGCGCCTGTTTGAAACACGCTTTTGGCGTAATGATCAGTGTCATTTCGTAAGGCTTCTTACGACGTTTACGGCTCACAATTAGCTTGTGATAACCCCATGCCAGATCACTTGGCAGTGCAAACACTAAAGGGCCACCCTCGGCACGCTCATCACGAACGACTTGAGATTGAAGATAGCCTTCAAGTACCTCTCCTTGCTCGGTCTCTAAGCGCCAGCTGAACTCGCTTTCACGAGCACTAACACCTAAATTCAGCGCCACTTCTACTGGCTCACCATCACGCAAGACAAGAACTGGGTCTAGTACATCTTTTTTGTGTTTTCTTTCTGCTGACTTTAATAGTGCATCATCGCTGCTTGTATCGTAGCCCAATGAAGCCAATAGAGACGTAATCGTTTCGTCTGATACCTGTGCTTCATCGCCCCACGCACTAACGTAACTGTCGGCAATATTTGCCATTTCTGCGACTTGTTTTAATACGGTCTGTTCTTTCATCGCTCTCTCCGAAAACGTTCTAACGCTTTCAATTTTTGTAGGGTTGTTTATTTAATTTTTTACTAATCAATTAGCTTGTGACAATCCGTTTGTAAGCATCGCTATCTGAATAAGCCGTCTGTTTGCTCACAAGCTAATTGAGCCAAGGCAGAAACTGCCTTGGCTACTTTTGGAACTATTAACGTTTAACGGCTTCTAGCTTCCAGATGTTGTTCACGTAGTCGCGGATTGAGCGATCTGATGTGAACTTACCAACCAATGCTGTGTTAAGAATCGCTTTCTTAGCCCAACCTGCTTGGTCTTTGTATTGCGTGCCCATGTCTTCATGTGCTTTCACATAAGATGCGAAGTCTGCTAGACATAGGTAAGGGTCACCGCCGTCTAGTAGGCTATCAAACGTTGCACGTAGAAGGCCTGGTTGACCTGGAGAGAACTCATCACCAGTCAATAGGTCTAGAGATGCTTTCAATAGCGGGTCTGCATTGTAGTAATCGTAAGGGTTGTAACCCTGAGCTTTCAATGCAACAACACCATCAACGTCTAAGCCGAAGATGTAGATGTTTTCATCGCCAACTTCTTCACGGATCTCAACGTTTGCACCATCCATCGTACCGATAGTTAGAGCGCCGTTTAGAGCCATCTTCATGTTGCCCGTACCCGATGCTTCTTTACCAGCCAGTGAGATTTGCTGAGAAACGTCTGCTGCAGGGATGATGATTTCAGCCATGCTTACACGGTAGTCAGGGATGAATACCACTTTAAGCTTGTTACCGATGCGAGGATCGTTGTTGATCTTCTCTGCAATCTTGTTAACCGCGAAGATGATTTCTTTTGCTAGGTGGTAACCCGGTGCTGCTTTCGCTGCGAAGAAACATACGCGTGGCTCACACTCGAAACCAGGTTCATTAAGAATACGGTGGTACAGAGATAGAATGTGTAGCAAATCTAGGTGTTGACGCTTGTATTCGTGTAGACGCTTGATTTGCACGTCGAAGATAGCGTTAGTATCTAGCTCGATACCCATGTTCTCTTGAACCCAATCAGCAAGGCGCTGTTTGTTTTCTTTCTTAACAGCCATGAATTCTTTTTGGAATTTCGCGTCTGTTGCAAACTTAGCGATACCTTCAAGCTGCTCAAGTTTTGCTGGCCACTCAGTACCGATCTTGCCAGTGATTAGCGTAGATAGACCTGGGTTACAGAACTTCAACCAACGACGTGGTGTGATGCCGTTCGTTACGTTAGTCAATTTGCCTGGGAAGATTTCGTTGAACTCAGGGAACAAGTCTTTCTTAACCAATTGAGAGTGAAGTGCAGCTACACCGTTTACTTTGTAAGAACCGATCACACATAGGTTTGCCATGCGAACCATACGGTGGAAACCTTCTTGGATGATAGAAAGCTTCGCTTGCTTCTCACCGTCACCAGGCCACATCTTACGAACTTCTTGCATGAAGCGGTGGTTGATTTCAAAGATGATTTCCATGTGACGCGGAAGAAGACGGTTGATCAGTGATTCAGACCAAGTCTCTAGCGCTTCAGGAAGTAGTGTGTGGTTCGTGTATGCGAACGTATGAGCACTGATTTCCCAAGCTTGGTCCCAAGTTAAACCTTTCTCATCAATCAGGATGCGCATCAATTCAGGGATAGCGATAGTTGGGTGCGTATCGTTAAGCTGAATCGTTTCTTGCTTAGGCAGATCTTCTAAAGAGAAACCTGCAGCTTCGTGACGACGTAGAATATCGCGAACAGACGCTGCTGAGTGGAAGTACTGCTGCATTAGACGCAGTGTCTTACCTTTCTCGTGGTTGTCGTTCGGGTAAAGAACCTTAGTGATGTTACCTGCATCGATTAGCGAGTGTTGCGCTTCGAAGTAATCACCGTTGTTAAAGCTTGCTAGTGAGAATGGTGCAATTGCCTGACATTCCCAAAGACGCAGTGGGTAAACCGTGTTTGATTCGTAACCTACGATAGGCAAATCCCAAGGCATTGCTTTTACTTCCATACCTGGAACCCAAGTACGAACTTCTTTACCGTCAACGAATTCAACTTCTACATGACCGTAAAAACCAATGTGTTGTGCTAGCTCTGGACGAGCCACTTCCCATGGGTAACCCTCAACACCGCGCCACGCGTCTGGTGCTTCTTGTTGGCGACCGTCTTGGAAAGACTGTTTGAATAAACCGTATTCGTAGTGAAGACCGTAACCTACTGTTGGGTATTCTTGAGCGGCACAAGAATCCATGAAACAAGCAGCAAGACGACCAAGGCCACCATTACCTAGTGATGGATCGCGTTCTTCTTCTAGAAGGTCAGTTAGGTTTTGACCTAGCTCTTCCATTGCATGAGTGATTTGCTCATACAGGCCCATGCTGATTAGGTTGTTACCTGTCAGACGACCAATCAAGAATTCCAGCGAAAGGTAGTTAACACTCTTCGCGTTTTTGATTTTTTCATCGTTTTCAGTTTCTAGCAGGTCGAATGTTGTGAGTTCTGCTAATGCGCGACCCATTGCTAGGTACCATGCGCGGCTATCTGCATTTTCAATCGTTGTTGCGTAGGTTGCAGATAAATGTTTCTTAACGCTTTCTTGGAACGACACTTTATCGAAAGTTTTTTGCTGAGTTGGTTTCATTTCAGAAATCTCGCTTTTAATAGTTCTAATTCATCTGTGACATATCGTGCATGGTCACCATTAACTAAACATCCTCCCGCCCGTACGACTAACTAGGAGTAGATGGGAGGGCGTAGGGGGCGTACCCACATTGGGTTAGTGATCTGACTCTCATGTTCTGACTTCGAACAAAAACTTGGAGTGACTGGGATCACAAGCTCCCGTTCGATAACTTAACTTCAAATGATGTGACTTTTATTTAACCCATTTAAAGTCATTGCCAAATCTGAGTTTCAGATCACGAAAATATTTTCCGCCTCTCATCTTTTGCAGAGAAACATGTGTAGACAAGGACACAGTCACATTCACAAACCACCCCACAAGGTGAGCAAAGTCACAAATAAAGGGCGTAGAACACTAAAAACATGCAGGAGTGCAAGGTTTCTGAGGAGGATCATAGTCGGTAACGTTTTGCATCACGTAATATGAGTAAAGACTTAAGTAATTAGGCTAATGTCATTGGAGTGCACTCAACGATAGATTGGGATATTCCAGAACATAGCCACGGAATAGGTGTAAAACTTCGATATGTGGATCCCTTCGAAACTGACTCGTCCCGGCCGCTTACACAATGCAATCCTGCGACCTAGAGTTCTCGATCTGCTTCAGAATGCAGATTGCTACAAGCTCGTACTGTTCCGCTCTCCGGCGGGGTATGGCAAGACCACTATGGCTGCGCAATGGCTGGTAGATAAACCCAATGTGGGTTGGTACAGCATTGACGATAGTGACAATGATGCCTTTCGCTATATCAACTACCTACTTCAATCACTTAACAAAGCGACTCAAAATGCCTGTCCTAATGCCCAAAAACTGGCAGAAAAGCGACAGTTCTCATCACTGCATTCTTTGTTAAGCGAAGTGTTCGCCGAGATGTCTGAATTCCACCAGGAATGTTTCCTCGTGCTGGATGACTACCACTTAGTTAATAACGATGACATTCACGAGGCGATGCGCTTTTTCCTCAAGCATATGCCCGACAATCTAACGCTTGTTGTAACTAGCCGTGGGACACCACCACTTGGCACTGCAAACCTTCGTGTTCGTGATCTGATGATTGAGATTGGCAACGACTCTCTGGCTTTTGATACTGAAGAGACGACGCGCTTCTTCAATCAACGTGTTGCTGATGGCGTAGATGACACCACCGCTGGCAGTATCTGTACTTATGTTGAAGGATGGCCTTCTGCACTTCAGCTTATTGCCCTTCAAGCACAACATCAAAAACGCACGCTGGCCCAATCGGCCGAGTCTTTCTCTCACTTTAACCATGCCCACCTTTGGGATTACTTGGTTGAAGAAGTATTCGATCTACTGGATAAAGAAACCCGACAGTTCTTGATGCAGTGTTCAGTGCTTGATCATTTCAATGACGAATTAGTCTGCGCGCTTACCCAGCGTGAAGACGCGCTGGGTATGATCGAATCACTCAACCGATTTGGCTTGTTCATCTACCCTCTTGAAGGCGAGAAGAACTGGTACCGATTCCACAATCTATTCGGCGAATTTCTTGCCCACGAGCGCCAAGCTCGAATTCCACAGCAAGAAGCCGAATTGCACAGAAGTGCCGCAAAAGCGTGGATCAAACAGAAAACGCCTCATCAAGCACTACGACATGCACAACGCGCTGAAGATCCAGAGCTGATCATTCAAATTTTGACGGAACACGGTTGGCCGATGTTCAACCAAGGTGAGCTTTCATCGCTAGAGATGGCGATCAAGCAGCTCACCACGGATCAGTTATACAGTGAGCCGAAGCTATCAATGCTGCGCGCTTGGCTGGCACAGAGTCAGCACCGCTATGATCAAGTAGGTACCCTTCTAGAAGAAGCCGAAACTCAGTATCAAGCTCGAAACATCGAATTGGATACTCAGCAGCAAGGTCAATACAACGCCCTGCGTGCGCAAGTTGCTATTAATAGTAATGAACCAGAAAAAGCATTGGAATTGGCTGAGCTTTCTCTAAGCCAGTTAAACACGACCGTTTATCGTAGCCGTATTGTTGCGACCTCTGTTGTCGGCGAAGTCAATCACGTCATGGGCAATCTAAGCCGTGCTCTGCCAATGATGCAGCAGACTGAAAAGCTTGCACGTCAATATCAGGTTTACCATCAAGCATTGTGGGCGATTCTGCAACAGAGCGAAATCCTGATTGCTCAAGGTTATGTTCAAGCGGCCTTTGAACTGCAAGACAGCGCGTTCAAATTGATTGAAGAGCATCAGCTGCAATACGTACCTCTGCATGAATTCTTGCTGCGTGTTCGAGCTCAGATCTTCTGGTGTTGGAATCGACTAGATGAAGCGGAAGAGTGTTGTTACAAGGGCTTAGATATCCTTGGCCACCACTCACCAAGTAAGCATCTACATAGCTATTCAATGTTGGCTCGTATCTCGCTCAGCCGAGGTGAAATTGATAAAGCGTCGAAGTTTATCGACCAGATTCAGCACTTGTTACGCCAATCGACTTACCATGTGGATTGGACGGCGAATGCCTCCCTATCTCTGATCTTATTCTGGCAGGTCAAAGGTGATAAAGACGCCATTCGCGACTGGTTAAGTGTTGCAGTTCGACCTGAATCGGCGAGTAACCACTTCTGTCAGCTTCAGTGGCGAAATATCGTAAGATCTCACATCATCCTCGAACAATATGAAGAAGCGGAAGAAGCGTTGGCGTTCTTGAAGAGTGAAGCACAGCGTTCACACCTGATCACGGATACCAACAGAAACTTGATCGTTGAAGCCGTATTACGTACACAGATTAACGATGAAGACAGCGCTCGAGTATTGCTTGAAGAAGCTCTACATATGACCAACCAAACCGGTATGGTCGGTAACTTCTTAGTCGACGGTGGCACTATCGGACATATCTTGGATAAGTTGAGTAACAAGCCTGGATTAGGCGATTTAGAACGTCACCGTGCTCAGCAGATCATGAAAGATATCTCAACCACCCAACGTAGCCGTTCGGTTCACTTTGACGAAGACTTCGTTGAGAATCTGGTTAATCACCCGAATATTCCTGAACTGGTGCGCACTAGCCCACTCACACAGCGTGAATGGCAGGTGCTTGGTCTGATCTACTCTGGATTCAGTAATGAGCAGATTGCTCAAGAACTTGATGTAGCTGGTACCACTATCAAGACTCACATCCGCAACCTTTACCAAAAGCTTAATATTGCCAACCGTAAAGAAGCGATCAGCACAGCAGAGAATTTGTTGCAGTTGATGGGATACTAAAACGGATTTGAAATTCGAGAAAAACATAAGCTGGTCACCCATGGTGGCTGGCTTTTTTTTCGCTTGGAGAGTGAGGAGTAACCGATAAAAACTAGAGATAGCCAAATGACAGGCAAAAAAATAGCCAACCGCAATAATCGCGATTGGCTCTATATATTTGTGAACAAATCAAAGTTCACTAACAACGTCAGTTGGCTAGGTGACCCTCGGCTTAAGAAGGGTCAATCTATACAATGCAGTTAGCGTGCCAACTTTAATTTAGCGTTTTATAAGCCCTGCATCGCATAAAACCCGCTATTTTCACATGCGAATTGCAAAGTGCATTTGCATAATGCAACCAAGATGCAATATTGATAAGATACCAGTTTCATCGATAGTCTTAATGACAAATCACTAAGTGCTTGTATTTTAAATATTAGGTAAATGTTCAGTTCAACTTATTGCCTTACAATTAAGAAGGTAATAAAAGCACCTCGCCAAAGGCATATTCATACTTTTTTTACACTAAAGTTTGTATACTGCACAAAATCACCCTCAACTCTATGAAGCAATGAACTACTTAAGTACTTTTTTCAAAGGCATGGCAATGGGCGCAGCTGATGTTGTCCCTGGCGTGTCGGGCGGAACAATCGCATTCATCACTGGTATCTACGATACCCTGCTAGAAAGCATTCGCAGAATTAACCCTAGCGTACTTGGCTTATGGAAACGCGAAGGCTTCAAAGCGGCGTTTAACCACATCAATGGTTTCTTCCTGATTTCACTGTTCGCAGGCGTATTCACCAGTATTGCGACATTCGCAAAATTGATTTCTTGGCTATTGGTCACGCACCCTGTTCCTTTATGGTCTTTCTTCTTTGGCCTTATCTTGGTGTCGGTTTTCCACATTCTTAAGCAAGTAGAAAAGCGCGATATGATTCGATTCGTATTTTTACTACTTGGTGTTGCCTTCGCTTATAGCATTACTGTGCTTAAGCCTCTGCAAATGGAGCCAACCAGCATCAACCTGCTGATTGCGGGCGCGATTGCAATCTGTGCCATGATCTTACCTGGTATCTCCGGCAGCTTTATTCTATTGCTGATAGGCATGTACAGCCCTGTATTAGGTGCCGTAAAAGAGTTCCAAATAGATGTGCTTGCGCTATTTCTTAGTGGCTGTGTGCTTGGTCTATTAACCTTTTCACATGTGCTGTCATGGCTGCTGCGTTCATTCCGTGATTTTACATTAGTGTTCTTAACCGGTTTGATGATCGGTACGCTGCCAAAAATCTGGCCTTGGAAAGAGACCATCAGCTGGCGCACTAACTCGAAAGGTGAGCAAGTTCCTCTGATTCAAGAAAACCTATCTCCGTTCGACTTTGAAGCAGTAACCTCTCAGCCTTCTCAGCTGGTGTTGGCAATTGTGATGATGCTTGCTGCGATTGCTCTGGTTCTAGGATTAGAGAAGTTTGCAGAGCGCAACGCAGACTAGCTATTTAGAAGCAAATAGGAAATTCAGAAAACGAATGGGAAACGTGTTACATGGATAAGTCCCGTAAATACTGAGTTCAACATCCCTATTATTTAGATAAAAGCGAAGCCTATGGCTTCGCTTTTTTAGTTCTACCATACGCACAAAATTGCTTTTTGATACAAGCACGTATTGAGGGGTGTGATAACATCGCCGCTCTTATAAAATTAGATGAGAACACGACATGCACCCAGCATTAAAGGTTGCAGCTCTTGGAATCGCTCTCGTGGCAGGCTTTTATGGACCACAAGTATTTCAAAAACTTAAGTCGGTCATTGAGCACTCAACAGCCGAAGTTAACTTAGATGATTACTGCATGCTTTCAACAACATCGTGTGAGCAAGAATCTATTTCAATGTCACTTGATCGCGAAACCGCGCAACCTCTTCTACCCACGAAGATAAAGGTAGTTTGGGAAGGTGCCGCATCTGAAACACTGATGCTGTCACTTTCCGGTTTAGAAATGGAAATGGGCTCAGCACGTTTTCAATTAAAGAGCATTGGCAATAATACCTACGAAGGTGATGTAATTTTACCTGTATGTACTTTAGATAAGATGACATGGATCGGTGAGCTCACTGATGGTGTCGATACTGTAAACCCTGCAATAAGGATGGCAAGATGAGTAGAAATTGGTCGTTAGCATTGGTCGTTGCTTTTGTACTTGGCTTTGGTATCAAAAGTTATCTTGATGGGCAAAACGAAACTCAAGAAAAACACGCAGCAAAACAAGAGTTCTCCGCAACGACTCTTTTCGGCAAAGACAACAAACCAACGGAAATCTTTGACCAAACCGATGACAGAATTCGCATCGTTTACTTCGGTTTCACACGTTGCCCAGATGTGTGCCCGACTTCTTTGGCAATGTTAGCCGGAGCACTTAACCAAGTCTCTGACGAAGCAAAAGCGAAGATTCGCCCGATGTTTGTTTCGCTTGATCCTGAACGTGATGCTGCAGAAGCTTCTTACGAATACGCACAATACTTCCACCCGATGATGGAAGGGCTAAGTGGCCCGTTAGATGTGACAACAACGCTTGCGCATAACTACGGTGTTATTTTCAGAAAGACCAAGCTTGAAGGTTCAGAGTTAGAATACACCCTTGACCACAGCTCATATTTTTATTTTTTAAAGCCCGACGGCACACTGATTACCAAAGTGCCGCATACGTTAACGCCAGCGCCCATTGTTGAGGCTATCAACAAATTGACGCAGTAAAACGTAAAAATACAGAACTTACTCAATAAAGTTCGAACTAAAAAGTCAGGTCCCAGACCAAAACATAAAAACTAAGGACAACAACATGAAGTTAAAAGCTCTTGCTCTAGCAGGCATACTGCTCGCACCTCTTGCTCATGCTAAAGGTGACATTATGGTTCACGATGCTTACGCTCGCGCGACACCACCCTCAGCGGCCAACAGCGCTGTTTTCACAACCCTAATGAACCACAGCGATAAAGAGCGTTCTATCGTTTCAGCGACCACACCTGCAGCAGGTAAAGTAGAACTTCATGACGTGATCATGGACGGCGATGTAATGAAAATGCGCCAAGTTCAAACCATCGCAATTCCTGCAAACGGCCAAGTTGAACTTAAACCTGGCAGCTTGCACATTATGTTGTTTGACCTAAAAGATGGCCTGAAAGAAGGCGAGCAGATCTCAATGACGCTGACTTTCGCTAATGGTGAGACACAAACCTTTGATGCGCCGGTTAAGAAAGTAATGAGCGGCATGAAAAAGATGAATCACGATCATCACTAATTAAGCACCACTTGATGTTCAATGATACTGATCATGAGTAGAAGCGAATATCAGTTAAAAATTAGACAAAATTAAGCCACGATGACTTCTCGCCATCGTGGCTTTTTGCTAAACTGAGTTCGCTTTTTATTCAAAGCCTGAACACATAAATAACCCAAGGAGAATAGAAGATGATTGTAATGAAAACACTAAAACTGGCAGTAAAAGTAACGCGTTAATTTGTTTGGTTAATCAAACTTAAATACCGATCGACCAACATCTCGTCACCCGTGACGACCGCACACTTTTACCCGGTTTACCATTGGTCTTAAGTGATCAATACCTGCATGCCCAATAGCGCATGACTAAATCCGGGGTCCTATCTATTTGAATTCGACCCAAGCTCAAAACATTTTTGACGTCTCGACGCTTTTTAATCTCAGCAACTCTTTTTGGTCTCATTAACTCTTTTGATCTCATCAACAATAAGAGAACTCACAAGAAGTTAATATTCTCATAAGACTTTAATGCTCTCATAAGAAATCAAAGCTCGTACGTCTGGGTAAATAAACATGAATTCACAAACTGCATTTTCTCATCCAATGTCACTTCAACAACTTGGATGGCAACCTGTATTCCAGCAACAACTGACACTTGAAGACTATGACCAATCCGTCATTGCTCGCATTACCGCGCACCATCGCAGCGGCTATACGCTTGCGTCAGAACAAGGCGAAATCGTTCTACCCGTTCATCAAAACCAACCCGCAATGACGGTTGGAGACTGGGTGATACTAAACGCTGACTTACAATTCGACCGCTTGCTAGAACGTCAGTCGCTCTTCAGCCGTAAAGCGGCAGGCAGTCGTGTGGCGGAGCAGTACATTTCAGCCAATATCGACACCGTGTTTATCGTGGTCTCGTTAAACAATGACTTTAATCTAAGCCGCATAGAACGCTATCTAGCGCTCGCCAATGAAGCGCAGGTTGAAACAGTGATCGTCCTCACCAAGAAAGACTTGTGTGACGACTACGAAGACAAAGTACAGCAAGTGCAAAGCTTAGATTCGATGCTAATGATCGAAGCGGTAAACAGCCTAGACCAAGACTCAACTCAAGTATTGTCGCCTTGGTGTAAAACAGGCAAGACCGTCGCTTTAATGGGTTCATCCGGTGTAGGTAAATCTACCTTGGTCAACTCGTTGCTTGGTGATTCTCAGCAAGCTACAGGTGGCATTCGTGAAGACGACAGTAAAGGCCGCCATACAACCACATCACGGTCGTTGCATTTACTGACATCGGGAGGCTTACTGCTCGATACACCCGGAATGCGTGAGCTACAACTCGCCGATTGTGCCGAGGGTGTAAGTGAAACGTTTTCTGATGTGGAAGAGTTAGCGATGCATTGTCGCTTCTCTGATTGCAGCCATGAGTCAGAACCAGGATGCGCTATACGCAAAGCCATTGAAAGTGGTGAGCTTTCTGAAAGACGATTCTCTAACTATGAGAAGCTACTCAGAGAGCAAGCAAGAAACGGAGCCTCATTGGCAGAACAGAGAGCGAACAGTAAACAGCTTTCTAAAATGTATAAAACCGTGCAGTCAGAGAGCCGTAATATCAAGAAATCGTCTAAATAACCGATTATTAGATTAGGTTTACAACACGTAAATAAGCCCCGTGTCCCTATCGCGTATTAGCTCATTAATTCATGAGCTTATTAACGCATTAGGCTTGGGGCTTTTTTGTATCAACAGGGCTTCTTTGTATTAACAGGAACGCGATGAGATCATTTCTGCACACAATGATCTCGTGAATGGGCACTGACAGCGCTCTCACCAGAACATTGACCCGAATGAGTATTATCACGCAGACTTATATCTCAATCACAGCACAAAATTTTAACATTTAGCTCTAAAAACACCACGTAGCGCAAACAATCACCCTAAATCTAAACTATTCCTAGACACCCCGTTAGATCCCGCTAATATGACCGCCCATTCCACTAGTGTATAGTTGGATTTGGTACAACTTTATAAAAAGATACATCACTATAATAAATTAACAATTGCAGGTATTTTATGCAAAATCACAACATGCTCGCCCGCATCGCTCGTGGAAATCTCGTTCTACAGATCCTTGCTGGTATTGTTTTCGGTGTCGTTCTCGCCATGGTTTCTCCATCAGCAGCTCAAGATGCAGGTCTACTAGGTAGTCTGTTTGTTGGTGCTCTGAAAGCTGTAGCCCCAATTTTAGTATTCATTCTTGTTGCAGCTTCTATCGCAAACCAAAAGAAAGGTCAGCATACTCATATGCGTCCAATCATTGTGCTTTACCTGATTGGTACGTTCTCTGCTGCACTAACAGCAGTAGTATTGAGCTTCATGTTCCCAACCACGTTGACTTTGGTTGCTGGCGCAGAAGGTGCTAACCCTCCTCAAGGTATTGCTGAAGTTCTTCATACCCTTCTATTCAAGCTTGTCGATAACCCAGTAAGCGCGCTAATGAACGCGAACTACATTGGTATTCTTGCTTGGGCAATCGGTCTTGGCCTTGCACTGCACCACGCATCTGCAACAACCAAAGCGGTTTTCGAAGACCTAAGCCACAGTGTTTCACACATTGTTCGCTTCATTATTCGTCTTGCGCCATTCGGTATCTTCGGTCTTGTTTCGACTACGTTCGCAACAACAGGCTTCGATGCACTAGCAAGCTACGGTCAACTGCTCGCTGTTCTTCTAAGCTCAATGCTGATCATTGCACTTGTGGTTAACCCACTGCTTGTCTTTGTGAAAACAAAACAAAACCCATACCCACTTGTACTTCAATGTATCCGTGAGTCTGGTGTAACAGCATTCTTCACTCGTTCAAGCGCTGCAAACATTCCAGTGAACATGAACCTTTGTAAGAAGCTAAACCTAGATGAAGATACTTACTCTGTATCTATTCCTCTAGGCGCAACAATCAACATGGCGGGTGCTGCAATCACCATCACTGTGTTAACACTTGCGGCTGTTCACACGATGGGTATTGAAATTGATATCTTCACTGCGATTCTACTAAGCCTTGTTGCTGCAATTTCTGCATGTGGCGCATCGGGTGTTGCTGGCGGTTCACTACTGCTTATCCCACTAGCTTGTGGCCTATTCGGTATCTCAAACGATGTAGCGATGCAGGTTGTAGCGGTAGGTTTCATTATCGGTGTGATTCAAGATTCTGCTGAAACAGCACTTAACAGCTCAACAGACGTAGTGTTCACCGCTGCTGTATGTAAAGCTGAGCAAAACAAAGCTTAATAAGCTCTTAGGTATTAGCTTTTGCCTTTAGCTCTAAGCTCTAAGCTCTAAAAGCAAATAGCACATAAATAAAAAGGGAAGCATCAGCTTCCCTTTTTTGATCCTGTCATTCCTAACTCAGAGTCCCTCGCCTCCAATGGAGTGCAATTAAGATAAGCTGCATGACCTAAATGAGTTCAATTAATTCAAGCACTCACCTCATCAAGCTACTGGCTTAATTTTTGTTGCTCCAGTTGGTTTGGCTAAAATCTAAAGACGCACTGCTAGGCGTTGGTGACGATGCCTTATCTGTGTTCTGAGCCGTACCCGTTTGGGTCGCTGCGTGTTGCTCTGAAGTATATTGTTGGTTGTGTTGTTGATTGTGCTCTGAATTAGCGTCTTGAGCATTCATCTGGTCATTCATTTCAGCATCGCTGCCTTTCACCTTCGACACGTCAAGTTCCTCTTCTTCAGTCACGTCTTTCACCTTTTTAGGGATCGGGATGTTACGTTTGTAGAGCTTGTTCAACGCCTTAACGACCGAGTGTTTAGTGACCGCTTCTTGGGTCAGTTTGGTCATGATTGGTTTGGTTAGAGCCTGCAATCCTACGACAGCATCTACCCCAAGTTCGCCCCCCACTTTATCCCTCAACTGTTTTGCTTCTGAATAGCCGAAATGAGCGGACAGAAATAACCAGATATAAGCGATAGCATTGCCGTGTTCACCATGATCAATCCAAGCCTCACCAGCCCGAAACATGGCTTCTTCGCTGTTCTTTTCAGCTGCTGTCTCAAACCAGTACACAGCCTCACCATGGTTAGGCTCAACACCCACACCATTCAAATAACTCAAACCTAGTTTGATTTTTCCATCTAAGTTGTTTTGATCTGCGGCCTTTTGGTACCACTCGAATGAGCTTTCGGCTGAGTAATCTGGGTTTTCTTTGTCTAGACACCACTCACCCATAAACAGCATCGCTTCGGTATTTCCGCCGGTTGCAGACTCTTCGATGTAGGTATAACCCTTGGGAATATTTTTATCGGTTCCGCGGCCGAAAACGAGCGCTTTACCCATCTCAAACTTCGCGACCATGTCGTTCTCTAAAGCTGAGATCGCGAGCTGCCAAAAGTTGGCTTTTTCTCTTAAAATGAGGTCTTCTTTGCGCTTCATACTCATGCGAACAATGCCGTACATGCCTGTGACATTATCTAAATGTGCGGCTTTGTCGTACCAATATAGGGCTTCCTTAATATTGTTACGTTCAGCCTCTTTCGCCAAATACAGAATCGACGGAACATGTCCGGTTTCGGCTTTGAAGTTACGCTCTTTTTGCTCTTGTATGCGCGCTTTTTCAATCGCCTTTCGGTAAGCGACAGCACGAGCTTTACGTTCTTGTTCCACTCGCTGCTTTCTTAACGACAAAGAAACCAGCCATACGGCCACAAGTATTAACGAAAGAGCCGTCGCACCAATTGCGATTCCCATTGTACTCATAAAATATTTTAACCTAACTCGGCAGATACAAGACTCGACGTTGAGAGTGTGTTCTGCCCATAGTGAATGTTATGTTTCGAATTACAGGGAAAAGTGCAGTTACTAGCACGTTTCGCCCTAAAATGAACTTAGTTCAGTATCTCAGGATTACATTGCGATAAGAAGCCTAGGGGGTTCAATCCGTATGCAGTCCATAGATGATGTGATCTTGCTTCAATATAGATAAATTATGAAGACAGCCTTTCATCAGAAAAGTCCTATAGCTTGGTGACGCAATTGATGTTTTTCCATCAAAAGTTTCGTGCGACTTCCGTACAACTCTCTTACAAGAATAGCTCTATGCCTAGGTTAATTGACCGTATATGTAAGCCAACTCGGCAACTGTCTTCGCTGAGAATTTCTTCATCAAACTCGCTCGGTGTACTTCTACCGTTCTCATCGCGATACATAATTCATCGGCAATTTTCTGGTTACGTTTGCCGTCGATAATCTGCTTAAGAATATCGATTTCTCGCTCAGTTAACGACGCATACGCTTGGCGGTACACATTCATATGTAAGTGCTTTTCAGAAGCCTCTAGCCCTTGCTTGATCGCCTCAGCCAATTCGTTGCCTTTGACCGGTTTTTGAAAGAAGTTCACCGCACCGGCTTGTAGGGCTTCTACTGCCATTGGCACATCACCGTGACCCGTCAGATAAATCACCGAAAGTGGGCTCTGCGCTTTCATCATCAGTTCATGAACTTGTTGCCCTCTCATTTCAGGCATTCGGCTGTCTAACACCACGCACCCAGCAGCACTCAAATCGACTGAATCCAGAAAGCTCGGGCCATCTTCATAGGCTGACACCGTAAAATCATGCTCTTCCAATAAGAACACCAATGAGTCACGCATCGACTCATCGTCATCAACCACATAGACCGGCAACGTTTGATGAAGTTCAGACATAACAAGATTCCTTATGAATCATTTGAAAGAGAAAAAGGTAACGTCACTGCGACATGACAGCCATGAGGAGTCAATGATTTGATGGCCATTTGGCCGCTGTGGTCTTCAATCACGTCTTGGCAAATCGCAAGCCCTAAACCCAAGCCGTTTTCTTTGCTACTCACAAAGGCTTGAGTGACTTGTTGCTCGGTGAAATCTAAGCCTGTGCCGTTATCGATAACCGACAGCATCATTTTATCCGGTTGATACTCGGTAATCACTTTAATTGTTGATGGTTCACTGTTTTTATTATCAATATCAGACGCAGCGCTTTGTTCGCGATGCTGTTGTGCATTACACGCGTCTGTCGCATTGTTGATCAGGTTTACAATCACTTGCTGTAATCCCACCGGATCAACATGCAGTTGGATAGGCTTACCCACAGCGTGACGCTCAATGGTTATCTTGTGTTTCTGCAATCGAAATTGCAGCAACTCAATGGTGTCTGTGAGTAACTGTTCAATATCAGTCTGAGATTTCTCTGATGAGCGTTTTTTATCATGTTTCTTAAGCGTTGAATGATCGCGTCTGCACGATCCACTTGAGACTGAATTTTTTCGAACACGGGTTCAATATCGGTCAATGGTTTGTTCTTCGAAATCCGCAATAAACCACCTTCACTGTAGTTACGAATGGCCGCCAAAGGTTGATTGATCTCGTGTGCCAAGCTGCTTCCTAGTTCACCGACGACGGCGATACGTTGAGAATGTTCGAGCTGTTCACTCTTACTTTTTAATTTGTGCAACGTGGCTTCCAACTGCTTTTTACTGCGGCTGAATTTGTACTCTAGCCAGAAGTGGTAGGCATTAAGAAGCACGACTAACAAAAAGAACGCCCAAGCCCACTGTTGATTGTACTTAAGCCAGATTAACGCTTCCTTCCACCAAGGTTGTTGCAGTGGGTGCATGTCGAGTTGCTGATAAAGCTTGTCGATTGAAAGCAGACTAGTTGGTGACGTCCAACCCGAGGCATTTGCCGCAATGGCTGGCGCACTGCTCTTTGGCATTGAAAACAGCACCTGACTCATTTGCTTGGCCAGTGCCGAAGACGCTCGCCCTGTTTTAGCAAACGACCAATTGGAATACAGCGGTGTAGACACTTGGCATCGGAAGCCTTCAGGCGCTTGATTGCCAATAATTCGATATTGCCCAGCCACCAGCAAACCTTCATTGATCATGCTCTCAACTAAACAAGCAGGCACCACAGCCGCTTCAATGTGCCCTTCTCGCAGTTGGTACAAGCTGGCATCAATTGGGAAACCTAGGAATTGAGTATTAGAAAAAAAGTGGTTGGGATTGAGCCCCTCTTGCATCACTTGGTAACGCATTGTGAGGTAGCCACCAAATGCATTTTCCGAGACAGCCGCAATTGGCTTACCGCTCAGTTGTTCAAAAGAGATATAAGGTGACATTCTTCTCACCACCAAGGCAGAACCAATACTTTGCGTATTGTTGGCACCCGGTTGTTCGAAGTTATGACTGGTCATGGTCGCCATCCAAGAGAGCGCGTACTGACGCCCTAATCGAACCGCCTGACCTGGATTAGTAATAACAAAATCGACCGTGACCCCTTTCACTGCTTCGGCCATCTCTTCCAAGTTGAAAGGCTTGAGGACAAAGTGCTTACCCGCAATACGCTCAGACAGCCAATCCATGGTTGGCTGCCAACGCTGCTGTGCGGAGAGTTTGCCTCGAGTCGCTAACACGCCAACCTCGATAATCTGATCGGGTTCAGTGATCTTTAGGTTTGGGTTTGGGCTTGTGTTTGAAGCTGCTATCGCTTGTTCAGATTGAGCCGCAAAACACGCACCCGCGGTTAGGTTTAACCAGCAAAGGCTAACGATTGTCATTAGTTTACGAACGGTCACTAAAATCTCTTTCTCCAAACGGACTGTGTATTCATTTTATTCTGTCGTCATTTCACTTCGTCTTTACGCTGACGACATATTTAAGCTTAACTTATGCTTTAGATCGCCTTAAACAAGCCGCTAAAACAAAGCATAACAGCTAGATAGCGAAAACCACATTTGTTCTAGATCAACTTTGATCTGGGTATGTGGAAATCCACAATACCCCGTGAACGGTCAAAAACTGACAATGAGCCTAACAGATCGAATACCCATTTATAGGTACCTCTATGGACTCATTGAAAAGACGGTTTCTCAGCCAATTCGGTAAAGTTTCCGCCGGCGCTGCACTCATTCCCATTACCGGAATCAACACCGCAGTCGCGAGCACAGCCATTCGCAATAACAACCAACCAGACCGCAAAGGCGAAGTAGGTAAACGCTACGCAATGGCGATCGATTTACGTAAATGCGTTGGTTGTCAGGCATGTACTGTTGGCTGTAGCGTTGAAAACCAAGCGCCAATTGGCCAGTTCAGAACCACAGTAAAACAGTATGAAGTCTCCCTTGATGATGGTTCGACTGCTCAACAAGACGTGAAATCATTCATGTTACCTCGCCTTTGTAATCACTGTGACAACGCACCCTGCATCAAGGTTTGTCCTGTTCAGGCGACCTTTCAACGTGAAGACGGCATTGTGATGGTCGACAATGAACGCTGCGTAGCCTGTGCTTACTGCGTTCAAGCCTGCCCTTACGACGCACGTTTCATTAACAACGACACGCTTACCGCAGACAAATGTACCTTCTGCGCACATCGCCTTGAAGACGGCTTACTGCCCGCTTGTGTAGAAACCTGTGTCGGTGGCGCGCGTGTCATTGGCGACCTTAAAGATCCAAACAGCGAGATCAACCGTCTACTTAATGAAAACCAAGACGACATCAAAGTGCTTAAGCCAGAGCAAAATACCAACCCACATGTTTTCTATATCGGCATGAACGAGCGATTCGTTAGCCACATCGAAGGCCAACCTGCGATTTATGATCCAGCCGCCATCGATAACTCATCCTCGAGCAAACAAGAATTGGCAATCGCAACACAAGGCAAACAAGGAGAGACAGCATGAATATCACTGAGGTGTTAGTTCCCGCTCAAGAGATCGCTTGGCTACCGTGGGCAGTTCAATATTTCTTCTACATTGGTTCGGCTTACGCAGCGGCTATTCTGTTTTTGATTGCACTGATATTCAAAAACTCTACCAGTCATCAATTCCGTTCAGCCCTTGTGCTTGTAATGGCCATCGGCGCAATTGTTGGCCCACTGGCGCTAACCGGTGACTTACACCAACCGGGCCGTGCGTGGCACTTCTACGCTCACATCACACCTTGGTCATGGATGTCATTAGGCTCTCTGTTTCTTCCTCTATTTTCTGGTCTGTCTGTCGCTACCGCATGGGTTTACCTACGCGATGACATCGCACAACTTAAAAAAAGTGAAAACCCGCTTCTAAAACGCTTGTCTTGGCTAACACTGGGGCAATGGCAGGTTTCAACAAAATTGATGATTGCACTCGCTGCTGCAACTGCAGTTTCGGGCTTAAGTATTACGCTTTACACTGGCGCCGAGATTGCAATTTTGGCGAGCCGACCGCTTTGGCATCAACCGGCTTCCCCGCTGCTTTGGTTCACGACCGCATTCTTTGCTGCAACGGGTTTAACGCTGTTGATTTGGGCTCTTCTGCCTTCAAGCAAGCCAAGCTTAAAACCAACAGACCTCGCACTGGTACAAAGAACCATTACCTTAACCGGTGGCCTTGCCATCATTCTTACGTCGATTTGGGCATCTAACCATGGTCACTTCAATCTGTATGAGAACGACGCTTGGGGCATTAATTTAGGCATCATGACTACTAGTATTTTGCTGTGCATGATCTTGGTTCTTCCGCTGCAGCGTCTATCGCAAAGCAAGCTAGGAATTATCTGTGTTGCGCTTGCGACCATCGTTTCAGCATGGGCGGTACGTTGGGTCACCATGATGGAAGTTCAAACCATTCCACGCTTTGATGTGGGTGCATTCCCGTATGAGTTGCCTATGGGTAGTGCAGGTTTACTCGGCATTGTTGGTATGTGTGGTCTTTGGTTAGCACTTGCCTTATTCGCCTCTGAAATCGTGTCTACTGGTTCTACACGAACAACTGGCTCTGCACCAAAGACAACATCGAAGCCAAACCAAAATACACCTTCACCACTTAACCGCTCACATAGCTTGTAGTCTGAGGAGTCATCATGGATAACAAACGTCGTCAATTTTTGAAAACAGGCCTTGCTGCCGGTGGTGTTGGAGCCTTTGCTGCAGGTTATGCGACAACCACAAAACACATGGTTCACGGTGCTATCAACGGTACTGCCGGTAAGAAAACCAATCACATCCACCACGGTAATTCGTTAGAGACGGAATACAATGTCGATGAGCAAGGTAAGATCTCGCCGAATCCAAACCAACGCGTTGCACCATCAATGTGTTTTGGTTGCTGGACACTGTGTGGCTTGCGTGTGCGTATCGATAATCGCAACGACGAGATCTTACGTATCTCAGGTAACCCGTACCACCCGCTATCAAGTGATCAGCAAATCCCGTTCGAAACGCCTGTAAAAGAGGCCTACATTGGCTTGTCTGGTGAATCAGGCATCAATAATCGCTCGACAGCCTGCGCCCGCGGTAACGGCATGTTAGAGATTCAAAACAGTCCATACCGAATCACTCAACCACTCAAACGCGTAGGTAAGCGTGGTGAAGGCAAGTGGGAACCGATCAGCTACGAACAACTTATCTCTGAGATCACCGAAGGTGGTGACTTGTTTGGTGAAGGCGAAGTCGAAGGTCTACGTTCGATTCGCGACATCGAAACACCACTTGATCCGAACAACCCTGAATACGGACCAAAAGCTAACCAACTGCTTGTGACCAATGCCGGTAATGAAGGCCGTGACGACATCTTGAAGCGCTTTGCATTTAACAGCTACGGTACTCGCAACTTTGGTCACCACGGCTCTTACTGTGGCTATGCGTTCCGCGCAGGTTCAGGTGCGATCATGAATGATCTAGACAAATTCTCGCACTTAAAGCCTGACTTCAACAACGCAGAGTTCATTCTTTTCATCGGTATGTCTCCAGCTCAAGCGGGTAATCCGTTTAAGCGCCAAGCAAGACAACTGGCTGAGGCTCGTACCAACGGAAAACTGAGCTACACCATAGTGACTCCTAGCCTTCCTGCAGGATCATCAAGCCTTGCTGCGGGCGATCGCAACAACTGGCTACCTATCAAACCGGGCACCGATTCAGCATTAGTTCTGGGCATGATCCAGTGGATCATCGAGAACCAACGTTACAACCATGATTTCTTGTCTCGCCCAAGCGCACAAGCGATGCAGAAAGCAGGCACCACCCACTGGTGTAACGCATCTCACCTCGTGATCAGCGATGAAACACACCCACAAAACGGGCGCATGCTTCGTTCATCGGATATTGGTTTGCTAAAAACGGGTGAACCGCTATCTGACGATGATGCATTTATCGCACTAAATGTGACAACGTCACTATTAACATCAAATGTTCAGGTCGATGAGGCTGCGTTGTTTGTAGATCAGGAGGTAGAAATTGATGGTCAAACCGTTCGTGTTAAGTCTTCTCTGCAAAGATTGAAAGAAGAAGCCTTCAAATACGACCTTGCTTACTACAGTGAGCAGTGTGAAATCCCACAAGATCAGATTGTTGCGCTAGCGAAACGTTTCACCAGCTATGGGACTAAAGCAGTCGTCGATACTCATGGTGGCAACATGCACACCAATGGTTTCTACAACTCGTTCTCTATTCTGATGCTGAACGCGCTGATCGGTAACATCAACGCGAAAGGTGGTGCGATGGCAAAAGCGGGCGGCTACCCAACTTCTGTTGCTGGCCCACGTTACGACTTTACCAAGTTCAAGGGTAAGACTAAGCCTCAAGGTGTGTTCTTGTCTCGTAGCAAGTTCCCGTATCAAAAGACCAGCGAATACAAACGTCGTGTTGCGGCAGGTGAATCACCTTACCCAACGCGCGCGCCGTGGTATCCAATCTCAGCACCGCTTTTAACCGAGCATTTATCAGCAGCCATTGATGGCTACCCTTACCGCGCAAAGGCATGGATCAACCACATGGCGAACCCACTTTATGGTGTTCCGGGGTTAGACAATCTATTAGGCGAGAAACTTAAGGATCCAAAACAGCTCGGTTTGATCGTCTCTATCGATGCGTTCATCAATGAAACCACAGCACTCTCCGATTACCTTGTGCCAGACACAGTAACCTACGAGAGCTGGGGCATGGCAACACCTTGGCATGGTGTCGCGACCAAAGCGATCACCGCTCGCTGGCCGATAGTTGAGCCTAAAACCTCACGTACTCAAGACGGACGTACCATCAACCTAGAGAACTTCTTTATTGATCTGGCGAAAACACTCGACTTGGGTGGCTTCGGCGACAACGTAATCAAAGATAGCCAAGGTAACTGGCACGGTATTCATAGCGCTGAAGATTTCTACTTGCGCTCTGCAGCTAACTTGGCATTCGCAAAAGGCGGTGTGCCGAATGTAGACGCTGAAGATATCGTTTGGTCTGGTCTAGAGCGCCTAGTGCCTGTGATGAACAAAACGCTTAAACCAGAAGAGATGCTCAAAGTGGCATATATCTTTGCGCGTGGCGGTCGTTTTGAAGACGCAACCAATGCCTACACCAATGAAACCATGAAGTATAAATGGACCAAACCACTGGCTATTTGGAATGAAAAGCTTGGTACCTCGCGCAACACCATCAGTGGCGAGCAGTACATGGGTTGCCCGACTTGGTATCCACAAAAACTGGCAGACGGCACGCCATTAGCAGAGCAGTTCCCAGCAAAAGAGTGGCCATTTACTCTGACCAACTTTAAATCCAATATTCACAGTGCGGTGTCTAACCTGTCACCACGCTTGGAATCGATTAAAGGCGTGAACCCGGTTTACATTCACCCGCAAGACGCCTCTTCAGCGGGCATCAAAACCGGTGACGTATTTGCTATTGAAACACCGAGTTCAACCACACACGCGTTGGCGATGGTGATTGATGGCATCAAACAAGGAACATTAGGCTTTGAACACGGCTTTGGACACAAAGAGCTCGGTGAACGTGCACACTGGATTGGTGACACACAGCAACCAGTAAAAATGAAGTCAAACGATGGCGTTAACATCAATGATATTGGTTTAATTGACCCGACGAGAGAAGGCAAAGGCGTCATGCTGGATTGGGTTGTAGGCGCAGCAGCAAGACAAGCGCTTCCGGCTAAGATCTACAAAGTCTAATCAGTGACCCAATACCTATCTCTAATCATTTCTGAATAGGAACGCAACAGAGCAACTTCGTCATTTGAGGTTGCTCTGCTTTTTTAACAGCCAAAACATCGGCAGCATTCAATCCGCAACATCCAATCTAAGCCTCAACATTCAATCCAACCCACAAGCTCTCTTCACTTCTATTCTCTTGTCTTCTCTTCTTTTCACCGTAACTTTTTTAGCCAGCCTCCATAAAGCGGCTATGCTTATACAATCGGTGCCATAAAAGAGCCTTAACAAGCAGTTACACCGAGGCGAACATGGCAGTTCCTTGCACTTCGTTAACGGCAGCTGGATTCGCCTATCGAAATTCACACCAATACCATTATAGTGATTGAGGTTATTAATGTGAGACTTACCTCAAGTTCCAAGTGAATTAATGTGGAAATCCACAATAGCGCGAACATCCAATTATGTCGAAAATGCGTGCATTACAACCAATAGCGACGCCTCATGATTAAGCTGAACATAAAAACTCAAACTCTAACGCTTTGCATCGCTGCTCTGGGAAGCCTTTCTTTATCCGGTTTTGCACAAGCAGCGCCTAATCCAATGCCAGAAGCCGCAGAAACCTGTAGCGGTTGCCACCAAGCCGACGGGAAAGGCATGCCCAACATCGCCCCTATGCTTGCAGGGCTCAATGCTGACTACCTAGAACATCAACTGGTCTTATTCTCAAGTGGCGAGCGTCAAAGCGCGATCATGAAAGGGATGGCGGATGGTGTGTCTGATCCTGCGATTCGTCGAGAGGTAGCAGAATACTTCGCTTCACTGCCTTCTTATGAATTCACTGATTTAGAGCAGCGCGGCTCTCAGGCAGATATTGATAACCCGTATCGTAAACTGGTATTCCAAGGTGATTGGGACCGCAACATTCCCGCTTGTGCAACCTGTCATGGGCCAAGTGGCATGGGCGTAGATAAGTTCCCTCGCTTAGCGAGCCAGCACGCCGACTACATTCAAACTCAGCTTAACGCTTGGAAAAACGGCACTCGTAAGGGTGATGATTTGAACATGATGGGCAATATCGCCGGTAAGTTGACCGACGATGAAATCAAAAACCTGTCTTACTACTTCGCATCTTTCCGATACTAAAGGGCTCGCATGAAAACATTACTTTTAATTACCGCAACCCTTGCCTCTGGAATCGCTTATGCCGAAGGTGAGTTGCCCGATCGCCAAACCGAACTGCCAGCTGTTGAGAAACCACAAGATAACAAATATCTGGTGCCACGAGACTTAGTCGATATTCCTGCAGGGGAGTTTGGCGACAAAGTTAAACTGGGCTATTCACTGTTTGTCGATTCACAACAGATGCGCGGTACTTTCGTAGGCAATGAACAAAACTGTGTCAACTGCCACATGAAGGCGAATGCAGCACCTCTATGGGGAGCGTATATGGCCTACCCCGCTTACCGTAAGAAAAACGACAAGGTAAACAGCTACGCAGAACGTATCCAAGGCTGTTTCACATACTCAATGAATGGCTTGCCACCAGCAGTTGGCTCAAAAGAGATGGTCGCGCTCACGGCTTATTCATACTGGTTGGCGATGGGCGGTATCTTAGATAAGAACGGCATGCAAGACACGCCTGTTCCTGAGATCAGCGATGCAGATTTACAAGTCGGAGGAAAAGCGGAAAGCTTCCCTCTTCCTGAAGAACTGCTAAGCAAATACCCAATCGACGACCGCAGCAAATTGGCAGGCCGTGGCTACCCTAAGATTGACAACCCTGAACAAGAACCGTCAATAGCGCGTGGTGAGAAGGTTTACCAAACCAGCTGCCAAACCTGTCATGGTCAAAATGGTGAAGGTATTAAAGGGGAGGATGGTCGCTCATACCTACCGCCACTTTGGGGCGAAAACTCGTTCAACTGGGGAGCCGGTATGCACCGTGTAAATACGGCAGCCTACTTCATCTACGAAAACATGCCTCTTGGAAAGAGCCAACAGCTTTCAATTCAAGATGCATGGGATGTGGCCACGTTTGTAAACAGCCATGAACGCCCACAAGACCCACGATACAAGGGTGATGTTGCAGGCAATGCTAAGCGTTACCACAACCACCAAGGTTACTACGGTAAAGAAGTCGACGGTCATGTATTGGGTTCAAAAGCATACCCAAGTGGTAAGGAAGCGATTCACGAACACTAGTCTCGAATCAAGAGACACTCTTTTCGAGAGCAAGAGACAGTTCTTTCGATAAAAAGAACCGCTCACGCCAGCTATAGCTAAACTTTACATTGTAAATCAGTTATAGCCGGTAGAATAAAAAGGAGCCAGATCGTGTGACGATCTGGCTCCTTTTTTAGTTTGTACTATTAGAAAAACAACTAACCTTGCTGCATCTTCTCCCAAATGGTCGGAGAGCCAATATAGTCTTGAACCGTAGTAATGAACTCTTTGACCAGTTTGGTCTGCTTACGGTGTGGATAGACAGCGTAAATCGCGGTATCGATTGTAGAAATCGGGTAATCCGGAAGCAAAGTAACCAAGCCAAGTTCTTTCATTGAGGCATACAGGTTTGATTGATCAAGGAAGCCATAGCCTAAGCCATCTTTTACGCAAGACACCATGGTGCGAACATCACTCACCTTATAGTTGCCACGAATCGTTAAGCTCTGGAAAGTGTTGCCATGCGGCTCTTCACTGATTCTCAGATGATCGACCGTCATATCACCATTGGTATAAATCACAGCGGGTAAAGCGAGCAAATCTTGTGGCGTTTTAGGTTCACCATGCTGCTTCACAAAGTCGTTCGAGGCGACCAACATAAAGTTACTGTCGGCAATCTTCTTGGCAATCAAGTTGGATTCAACAAGCTTACTGAAGCGAAAGGCGATATCAAACTGCCCAGCAATGATGTTGGCGATCTTATCGTCTAGTGAAAGTACGATCTGAACATCCGGGTACTTTCTCATGAACTGCGTGATGATAGGTTGTAGGTATTGCTGACCAAAATAGATTGGCGACGTAATTCGCAGCACACCTTTGGGTTCAGACTGATAGGAATCTGCAATGCCTTGGATCTGATTGATGGTATCTTTCAACACATAGGTTTGCGCGAGAATATCTTCCCCTGCTGACGTCAGCGAGAACGAGCGCGTAGAGCGGTTGAGCAGCTGAACACCTAAGTCTTGCTCGAGTTTTTTTATCTGTTTAGAGAGCGATGAGTTGTCCATATCATGCAAGGTTGCCGCTTTGGTAAACGACCCCTGTTGAACCACATCTAAGAACAATAATAACTGATTAGTATTTGGCACTGCGCCTCTCCTGAAATAAAACTCGACTAGCGTTCATCTTTTGGGGTATCCATCACAACCATGGTCGTTATTGATTGAACCTGAGCGCACTCCCCAAGCACATCGGCATGAAACTTCTTATAGCCCGGCAGATCTTTGGTTTCTACTCTCAGCAAATATTCGTTAGCACCAGTAATGTTGTGGCACTCCACCACTTCTTTTTCCATGCTGACATGCTGTTCAAATTCTAGCTGAGCCGATTTGCTGTGGCTCGATAAACCAATCGAAACATAAGCAATAAAGCCGACACCCATCAAGCCATTATCCAGAACTGCGCGGTAACCTTGAATGATCCCTTTACGTTCGAGATCTTGTACTCGCCTTAGGGTCGCTGAAGCCGACAAACCAATTCGTTCTGAAAGCTCAATGTTGGAGATTCTGCCGTCCAATTTAAGCTCTTGCAATATCCTTTCGTCAAATCTATCCATAGGTACTTATTATTGTGCATTTAGTGATAATAAGTGAAATAAAAGCACATAATTGCCTCACTTTCCACCTACTATGTTTCTCAACACGTGAAAGTCATGACCGGTCAGTCACTTCGTTCATTTTATTGCTGGAGAACCATTATGCCTTTAGAACAACTTAGCGCACTTGCCTTGTTTGCGTTTGTCTCGACGTTCACGCCGGGTCCAAATAACATCATGCTCATGACATCAGGTGCCAATGTTGGCTTTGCCCGTACTATTCCGCACATGCTTGGGATAGCTCTGGGGTTTGCAGCCATGTTGTTGTTGGTTGGTTTCGGCTTAATGGGCATTTTCAACGCTTACCCAGTCTCTCACCAAATATTGAAGTACCTAAGCCTGACTTACCTTGTGTACCTAGCAATTAAGATTGCATTGAGCGGCAAAGCCAAAAGTACCGAAGCTTATAAGCCCATGACCTTCATTGGCGCGGCAAGTTTTCAGTGGGTAAACCCGAAAGGTTGGTCAATGGCACTGACGGCGATTTCTGTTTATAGCAGTGGCAGTTCATGGTGGGAGCTTGCGATCATCGCAGCAATATTCACGCTAGCCAACTTACCATCTGTGACATTCTGGACGGCAGCAGGCAAGCAACTGCAACACTGGCTAACAACACCAGTACGTATCAAGAGTTTCAACTATGGCATGGCGGGATTGCTGTTAGCATCAACGATTCCAATGCTCTAATCGAAGAGTTTCCTATCTTGTGATGGTTAGTACACACGTGCTAGCCATTATTATCGTTAAAGATATCCAATAATCTCACTAACCCAACGACCAAATATAGCCTGCCCACTTGGGGTTAACGTCCACACAAACGACGCTACATTAATTGTCATAGTCAGCCAATAGATAGCTCTGAACGGCTGCTTTTGCGTTTTATGGCGCAGCTTATCTTGAGCAATCAACGCGCCTAGCCAGCCACCAGCAACAGACAAAATATGGAGAGTTTTCTCAGGCACACGCCAATTGCCATTGATCGCCGCCCTCTTGTCTTTTGCGTACACAAAAAACGTCACCAATCCGATAACCAAATACCACACCAACAGCGCTTTCGAACTTTCTACAAACAACGCGGATACCGCCACTAGGACCAGATAAGTGATGGCGATTTGAATAGATGAAGACAACATCAACTCCTTTTGGGTAACAGCTCACATACTGTAGCAATTACGCCCTGTAAATTTTGATAAGGATGAGTAAGGCATATTGTAATTCAGTTAGCCTGCTAAATAACAAACAAGCCCTTTCATCCCTACATAACATGATGGAAGTTAAAGGAATTATAAATATGTACAACCAAAAGTACGCCATCTATCAAGTTTTTACGCGTTTATTTGGTAATAAAAACACTCAACATGTTCCGTGGGGCACAATAGAGCAAAATGGCGTCGGCAAATTCAATGATTTTACAAACAAAGCGCTGTCTGAAATTCGCAAACTCGGCATTACACATATTTGGTACACCGGAGTGCCACATCACGCCGTCATCAATGATTACAAACACATTGGTATCTCAGACGATCAACCGAGCGTGGTAAAAGGTCGTGCTGGCTCACCTTACGCCGTCAAAGATTATTACTCTGTAAACCCAGATCTCGCCGACAATCCCGAGCGTCGTCAGGAAGAGTTTGAGGCATTAATCAAAAGAAGCCACGACAACGGTTTAAAGGTGATCATCGATATCGTCCCTAATCACGTTGCGCGTCATTATGAGGGGCTAAATAACCCAGAGGGAGTCAGTGACTTTGGCGCTCACGATGACACTACGCTTGAATATCACCGAGACAATAACTTCTACTACATTCCCAACAGCGCCTTTGAACTGCCGGATGTAGAGCCAGCCTTTAGCCCACTTGGTGGTGAGCAGCACCCTAATCTGAAAGCCCCGTTTATCGAGACACCCGCTAAATGGACAGGCAACGGCTCACGCTTGGCTAAGCCGGATGTTGACGACTGGTATGAAACCATGAAGATCAATTACGGCGTGCGCCCTGATGGCTCAAAAGACTTCCCTGAGCTGCCGAGCGATTATGCACAGCGTGATCACCTAGACCATTACCACTTCTGGAAAGGCGTGAATGTGCCAGACTCTTGGATTAAATTCCGAGACATCGCCTTGTTCTGGTTAGACAACGGTGTTGATGGGTTCCGCTACGATATGGCTGAAATGGTGCCTGTCGAGTTCTGGAGTTATCTCAACTCATCGATAAAGATGAAAAACCCCAGTGCCTTTTTAATGGCTGAGGTTTATCAACCGGACTTATACCGCGACTACATCCATCTCGGTAAAATGGACTACCTGTATGACAAAGTTGATCTGTACGATGGACTTAAAGACATCATGCAAGGCAAGGCTTCAACGGCTATCATCCCCGAAATCCAACATCAGATGATGGATATTGAACATCACATGATGCACTTCTTGGATAACCACGATGAACAGCGCATCGCGTCTCCTGAGTTTGTCGGTGACCCGAATATAGCGAAGCCTGCAATGCTCGTCAGCGCGTTATTAAGCAGTTCACCGACCATGATCTATTTTGGACAAGAAGTTGGCGAACCGGGAGCTGAAGATGCAGGCTTTGGACAACCCTCACGTACCTCTATATTCGATTACATCGGAGTCCCACAACACCAAAAATGGATGAACCATGGTGCATTTGATGGTGGGCTATTAGACGACAACAAAAAGCAGCTACGTCACTTCTATCAGAAGGTAATGAACTTTTCGCTTGAGCACTCTTCAATGACGGGGCAGTACGTAGACTTACACCAGAGCAATAATTTGAGTGATTCGGTTTACGCATTTCTGCGCTATGACCACCAAGAGCTCACCATTGTGGCCGCAAATTTCAGCCAGCACATCACAGAGAGAATTCACTTGACGGTTGCAAGTGATGTCATCCAAAAACTCAAAATAGCGGATGGCAATTACTTGCTAGATGAACATATTGAAGGCGTTCACCAACAAGTATTCACCGTTGAAAATAGCATCGGAAATTTTAATATCGAATTAAAACCGCTCGCATCTTTGGTTTGGGTATTATCGTTAAATGAATAACCCATCTATCAATATTAGTGACCGAACAACTAGGCTTTGTTGCGTAATTC
>NZ_MCZK01000169.1 GCF_002875945.1 Vibrio lentus
ACGTTAAGTGATGTTTCGTTATCGGATGACAGTGACACAAGCTTAGTAGCAGGCAGCAACCACTCAAATGACTCAACACCTACGTTTGTGGGCCTCTCGGAAGCGGGTGCACGCGTGTCTATTCGTGTCACTAATAATGCTGGCGATCCGGTTACGTTAGAGCCAGATTATGTCACGGTTGGCCAGGACGGTACGTGGTCTTATACCCCAACGACCGAGCTGGCTGACGGCAGCTATACCTGGATCGCGGAGGTTATGGACGCCGCCGGGAACACGGCGACAAGCAGCAGTACCACGTTAAACATTGATACGGTGGTTCCGACTTTATCGGATGTTGGCCTTGAGGCGAGCAGCGATACAGGACGGTTGGATGATGATGGCATCACTAATGACACGACTCCAACGTTCAGCGGTACAGCCGAGAAAGGCAATAAGATAGAGCTGACGTTGTTTAATGCATCGTCGCCAGATACTGCTGCGTATACATTCAGCATGACCGTGACAGAGAGTGACGGAAGCTGGCGTTTAGACACCACGACGTTAGCGCAAGGCACTTACCAGTGGACGGTCGTGGCTACGGATGCGGCGGGTAATACAAGTGAGGCATCGAGTACTCATTCATTAGTGATTGATACTGAGATCGTTGGTTTTGATGCGGGTTTAGACAGCAGTACGGACAGCGGTAGCTCAGACAGTGATGACATCACTAACGCAGCGCAGGTAAAACTGAGTGGTCAGGGTGAGGTTGGTGCAACGGTTACGTTGACGTCTTTAGTCAACAGCACCACCGGTGTCGCAGTGACGATTCCAACAACAACCGCAACGGTTGACAGTGAAGGTAATTGGATCTTAACGGCGCCATCATTGGGGACGGATGGCACTTACGAGTGGACAGTGACGATTGTTGATATCGCAGGCAACCGCGCGACAGAGACGGGCACGTTTGTTTTTGATAACACCATTGCAGTGACNNGTTTGGAGCGTAACGTTCGACGGTGATAATGCCTTAAGCACGGACGGTAAATACAGTTGGACGATGGAAGCGGTCGATGTAGCCGGTAACACTCAAGTAACGGAAGGTAAATTTACTCTAGATACGGTTGCGCCAAGTGCGGCCACAGAACTGCTTAATGACAGTGGTTTTGTAAGTAATGATGGCATTACAAAGAATGATGAATTGTCCATTAAAGTGACCACCACTGGGAACGCATACGATGTGCGTCTTGTTGTGTGGAAGCAAGGTGAGACGGTCAATGAAGCGGTGTTTGATTCGACACATCAGCTCTCAGGCTCACAAGATCATACTTTTACCACGTCTCAATTGGGTGAAGGCCATTACCAATATAAAGTCATTGTGACTGATGCCGCGGGCAACGTGTCAGAGAGCGCAGTTGCAAGCGTAGAAATTGATACCACATTACCGATGTTAGGTTCGGTGTCGCTTGACGATACAGAAAATGGCACGTACGTGAACGATCCTGAAGTGAGCTTTAGTGGTACAGCGGAAGCGGGCTCGCGTGTTTATTTGACACTGACGGACTCAAAGGGAGCAAACATTGTTGTCGACCCGGCGTACGTTGAGGCGACGAATGGCAGTTGGGTGTACGCTTTACCTCCGGAGATCGCAAGTCAGTTAGAAGATGGCACTTACCAATGGAGTTTCGTCGCGCAAGACATTGCAGGTAACCGCTCAGCTGAAGAGGCGGGCTCATTCACACTTGATACTACCTTACCTGAACTGACGTTTAATGGCCTTAGTGCGGATACGGACAGTGGTGATGATTCATCGGATATGCTGACGAATTCGGATGCCCCAGTTTTCACTGGTACGGTCACAGAAAGTGCGAAAGTGACGGTAACGTTGACCTCCATTCCGGCAGGGAAAAGTTACACGTTTGAAACCTCAGGGTACGTGACAGGAGCATGGTCCTTGGCGGCCACGAGTGCCATTGAAGAAGGCACTTACAATGTGACCGTGACTGCACTCGATATGGCGGGTAACACCAGTGATGCCGTGGTTTCAGACACCAACTTAGTGATTGACAGAACGGTGACTGGAGGTGACGACGTCGGTCTGCATGGCGACTCAGATTCAGGCGAAAGTGGTGATGAGTTGACTAACCACACCACCATCAAATTGACAGGCAACGTAGAAGCGGGCAGTACTGTCACGCTAAAAAGCTTGTCAACACCAAGCAACAATCCGATAGATGTGAGCTCGGTAGCAAGTGTTTCGGCAGATGGCCGTGGTAACTGGGAAATCACGCTACCAAGTTTTGGAGGCGAGCAGGGCGTATACAACTACACGATCGAGTACGTTGATGTTGCTGGCAACAGCAAAGAAGTGAGCGGCAGCTACGAGTTAGATACTCACATCAGTATTACGGCGACGCTGGATGCGGGGCAAGTCGAGCAAAACGGTGTGCTATTCACTAAAGATGATACCCCAACGTTCAAAGGCACAGGTACGAAAGGAGACAAAATCACACTAACGGTGTCTGGCCCAGGGGGAAGTCAAGAGTTTACCGCAGAGGTGGATGACAAAGGTGCGTGGTCCATTGATAGTACTGCTCTGGGGGCTGACGGTGTTTATAACTGGTCGATTGTTGCGACGGACGCAGCAGGCAACACAGATCGTTCTCAAAGTGGCAACTTTACTTTAGATACGACGCCACCGTCGTTTGAGTCTTTAGAGTTGTTAACCGACACTGGCGTAAGTGCTTCTGATGGGATCACACAAGACAATACTCCTGATCTCAAAGTTGTTACAAGCGGTCAAGCGCATCAAGTTAAATTATTGGTTTGGGAAGCGAGTGGCAGCTCTAGCTCGGCGACGTACGACTCTGGCTTTGTAACGGTTGATAACAATGGCAGCTACACCTTTAGGGTTCCGGCGCTGGATGATGGTAGCTTTAACTATCAAGTCATTGTCGTGGATATTGCGGGTAATGAAGCGAGCTCAACGATTGAATCTATGACGATTGACACTGAGGTTCCTATCCTCGGTAACGTAGAGCTAAATGGTGCCGAAAATGGTGGGTTCGTTAACGATGAGCAGCTTGTTTTCTCTGGCTCAGGTGCCGAAGCGAACGTGCGCGTTTATCTTTCATTGACCGACAGTCGCGGGACGCCAGTCACGTTGTCTCCAGCATTTGTGACGGTAGCAAGTGACGGTACATGGACATTCCCAATACAAGATGGTTTAGATCTTGCCGATGGTACGTACACGTGGTCTGTCTACGCTCAAGATGCCGCGGGGAACGACTCTGCAGTGCAAACGGGCTCGGCGATTATCGATACACAAGCGCCAATCGTAACGTTTGCAGGATTGACTGAGGCGACAGACTCAGGCAACAGCAACAGTGATATGGTGACGAATACATTACGTCCGGTCTTTACCGGTAATGTAACCGAGTCCGCTAAGGTGAAAGTGGTCTTAGTTCAAGGCGCTCAGCGTATTGAATTTGAGGCTGATGCGTACAGCAATGGTGAGTGGACGTTAACGGTACCGCAAGATATCCCTGAAGGGACATGGAGCGTGACCGTAAGCGCGACAGACAAAGCAGGCAACATGAGCAGTTCCGTTGGCAGTGATGTCGATTTGGTTATCGATCGAACTGTAGTAGGTGGAGATGATCACAGCTTAAGCTCTGATACGGACAGTGGTGAATTGGATTCCGATAACATCACTAATCAAACGACGGTGAAGCTCTCCGGTATGGTAGAAGCGGGAACGAAAGTGACGCTAACCGCACTTGAGAAGCCTGATGGCAGTACCGTGGCATTGCCAACAGACGTGTCAACCACAGCAGGCAGTAATGGTGTCTGGACACTCGACATTCCTACCTTTGGTGATCTTAATGGTGAGTACACATACAGCCTACGTTATGAAGACATTGCGGGTAACACAAAAACTGTCTCAGGCACATTTACGTTTGATGATGATATTCAACTAACAGCGCAGTTTGATTCAGAAACGGGTCGCCTTAATGACGTGGTGTACACCAGTGAGAAAGAGCCAGTTCTTTCAGGCTCTGGTGACAATGGCGATAAGATCCAGGTGGTGATTACTGGTCCTGGAGGCTCGCAAACGTTGACTGCGGTCGTTGGAAGCGATGGGACTTGGACAGTGACTGCTGATGAAATCGAGCAGGACGGAAGTTACACGTGGAAGGTAACTGCGACGGATGTGGCAGGTAACCAGAGCGAGGTTGAGGGCAGCTTTACGCTTGATAGCGTTGCTCCAACAGCGACCACTTCATTAGAGAATGATTCGGGTTTTGAGGCCGATGACAACCTAACCAATAACGACGCATTAAAGATCTCGGTAAGCACACTCGGTGATGCACATAGTGCGACGCTGATGGTGTGGGCAAGCGGTAATCCAAGCAACCTCTTAGTGGAAGATAAAGTGGTGTTGACCGGTGCTAGTCACCTGTTTACAACGGCCGCTTTACCTGAGGGCAGCTATCAATACAAGGTAGTCGTGACGGATATCGCCGGTAATACGTCAGACTCAGACGTGGTTACGGTCGTGATTGACAAGACTGCGCCGACGTTAAGTGATGTTTCGTTA